>JAGHUH010000029.1 GCA_018064925.1 Candidatus Cacconaster stercorequi | reverse complement strand
TTCTTCTGGCGTGCGATTCTTTCTTGACATAGTTAAACCTCCATGACGGTGCTTCTATTCTACACCTTCATGGAAGTTTACACAAATTTTGGGACGGTCTCGATATCTGCCAAAACAATTTCTTCTGCCCGGTTATGGATGCTGTTCATGCTACGTACCCATTCCATCTGATCAGATGCTTTCAAAGCTTCGGTTACATTTTCCTGTTCTGCCATCTGAGAGGCAAGAAGGTCAAGACGTTCCTTGCAGGACTGGTCGATTTCATGCAGATGATCCCAAAGCGATCCGTCCATCAGCATGGCAGTGTAAATGCTGTTGTGATGCTCTTTCAAGAATGTACGCCGCAAGCGTCCATATTTGCCAAGCGGAGTGTCGCTGCCTTCGGGCGGAAGCAGGTTCGGGATGAGATAATCGCCCTCCTGTCGATATGTGCCTCCCATTTGTTCATACAGAGATTTCATAAAAAATGGCTCCTTTCGTGTGATTTTCAGCGGTTATAAGGGATTTTTCTTCTCCTTTCCTATAACTGCTTTTCAATTCACCACAAATGAGCCGCAGTCATATGTATTAGGTGGGTGAAACCACCCTTTACATAGTAACTCTTGATTTTTGATACTACCCGACACGCCTTCCTGCTCATCGTCACGGGATAAGCGGCAGTAGAGGGCAGTGATTTTGTCCGACTGATTGATTCTATTCATAAAACTCCTTTCCTCAGCCGGATATGATAAGAATCATAGGACGTCTGTATTCTACCATACCCGACCGATTATTTCAATGAATGCGCCGTTAATTTGAAGGATCGTTCATTTTCAGAATGATCCTCTGTGTTTTATCTATGATGCTTTCATCCGACTTCCCGTCAAAATGGCAGCGCGCAATATACGTTGTACCGCTGATTTCTTTCATAAACTGCAATTTCAGCAATGAATCATCCGCAAACCACGCAAGCCGTTCTTCCTTTGTCATTTGCTTTAATCTTTCCGTAATATCATCTAAAACTCGATTTGCTCTCTCACTCAACGTTCCCAATCTCCTCTCGATTTTGGTTTCTTCCTATGGGGGATCTGACCATCCCACGATGTCGGCTCAGTTTTTTCCTGCGGCTTTTCTTTCGGCTTGAGTAATTCCTCAAAGAATGCTTTTACCTTATCCGGGAAGCGCTTCAGCGCATCCAAATATGGCTGGCATATCTCTCTCAGTTCGTCAAGCTGGCTTTGGAGGCGGTTTACCGAACCCTGTAAAGTCCATATCCGCTGTGACAGCCGTGCATTTTTGTCCTCCAACTCCATGATTCGCGACCTGCTTCCGATACCCTCCTTAGCAAGCTTCGTCAGCGCGTCAAAATCTTCCTTCGGAATAGTAATCTTTCCCGTCAACGATTTCTTTCCCATATGTTCAATTTCGTAATAAGTTTTGTAAACACCGTGGTTACTGTCATACCGTATCTGCTCATCTGCGATTTTCTGCTCCAATTCAGATAACCGTTCTTGATCCTTGGAAATCTTGTATTGCAGCGGTGTCAGATTCTCCGCCGTGCTGCCTCGTTCGCCACGGACAAAATCCTCATATCCTGCACCGCTCATATATTCAAAGAACTTGTCCTGCAAGATACTGTACGATTTCACAAGGACGGGATCTCCGTTTTCTTTGTAAACGGGGTTGCCATTCTCATCGAGCAGCTTCTCTGACTTCCATTTCTTCGAGTGGCTGACCTGCTGGATGACTTCTTTCACCGTTCCGACCAGCGCCGGATCCTTGCACCGCTTCGTCCATCGGATTTCTTTTTCCACGACGGGCAGGGCCACCACGTGCAGATGATAGTGATATACGGGATGCCCGTAATTTTCGGTAGCGGCTACGTTAATTTCATCGGCGTGCATTACGGCAGAGATGATATTCTGACTGCCGAATGTCTTTTCGGCAAAGTGGAACGCATCCTCATAAAACTGTTTGGCATATTCATACCCGCCATGCTGTTCAAAGTAGTCGCTGTTTACATCGAGCAATAGCTCATCGAAAACCTTGGAATCCTCTTTCAGTCCACGCAGGGAGACCTTGCCTTCCTCTATCAGCTTATCGAGATACTGATTGTAGGTCAGATCGCCGCAGTTCTTATATGAAACATTCATCTGTGTTCGGCTGAGGTCAACATTCATATTGCCGTAGGATTCATTCTTACGTTCGTTATGCCGTTCATACTTGCCGATATCGTCTCTTGAATGCGGCTTCAGCCGTGCTACACTGTAATTCTTTTTCGCCATTCTTTTCACTTCCTTCCTATTTTGAGATAGATTTATCTGAGATAGTGCGTTCTTTGTTACGCACCTTTTCAAAGTGCGTAACCCACTGTGACACTTTCAGCGGAGCTGCAAAGATGTCAGTGGGCTCTCCGAGGGGGCGTGTCGCATGCAAAGATTGTTCGCCATATCCGACGGCGAGCAATCTTTCTGCGATGGGGCGCTGCCCCAACAACTGCGGTTGCTCCCCCGGCAGAGCTGCCCTTTGAAAAGGGCACCCTGCACCCCGCCTAAACTTTTCGATTGCGCAGCGGATTGTTTTGCTTCTTCGCATACTCACTTGCCGCTGCCCGTCGCTTATCGCTGTACGGCTCGGTCAGGCGAAAGCAAAACCGCCCCTTTACAATCTCAAAAGAGAGACCGCCATCCTCTGTATCGTCGGTTTGCCGACACAGATCGGGATGCTTTTCAGCATAAGAGGACAGCCTCCTTTTGAGGTCTGTGTTGTAGGTATTCACCGTGATCCACCGACTTGCTTCATCAAAGAATATCTCCGTTATTTTCTGTGACTTTTTCAGTCCTGTTTTCATATTCTCACGCTCCTTTCAGAAAACAGCTTGTTTTTTCTTCACTTTTGTAAACAGGGCATTTTTGACCGATTTTTCACAGTTCAAGACCTGTGTAAAATACGGATTATCTGATAGAAACACCCCGAACAATGCGGACATCGTTAAACGCTTTTCTATTTGACAAGCTGCCGACTTTTACAGCTCTTGACCGTATTTCTGAAAATAAAAAGAGCCGGAACAAAACAGCGGTAAAAACCGTTGTTTCATTCCGACCCTTGCTTCCCGAATTCACAGCCGGGAGGATGGATTTCAGCAGATTACAGTACCCAGATACGGTACACGAATCGTCGTATTGATGCAGTTAATATTGTCAATATGAAGCCCTGCTTTTTTATGGCAGTGCGGGCATTCCAGGATAAAATCGTCAGCGCTGATTTTATCTATCGTTACAAGCTGGCTCTTGTTTTTGAACTGTGCGTTCGGAACGTCCGCAAACCGTTTGCCGCAATAGGGGCAATTCAGCTTTGGCATACTCTTTCTGCCGTCATTTTGTCTCTTCAATTCTTTCTCCGTTCTATTTCAGATTCTTGATCACCATTTCCGCCACGCCCTGAATGGAAAGCGTATCGGGATAAATGTCATTATATTTCTTGTTTTCGGGATGCAGATATGGACGCTTGGTTTTCGTGTCAAACGCCAACCGTTTTAATGTGTTCCGCTGCTCATTATCGAGGGCAACAACGATCTTGCCGAATTCGGCGCTGTTAGTGCGGCGAACGATAACATAATCACCCTTGCCGATTCCTGCATCGGTCATGGAATCACCGTCTGCCATCAGGATATAAAAGTCGCCGTTTCCGAGCAGACTTGCCGGGAACTCCACGAAATCGCCCTTCCATTCTTCCTCGCTCTGCGGCTCACCGCAGGGGATAGCGCCAGAGATCGGCAACCGAACGATATTCTGCGTGGTAATTCTGCGGATATATTCCGTGATGATATTGCTGCCGTCATATTCAATCTGCCCTTTATCATCCATATCCACAAGATAGCGCTGAACGGTGGGACGGGGTATTCCCGTACCGGCTTCGATTTCACGAATAGACGGAGACCGACGATTATGCTCAAAAAATGCGTCAACAAACTCTACTATTGCATTGGCTTTTTCCGTGCTTTTTGTTCGCATAAGTGCCCTCCTTTCTATATAGGACAACTGTCCCACATAGAATATATCATATTGTTTCGGCTAAGTCAAGAAGAACTGTCGGAAATAAGCAAATCAAATAATATGGAGGGCTTATCTAAACTGAACCTTATTTCGGAAGCCCTGACTAAATTGCAAAATAGACTAACACAATTCCAATGAAAACAACTCCATATTTACACTATCTTGGTGCAATGATATAATTATTTGTAGGGGGAGGGGATTTTGTGATTATCTACTTACAGATAATAGAGAACGAAGAAGATAAGCAGCGATTCACGGCATTGTATGAAACATACCGCGGATTGATGTTTTATGTTGCAAACAAACTCTTGCAAAATACTTATGATGCAGAAGATGCTGTTCATCAAGCATTTATTTCAATCGCTGAAAATTTTTCAAAAATTGATGAAATAGAATGTCCCCAAACGCGCGCCTATATCGTTTTAATAGTTGAGCGGAAAGCCATTGACATTTTGCGAAAGCGTAACCGTCAGTCAGAAGTAAGTATCAACGAAGCGGCACATGGCATAGAAATCCCTCTGCCCGGAGATCATGGGTTAGCTGATGCTCTGGCCGGCTTACCGGTACATTCTCGCGAGATATTGCTTTTGCGTTATTATAACGGCTATACTACCAAAGAATTAGCCGCTGCATTTGGTGTATCCTATGCGGCAATGAAAAAGCAATTAACACGCGCAAAAAACAGTCTTAGAGAAAGAATGGAAGAAGGTGACATGATTCATGCCGACTAATGCTATGTTCAATGATAACGTTTTGAAAGTTGCTGCACAGCTGGTCGCTGAGTCCATGCTAAATAGCCTTCCGCCAAAAGCTGAATGTGAGCATGATTTCTCAGATAACTTCTTGGCAAAAATGGAAAAGTTGCTGCATCGGCAAAAGCAGCGTCAGACATGGCATAAAATGTTGCGCTTCGCTGCTGCTATCATCATTACGGTAACGATTACTTTCGGCGCAGTAATGGCAACAAGTCCGACAGCGAGAGCAGCTGTAGTACAGTGGGCAAGAGAAATATATGAAAATAGCATGATTTATCGGTTCTTTTCTGAGACGGCAGATGAGCGTCTGCCGATGTATGGACTTGATTGGATACCTACTGGGTTCGAGCAAACAGAAATCTTTTATGATAAGGACTTATATAGATCGGTATATGTGAATAACATAACCGGGCAAGGATTTGTCTTTGAGTACTATTACATGGCAAATAATACAGCCTCAATGATTATTCCGGGAGAAGGTTGTATTCTTGAGCACACAGAAATTAACGGAAATCCTGCAGACTATTATCAAGAGCTTAATGATGCAGATACCAATATCCTGATGATATTTGACGAAGAGAACAATACTTGTTTCTCGATTGCCGCCACGCTTGATAAAGATAGCATTTTTACCATAGCAGAGCATATTGTATTGGACAAATCTACAAAATAACAAAAACTTATTAAAAATTGTCCCCAAACCTCCTTTCCCGTCGTTTACATGGTTAATAGTAAAATGATAGGAAGGGGGGTGTTTTTTTGAAAAAATATGATATCATGATATTTTTAGCCAGCTTGATTTCGTTATGTGCAACTTTGGCGCTATTGTGGAAATTTGGAGCCTATGAAATTACATATGGAAACGCCACAGTTGTTATAGATGGAGGCTGGTTTTTAATCTCCGTGAATGCAATAAGGGTAATAACATTATTATTTGTATGCGTAATTTCGGGAATCCGTATATTTCGAGAGAAAGAATAACAGTAATGCGATAACACGGAATTTGTGGTAACCTCTTTAAGGCAGAAGGTAGCACCCAAACCGGAGCGGTATTGACTTCCCTTATTAGCACTGCAATCGGCAATCTGATTCAGGCGGCTATTAGTAACCCGACCGCCAACAACAATTCTTATCTGTCATACAGGATCAATTACTACGAACACGAAGATTCTTCCACAATAGATCGAGTTTACAGGTGCTATGCGTACTTTTACCCCGCAACTAATTGTACTGGTTCTGCATCATCCTCCATTTATTATTATCACAACTACTTCTTTTAAGGGAGCATAAGGATTATCATGAAAACAAATATCGAGAAAAATGCGAAAAACATCATTTCTTGTTCGATTACAATCCTCATTCTTGTAACATTATGCTGGTTTTATGAGCCAATCGTGCAAGCGCCGATGCCAGCAAAACTTGCAAATATTCTTTTAACACTTTTTATGACGCTATCAATAGCAATTATCGCAAATGCAAGTAGTATATTAAAGAAACAGAAAACGGAAATATGAATATCTCGTTGCCGTTTTAAGGGGAGCGGTATACCATGAAAAAACATCGCAAATAGTGCTATGCGTTATCGCTGGTATTTTGGCCATAGCAGAGCAACCTACGTAAAGCACAAAGTTTCCTCTTCTCTATCTGGTTGTTGGGGGGCCTAACCTCATTCCAAAAAGCACAGACACCACTCATCTCGAGAGGTGTCTGTGCTTTTTTATGGACATAAAGGCTCATATAGTAATCTGTTATCTGAAGCGCACTTTATATGTATATAATTTTTGATTTGTCCTATCAATTTTATCATTCCAGCTGATTACAAAAGCCGCAGGGAGAGACACTTTCTTACGCAGTCTCTCCCTATGAGGTGCTGTTTTTTTAATACGGAATGGTTCCCATGGCTGATACATCTGCCGAATCGGTAAACGGCCCACCCATAGGCGGCAGCACCGTAAACAGCAGGTAGGCAATCCCCAGTAAAATTGCCAGCGTATACCACAGCAGCTCTCCGCCCCACAATCTGCGCCGCAGGACAAACGCATATAGCGCCGCTCCCACTGACAGCACAGTAAGCCACACCACCGCCACCGGGAACGCCGGGCCGAGCCAACACAGCGCTGTCAGCAACAACGGCATTAGCACCAGTATCATGCAGTGCCCGCTGCGGCTGCCAGTGCCGCCGGATATTTTCCATTCCAGCAATGCCCCGGCAATGTACGGCCAAAATATCAGTTTTCCCGTTTCCCACGGGCTCCCGGTAATAGGCGCTAAGATCGCCGTGACCGGATTGGGAAATCGGGCATACAGCCACCACAGCAAAATTCCCACTGCGACCGTCACGCCCACACACACCGGAATGCTCCACTTCTTTCCCACGCATTTTCCCCCCTCCCCGCCAATATATGCGCATCAAAAAAACAATATGCAGTCCCTCTCAACACGAGGAACTGCATATTGTTTTTCATCTAGTCCTATACTTGATTATGCCGCCAAAATCTCAAACTTCAGAACACCCTCCGCCGCAGAGATCCGCGCAATCATGGCATCCAGATCCTCCGTCATATCGGATGTTTCAGCGGAGATTGTCACGCCGGCACAGCCGTTGGTGGGAATGGTCTGGTTAATGGTCAGAATATTTGCGCCGGAATTGGCAAAAATAGACAGGTAGTTGGACAATACACCGGGGATATCCTTCAACAGCGCATAGAAAGTAATAATCTGCCCCGCCTTCATGTCCTGAAACGGCTGCACCGAATCCTTATACTTATAAAAGGCACTGCGACTGATTCCCACCAGTCTGGCGGCTTCGCCCACGGTGTTGGCCTCGCCCACTTGCAGCATCCGCTTTGCCTCTGCTACCTTAATAAACACCTCCGGCAATGCCTCTGCCGAAACGATGTAGTAAGTTTTCTTTCCCATAATTTCCTCCGCGCATCGTGGTCATTTGTCCTTGTAATGTATACATTTTATCACACTACCAAGAAAAACACAAGCCCTATTTTCTGAAAGGAGCTATTTTTTGTACGAAAAGCAACAACATTTTCTGATTCGTCTGGCCTATGTCGTGTCGCTGATCTTGCTGGGATGGCTGCTGCTGCGCTACTTCCTTGTATGGCTGCTGCCGTTTCTAATTGCTCTGGCGCTGGCCACACTGACCGAGCCGGTGATTTCCTATTGTCGCCAAAAGCTGCATTTCAAACGCAATTTCACCGCCGCGGTGTTCACTTTGATTTTGGTGGGCGGACTGTTGGCGTTGTCCGTGTGGTTGGTCACGCAATTGCTCCGGCAGGCATACGAATTGCTGGAATACCTGCCGCAAATGCTGTCGCACTTTCCGGCGGTGATTGACGACCTGCAGCAGCGGCTGGACGGGTTTTGTCAAGCCTGTCCTGCATCCGTCCGCACTTGGATCGATCGCGCGCTGGGCGGTATTTCTACACAGCTCACGCAGTGGGTCACCTCCCTGTCAAGCACCTGTCTCCACGCGCTGTCGGCCGCCGTGACGGCCTTGCCGCAGGTCTTTCTGTTCTGTGCCACCACAGCATTAGCTGTTTTTTTCACCGTCAGCAGTTTTCCATCCGTTATGGCCTTTTTCCGCCGACAATTACAGTCAGATAGTCTGGAAACCGCCCGTGGCATTAAAACCGATCTTCTCACCACACTGGGCAAGTGGCTGAAAGCACAATGCATCCTGATTGGCATCACCTTTCTGGAGCTGTTGGCAGGATTGCTGCTTCTGCGGGAGCATTACGCCCTGCTGCTGGCAGTATTAATCGCTGTGATTGATGCACTCCCCGTATTCGGCACCGGCACCGTGCTGATTCCATGGGGCGCACTATGCCTGCTTGCCGGTAACTTTCCCCGAGGGCTGGCTCTGTTGGCTCTGTACGCCGTCATCACACTGGTGCGCAGCATTACCGAGCCGAAGATCATGGCCGCTCAGGTCAATCTGCCGCCGTTGGCAGCACTGCTGGCCATGTATGTCGGCTTCTGCACGCTGGGCGTGGTCGGGATGATCTTTTTCCCCATGTTGCTGCTATTTGTCAAGCAGCTTTGCGATAGCGGATATTTGAAGCTGTGGAAATAGATGCTCCCTGTGCCAGACGGCAAAACAGCGGTGCGGAGATGCTCCGCACCGCTGTTTATATCCGTTTCTTCACCCAATCCAATAGTGCCTCGCGCTCGTTTGGCACATTGCCGTCCACTACCTGCTCCAGTAGGCTGTTCAGCATAGCACCGATGGCGCCGCCACGCAGCCCAAGCGCTATCATGTCCCTGCCGCCTACCGCCAACTGCCGCAGAGAAAAGCAGTTTTCCTGCGCCAGCAGCTCGTCCAGAATTTCCTCCGCGCGGTCGATCTCCCGCTGTACCCAACGAAAGTCCGGATGCTGCGCCATATTGTCTGCCCGCTTCACTTCACAGAGCTGGCGCAGCGCCTCCTCGCCAAGCTGATACAGTGCACGGCGCAATCCCTTTTTTGTGCGTGGAATATCCCGGTCATGCCAACCGATCAGCAGCGTAATGCGCTGAAGGCGCCGCTTATCAAACCGCAAGCGGCGGCAAATCGTTTCCGCCACTACCGCTCCTCGCTGATCGTGGCCGTAAAAATGGCCGACGCCTCCGCCATCCACTGTAAAGCATTCCACCTTGCCAACATCGTGCAATAGCATTGTCCAGCGCAATACCGGTTGTGCCTGCACGCTTTTCAGCGCGTGCAGGGTATGTTCCCACAGATCGTAGCAGTGATGGAAGTTTCGCTGATCAAATCCCACCATTGCCGTCAGTTCCGGCAGGAAAACACCAATCACCTCCGGGAACTGCCGCAGCACCGATGCCGCGTGCTGTCCACATAGCAGCTTATCCATTTCTACCCGAATGCGCTCTACTGCGATATGGCGCAGCAGCTCACGGTTGCGGCGGATAGCTGCCGCCGTTTCCGGTGCAATGGAAAAGCCCAGCACCGATGCAAAGCGCAGCGCCCGCATGATGCGCAGCGCATCCTCCCGGAAGCGCGCATCCGGGTCTCCGACGCAGCGGATGATCCCCGCTTTCAGATCCGCCTGACCGCCGAACAAATCCGTCAGCTCGCCGGACGAGGAAAGCGCCATGGCGTTGACGGTGAAGTCACGGCGCTTCAAATCCTCGGAGAGCTTCGTGGAAAAAAACACCGCGCTGGGATGGCGATTGTCCGCATACGGCCCATCGGCACGAAAGGTGGTTACCTCAAAAGATGTCTCCTTCCACCGCACCGTTACCGTCCCATGCTGCAAGCCGGTGGGGATGGCATGGCCTGCAAACAGTGCCATGGTCTCCTCCGGCAGGGCGGAGGTGGTCATATCCCAATCATCCGGCTGACGACCCAGCAGTAAATCCCGCACACAACCGCCCACGGCATACGCCTGATGGCCCGTTTCCTCCAGATGCTGCAATACCTCGCTTACCGATTTCGGGAGCATCGCTCCACCTCCCCTGCGCCAAATTTTATCCCAGTTCCTGCCCAATATCCCGCGAAAGGCGGTTGCACTTGTTTTGTGTTCGTATTATAATATACAAAATATAAAAATGCAATCTTAGCAAAAGCTGTGCTTTTATCAGGAGGGAATTTCGTATGATGCATCCCACTATGGATATTCAAACCTTTATGCGCCCCGGTGCCCGCGTCCATCTGGCCGGTATCGGCGGCGTTTCCATGTGTCCGCTGGCCGAGGTATTGGCCGGTATGGGGCTGGTGGTACAGGGCTCTGACATGACCGAGAGCGATACTGTGCGCCACCTGCGCGATCAGGGCATCGAGGTCGCCATCGGCCACAGCGCCGAAAATCTCAAGGATTGCGATCTGGTCATCCGCACCGCCGCCATTCACGACAGCAACCCTGAAATTGCCGGCGCCATCGCCCGCGGGATCCCCGTATACGAGCGTGCTCAGGCATGGGGTGCTATCATGCAGCAGTACCCCAACGCCGTGTGCATCTCCGGTACGCACGGCAAGACCACCACCACCTCCATGGCCACCCATATCTTTATGGCTGCCGATGCCGATCCCACCGTGATGATCGGTGGCACGCTGCCGCTGCTGCATTCCGGCTACCGTGTGGGCAAGGGCGAGACCATCATTCTGGAGAGCTGCGAATACTGCAACTCGTTCCTGAATTTCTTCCCCACCGTGGCAGTGATTCTGAATGTGGAGGAGGATCATCTGGATTTCTTCAAGGATCTTGCCGATATTGAACACTCCTTCCACGCCTTTGCCGATCTGGTACCCCAGCGGGGGTATGTGATCGCCAATGCCGACGACACCGGTGCCCGCGAGGCCGTAAAGGGACTGGCGCATCCCGTATTCACCTTCGGCGTAACGGATCAGACCGCCGACTGTGTGGCGCAGAATGTATCGTTCCACGACGGCTGCCCTGCCTTTGATGTGGTGATCCATGGTGAATTCTACTGTCATATTGAGCTGAAGGTGGCCGGCAAGCACAATGTGCTCAATGCGCTGGCTGCCGCCTCCGCTGCCTATGTGCTGGGCATCAGCGGCGGCGCCGTGACCCGCGGCCTCGCCACCTTCTACGGCGCCGGACGACGGTTTGAGCACAAGGGCTCCTTCCATGGCGCCGAGGTGTACGATGACTATGCCCACCATCCCGGCGAGCTGCACGCCCTGCTGACCACCGCCCGCACCATGCCCTACGAGCGCGTGATCTGCGCCTTCCAGCCCCACACCTACACCCGCACCAAGGCACTGTTTGACGAGTTCGTGCAGGAGCTGAAGCTGCCGGATGTGACCATTCTGGCCGAGATCTACGCTGCCCGCGAGAAGAACGACATTGGTATTTCCTCCCAGGATCTTGCCGCGCAAATTCCCGGCGCCATCTATTGCTCCAGTCTGGACAAGGTCGCCGACACACTGGCGCAGGTCATCCGTCCCGGTGATCTGGTGCTCACCGTCGGCGCCGGTGATATCTTCCGCGCCGGCGAAAAGCTGCTGGAAAGGGCGTGAGACCATGCTGAATATCTCTCCCGTATTTCACGAAGCCCCCACCAATCCCCGCGAGGCGGTGGAGGAAAACACCTACGCACTGCTTGAAAAGCTGCACATCCCTTTTGAACGGGTAGATCACGACGAGGCGCAGACCATGGACGACTGTGTTGAGATCGGCAAGGTGCTGGATGTGGACATCTGCAAAAATCTGGTGCTGACACCGCGAAACCGCAGCTCGTTTTATCTTCTGTGCCTACCGGGTAACAAGCACTTTCTCACCAAGGATTTTTCCAAGCAGATCGGCTCGTCCCGTCTGAGCTTTGCCACCGCCGAAGATATGGAGGAGCTGTTGGGCGTGCGTCCCGGCTCTGCCTCCGTGCTGGCGCTGATGAACGATCCCGATCACCGCGTGCACCTGGCCATCGACCGCCAGACGCTGGAGGCCCCGTATTTCGGCTGCCATCCCTGCCGCAACACTTCCTCGTTGAAGCTGAAAACCGCCGATGTGCTGGAAATTTTCCTGAAATACACCGGGCATACGCCCACCATTGTGGAGTTGTAACTCCGATTTCTCCGTGTCAACTGCGGCACGGAGAAATTTTTTTAAAATTTGCAGGAAAAAAAGGAGTTTTCAAAGTTTTTTCGTATACAGATGTATAGAGAATTGCGCAGTGGGATGAATTTACGGAAGGGAGGTCAAGCCATGCCGTTTCCCCAGAGCTTTCTGGATGAGCTGACAGCACGCAGCGACATTGTCGATGTGGTGGGCAGTTATGTCACGCTGCAAAGCAAAAGCGGCAGCTATTGGGGATGTTGTCCCTTCCACAATGAAAAGACCCCCTCCTTCCATGTGCTGCAGGACAAGCAGTTCTATCACTGCTTCGGCTGCAAAAAGGGCGGCGGTGTCATCAATTTCATCATGGATATCGAAAACCTCTCTTATCCCGATGCCGTGCGCTTTCTGGCCAAGCGCGCCAACATTCCCATCCCCGAGGAGGATCACAGCGGCACAGAGCGGCTTCGCGCCCGTCTGCTGGCGCTGAACCGCGATGCTGCGCGATACTATTACAGCGTCCTGCAATCCCCCGACGGCGAGGCGGTACGGGCATATCTTGAAAAGCGCCAGATCAAGCGCGCTGTGGCTGTGCGCTTTGGCATGGGTGCCGCGCCGGACAGTTGGGACGCTTTGATGAATGCCATGACGCAAAAGGGATATACCAAGAAGGAGCTGCTGGACGCCGGGCTGATCGTACAGAATAAGAAGGGCGGATTCTATGACCGCTTCCGCAATCGGCTGATCCTGCCGGTGATTGATGTCCGCGGCGATGTGGTGGGCTTCGGCAGCCGCATCATTTCAGGTGACGGTGCCAAATATGTCAACACCCCGGAAACTCTTACATACAGCAAGCGGCGTGTACTGTATGGCCTCAATCTGGCCAAGAAGACCAAACGCCCCAACATTATACTCTGCGAGGGCAATCTGGATGTGGTCACGCTGCACCAAGCCGGTTTCGATAACGCCGTAGCCTCCATGGGTACGGCGCTGACCGGGGAGCAGATCCGCCTGCTGAGCCGCTACACCAAGGAACTGGTGCTGTGCTACGACAACGATAGCGCCGGGCAATTGGCCACCAAGCGTGCGCTGGAGCTGCTGAACAACACCGAGTTCTCTGTCCGCGTACTGCGCCTGCCCAACCGCATGGTGGACGGGCAGCCAACAAAGCAGGACGCCGACGACTTCATCAAAAACTATGGGCCCGATGCCTTTGAGCGATTGCTGTCCGGCAGCGAGAACGGTATCGAATTCCGCATGGCGCAGGTGGCGGGAAAATATGACCTGCGAGACGATCAGCAGCGTATCGCCTATGCTGGCGAGATCAGTGAGGTACTCTGTACGCTGGAAAACGCCGTGGAACGCGAGGTCTACACCGTTCGTGCCGCTCAGGCCGTGGGTATCACACCGGAGGCCATGAAGCTGGAGGTGCAGCGCGCCTTTAAGCGCCGCATTTCCAAGGAAAAGCATCAGCAAGAACGGCGTGAGTTAAATCCTTCCGCAACGCTGCAGCCCCAGGAACACAGCATCCGCTATGAGAATCTGCGCAGCGCAATGGCCGAGGAAGGCATCATCCGCCTCTTGATGCTGGATGACAGTCTGTTCCCCACCGAGCCCCCGCTGACAGAAAGTCAGTTTTCGTCCCCCATGCTGGGAAAGATTTTTACGCTGCTGTGGCGCAATCGGCAGATGAGCGCGCAAAGCCGTCTGGCCGCACTGGGTGCGGAGCTAAAGAGCGAGGAAATGAGTCATCTGACCACCATTTTGCAAAAGCCGGAATCCCTCAGCAACGCCTTGCAGGCACTACAGGACTATCTGAATGTCATCCGGCAGGAATATGATAAGCGCAGCCAAACCGACGGCGTGGATCCGTTGGTGGCCGCCATGGACAAGTACAAAGGAAAAAAGGGTTATGGAGGAAAGCAACATGAGTGAAAAATACACCGCCGCTGAACTGGAAGCAATGGCCGATCAGTTTTTAGCAAATAACGCGGTCAAAACTCCCACCGCAGGTGAGAGCAAAAAAAGCAAAGGCAACAAGCAGTTGGATGAAAAGACCATCGCTTCCCTGCCGGCGGCTTCTCTGATCCAGAGCCACGAAAAGCTGCGCGATCTGCTTGTCAAGGGGAAAAAGAAGAACAAGCTGGAGGCCAGTGATCTCAGCGATGTGCTGGACGAAATGGATCTGGACAGCGATCAGATGGACCACATCTATGACTCTTTGGAAACTTTGGGCATCGAGGTCTCCACAGAAACCTTTATCAACGAAGTCCCCGAGGAAAGCGAGCCTGCACTGGAGGAAATCGCCGAGATCGAGGAGGAAGAACTGGTTGACCCCAATACACTGGTGGACAGCTTTAACATCGACGATCCCGTCCGTATGTATCTAAAGGAAATCGGCAAGGTCGCTCTGCTGACTGCCGACGAGGAGATCGCGTTAGCCACCGCCATGTCTAACGGCAACGCCGCACAGATTCGCATGGATGAGGCAGCAGAAAACGGCGAAGTGCTGTCCGACGAGGAGCTGGCACAGTGCAAGGAAGCCAAGAAAAAGGGCGAAACCGCCAAGCAGAAGCTGGCTGAGGCCAATCTGCGTCTGGTGGTTTCCATTGCCAAGCGTTATGTGGGCCGCGGAATGCTGTTTCTGGATCTGATTCAGGAGGGAAATCTGGGTCTTATCAAGGCGGTGGAGAAGTTCGACTATACCAAGGGCTACAAGTTCTCCACCTACGCCACCTGGTGGATCCGTCAGGCCATTACCCGCGCCATCGCCGATCAGGCTCGCACCATCCGCATCCCCGTCCACATGGTGGAAACCATCAACAAGGTCATCCGCGTCAGCCGTCAGTTGCTGCAGGAGCTGGGACACGATCCCTCTCCCGAGGAGATTGCCGAAAGCATGAATATGCCGGTGGAAAAAGTGCGTGATATTTTGAAGATCGCACAGGAGCCGGTTTCTCTGGAAACTCCCATCGGTGAGGAGGAGGATTCTCATCTGGGTGACTTCATTCCCGATGAAGGCGCCTCCGAGCCCTCCGAGGCGGCATCCTTCACCCTGCTGAAGGAACAGTTGGTGGATGTGTTGAGCACCTTGACTCCCCGCGAGGAAAAGGTACTGAAGCTGCGCTTCGGCATTGAGGATGGCCGTACCCGCACATTGGAAGAAGTCGGCAAGGAGTTCAATGTGACGCGTGAACGCATCCGTCAGATCGAAGCCAAGGCGCTCCGTAAGCTGCGCCATCCCTCCAGAAGCAAGAAACTGAAGGATTTCCTGAACTGAAAAAAACGTTGACTTTCACGATAAAAAGGAGTGAATACCTTATGATTCTTAACTTTGATGAAATGCCAATCAAGGTCGTGCCCCACTTCAAGGGCGGCGAGGGCGAGGCGCACATTGCCGCTTACGCCGACAGCATGGGCAAGATTTTGCAGTGCACCCTGCCGGTGGGCTCCTCCATCGGGCTGCACACCCACGAGGGCGATTGTGAGATCGTTTATGTAGTATCCGGCACCGGCGTGTGCATGGATGACGGCGTGGAATACGCCCTAACTCCCGGTATGCGTCTGTACTGCCCCGAACATCATACCCACGGCATCCGAAACAATGGCACCGAGCCGCTGGTACTCTTCGGTATTCTGCCGCTGAGTAAGTAAATTAAGCGCCAAAATACCAACAGTCAAATTGTAAAGTTGACTGTTGGTATTTTATTAATTTCGGAGCGCCATGAAAGTTTCATTACACAGCACATACGCCAATCCGAACCTACCGCCAAGCGGTGAAGGGTTCGGATTTATGTTTCTTTTGGACCTATCCAAACTTCAAGTAGGAGAATGTGAGCGCAGAGCTTTTGATTTTGTGCAAAGGGCGCTGATTTTTGGTGCAAAAAGCATATCTCCCCTTTTTCTGTAACCAAACCGTGCCGGATTGTGTCTATAATAGTGAACGGGACAATCTGAAAAAAAGGAGGTGGTGGTCTTGCGGGAAGAACGAGCGATAAAAGAGCTGCGGCGCGGCTCGGAGACGGCGCTTGCATGGCTTATAGATATCTATACGCCGTATGTCAGCGCTATTATCCGGCAGATCGTGGGCAAGGCAATGCCGCCTTCTGATGTGGAGGAGATTACCGCCGATGTGTTTGTGGCGCTATGGAACCGTGCCTCCACTCTCCGTACGGCAAGCGTGAAAAGCTGGCTTGGCACCGTAGCGCGAAACACCGCCCTGAACCGACTCCGCACGCAAACCCATGACTTGCCGCTGGAGGAGGATATATTGCTGCTTCCCGATACGGACACACCCGAGGGACAAGTGGAAAAACAGGAACGGACGCAAGCGGTACGGGAAGCGGTGCTGGCCATGGAAGTGCCGGATCGGGAAATTTTTCTGCGCCACTATTACTATGGTCAAAGCGTCAACACCATCGCAAATGAAATGGGGTTAAGCGTTTCCAACATAAAAATACGCCTGATGCGTGGACGGGAGAAGCTACGCGGAAGATTGACGGAAGGAGGATGCCGGGAATGCAAGTGAAAATTTCTGAATTGTTGGGAGAATTGGAGCCGCTGATGGAGCTGCCGTCTGACGGAGCGGCATCCCCGGAGCGCGTCAAAGAACTGACCATGGCCAAGATTTCCCACCGCCACCGTCACTGGCCATGGAAATCATTGCTGATTGCGTGCGCACTGTGTATATCTCTGTGCGTCGGCGCATTTGCCGGAGGAAAATTGACGCGCAGTGAGATCGCGCGGCAGGATATGCGCCGCTTCATCGGTGAGGACACCGTGCAGGTGGACAGCAACTACGACTATCTGAATAACGGCGTACAGCATGACATTTATCGCTACAAATGCAAGGGTCTGACCGGTCACAGCAAGGAGATCAGCTACTATAAAAGCGGCGAAATCTATCTGCTGGACGCTCGGGAGAGCCTGCAGGAGTACTGGCCCGGTATGTCGCGCTCGGCAGCCTCCGCCTATGCCCGCATGGTGGAAAGCATCGCACCGGAGGTGCTGAATGAACTGCATGAGGGCGAATTTGTCAAAGGCGTTGGAAAAGACATCCGGCGCTGTTTCTGCAACGATTTTTCCGGGGAATATACCGTGTTCAACGGCGGCACGGCGCGGGTGTATCTGCTGATGGAGGATGATACCGCCTATGTGCTGTGGCTCAATCCGCAATCGCTGCGCTGTGAGGGTTTTGGCTATTTTGATGAGGAAAGCACGCCCAAGATGTACGACGGCATCTATGGAGCCATGGCCAACGATACGCTGGAGTCATGGTGGTATGCCCTCAATCACAGCGGCTTGGGCTGAGAGGAGAAACGCGATGAAAAAACGAATCATAGCCGCCTTACTGACGATGGGGATGCTCCTGTCCCTCTGCGCCTGCGGCACGCAGCACACCCGCTGGCTCTGGACAAAGAAAACCGTCGATCTGCCATCGGACTTCGGCAATGTACTGGCACTGGCGCAGAGCGATCACGGCACCTATGTGGCCAGCTATGAGGCGCTGGGGATCTGGCACAGCGAGGATAACAGCGTGGAGACGCTGGACACGATATACAGCAAAGAATCGCCTGCCATGGTGTACGGCATGGCGGCGCAGGAAAAGACGGTGTATCTGCTGATCGGTGAGATGCTGCCCCAGTACACAACAGCCGACGGCATCGCGGAAAACCCGGATTTTTCCGGACGCTACTGCGTGACGACTTATGTAAACTGCAAAAAAAGCAAGACCACAGACTTTTCATTGAGCTGTCAGGAGATATTAAAGGGCATTCTGGCCTTGCGCGGCGAGGAAATCCTCTGCTGGTCGGATGAGGCGGTATGGGTCATTCGCCTGTCGGATGGCAGCGTGGCCCAGCACTACAAAACAGACGGTCACATCACCGGCGCGGTGACGAGCGAAAACGGCACATGGCTCTGGGTGCAGAAGGATGGGAAAAACGGCTGCTATCCCATACAGGAAAGTCACGAGGCACTGGGCACCTTCATGGCACTGCCGGAGAACACACCCAATCACGATGGGATCAGTGTGTCAAGCGGAAAAGACGGCTTCCTCAGCGACGGGGAGATTCTCTACACCTTTGACGGACAAATGACGAAGCCGTTTATGCGCTGGGGCGAATGCAATCTCACCGCCAGCTTTGTCAGCAACATCGCACAGTTGGATGCGGATCGGCTGCTGTGTCTGTCGCCAGACAATGACGCCGTCTATCTCGTCTCGCGCCAACAAGTGGACAGCAATTGCAGCGAATTGCACATTGCCACCGCCGCAGAAACGGTGGAGCTGGACAAGCTGCTGGAAATCTTTAACCGGGAAAATCCGGACTACATCGCCATGGTGGATGTCTATCCCTTCGGTGAATATGACCGGCTGTGTACCGAAATGATGGCGGGTGACGGGCCGGATGTACTGGATGTGAGCGGCTTTTCCATGCCTCTGGATACACCGTATCTGACCGACCTCTCCCCCTTTATTGACGCCGATCCCGACTTGACGCAGGAAATCTTCGTACCATCGGTACTGTCGTCCCTGCGTCATGACGGCGTGCTGCGCTCCTTGCCGGCGGAATTTTCGCTGGCTACTCTAACTGTAAAGGATGCTGATACCGGTGGAGCCACGCATTGGAGCTTTGATGAAATGCGCCAGCTACTGGCGCAAAAAGGAAACGGGGTGCGCCTGCTTCCCCGGTGGCTGGACAGAAAAGAATTTCTCCTCTGGCTTGCCATCATCAGCAGCGGTTCCTTCATCGACTGGAACAGCCACACCGCCCACTTTGACAGCACCGATTTCCGGGAGTATCTGCAATTTTGCAAGGAACAGCCGCCGGAGGGGCGCAATGCTGTGGATATCCCCCATCTGGTCGAGTTGACCTATCTCCAGAATATGACGGTCATCCACCATCTGCCAGAGGAATATGGAAACGAGCCATTTACCTTTATCGGTTTCCCCAGTGAAAGCGGCAGCGGTACCTATTTCATGACGGATGGCCTGCACTTTGCCATTTCCGAAAGCAGCACGAACAAGGATGCCGCCTGGGTGTTTATTCGCGGTGCACTGACGGAACAGTTCCAGAAGTCCCTGAACGCCCTGCCCATCCGGCAGGATGTATTAGACGCGGAGATTGTCAAAGCCGTTCAGGACATAAAATATCAGAAACAGATCACGGACTTGGTAGCGCAAGAGCATCCCTTTGCCAACGATAATATGAAGTTGCAGGAGATCATCCGCCAGGAAGCTGCCGCATTCTTTGACGACAAAAAGACCGTGGAGGAGGCATCTTTGATGATTCAAAACCGCGCCACGCTCTACCTCAGTGAAATCGGGTGAAAATGGATGCGCAAATATGTAGCCTATCTGGCGCCGAGTATGCTGGGTACCGTGACGCTATATGCCGTCCCCTTTGCACTTATGCTGTGGGTCGCCTTTGCTGCCGGAGATCCGGCAGTGCTATGGAAAAAAACGGCGTTTTGCACCGCTCTGCGCAACACCGCCTGCTATCTGCTGGGCGGCATATCACTATCGCTGCTGCTGGGATTTTGCATTGCGCTATGGCTGGAAATCAAGAGTTATGCCATGTGCGTGCTGCTTCTATGTCCGCTGCTGTTACCCGCTCCGACCATCGCGGTACTGTGCCAACGGGTATTTACGCAGGATAACTGGCTTTCGTCGGCAGCAGGTTTGCCGATCCTCACCGCTATGCTGGTCTGGAAGCTTACCGGCATTGATGCGGTGTTGTTATCCGCCGCCCACAGGCGTATTCCTCCGGAAATCATCGAAAGTGCTCGGTTGGACGGTGCATCGGCGTGGCAGCTGCTCCGGCGGGTAGAGTGGCCGTACCTTTGCAGCAGCGTCTTTTTTGCGGTGCTGGTGGATATTTTCTTTGCGTGGCGCGCTTTTCGAGAGATCTATCTGCTCACCGGCGACTATCCCTATGACGGTATTTACCTCATACAGCATTACCTGACGCATATGTTCCGGGGGCTGAATATCCCGCACCTTTCTCAGGCATCGTGGCTCTTGACACTGGCCGTGATTGCGGTAATCGGTACGCTGTTTCTTCTGGCCAATCACTGCGGAAAGGATGTGGAGGAATGAAAGCACTATGCAAAGGCGCATTGTGCCTGGCTGTTCTGCTCCCGCTGGGTGCATTGCTCATTTGGGCTGCTCCGGAGTTTTCCACATTATGGCGCTCGAGCGATTACTGGCAGGGTTACGGCAATTCTCTCCTTTTGACGCTGCCCATTGTCGCCCTTCAGCTATTGGTTTCGCTTCCCATGGCCTACGCACTGGCCCGGTGGCGCGGTGGGGTGCGACAGGGCGTATATCTCGCCTACTGCCTGCTGACGCTCCTGCCCTGCCAGGTGATGCTGCTGCCGGACTACCTGATATGCCGGTCGATGGGGATCTTGCATACCCGTCTGGCTGTCATCCTGCCGGGCATCTTTTCTCCGTTGAGCGTGTTCCTGTTGGCGCGTCAGATGCAGAAGGTAGGGCACGAACAGGCGGAAGCCGCTTCGCTGGACGGAGCGAGTGAGTGGGTCATCTTCCGAAAAATCTATCTGCCGCAGGTGCGCTATCCGCTGTATATCGCTGCGGGCATTGCTTTTCTGGACTGCTGGAGTGTGGTAGAGCTTCCCACGGTACTGCTGACGGAGCATCAGCCGCTGTCTGTCTTGCTGGCACAGCCGGACTTTCCCGCGCCCTATGCCGGAAGCGTACTCTATCTGCTGCCCATCGTCGTTATAGGCGCTTTTGCCATATTAAACAGAGAAAAGAGGATAAGACCATGGCAGAAGTCATCTTGAAGCATCTTCGCAAAGTTTATTCCGGATCACGCACGGCAGAAGATGTCGTGGCCGTGCAGGACTTTGATCTGACCATTCAGGACGGGGAGTGTGTGGTGCTCCTGGGCCCATCCGGCTGCGGTAAATCCACCACACTGCGTATGGTGGCAGGACTGGAAAAGATTACCGATGGTGAGCTGTATATTGGCGGCAAGCTCATGAACAATGTAGAGTCGAAAGAGCGAAACCTTGCCATGGTGTTCCAAAACTATGCGCTCTATCCGCACATGACGGTCTACGAAAACATGGCATTTCCCTTGCAAATGAAAAAGATGTCCCAGAATGCCATCGACGCTCGTGTGCGTCAAGCGGCGGAACTGCTGGATATCACGCCCTATCTTCACCGAAAACCGCACGCCCTGTCCGGCGGACAATGTCAGCGCGTGGCCATCGGTCGGGCAATCGTCCGCAAGGCACAGGTATTTCTGATGGACGAGCCGCTCAGCAATCTGGATGCCAGATTGCGTAACCAGATGCGTGAAGAGCTGATCCGACTGCGGCGGAAGCTCCACGCCACATTTCTCTATGTGACCCACGATCAGACGGAGGCCCTGACGCTGGGCGATCGCATTGTCGTCATGCGCCAAGGCTCTGTCCAGCAGATCGGCACGCCGCAGGAGGTCTTTCAGCATCCAGCCAACCTCTTTGTGGCAAGCTTCATCGGTACGCCACCCATGAATTTTTTCCCCGATGCCAGACTGGTAAGAAGCGGTGACATATATTATGTGGAAATTCTGGGAAAACTGTACTGTCTGCCGGATGTGCGGCAGGAGGCATTGCGCCGTGCCGGAATTGCGGAAAAGGACATCATCGCGGGTATTCGCCCCCACCACATCCATATTGGCTCGGGCGGATCGGAAGCAATGATCAACATGGTGGAGATGATGGGCGAGGAATACCACCTGCATCTGACTGCCAGCGATTACCAAATTGTGGCCGTGGTGCCAAATGCACAATTTTCTGATGGCGCCACACAAAGGCCCAGCATGGTCAGATTTGACCTGGATACCGCGCAGATCCACCTTTTCGATAAAGAGACGCAGCGAAATATGGAAGATAATGCCAGATTTCTGAAAGTCGAATGAATGTTCCGACAAATAACCTCCGCTTCAGCAGCATTTACGCCATGTGACCTGCGGTTTCAGATAAGGTCTTGTCCGCACGCCTTATTCCCACCGGTAAATGAAAAGTACAGCACAAAAATGATGATAGCCGAGGCGTATGCCTCGGCTATCTTACTCATGATTTGACGCTCACATTGCCGCTACTGAAGTCTTTGCAGGCTGCTTGTATTGTTTGCTTGCGCTGTAAGTTTTGCTATGTTCCTTTACCTGTGCGTCTTTAGACATTTCATCCGTCACTTTGTGAAGATAATCAGGAAACTTTTCGCTGACAGAATTGGCCATTTTTTTCAAGCCATTCTCACTGAGAACATTTTTTGCAAAAAATGCCCCGTCATGCGCAACATTGGACGCATATTTCACATCGTTGGAAATCTCTGTCAAGTTTCTCCATGCATCGGGGAAGTCCTTACCGCCAAGCAAATCCAAAAAGTTTTCAAATCCACCAACATATTCGGCAAAAGGCTGTCCGCCATTCTGAATCACCTGCTTCAGCGTTTCGGCAGCCACAATGGACTGGATCGCCGTATCGCCTGTCCAAAAGAGCTCGCCTTCCTTTTTGCTCTGCACGGCATTGCTCAGCAGCTCACGGTTCTTTTCTCCAGCCGCCATGACCTTGTGAATATTATCCGCCGCTTCCTTGGAAATCGCCTTACCGTTATTCGCTTTTTGCAGCATCCCTAACAGGCCATTTTCACTGGTAATCGCATCTCCCTTGTCCGGCCCAATTTCTTCCGAGAATTCAGGTTTGACCAGGCCGGCAGCGATGGCCAGCTTTTCCGATTCGATCTTGGATGCTGTGAATAGCTGCTCCGGGTCTTTCTTTGCCGTTACATACTCGTTCCACTTATCCAATCCCTTATCCATGGACTTGGACAACTGCTTGATGCCGTCCTTGGC
>JAGHUH010000030.1 GCA_018064925.1 Candidatus Cacconaster stercorequi | reverse complement strand
AATGCCATGGAATTGCAGATACCTGACGAGGCGACCTTGGCCAGTTTTGAAGAATTGGTCGCTCCAATGTACCGAGCCATGCAAGAAAACCGTGTTCAGTCCGAAAAATTAGCTGCTGCGCGTGATGCTTTGCTCCCGCGTCTTATGACGGGCGAACTCGACGTTTCAAACGTAGAGATTTAAGCCGCTAAATTATCGTTTAGCTCCTCAAAGAAAGGATCATATAAATGAAAGAGATAACATCGCTTGAAAAATACATTTCAGCAATAATGAGCATGAAACAGGAACAAGATGCCTTGGGCTTAGGGGATTATCAGTGGTTCTTTCGAGGGCAAAGTAATGCTGTGTGGCCTGTTATCCCTAATGTTTTTCGAGGTAATAAGCTAAATAGCGAATACACGATGATTCAGAATGCAATTCGACAAAATCCGTTTGAATTTCGTACACTGACAGAATTCGAAACGCTTACGAAATTACAGCATTATGGGTTAGGGACCCGTTTGCTCGATGTAACACTAAACCCTTTAGTAGCCCTATATTTTGCTACAGCGCCGAAGGTTGAATATCAACTCGGAAAGGACAAAAGGTTTAAGCAAGAAGAAAAGGATGGTGCTATCTTTTATAAACACGCACCCTGGCATTCAGTCAATGAACTATGCGTGAAGATTGCGATGACACTTCCGTTCATACAAATTGATGACACCATGACCGTAGAATCTCTGTTGTCCAACCTCAGTCATAACAAAGTAATTGATGATTCGGAATACGGATTGTTATCCGAAAACGACTACAGTCTATTCATTAAATACATACAGAAAAGCTATTTTATTGTTTCAACTCATAGCAATGATCGGTTGATACGGCAAAGCGGAGCGTTCATTTTGCCAACAGCATTGCGAATCCAGAACAATAGTGTGAGTGTTGGCGACCGGCAAGTTCAGAAATCGTACATGCCCTTAAATGGTGAGTTTGACGAAAACTATTTTGTTATACCGAGCAAGCACAAAGCGCAGATTCGGGAAGATCTTGACTTTTTCAACATAAATGAAGCCACCATGTTCCCGGAATTAGAACACCAGATGGTGTATTTGCAGCAGAAGAAACTTTCATCGCATACAGGCGTACCCGAGTTTGAGGCGTTTAATAACACTGCAGATATCCCCTCTGCGCCTGAATATAATGACATAGAACCGGATGTTCGAAAAGTGATTTATTCGGTTATTCCCAATATATCCGAGGACTTTTTAGATCAACTCGAGGCTGACATTACAACGCAAATTGGTTTTGTTGACTGGAAAAGCAAACAATCCATACGAAGTAGTATACGAAGATCACTATTACGGGCATTTCAGCCAAGGTACAGTGCATCTCAAAGCAAGAATTATTCAGATAAAATTACAGAACGGTTGCTTAATCCTACTGGCGATATGGCGAGAGAGCAACTAATTATTAAAATATAAAAATCTGTAAAAAGTGATTTTGGAGGCACACCATGCACTTCACCGAAGATATGTTCGAACAAGCCGTTATAGAGCTGCTCGAAAACATGGGCTATGCCCACATTTATGCACCGGACATGGAGCGCGACTACAGCAGCCCGTTGTTGGACGGCGTCCTCATGGACAGCCTCGTGAAACTGAATAAGGGTCTGCCTCTTGACGCGATCACGGAGGCCATAGCGAAGCTGCGCACATTTGACACCGGCAGCCTCGTGCAGAAAAACATGACCTTCATGGACTACTTGCAGAACGGCCTGACGGTGAAGTATTTTGACAAGGGCGAAGAGCGCAGCACTCTCGTCAAGCTGATCGACTATGAGCACCCGAAGGCAAACAGCTTTTACGTCGTCAATCAGTTCACCTACATAGAGAACGGAAACAACAGACGCCCGGACATCATCCTGTTCATCAACGGCATGCCGCTGGTGCTCATGGAGCTGAAATCCCCGTCGAAGGATGAGGTCAACGCCGAGAACGCCTACAACCAGATCCGCAACTACATGCAGGACATTCCCTCCATGTTCAACTACAACGCCATCTGTGTTATCAGTGACCTGACCACAAACAAGGCAGGCACCATCACCTCCGGCCTTGACCGTTTCATGGAATGGAAGACTAAGGACGGCAATTACGAAAATACCGCATACGCACAGTTCGATACCTTCTATGAAGGCATGTTTCAGCAGGAACGCCTGCTGGACATCATCAAGAATTTTATATGCTTCTCCGTGGAGCAGGGCAAGGAGTTCAAAATACTTGCCGGATACCATCAGTACTTCGCAGTAAGGAAAGCCGTTGCCAAAGCGCAGGTCGCAACGACCACCGATGGTAAAGGTGGCGTGTTCTGGCATACCCAAGGTAGCGGCAAATCCCTGTCCATGGTGTTCTATGCTCACCTGCTGCAAGAAGCGCTGGAGAGCCCGACCATCGTTGTCATGACTGACCGCATCGACCTTGACGATCAGCTGTATTCACAGTTTGCCAAGTGCGCAGCATTCTTGCGCCAGACGCCGGTACAGGCTGAGAGCAAAGTCCACCTGAAAAAGTTACTGGAAGGCCGCACGGCCAACGGCATCATCTTCACCACCATGTTCAAATTTGAGGAACGCGAAGAGCCGCTGTCCACCCGCCGGAACATTGTTGTCATGGCGGACGAGGCGCACCGTGGTCAGTACGGCATGGATGAAAAAGTCATCATGAGCGAGAACGCGCAAGGCGAAACCGAGGCACGCATTGTGATCGGCAACGCCCGCATCATCCGCGATGCTCTGCCGAATGCCACTTTCATTGGTTTCACCGGTACCCCGGTATCCTCCAAAGACCGCAATACCCGTGAAGTGTTTGGTGACTACATCGATATATACGATATGACGCAAGCCGTTGAAGACGGAGCCACGCGCCCGGTTTACTACGAGAGCCGCGTCATCCACCTGAAACTTGACGAAAAGACGCTGGCGCTGATCGATAAGACCTATGATGTTTTGGAACAGCAGGCAGATAGCGTGACTATTGAAAAGAGCAAAAAGACGCTCGGACAGATGGAGAGCGTCCTCGGCGCAGATTCCACCATCGATTCCCTGTGTACGGATATCGTGGATCACTATGAGACAAACCGCGCAAACCTGCTAACCGGCAAGGCTATGATCGTCGCATACTCCCGCCCGATCGCCATGAAAATCTACCGCAGAATTCTGGAAATGCGTCCAGCATGGAAAGAAAAGGTCGGCGTAGTTATGACTGGCGGCAATAACGACCCGGAGGACTGGAAAGAGATCATCGGCACCAAGAGCCATAAGGAAGAACTTGCTCGCAAATTCAAGGATAACGATGATCCCATGAAGATCGCCATCGTCGTGGATATGTGGCTGACCGGTTTCGACGTTCCCAGCATGGCGACCATGTACGTATACAAGCCCATGCATGGTTACAACCTGATGCAGGCCATTGCCCGCGTCAACCGTGTTTTTAAGGATAAGGAAGGCGGGTTGGTTGTCGATTACGTTGGCATCGCCTCTGCCCTCAAGGCTGCGATGAACGAATACACTGCCCGCGACCGGTCAAAGTACGGCGACATGAACATCGCCAAAACAGCATACCCGAAGTTCCAAGAAAAGCTGCAGGTATGCAAGGACCTTTTCCACGGATACGATTGGAGTGGATTTATCGGTGGCAGCCCACTCACCATGGCAAAACTAATTTCCGGCGGTGCGAACTTTGTGCTGGATCCAAGGATTCAGGATCGCAAAGACCTTTATCTGAAGGAAGCCTTGTTGATGAAACAGGCGCTGTCCCTCTGCTCCAGCATGACCACGGAATTGGAACGCCGGGAGGCGGCGTACTTTGAAGCCGTCCGTGCTACCGTTGTCAAGCTGACTGTCGGTGGTAACGGCGGCAAGCCCCTATCCCTTACGGAGATTAACGCGCAGATCAACGAGCTTCTGAAAGCGAGCATTCAGAGCGAAGGCGTCATTAACTTGTTCGACAGCAAGAGCGTCGGGGAGAAGTTTTCCCTGTTTGATCCCAATATTTTGGAGGAGATTTCCAAGATGAAGGAGAAGAACATCGCCGTGGAAATCCTGCGAAAGTTGATGGCAGATCAGGTGCATGTTTTCAATCGAACGAATCTTGTGCAGTCAAAGAAATTCTCCGAAATGATCACCAAGACCATGAACGCCTACTATAGTGGACTGATTACTAACGAAGAGGTCATTAAGGAGCTGTTAGAAGCGGCAGAACAAATAAGAAAGCAAATTGAGGCCGGTGACTCTCTCGGGCTTACTCAAGAAGAACTTGCATTTTACGATGCCCTCACCAAACCGGCAGCCATCAAGGATTTCTATGAGAACGATACTTTGGTACAGATGACCAAGGAGCTCACAGAAATGCTTCGTAAGAAAAGGACGATCGACTGGCAGAAAAAAGAAACAGCCCGTGCCACCATGCGGAAGATGGTGAAGCGGCTACTGAAAAAGTACAAGTATCCCCCGGAAGAGTATGAAGATGCTATCGATATCGTTATCAGTCAGTGCGAAATGTGGACGGATAACGTAGAATAAGGAGACAGTGTTATGGGTTACATATATATGTTTTTACAAGTTCGTTCTTCAAGGAATATGTGAAAATTGGATATGCTGCGGATGTAAAGCAACGACTGGATGAACTAAACCGTAGCAGTGGAGTGCCGTTTGTCTTCCGCATATATGCTACATACGAGGTCGACTCTGCGCTTTCGGACAAAAAACTGCATTCTATACTTGGACAAACTGAATCCAGACCTACGTTCTACGGAAGAAATTGACGGTAAAAAGCGCATTCGAGAGTTCTATGCTATGACCCCGGAGGACGCCTATTCTATCCTCGAAGCTATTGCGGAGATCAATGGGTACACTCAACGCCTGAAAAAGTTGAAGGCGACAGCAGCGGAAAAAGAGAATAAAAAGCTTGTACAGGAGATCAGCGAACAGCACTAGGAACGACTTTCTCAGTTCCATTTTTCGATGTGCAATATTACTATCGGAGAGAAAATTGAATCTTGTTGCACCGGAAATGTGCATTCCGGAGAAATATGCACAGTTTATGATGATAAGCACGTGAAATACAATGACGAAATCTGGTCATTACCATCGTTGACAAAGTGTCTTTTGAGTAACAATCGACGAGTACAAGGACCAAAGTACTTTAAGTATAAAGATGAAAGGTTAAATATCCTTCGAAAAAAGGAAATAAAGAATAATTGGAATCGGAAACGAAAATTTATGCTTCCCACTGGACTATACGAACAAATCATAAATAAGGGCCTTGATACTGAGCTTTCCATCACGGACAAGCTCTCTCAAACTGCGCCCATTGATAGTGCGGAAGCGTCCAAAGTGTTGGCAAAATATGTGGCTGAGGTCGTGGAAAAGGGCCTTGAGAACCTCAAAGACAACGGCGGCGATCTGAACACGCAGGTTGCTCTCGCCAATCGTATCATCACGACCATCATGTCCGAAACAAAAGAAGCTGGCTTCGACACGCTCTCGGTTGCAGAGCGGGCCGAGCAGCTTCTTGCGCTTTTCGATAAGAAAAACAGCGTACTGGCGCTGGATGAAAAAGCCGAGATCATCCGCCCAGAGACTTCCATTGCCCAGAGCAGTCTGTTCACCGGCGCGATTCACGAGCCGCAGATGTTCACCGAGCTCAAAAAGGAGATCGTATCCTGCAACCGCATCGACATGCTGATTTCCTTCATCAAGTGGAGCGGTCTGCGTCTCATCATGGACGAACTGACCACCTTCACGCAGAACGGTGGAGAGCTGCGCATCATCACGACATCCTACATGGGTGCTACAGACGTAAAGGCCATTGAGGAGCTGCGCAAGCTGCCAAATACACTCGTCAAGGTCAGCTATGACACGAAGCGTACCCGCCTTCATGCCAAGACTTACGTATTCTACCGTGACACAGGCTTTACGACGGCCTATGTCGGTTCCTCCAACCTCTCCAATGCGGCCATTTCCAGCGGCCTTGAATGGAACGTGAAGGTCACAAAAAAGGACCTGCCGGAGACTATCGACAAGATCGCTGCTACCTTTGAGAGCTACTGGAACTCCAGCGAGTTTGAATACTACACGGAGGATCAGAAGGAGCGTCTTGCACGCGCCCTGAAAGCAGAGAAGTACTTCGACACAAACAACGCCGAGATCTACACCATGGACATCCAGCCCTATTCCTATCAGCAGGAGATTCTGGACAAGCTGGATGCCGAGCGCACCGTCCGTGGTTATACGCGAAACCTCGTCGTTGCTGCAACTGGCACAGGAAAAACGGTGATCTCTGCTCTGGACTATAAACGCTTCCGCAAACAGAATCCCGGCAGACCCTGTCGACTGCTGTTTGTGGCGCACAGGGAAGAAATCCTCAAGCAGAGCATGTACACCTTCCGTGCGGTGCTCAAAGATGCCAACTTTGGCGAGATGTTTGTTGGCAGTTACAAGCCGGACAGCATCGACAATCTGTTTATCTCCATTCAGACCTTCAATTCTCAGGCGTTCACCGAGAAGACATCGCCCGACTTCTACGACTACATCATTGTGGACGAGTTCCACCATGCTGCTGCTCCAACCTATCAGAAATTGCTGGGCTACTATCAGCCGCAGATATTGCTTGGCCTGACCGCAACGCCGGAACGTATGGACGGCAAGAGCATCCTGCCGTATTTCAACAACCGTATTGCCGCAGAAATTCGTCTGCCAGAGGCCATTGACCGTAAGCTCCTATGCCCGTTCCAGTATTTCGGCGTCACGGACACTGTCGATTTGGACAAGCTCAAATGGGCGGCGGGCGGCTATGACAAGGGCGAGCTGTCCCGTATCTACACGCTCAGCGGAATGATGGCAAACCGCCGTGCTGATTTGGTGGTATCTTCTCTGCTCAAATATGTGACGGATATTGACGATGTGAAGGGCCTCGGTTTCTGTGTGTCGGTGGAGCACGCAGAGTTCATGTCGAACTATTTCAATGCCCATGGGATTCCTTCTATGTTCTTGACCGGACAATCGCCCGACGAGGAGAGAAAGAACGCCAAGAGCCGACTGGTATCCGGCGAGATTCGTTTCATCTTTGTCGTGGACATCTACAACGAGGGCGTCGATATTCCGGAGGTCAACACAGTGCTGTTCCTGCGCCCAACAGAATCGCTGACGATTTTCCTGCAACAGCTTGGCCGTGGCTTGCGTCTGGCAGAGGATAAAGAATGCCTGACCGTTCTGGACTTCATTGGTCAGGCAAATAAGAAGTATAACTTTGAAGACAAATTCGCAGCCCTTCTCTCCAACACCACCCGCAGCGTGACCCGAGAGATCAAGGACGGTTTCATCTCGCTGCCGAAAGGCTGCTATGTGCAGTTGGAAAAGAAGGCTGCAAAGTACATTCTTGAGAACATCCGCGCCTCTTACGGCAACAGCGCCGGTCTGGTGTCCCGGATTGCTTCCTTTGAAGAAGACACCGGACTCAAACTCACACTGGCGAACTTCCTGGATTATTTCCATCTTGACCCGCGCTCCATCTATAAATTCTCCACATTCTCCCGTTTATGTGCCCGTGCGGATGTGACAGACGATTTCTCGGAGCCGTTGGAGGAAACGATGACAAAGGCGCTCGCAAGACTATGCACCATCGATTCCCGCCGCTGGATCACGTTTTTGCTGGGCATTCTGCCAGAGTTGGATGACGTGGATTTCGACGGGCTTACCGATATGGAAAAGCGGATGCTCCAGATGTTCTATATCACGATCTGGGGCAAGGCGGCAGAGGACTGGAACAGCGACGAGGTACTGGACAACCTCTATGCGCTTTCGGATAGTCCAGTGCTGCTGCAAGAACTGATGGATTTGCTCCAATACAAGTACGATCACATCGACTTCATCGATAAGCCCGTAGATGTGGGCTTTGACTGCCCGCTGGATTTGCACTGTACCTATACCCGTGATCAGTTGCTGGTAGCGCTGGATTTCTTGAAACCTTCGACGGTGCGTGAGGGCGTGAAGTGGCTGCCGGAGAAGAATCTGGATGTGTTCTTTGTTACGCTGAACAAAGCCGACAAGGACTATTCGCCGACGACCATGTACAACGATTATTCCATCAACAGCGAGCTGTTCCATTGGCAGAGCCAGAGCACCACGGCGGAGAATTCCAGCACCGGTCAGCGGTATATCCACCACCGCGAGAAGGGCAGCCGGGTGCTGCTGTTCGTCCGCGAGTTCAAGGCGGATCGGATCACCAACGGCGCGGAAGCCTATACATATCTCGGAACAGCGAATTACGTGAAGCACAAGGGCGAAAAACCCATGAATATCACATGGCGGCTGGATCATCCGATTCCGGCGAAATATTTGAAGAAGACAAATAAGTTGGTTGTAGGATAATATCAGGAGGGTAGAAAATGGCACTTCAGAATTGTTCGATATGGAATATGAAGACATATTTAGGAGAAACCTACTTCATTCCAGATTATCAGAGAGAGTATTCGTGGGAAGCGGATGAGCTTGGAGACTTTTGGGACGATCTAATTGCAACAAAAAAAGACCCTGATATGGCTCCCCACTTCTTTGGCCAAGTAGTTGTCCACCATGACGAACAGGCAAAGTACATCATTGACGGGCAGCAACGCACAATTACTTCTGTTATTTTTTTGCGTGCTTTGCAAACGTTCTATAAAGGCATTCTGGATAACACCGGAAATATGGACGCGGATGAAAGAAATTCAGACATTACAAGCCAATTTATTGGTCGATATAATTCAAAAGGAAATAAACTTCATTTGAGACTGAATGTATTAGATGAAGAATACTTCCGGCAGAACATTCAACTTGGAACGCCAAATACCAAAAACAAAGAAAAGAAAAAATCCCATGAACGGATGCGGAAAGCATTCTTATTCTTCATAGGCAAAATACAAGAGAGTATTGATGCCCTTGGAGAATGTGATGACGAAGATCGCGTTGACTGCCTCGATGAATATTATGATGCATTCACAACTCGTTTCACAATTTTATATATGGAAGCGACAAAACTAGAGGAAGCGTTTGTGATTTTTGAGACGTTGAATGCTCGAGGAAAAGATTTGGAAACTTCTGATCTCCTGAAAAATTATATTTTTAGTCAATCAAAGGACGTCACACAGTCTCAGAAAAAATGGAATTCCATGGTTAATTCTTTGGATAAAGTCGATCCGACAAAATACATACGTCATTTTTGGAATTCTAATCATGAGTTTACGCGTGATAAAGCTCTATATCGCACTATTAGCAAAGAAATCTCTACACCCAAACGGAGTAAAGACCTGCTAAACGATCTGGAAAAGTTTGCACCATATTATCACGCAATGGCTGTTCCTGGTGAAGACATGGTTTTTCAGAATGAAAAATTACTTGAAGGGCTTAGATATCTGAAGACATTGAAGGCAAAGTCATTTTATCCTGTTGTGCTTTCAATGGCTCAGGCTGAATTTGATGAAGAAGAAATAGCGGTTGTCGTTAAGAAGATAGAAACATATATGTTCAGAAATTTTACTGTTTGCGGAAAAGTTGCGAACCAGAGTGAGAGATTCTTCGCGGCATTAGCAAAAGACATATATGATGGAACCGTAGAATCTATTGACGAAATCTGTGAGCAAATCAAAAGCGAAATAGTATCCGACGAAGAATTTACGAGTGCTTTTTCTGTTTGGAATGCCTCAAAATCCGAAAAAGAAATCGTCCGCTATATCTTGACGGGAATTCATAAATATCTCGATACGACACTTGAGATTAATCTTGATACTAGCGAGGTTCACATAGAGCATATCATGCCAGTCACTATTTCATCACAATGGGATGTATCAGAGGATGACCATGATACTTATTTGTGGAGATTGGGAAATTTAATGTTATTGAGTGGACCGATCAATTCTTCTATTTCAAATGGTCCATTTGAAGAAAAGAAAAAGAGATACGTTGAGTCGAAGATTGAACCTAATAAAGACGTCGCTCAATATCCAACATGGGGGATCGAGGAAATTAAGCAGCGGCAGGTAGACCTTGGTAATTATGCTTTGAAAATATGGAGCCGATAATGATGAATGGATGTATAGAGTATTACAAGCTTGTCCGTGATCGGATTCCGGAAATCATTGAAGCCTCCGGGAAAATATGCAAAACCGAAATTCTCCCTGATGCTGAATACCTCAAAATGATCGATGCAAAGCTGGACGAAGAGCTTGCAGAGTATCACAAAGATCAGAACATTGAGGAATTGGCTGACCTGATTGAAGTGATTTACGCCGCGGCAAAAGCGCGTGGATACACCCTAGACGAATTGGAGCGAGTGCGTGCGGAAAAAGCTGCAAAACGCGGCAGTTTTACGAAAAAAATACTTTTAAAAGAAGTGCAGGAGGATTAACTATGGATATTCTTCGCGCGAAAGAAATCATTGAAGGGTTAGCCGATGGGGTTAACCCACTAACGGGGGAAGTTCTGCCTCCAGAGGACTCTTGCAATCAGGCAGACGTGATTCGGGCATTTCATACGATTCTTTCAGCTCTTTCTGAAAAGAAACAAAAACCACAGCCAGAAAATGCGGGAAAGCCATGGACAAGTGAGGACGATAGAACCTTGTCCCAAATGTATGAAGAAGGAAAAACACGTAAAGAAATATGCGAATATTTTAAGCGTTCAACTGGCGGAATTGCTTCAAGATTGGTTCGACTTGGAAAAATACCGGATAGAGATACTTTTAGAAAAAAAGACTGAGGTGATCCCATGGCACAGTACCATTCTGCATCCGGCAGCGTGGCGGAAGATCTGTTCATAGACCTTTTTACAGATACCTTTGGCGCAGAAAAAGCGGGGTATCTCTATTCGCAGTACCATTTCTATGACATTTATCAGAACAGCCGTTATGCTGACTTTGTGCTGGAAAACGGTGCCCGCCGTGTTGCCATCGAGATCGATGACGAGACCTCTCACAACAAAAGCCTCGTTGCCTCCAATAAGTTCTACGATGATCTTTTGAAGCAAAACAGCATGATCCACCTCGGCTGGGATGTGTACCGCTGGGCGGTTCGGCAGATGCAGATCCAGCCGGAGGCGGTGAAGGACGAGCTGCGCGTGTTCCTCGGCAGCCATCCACAATTCCGGGAGATTGAGGACTATCTGCCCCAACAGCGTGGCAAGGCACTGGACGGCACAAATCTGGAGCTGAAAGAGCACCAGAAAGAGGCACTGAAAGCTCTGGAGAAAATGCGCGACAACAGCGAAACTATCGCGCTGCTATATCATGCTACCGGCACAGGAAAAACTGTGACGGCGGTTATGGACGCCAAGCGATGTGGCGGTCGTGTGCTGTTTCTGGCGCATACGCAGGAGCTGGTCAATCAGGCAACCGAGACGTTCCGCAAGCTGTGGCCCAGCGTTACGGTTGGTCGCTATATGGAGGCCATCAAGCAGCCGAATGCTCATGTTGTATGCGGCAGCGTACAGAGTGTGGCGCTGCATCTGGATTCCTTCAAGGATAACGCTTTCGATTATCTGATTGTCGATGAGGCGCATCATGCTTCAGCGGAAACGTATCAGAAGGTACTGTCCTATTTCAAACCGGCGTTTACTCTCGGCCTGACGGCAACGCCGGAGCGAACCAACGACAATCAGGTTATCCTGGACATTTTCAAGAATACGGCGCACAAGCTGGACATTCAGACTGCTGTGGAGATCGGCGAGCTGGTGCCGATCCGCTGTATCCGCATTCATACGAACATCGACTTGACCAAGGTTCGTTTCAACAGCGTTCAGTACAACATCCGCGATCTGGAGAGCAAAATCTATGTGCCAGAGAGGAACAAGCTGATCGTGGACACTTGGCTGCAATATGTGAGGGACAAACGTACTGTCGTGTTCTGCGCATCGGTCAAGCACGCAGAGCAGATTGCAGAGCTGTTCCGGGAAGCGGGTATCAATGCCGCTTCGGTTTCCGGAAGCATGAAGCAGTCAGAACGGAAAGAGTTTCAGGACAAGTTCGTGAACCGGGAGATTCAGGTGCTCTGCGCCTGCGATCTTCTCAACGAGGGCTGGGACTGCCCGGAAACGGAAGTGCTGTTCATGGCACGGCCCACCATGTCCAAAGTACTTTATACGCAGCAGCTCGGCAGAGGGATGCGACTATACGAAGGCAAGGAAAGCCTGATGGTATTTGACTTCGTGGACAACGCGAGTCAGTACAACATGCCGCAGTCGCTGCACCGCCTGTTCAAGCTGAAGGACTACAAGCCGGGACAGTTGGCTGTAGCACCCGGCGCGCAGAAAGCTGCGGAAGCTGATCTCTATGCCAAGGGCGAGAAGCCGAAAGCACTGATCGACTGGCCGGTGGATGCCACGGACTATGAGCTGGTAGATATTTTCAACTGGCAGGAAGAAGCGGAAGGCATGATCTCGCAGATGGAGTTCGTGCGCCGTGTGGATGTGCAAACGGAGACCATCGAGCGATATGTACGGGAGGGAAAACTTGTTCCCGATTTGGTTGTGCCCATGAGTGAACACCGTACCTTCAAGTATTTCAAAGAAGAAACCTTGCAGAAGTATGCGGAACAGTATGGCTGGACGCTGATCGATGACAGCAACCGCAAGGATATGTTCATGGATATGATCCGACAGATGGATATGAGCTATTCCTACAAACCGGTGCTGATTAAGGTAGTCATGCTGTATGCCGATGACAAGGGGCGCATCAAGCTGGATGACATTGTCAGCTATTTCCGCTCTTACTATGAGGGCCGCCGTGCCGCGGGGCTGAAGGTTGAGAAAGCAAACAGCATCTTCGCCAAAGGTGGCTACACGGATAAAGAAGCAGAGCGAAACATCCTCTCCAATCCGTTCAAACGATTTGAAGATATGCAGATGCTCCGGCATACCAAGACGCTTGGTATCGTGCAGGTAGATGAATCCGTATGGAAGCATCTGGGCAAAGAGGAAAAGGCAGAGATTGAAAGAATCTGCGATGAAAAGCTGGAAGAATATTTTGGGCGTAAAAACTGGCAGTAAATAAAACTGAACATCCATTCAAAAAAGCAGCTAAAAAGCAACTAAACATAGTTGCTTTTTAGCTGCTTTTGGGTTATACTATATCTGCAAGGAGGAATGTGCGATGGAAAACGCAGAAAAACGGCTGACCGAGATCCTTGACGAAATTAGTAAGCTCCCCGTCGGGAACATCACCCACAAGACGATTCGCGGTAAATCCAGAATGTACCTCCAGTGGAGAGAAGACGGGAAAACGAGAAGCAGATATATCAAAGCCGAAGAGGAAGCGGATATCGCTGCGGCAGTAGAACGGCGGAAAGCACTGGAAATTGAATACCGCAATCTCAAGAATGGCGGGAGCGTTGAAACAGAACCGTTTCTCACGAATGTAAAGACACAGAACGAGTTGACCGCTGCTTGCAGGAGCGTGGAAAAGTTCGGGCAACGGGAATGCATGAGCGTTCTGAAAAAGTATCTTCATTCCGATGTAAGTGGCAAGGTCTGCCTGATTTACGGACTGCGCAGAACCGGAAAGACAACGATACTGATACAGGCCATTTCGGAGCTGCCCAAAGATAAGACTGCGTATATCAAGATCATGACAACGGACAGCATGGCGAACTTGAACCATGATCTGAAGCTGCTGTCCGGGCTGGGGTATCAGTATGTTTTCATTGATGAGGTAACGCTGCTCAAAGACTTCATTGACGGAGCCTCTCTGTTTTCTGATGTATATGCGATGTTCGGGATGAAGATCGTTCTGTCCGGCACGGATTCGCTGGGTTTCGCGATCTCCGCGGATGAAGAACTCTACGACAGGGCTGTAACGATTCACACGACCTTTATTCCGTTCAGAGAATATGCAAGACTCCTTGGCATCCACGATATTGATGAGTATATCCGGTATGGCGGAACCTTCCGTGTCGGAGAAACGGATTTCGATGATCCGGAGCTGAACGATGAGGGTGTTTCTTTCCGGGATGATGAATCCACCAGGAGATACATTGACACCGCCATTGCAAGGAATATCCAGCACAGTCTGGCCTGCTATCAGAGCGGCGGCCATTTCCGGAACCTGATCGACCTTTATGAAAAGAAAGAACTGACGAATGCGGTCAATCGAATCATCGAGGACATGAACCACAGATTCCTGGTTTCTGTTATCACTCGCGATTTTGAATCCCATGATCTGGGCTCGTCTGCGCAGATTCAGCGGAAACGGGCAGCTTTGAGCGGTGAGACCAGCATTCTTGATATGATCGATACCGAAGCGGTGACTGCCAGACTGATGGAGATTCTGGAAATCAAGAACAAGAAAGATACGACCGTTGAAGTCACCGATGCCCACATCGCAGAAATTCAGGAGTACCTGAGCATTCTGGACTTGATTGTCCCGGCTCCCGTTGAATCGATTGGAATTGAGATCAGGAAGAAAGGATACCTGTTTTCACAGCCGGGAATGCGATATTGCCAGGCGCAGGCATTGGTATTCTCGCTGATGAGGGATGAAGTGTTCAAACAGTATCCGGCGAAAGAAAGAAAAGAGATCGAGAATCAGATTCTTGAAGAAGTCAGAGGTCGGATGCTGGAGGAGATCGTCCTTCTGGAAACCGTGAAGATGCTGCCGAAGAACAAACGTGCCTTTAAGCTGCTGTTCCCAATCGGTGAATTTGATATGGTCATTCAGGATACAGACAGCATGACCTGCGAACTGTATGAGATCAAGCACAGCGATCAGATTACAAAAAACCAGTACCGACATCTGAACGACGAAGATAAACTGAAGCAGACAGAGCATGAGTTCGGTACGATCACGAAAAAAACGGTGCTTTACCGCGGGGAAAACCAGAGTTCAGAAGATGTATTCTACCGCAATGTCGTAGAGTATTTGGAAGAATTGAAAGCGTAGTTTCAAAGAATCAAAGCACCCGTTTACTTGACATATGTCAAGTAAACGGGTGCTTCTTATCCGGTAAAACCAAGGGGTTCACGTTCAAAACAAATCCAGCATACTGTCCAGATAGATCGCTTCTCGGACGTGAATTTGATACTCCGGCTTGGTCATGTAGTAAAGTAGAAATTCCAGGATCAACGCGCTGCCGAGGCTGCGGCCCTCGATCTTGAAATGGGAGAAGCCCATGGACAGGTAAGTGTTTCGAATGTCGTCGATGCCGATAAAGCCCGGATTTTCCATTGCCTTGGAAAACCGATAACCCTCGCTGCCGTCCGGAGCGATGCAGACATGATCGGGGCAGTTTTCGCCGAGACTTTTACGGCTGACGTTTTCATAGCAGGCTTTCCGGTCATAGCAGCCGAACCAGCAGCACTCATTGCAGAGAAATTCCGCTTTATCTTTCAGCGACTGAGATAGGGGACTAAGCTCATCGAAAGCCTTATTCAGTCGGAAGTCCGGCACCACATAGCGGAAATCATCCCGGTTCAACTCGTTTTCAAAATCCCGGAAATCGGTCAGGACTTTCGTGGTGGAGGAAACGAGGTACAGACCGGGATATTTCTTTTTCAGATACTTAAGAAGCAGATCGGAGTGGACGATCACTCCATTTTCTCCGGCTTCCTCAAACATGGCGCAGAGCTGATTGCATTTTCTATCTGCAAGGTGTTCTTCCCGCAGTAGAGAATTGCTGAATGTCAGACGAGCCGAAATGCCGTATTCACGCATCAACTCCAAGACTTCCTGCGGGTTGTTGTCGCCGAACCCGACGCGGCCACCGCCCCAGAGACAGTCTGCCGACGCTCCATAGATGGAGCCGATGTCGCACCAATCATAGAAATATTCACGGTGCTCGCGGAAAAGAGGCAGGAAGCCGCAATACAGGTCATAGAACTCAAATAAACCGGGAAGATGGTAGTATGCTTTCTTATCCATGTCCGTACCGCCTCACTTTCATTGTGTTGTTCTTATTATAGGCTCGAATCTGAACTTCGTAAAGAAGGCTCTGTGAGATTGATGACTGTTTTCTTCTGCCGCACCGCCATTTCTGCGAACTGCGCTGCGCCGCCCCAGGAGTGGGTGATGTAGGTCACAACATAGTCAGACTGACGCAGCATCCACTTGTTGCGCCAGACAATCGCAAAGCGGGGAGGGACTGTCTCGATGCCCTCCGGCAGCATGGTATCCGAAAAGTCCTCCGGGTAATCTTCGTTCTGTTTACCGGGCATATGCTCCAAAACTACGGCGTAATTGATCTGGGGGTATTCCTGTTCCAGCTCCCGCAGAACGGAGCGCACGAGCCGATCAAATGCTCCTTTATTGCCAACATAAAACATATCCACAGACTGATTCTCAATCAGATCGATCAGAACCTCACGCAGTTTTGGTTTGATGGATGACGGGCAGTCACGATGCCCGAAAAACGTACAGACTGGCATATTGATACCTCACGCAAAGATTACCCGTATTCGGGTATAGTTTATTCTACGGCATCAATATTTGTGAAGTCAACCCGTATTCGGGTAAAATAACTGGCTTTCACCGTTATCATCATATTAACCCACAAACGGGTAATGATAACGATGAGGACGGTTGCCATGAATTATTCTGACCTGTATGTAAAGAGAATCCGAAAACTTTGCAAAGAGCGTGGTATTGCAATTAACAAGCTGGCAACCATGAGCGATGTGAAACAGTCAACGCTCGATAACATTGTCCGAGGTTTGACGAAGAATCCCCGCGTCAAAACGCTTCACAAGATTGCACTGGCTTTCAATATGACATTAGCGGAGTTCCTGGATTTTGATGAACTGAACGAGTATTCTTTCGAAGACGATACAGAAGAATAAAGAGAACAGCTGCCGGGTCATTTCAATGATCCGGCAGCTGCTTTTGCTTAGATAGGATTAATTCTCAAGGTGTTCATATCAAAATGGCAATCAAAGAAATACATCATTCTATTCACCCCATTCTTCATGTTTGCGCATACGCGTGAACTCACCGTGCCGTTTGAGGAGCTCCTGCAGGTCGATCTGCGCGGAAAAGCGATCCTGAGCGGCAAGGCAGACTTCCGTGAGAATGTCAGGATCTTCATCCCAATGACGGATGCCTTCCAGATACTGATGACGGCGTTTGTCATCGAGGATGAACGGTGTGATGCCGTGCCGCAGGCACTCTTTGAACATGAGCATTCGTCCCACACGACCGTTGCAGTCGTCAAAGGGCCGGATGCGCTCGAATCGGACGTGGAAATCAAGAATGTCGCGGAATGCGATCCTCTCCGCTGCTTCATAGGTTTTGATCAGACTGCCCATCTCTTCGTTGATCTTCTCCGCAGGAGCGGCGTTGGTGAAAGAAGGGGAAGCGACGTACTTGCGATATGTACCGGGCAAGGTTTCTCTGCGCTTATGACGCCAGCCGTCAGCGAGAGTCAGAGTGTGCAGCTTCCGAATCATCGTCTGCGTGATGGGAGTCATGGCCTGATCCAGAACGTAATCGAGGCAGCGGAACTGGTTTCGGACTTCGATAAGGTCGTTGACTTTCAGCGGCTCGTTGAGGAACGTGATCTTGTCGGTCTTGTAGAGCGCCTCCACCTGCTCCCGTGTCATGCGGTTGCTTGCCATCCGGCAGTTGCTGTACGCCATGTTGATCTGCACATAGTCATACAGGCCGGTGTAATTTGTTGAGTACTTTTGATGGGTTATCTTGCGCAGAAGCTTGGGCGGCGTCGGCCGGTTGGTCGGTTCGGCTTTCTTCCGCTTGGGCTTCTCCGCATTCTCCGGAATCAGCCATATGCTGCCGTCGAGATACGCACCTTTTACGCGTCCGCTGTCGCAATAGACGTAGACCATTCGCTCAGAAATGCCCCATTTCAGGGCTGCGTCTTTGATAGATATGTAGTTCATTTTTCAATCGTCCTTTGACTGTTTTTTTGTCTCCGGAATCCTTCGCAATTTTCCGAATTCTTCGCAATTTTGTATACCGGAATTGATACCGGAAACAGGGCAAGACTACCTGTACCAGCCGGACAAATTGAAATGTAAATGGGTTCTTTTTGTGCTATTGTGTACAAATATATACGTGCAGTTTCGTCAAATTCAACAATTTTCCGCCGATGGCATTCAAGAGGTCAGCGGTTCGATCCCGCTTATCTCCACCACAACAAAAGTCTTGAAACCATTGTGTTTCAAGGCTTTTGTTGTTTTTTCGGTACTAAATCCAAATCGCCTTCGGGACTAAACCATACCCCTATCGTACCCCTATCGGGGCTTCACACTATAGATGTATTGTCATGAAGAGGAATTTTACCGCCGAATGCACGGTCAAATCTGCTGATCGCATCGAGACGGATGGCGTCTTGCATGTGCAGATAATGTACCGTCATGTCGGTATCAGCGTGGCCGACGAAACTCTGAATGGTTTCGATTCTGACACCCAGCGCCTGCATTTGGCTGATGTATATATGTCGGCAGGAATGAGACGGCAAGTATCGCATGCCCATCTCTTCCAAAGTTTTCTTGTGCAGTGCCCGGAAGTGTGACGGAGCAACGGGGCGGCCTGTGCGGTATCCCTGCCAGATAAACTGACTTTCAATCTCTCGTAGTATCATAGCCACCAGCGCAAATTAGGTGGTACAGGGACATCTCGATAGCTGGCACATGATTTGGGAGAGACTACATGTACTGATGACGCATGATGCGGTAGTTACGCAGCATTCACCGGCATTCAATCGGAATAATGTGATTTCTCGACCATTCTCGGAAAGGACATAGATTCTGATTTGGCCTTTCAAAACAGATACCATCCCAGACATGTGCTGGAAAGCGGCTCGTTTTTAGAGAAAGATTGCACGGCTGCGGAGCGATGCAAACCCTCCTGCTCCTCATTTGTCAGTTGAGACCAAAAGGCTGGTTTTCAAATTGTTTAAAATTTTGCTGTCCATACCGTTCTCCTGACACGATTTCTGAATAATTTGCACTATTATACCGTATTTTTTTTATATAGCAAAAAAGTGGATGTAACTGAAATCCGTTACATCCACTCGATGAATTTGCTGTATGTCCCCAGAGTTCCGCTTATCTTCTTTTGCCTCTTCTGGAATATGCCTTTGCAAGACCGCCCTGGGATGTCTCGCGATAGGAGTCCTTTATATCAAGACCGGTTTGATACATGCTCTTCAAAACCATATCATAGCTGATGCGTCTTGTGTTGGACAGGAAGAAGGCGAGGTTTGCAGAGTTCAACGCACGCATGGCAGCGACTGCGTTGCGCTCGATACACGGGATTTGGACCAGGCCGCAAATCGGGTCGCAGGTCAGTCCCAGATGATGCTCCAGCGCGATCTCCGCTGCATACTCAATCTGGTTGATGTTATAGCCGAACAGGTAACCGGCTGCAGCCGCTGCCATGGAGCAGGCAACGCCGACCTCCGCCTGACAGCCGCACTCGGCACCGGATACAGACGCATTTTTCTTTGCGAGTTCTCCGAAAATGCCGGCGATGGCCAAGGCGTTGACGATCTTATCATCGGGTATGTTCTTTTTCTGCTGCAGATAATACAGCACTGCCGGCAGAACGCCGCAGGAGCCGCAGGTGGGGGCGGTAACAATGATACCGTTATCGGCATTCTCTTCGCTGGTGGCATACGCATAGGCGCAAACCATCTGGCACTCGATGACCTCGGGATGTTTGGTCTCAAGCTCCTTGGTATAGATCAGCTTGGCCTGTCTCATGATATTCAGCCCCCCGGGAAGCACGCCTTCCTTGCTCAGACCTGCCTGGATTGCACGCTTCATCGTCTGCCAGACCTGCTCCAGATACTCCCAGATGTCATCATCTTCGTTGGTGGCAATGTAGTCGATCAGGTCGATATAGCTGCACTGGCAGAACTGCTTGATTTCGGCGAAGGAGTTCTCCATATAGATTTCTTGCTCATTTTTTGCGGTTTCGCGGCCGTCCACACGGATATCGCCGCCGCCAATGCTGTAAAACTTCTGGCTCGCCGTTTCTTTGCCGTCGCATATCGTAAAAAACTCCATGGTATTGGGGTGCTTCATTTCTGCCAGGTCTTCGGCAGAAAAAACGACCTCACATGCAATCGGAGCCATCGCCTGAATGATCGCACGGTCTGTGCCGTGGCCTTTTCCTGTTTTAGACAGTGAGCCGTACAGTACCGCTTTGAACGACTCTGCCTCCGGGTGCTCACTTTTAAAGAGCTTTGCTGCTGCCTCAGGCCCCATGGTATGGGAGCTTGAAGGACCTGTTCCGATTTTGTAAATGTCCCTGATGCTTTTCATTTGTAAAACCGCTCCTTCCGCGCAAAACATATATGTATCATAGCATAGGATGCAGAAGAACTCAAGCGCATCCACAAAACAAAACCGGTTACAGGAAGATCAAATGCGCTTAAAAGAATTTGTAGACCTGTTTACGGATAGTAAGAATACCGAGGTATAAGAATAAACCCCTTAAGGGGTAGCCCAAGAAAGAAATGCAGTTGGCAAATCTTTTCGGGCCCCTTAAGGGGTGGTGTCTGTAATAAGCCCTTATAGAGCTTACTCGAACTTCCGGCTAAGCCGGAGGTTTTGATTTTTTAATTCGCTGTTTACGGGGGAGTATTCTGTCGTTTACTTTTGCTATGTGTATGGATTATTCGCTGATCTGGGAGGAAGCGTGCAGCTTCTTCTGCAGCCAGTCCTTGCCGTCCACGAAGCGGGAAACGATGAAGGAGGCCACATAGTCGCCGGCAGCATTGACCATGGTTGCGGGGGGATCCACCAGGTTGCCCAGAGCGATGGCAATGGGATAGGCGATGGCAAGCTGATCAGGGAAGAAGATGGTGCAGATCACCAGCTCACCGGTGCCGCCGCCGCCGGGAATACCGGACATGGCCACGGAGGAGAACACGGCGACAATGATGGCGAGGATCGCCTTGCCGGTGGAGAAGTCCAGACCGAAGATGCCGAACAGGAAGGCCACCTTGATAATGGCGGACATGGCGGAGCCGTCCATGTGCATGGTAGCACCCAGAGGCAGCACGATGTCGGTGACATCCTTGCTGATGCCGGTTTCCTCGGAAACCTCAATGTTGGTGGGGATGGTAGCCACACTGGAGCAGCTGCCGAAGGACATGGCAGCGGGACGGAACAGCTTGCTGAACATGACCTTTGCCGCGCCCTTGCCGCCGCCGAACTTGGCGTAGATGGGGAAGAAGACAAACATATAGGCGAAGCACATCACATAGTAGATGATCAGCGTGCGGCTGTAGTCGCCGATGAGCTCGGGACCGTAGGTAGCCACCAGAGAGGCGAAGAAACCGAAGAAGCCGATAGGAGCATAGTAGGTGATGATCTTCACGGTCTTCATGATGCAGTTGGTGATGTCATCCATCAGCTTGGCGGTCTTGGTCTCGGGGCCGCCGGCCATCTGCACACCGAAGCCGAACAGCACCGCCGCCACGATCAGGGGCAGGATGGCACGGCGGGAGAACAGCTCGGTAAAGTCGGGCTTGGTGAAGAAGTTGACGATCATGTCGGTCACGCCCAGCGTTTCGCCAATCTCGCCCTCGGAAACGGTGTACTGACCGGTGACCAGAGGGAAGATGCGGCAGACGATGTACATCAGAACACCGGCGATGGCGGCGGTGACCAGAAAGGTGAGGATGGTGGTCCCCATCAGCTTACCGGCACGCTTGACATTGCTCATGTTGGCAATGGCGGAGGCGATGGAGAAGAACACCATGGGAACCACCACGCAGAACATCATGTTGATGAACAGGGTGCCAAGGAATTCCAGATTGCCGGCAAAGGAAGGTGCCGCCCAACCCACAATGCAGCCCAGCACAATACCCAGCAGCATTGTCAGGATAAACCAGTTGTTTTTGATAAATTTCATGTAATTTCCTCCTTCGGGATAGATCCACGATACACACAGGCGTAAAAATTCATTATGGTACTATTATATTGGCATTATTTCTCAAAGTAAACGGATAAAATGCTGTATCTTTTGCAAAAAATGCTCTACTTGGTCAGCCGTTGCCCGGACGGTACATGACCAAAGCGTTTTTTATATGCGCGGGAGAAGGTGGAGTAGTCCTGATAGCCGGATTGGTAACAGGCTTCGGTGAGACTGGCACCCTGCTGGATCTGTTGCTGTGCCAGCAGAAGCCGCTTCTCCGTTATATAATTATGTATGGTATAGCCGGTTTCTTCCTTAAAGCGCCGCATCATGTAATATTTGCTGATGTAAAAACGGGAGGACAATTCATCAATCGACAGGGCTTCCGTCAGATGCAGATTGAGATATTGCAGAAGCGATACGATTTTGCTGTCCCCGGCGGTGGGGCGAATATAGCGCTGTCCCTCGGTGGCACGATTGACCTCCACCATCAGGTGCATGAACAGCGATTGGCGCAGGATCTCGGCGCCGAATTCTTCGCCGTTCCATGCCTGTTCCAATTGCAGAAACAGCGGCTTGATGGGATTGTCCGCCCCGGCGTGATAGACATAGTGAAAATCCGATTGTGCCCGGTGAAAGCAGCGTTCCAGATTGCAGTCATCGGTACGCAGCCGTGCCAGAAATTCCGGAGAGATGTATAGGATCATGCGCTCGTAGAAGGCGCCCGGCTCTACCTCCGGGCGGTGGATACTGCCGCGGCTCACCAGCACATAGTCTCCGGGTGTCAGTTTATAGCGTTCTCCCTCGATGGCATAGCTGGCTTTCCCTGCCAGCAGCAGGATGATCTTGTGAAAATTGTGGTAGTGATAGCCGATCTCGGAGGTGTTGCTGTCCGCTAGATGGAACAGGCGGAAGTCCTCGTTAAGATAACCGCGCTTCTCATAATTCAATGGTTCCATGCACTTTCTCCTTTGCAGGATTTGCCTACATTATAGCAAAAAATACGCAAAAAATGCAATGCGTTTTTTTGCAGAAGTGCGGCGGTAACAAAATGTAACGATCATTTTACCAAAATGATGGATATATACGGAAAAAATGCCCGCAATTAGCAGCATAGAATTGTGCAAGTTGCATAAAGTGATAGCACAGAATTAACTTTTTCGAAAATTTTGTTATTAAATTGTAATTTTTGTGTAGCTTTTTTGAAAAAGATGTGTTATGATAGACCTCGGTTAATAAAGAAAGGTGGCAAACACGATGAATCAAAAACTCGCATGTTTGTTTTTAGCCGCGACGCTGGGCGTATCCAGCATCGTGATTGCATTTGCAGATGATAACAAGGCAACGGATACCGCAACTCCCGATGAAAGCTACTATGCAGCAGTTGAGGAGCTGACGGTCGCTGGCCTGAATAATAACGCAGGTGCTGTCCTGACCGACAGCAAGGGCATGAATCTGGCCATTGATCTGGGTATGCTGGACGGCAAGAATGACCTGTCTTTGGCAGAACTGTCCGCACAGGCACTGATCCGCGAGCAGAAGGTGGCCCGTGTTCAGGCAAAGAAGGAAGCTGCCCGCATCAAGGCGGAAGCAAAAGCATCCGCTGAAAAGGTGTTGATGTCTCAGTTTGATGGTGTGATGATTACGGCCGACGGTTCCGAAATGTACGCCGATCCTAACGGCGATACCGTGCGTTCTCTTGCCGACGGCAAGGTTGCGCAGCTGGAAGCCATCGAAGGCAACTGGTACAAGGTTACCTTTGGCGAGAAGACCGGTTATCTTAACGCTGACGATTGCGAGCTGGTGGATTACTCCAAGTATGAGGGGACCTCCGCTACCAATACCATCCGCGAGGATGTGCTGGATTACGCCTATACCTATCTGGGTACCCCCTATGTTTTCGGCGGTACCAGTTATTCCGGTATTGATTGCTCCGGCTTTACCATGCAGGTGTTTGCCCACTTCGGTATCTATATGAGTCACGGTGTCACTGAGCAGTGCACCAGCCATCCCTCTGTGAGCCGCGGCGATTTGCAGCCCGGTGATCTGGTATCCTTCGGTGATGGCGGCGATGCCTATGCCCATGTGGGTATCTATGTCGGTGACGGCAACTTTATCCATGCCGGCTGCAGCACGGGCGTGACTGTCAGCTCCCTGAGCGACAGCTACTGGGGTCCTCGTTATACCGGTGGTGCCCGCGTGCTCGACTGATGAAAAGTAAATGAAAATAACCGTCCCGACCGGGACGGTTATTTTTGTTGTCAAGATTATTCGCCGTGCATCTGCCGCAGCAGTGCGATCTCTCTGGCATAGCCGGGCAGGTCATTGGGCGTTTCCAGCACCATGGGCAGATCCTGCAGGGCGGGATGCGTGACGATACGCGAGAATGCTTCGGCGCCCAGATACCCCTCACCGATTCGGGCGTGACGATCTTTGTGCGCGCCCACGGGATTGAGACTGTCATTGACATGAACGGCCTTCAGGCGCTCAAGCCCAATCACGCGATCAAACTCCGTCAGCACGCCGTCGGGATCCGCGGCAATATCGTAGCCGCCGTCGGAAACATGGCAGGTGTCCAGACAGACGCCCATCTTCTCCGTCAGTTCTACCCGATCCAGAATTTCCCGCAGCTCCTCAAAGCTTCCGCCCACCTCGGTGCCCTTGCCGGCCATGGTCTCCAGCAGCACCGTGGTGCGGTGCTCCGGCTTTAGAATGGCGTTCAGTGTGTCGGCAATCTGACGGATGCCGGTCTCCGTCCCCTGTCCGGTATGGCTGCCGGGATGGAAATTGTAAAGATTGCCCGGCAGATAGTTCATCCGCTTCAGATCATCGGCAAGTGTCATCCGGGCAAATTCCCGGGTATGCGCATCCTTGGAGCAGGGGTTGATGGTGTAGGGTGCGTGGGCCACCAGCGTGCCCAACTGATGCGCCGCGGTATAGGCGAGAAACGCCTGCACATCGTTGGTGTCAATGGCTTTAGCTTTACCGCCTCTGGGATTGCGGGTAAAAAACTGAAATGTGTTGGCGCCGATGGATACGGCAGTCTCGCCCATAGCCAGAAAGCCGCGGGAGGAGGATAGATGACAACCGATATAGAACATGGTCTTTTCTCCTGTTACAGCCGATAGGTGGCGCAGTCGAAGGTTTTGTCGTTGATGGTGATGATGCCGTAGGTGGGGGTATAGCGGTCACCCACCGAGCCGGGGTTCATGGTGTAGACGGTGCCGTCAAAATCCACCACGGGGCGATGGGTGTGGCCGAACAGCAGGATGTCGGCTCCCATCTCACGGGCGGCGTAATAGGCGTTCATGGCGGAGTATTTCACGCTGCGGGTGTGCCCGTGCATCATCAGAATACGCTTGCCGCCCAACTCAATGAGCCGCTCCGGCTCGTCGGTGCTGCCCCAATCGCAGTTGCCGGGCACCGTGTCCATGGGAATGTCGGGGAAGCGTTGGTGTAGCTTGTCGGCATCCCGCAGGCAGTCCCCCAGAAACAGGATGTGCCGCGGCTCGGTCATTTCCACGCACCGCGTCATATTGTCCACGGCACCGTGGGAATCGGATAACACAAGAATTCGCATAAGCCCCTCCGGAAAAATGATTGTACCGTATTATAGCAGGAAAAGGTTGAAACTTCAAACGCTTTCCCTTACAATGGGGGAAAATAAGCGCGGAGGTGATGCCATGGGCGGCATTGTGGAGATCGACCTGCATGGACGAAATGAATATCAGGCCAGAGTGACTATCGACGCGGCACTGCGCCGCGCCAAGGGCGGCACCTACCGTATACGAATCATTCATGGCTATCACGGCGGCACGGCGCTGCGTGACATGGTGCGTCGGGAGTATCAAAATAAGGTACTGCGCATCGAAACGGGTGTGGGGCCCGGTGTCACCGATCTGGTACTGCGTGAATTTTAAGGAGGAATACGAGATGCTTTTTATTTGCTATGAGAAATGCTCCACCTGCCGCAAGGCACAGAAGTGGCTGGACGAGCATGGCGTCAGCTACACCCTGCGTCCCATCAAGGAGGAAAACCCGACGGCGGAGGAATTGAAAAAGTGGCAGGCTATGTCCGGACTGCCCATGCGGCGCTTTTTCAATACCAGCGGGATGCTTTACCGCGAGATGCAGCTGAAGGACAAGCTGACCACCATGACCGACGAGGAGATGGCGGCGCTGCTGGCAAGCGACGGGATGCTGGTGAAGCGCCCCCTGCTGATCGGCGAGGACTTTGTGCGTGTCGGCTTTCGGGAGAAGGAATGGGAGGATGTCCTATGAAAATTGCGCAAATTCAGATGAATGTTACCGCCGATAAGGGGGAAAACATCCGTCATGCCTGCGACCTGATCCGTCAGGCGGCGGCACAGGGCGTTGATCTGGCCGTGCTGCCGGAGATGTTCTGCTGCTTGTATGATAATGCCCATTTTGCACCCAACGGAGAGCCGGAGGGCGGCGCGGCACAGCAGGCGCTGTCGGCACTGGCAAGGGAGCTGGGGATCTGGATTATCGGCGGCTCTGTGCCGGAGAAGACCGATGGCAAGCTCTATAATACCTGCTATGTGTTCGATGATCAGGGTCGTAAGGCCGCCCGCCACCGCAAGACCCATCTTTTTGACATTGATGTGAAGGGCGGCCAGCGCTTCATGGAGTCGGATACCTTCGCCGCAGGCAGTGATGTGACCACCTTCGAGACCCCGTGGGGTACCATGGGACTGTGCATCTGCTTTGATATGCGGTTCGAGGAGCTGGCGCGGTTGATGACACTGCGTGGTGCCAAGGCGATTTTCGTGCCGGCGGCCTTCAACATGACCACCGGTCCCGCCCATTGGGAGCTGCTGTTCCGTCAGCGCGCCGTGGACAATCAGCTCTACACCGTGGCTACCTCGCCTGCCCGGGATGAGAATGCCCCTTATGTTGCCTGGGGCCATTCCATGGTCTGTGACCCTTGGGGTACGGTGCTGCATGAGTGCGATGAGAAGGAGGCTGTGGCCATTACGGAACTGGATTTTCAGCGCGTGGATGCCATTCGCGGACAGCTTCCCATCTTAAGTGCCCGACGGACGGATTTGTATAAAATTACAGAAAAGTGATTGTATTTGCCCGTTGATTGTGGTACACTTGCGGATGCAAATTTACAAAAGAGGAAAATACTATGAAAAAATACAGCGACATGACGCTTGCCGAGCGTCAGACGGAATATGCCGCGGTCAAGGCGGCGTTTGAGGCGAAAAAGACATTGGGCCTGCAGCTGAACATGGCGCGGGGCAAGCCCGGCACCGATCAGTTGGATATGGTGACGGAGATGTGCAACATTTTGGTTACCCACGATGATTTTGTGTCCGATGGCATCGACAGCCGCAACTACGGCAATGTGGACGGCTTGCCTGCCGCCAAGAAGCTGTTTGCCGAACTTCTGGGCTGCAAGCCTGCGCAGGTGTTTGTGGGCGGCAATGCCAGCCTGCAGCTGATGTTCACAATGATTGCCATGGCCTATTCCCACGGCCTGCTGCACTCCGAAAAGCCGTGGAAGGAGCTGGAAAAGGTCAAGTGGTTGTGTCCCGCACCCGGCTATGACCGCCATTTCAAGGTCAGTCAGTACTTTGGCATGGAGCTTCTTACCGTTCCCATGACTGCCGATGGCCCCGATATGGATCTGGTGGAGGAGCTGGTGAAGGATCCTGCCGTAAAGGGCATCTGGAATGTGCCCAAGTACTCCAATCCCGAAGGCGTTGTTTATTCCGATGAGACCATCCGCCGTATGGCCGCGCTGAAGCCCGCCGCACCCGATTTCATGCTGATGTGGGATAATGCCTATTGCATCCATGAATTCGACTGCGAATTTGTCCCGTTTGCCGATATTCTGGCGCTGTGCGAGGAAAACGGCAATGCCGATATGGTCTATGAGTTCGCCTCCACCTCCAAGGTGACCTTCCCCGGCGCCGGTGTGGGCGTGATGGCCGCCAGCGAGGCAAATCTTGCCTATGTCAAGCCGCTCATCAATATCCAGACCATCGGCTTTGACAAGATCAATCAGCTGCGCCATGTGAAGTATCTGCAGGATAAGGAGCACACGCTGGCGCTGATGAAGCGTCATGCCGCCATTCTATCACCCAAGTTCCACGCGGTACTCTCTGCGCTGGATGCCGAAATTGCCCCATTGGGCATTGCCGATTGGAAGCGCCCCGTGGGCGGCTATTTTGTATCGCTGGATGCCATGCCCGGTACGGCCAAGCGCACGTTGGCGCTGTGCAAGGAGGCCGGTGTCACCATGACCGGTGCCGGTGCCACCTTCCCCTATGGCATCGACCCCAACGACTCCAACATTCGGATCGCCCCCACCATGCCCCCCGTGGCGGAGCTGGAGCAGGCCATTGCCGTTCTGTGCCTGTGTCTGCGCATGAGCGCTCTGGAAAAGCTGGGCATCTGATGAAAACAGGAATAAAAAACGCGGTGGAATGTTCCACCGCGTTTTTTTATTGCTTCAGCATCGCCATGCGCCGCTTGTAGTCCGGCATGACCTTTGCCACCTCGGCATAAAATGCCGGGGAATGATTGTGCTGACGGATGTGACAAAGCTCGTGCACCACCACATAGTCGATGGCGTCCTCGGGGTACTGCATCAGATAGAGGGAAAAGCACAAGCTGTTTTTCCCGGAGCAGCTTCCGAACCGAGTTCGGGCGGAGGTGATTTTCACCCCAGTGGGTTGCACGCCGATGATCGCCGCCCAATATGCCACCTTGCCCGGCAGTACGGCCTTTGCCTGCCGCCGCAGGGCGTCCATTTCCTCCGGCGTGGGGGCGGGATGCGCCTCTTGATACTGCTGACGCTTTTTAAGATGCGCAGCGATCCAGTCCCGGTGGCGCTCTGCGAAGCGCTCAATTTCCTGCTGACTGACGAACATGGGCGCGCGTATGACCACCCGGGCATCCCGCGTGATCTCCAGCGCCATGGTGTGTCGACGGGAACGGATGACGGTGTAGTCCATGGTCATTCTCCGATATAAGTAAACCGGGGGCCGCAATAGCCGTCTCGTTCCACCTGCTCGCACCACATGGCGGCGGGCCGCACCCATAGGCCGCCCTCACCGTACAGCGCCTGATAGACCACCATGTCCTCCAGTGTTTCGCTGTGTCGGGCCATGCCGATCACGCGATATTCGTTTCCCTTGAAATGACGGTATTTACCGGGTTTGATCTGTGCCATTGTCGCTCACCTCGCAATTACTGCCGCTATTTTATCACATCTCTGTCCAAAAAGCAAAATCTGTGTTATACTGGCAAAAATAAAAGAGAGGTGGGCGGCAGTATGAAGTATTCCACGCTGTGCTATCTGGAAAATGAACGGGGCGAATATCTGATGCTCCACCGAGTGAAAAAGAAGAACGACTGCAACCACGACAAGTGGATCGGTGTGGGCGGCAAATTTGAAGACGGCGAGAGCCCCGAGGAATGTGTATTGCGGGAAACATGGGAGGAGACCGGCCTGCGCCTGATGGACTGGCGCTATCGCGGCATTGTGACCTTTGTGTCCGATCAGTGGGAGACGGAGTATATGCACCTGTTTACCGCCACCGATTGGACGGGCGAGATCAAAGCGTGCGATGAGGGCGTGCTGGAGTGGATCAACAAGGACGCGCTGGCGGCGTTGCCCCAATGGGAGGGTGACAAGCTCTTCCTGCGGCTGATCCACGACGCGGATACGCCGTTCTTCTCCCTGAAGCTGCGCTATGAGGGGGAACATCTCTGCTATGCCGCATTGAACGGAAAGGAGCTTGCGCGATGAATATTCTGGTCAGCGCCTGTCTGTTGGGTGTGGCGTGCCGTTATGACGGTAAAAGTAAACCCCATGCGGCGGTGGAAAAGCTGATGGCACAGCACCATCTGATTCCCGTCTGCGGTGAGATCTTCGGCGGTCTGCCCACACCCCGTACCCCGGCGGAACGCCGCGGTGAGCGGGTCATAAACCGCGACGGCGTGGATGTGACGGCGCAGTACTGTCGCGGTGCGGAGGAGGTATTGCGTCTGGCAAAGCAATATCATTGCACCGCGGCGGTGCTGAAGGAGCGCAGCCCCTCCTGCGGCAGCGGTGAAATTTACGACGGCTCCTTTACCGGCACTCTGACAGACGGCTGGGGTGTCACGGCGGAGCTGCTGCGTGAAAACGGCATCCGTGTGGTGGGCGAGAGCCGGATCGCGGAGCTTTTGAAGGAGGAAACGGTATGAAAAGAAGCTGCGGCATTCTGATGCCCATTTCGTCCCTACCATCGCCCTACGGCATCGGCACCTTCGGTAAGGCCGCGTATGACTTTGTCGATTTTCTCCATGCGGCGGGACAGCGCTGTTGGCAGGTGCTGCCCATGGGCCCCATCAGCTATGGCAACTCTCCCTACCAGAGCTTTTCCTCCTACGCCGGTAATCCCTATTACATTGATCCGGAGCTGCTGATGGAGGATGGCCTTCTGACCAAGGCAGAGGTGGAATGCGTGGATTGGGGTGACGATTCCCAACGCGTGGATTACGGCAAGCTGTATGAGCATCGCTTTGCCATGCTGGAGCAGGCCAAGCGCCGCGGATGGCAGCGCGATAAGGAAAAAGTGGCCGCCTTTGCACGGAAAAATGAGGGGTGGCTGCCGGATTATGCGCTGTTCATGGCCTGCAAGCGTCATTTCGGCATGAAAGCATGGACCCAGTGGCCGGATGAAAAGCTGCGCCTGCGGGATGAGGAAACCGTGGAAGCGTACCGCGCCGCCCTGCGGGAGGATGTGGAGCTGTTTACCTATATCCAGTACCTTTTCTTTCAGCAGTGGAAGGCACTGCGGGACTATATTCATTCGCGGGATATTCAAATCATCGGGGATGTGCCCATCTATGTGGCCATGGACAGCGCCGATGTATGGACGGAGCCGGAATTCTTTCAGCTTACGGAGCAGTGCGTACCCACCGCAGTGGCGGGTGTGCCGCCGGATTATTTCAGCGCTGACGGACAGCTATGGGGCAATCCCCTGTACCGCTGGGATCGAATGGAGGCGGATGGCTTCGGCTGGTGGATCCGCCGCATTGATGCAGCACACCGAATGTATGATATGATCCGCATTGACCACTTCCGCGCCTTTGATGAATACTGGTCCGTCCCCTATGGCGACACCACCGCTCAAAACGGACATTGGTGCAAGGGACCGGGGATGGCGCTGATCAAGGTGCTGTCCGGCTGGTTTTATCAGCTGCAGTTCATTGCCGAGGATCTTTGCGCCCCGTCCCCCGGTGTGCAGAAGCTGCTGGAGGATTCCGGCTGGCCGGGAATGCGGGTGCTGGAATTTGCCTTTGCGCCTCAAGGCGGCAGCCGCTACCTGCCCCACGCCTATGATGCCGACTGCGTCTGCTATACCGGCACCCATGATAACGCGCCCCTTGCGTTGTGGCTGCAGGAGGGTGACGCGGCGGAGATCGCCTTTGCCGGGAAGTATCTGGGTCTTGAGCGGCGGGAGGATCTCCATTGGGGCGTGATCCGAAGCGGTATGGGCAGCGTGGCATCGCTGTTCGTGGCGCAGATGCAGGACTATCTGGGTCTGCCCTGTCGCATGAATACCCCCGGCACGCTGGGCGGAAACTGGCAATGGCGTTTGCGGCCGGGCGAACTGACCGATGCGCTGGCGAAAAAGCTTCGAGGCATGGCGGAGCTCTATGACCGCGCGGAAAAATTAACATCGGAATCGGATGATGCATAAAAAATATCCTCTGCCGGAAGGCAGAGGATATTTTTGTGTGTTGTTCGATCAGAACTTGCCCAGAGAACCGGAGTTTTCATCGTTGGGCATATATTCTGTCCGGCGGCCGGGCAGAATGGCGTTGAGGAGGATACCGATGATGGATGCCACAGCCAGACCGCTGAGAGAGATGTTCATCTCGCCGATCATGAAGGAGATGGCGCCGGTGGCGTTATTGCCGGCGGTGGTGATGTCAGCACCCAGATTGCCGGCAAAGTTGATGCCCAGAGCCAGACCCAGAATGGCGGCGGCAATGATGACATTGCGGCTCTTCTGGAAGTCGGTGTGGTTTTCCACCATGTTGCGGACACCGACAGCGGAGATCATACCGTACAGGATGATGGACACGCCGCCGATGGTGGCAGCGGGCATGGAGGAGATCAGTGCGGAGAACTTGGGGCAGAAGCTGAGGATGATGGCGTAGATGGCGGCCAGACGGACAACGCGGGGATCGTACACCTTGGTCAGTACCAGAACGCCGGTGTTTTCACCGTAAGTGGTGTTGGCGGGTGCGCCGAACAGAGAGGCGATAGCGGTACCGACACCGTCACCGATCAGGGTGCGGTGCAGGCCGGGATCCTCGATGTAATTCTTGCCCACGGTGGAGGAGATGGCGGAGATATCACCCACATGCTCCATCATGGTGGCAAAGGCGATGGGGACGATCATGATGATGGAGGAGATCAGGAAGCCCTTGTCCACATGACCGGAGGCGGCCAGACCGAACACGGTATCCTGCATCTTCACGGGCAGACCGATCCATGCGGCTTCCTTCACGGCGGTGAAGTCCACATTGCCGGTGACGGCGGCCACCAGATAGGACACGATAACACCCATCAGAATGGGGATGATCTTGATCATGCCCTTGCCCCAGATATTGCACACAATAATGACCACCAGAGCCACCAGAGCGATGGGCCAGTTGGTGGAGCAGTTATTGATGGCAGAGGGAGCCAGGATCAGGCCGATGGTGATGATGATGGGACCGGTGACCACAGGGGGGAAGAACTTCATCACATTCTGGCTGCCGCAGGCCTTGCAGATGGCGGACAGGATCAGGTACAGCAGACCTGCGCAGGCCACACCGGCACAGGCATAGGGCAGGGACTCCGCCTGGGACATTCCCAGATCGGCACCCATGGCCACCACAGTGAAGTAGCCGCCCAGGAAGGCGAAGGAAGAGCCCAGGAATACGGGAACCTTCCAACCGGTGACGAAGTGCATGAACAGCGTTGCGATACCGGCAAACAGCAGCGTGGCGGACACGCTCAGACCGGTCAGCAGGGGAACCAGCACGGTGGCGCCGAACATGGCGAACAGATGCTGTACACCCAGCACCAGCATACGGGGGGTACCCAGTGTGCGGGCGTCGTAGATGGCCTCTTGGCCCAGTTCTTGTTTCATTGTGTCATTTCCTCTCTTTCATTTTTGTTATATTCATTTTCATTGCTAACATATCAGGGCAAAAAAATAACCGGTAAAAAACCGGTCAAAAAACAAAAGTAAAAATAGAAACAGTGGGGACGCTGATTTTCGTGTGCGTGGTATGGTTCATCATGGCGTCTCGCTCCCTCCGAATTTTTTACTTATTATACGAGCGCAGACGCAAAAATGCAATGGTTTTTTTCGCCAACTTGTGCAAAAAAATTAACACGAAACTTGTCGCTTTTGACACGAGAAAATTCGGCTGATTTTTGCCCTGTCTGCCGCCGTGATACAAAGTTTACAACCGGGCGGTGCCGTGATACAATATGAAAAACATAGCGGAGGATCGGACATGAAGGATCACGAAAATTTTGCGGTGCTGCGGGAAAAACTATCTCCGCGGCGGGACAATCTCTATCTGATGGAATCGGTGGACTCTACCAATAGCTATGCACGCCATCTGGCGCGGCAGGGTGCGCCGGACGGCACGGTGGTGCTGGCTGACAGTCAGAGCGGCGGCCGCGGACGGCTGGGACGGGACTTTCAGTCACCGATGGGTAAGGGACTGTACCTGTCCGTTCTGTGGCGTCCGAATTGTACACCGGAGCAGCTCTTTTCACTGACGGCACTGGCTGCCGTGGCGGTGTGCCGCGCCGTGGAACGCGTTACCGGCAGCCGTCCGGGCATCAAGTGGCCCAACGATCTGGTGGCGCGGAAAAAGAAGGTGGGCGGCATCCTGACGGAGATGGAACCGATACCGGGGGAAAACCGGGTGGATTATGTGGTGTTGGGGATTGGACTCAATGTCTACCCCGCACCCTTTGACGGTGAGGTGGCGGACATGGCCGCGTCGCTGTCGGAACAGTTGGAAACGGAACTCAGCCGTGCGGAGTTAGCGGCGGCACTGCTGGAGGAATTGGATACACTGCGGGAAACGGTGCTCTGGCAGCCAACCCTATGGCTGGAGGAATACCGGGCGTCCTGCCTGAATTTGGGGCGCACTGTGAAGCTGCTCCAAAACGGACAGCAGACCATGGCCGTGGCTATGAATGTGGACGAGCAGTATGGCCTGATGGTGCGCATGATCGACGGCTCCCATGTGATGGTGCGCAGCGGCGAGGTGTCTGTGCGCGGCCTGTACGGATATGTGTAAGAAAGCGTGATGGTGATGAAAGACCTGCTGACATTGTTTCTTACCTTCGCCAAGGTGGGTGTGATGACCTTTGGCGGGGGCTACGCCATGCTGCCTATTTTGCAGCGCGAGGTGGTGGAGAACAAGGGCTGGGCCACCGATGAGGAGCTGACCGATTATTTTGCCATCGGGCAGTGTACCCCCGGCGTGATCGCCGTGAATACCGCCACATTTATCGGGCGGAAGCAGCACGGCGTTGTCGGCGGGATTGTTGCCACACTGGGCGTGGTGTTCCCGTCGCTGCTCATTATGTGTGCGCTGGCGGGAGTGATCGAGGCATTTTCCCATCTCGCATGGGTGCAGCACGCATTTGCCGGTATCCGGGTATGCGTGTGCGTGCTGATTTTCAATGCCGTGGTGAAGCTTTGGAAAAGCGCGGTAAAGGATGCGTGGGGCGTGGCAATTTTCCTGTGCGTGCTGGCCTTGTCGGTATTGACCTCGCTGTCGCCGGTGTTGTATGTATTGGCGGCGGCCTTGGCGGGCATCGCCATCAAAACGCTGGGAGGTGGGAAGAAATGATGTACCTGCTTCTCTTTGGTGAATTTTTCAAAACGGGTCTTTTCGCCGTGGGCGGTGGTCTGGCGACCTTGCCGTTCCTATATGATATGTGCGCTCGTCATCCCGATTGGTTTACTGCCGCGCAGCTTGCGGATATGGTGGCGGTCAGCGAGTCTACCCCCGGTCCCATCGGCGTGAATATGGCCACCTATGTGGGATTTCTCACCGGCGGTGTTCCGGGCGCGATCGTAGCGACACTGGGACTTGTGTGTCCGTCAGTAATCATCATTTTGATCGTGGCGGCATTTTTGAAAAGTTTCCGGGATAACCGTTTTGTCAACGCGGCGTTCTATGGCCTGCGCCCCGCCTCTACCGCCATGGTGGCCTCGGCGGGACTCTCCGTGGTGCTGTTGGCGCTGCTGAATACCGGTGCGCAGGGATTTGCGTTGGTGAATTGGAAAGCACTTGCTCTGGCGGCAGTACTGCTGATCCTGACCCGTTGGGTCAAACCCACCAAAGGATTACACCCGATCCTCTTTATTCTGGCCTCCGCGGTAGTGGGCGTGGTGTTTCAATTTTAATGTCAATATGGAAAAAACACCGGAGTGTAAAAACTCCGGTGTTTTACTGTTTACTTTCTCTTTTTAGCTTTTTGCTGCTGATGCTGCACGGTCATCTGACCTTTGGGCTGCTTCTTGTCCGTATACTGGGTCAGCTTGCCGCAGCAGGTGCACAGGCCGGCATCGGGCTTTGACCAATGCAGACCCTTAAAAAAGCATCCGCAGTAGGGGCAGCGATTGATTTTGAAAAATGCAACCAGCGAAAAGACGGAAATTAACAATCCGAAGGCGGCAAAGACCAGAAACAGCGTAGGGTTCCCCTGCAGGATCACAGCGGTGATCAGCAGTGCCGCACCGAGGATAAAGCCGACGATCAGGCCGCGAATCAGTTCACGCTTGATGGCCCTTTTCACAACATAGGATTTTCTGTTTTGCGGTTGATATGTTTTTCTCATGGTAAAAGCCCCCTTTTCACGCAGTATACCACATGGCGGCCCCTGCGGTCAACGGGATAAATCCAGAGTTTCCAGATCCTCCGGTACAAATACTGCCCCGTCATAGACGGTTTTGGCCTCGGCGGTATAGCGCGCGGCGCGGCTGGTCAGCGTTTTATCTTCGGTATGATAGAGCACCAGATGCTTCACGCCCAGCTCCTGCGCCATGCGGGCGGCGTCCAGCACGGTGCTGTGGTGCTTTTCATAGGGGTGAAAGATGTCCCGGTCATCGTACAGGCAGAAGGCTTCCGTCAGCAGCCAGTCACAATGGCGGACATAACCTTCCGTGACGGGGTTGTAGCTTTCATCCCCCAGACAGGTCAGACGCTGACCGTCCGGCAGCGTGGCGGAAAAGCCGTATTGCTTGGCCTTGGTGGAGTGGATATCGAACACCGTCAGCGTCATGCCCAATGCCGACAGCGTATCGCCGGGACGGATCTCCGTAAAGCGGATGCGCGTGCCGATGTGGACACGCAGCTTTTGCGCCAGCAGCGCCTGACACAGCGGCTCCAGCAGTGCCTTCAGCTCATCGTGGCACCAGATGGTGAGATCGCCCTCGTACTCCCCTTTGTTGATGGCGGCTGCCACGGCGCGCACTACCCACACCACGCCCAGCGCGTGGTCGGTGTGGGCGTGGGTGAGGAACAGATGATGCACCTGCGAAAATGAGAAACCGGCGTCCTCCATCTGCCGCAGGATCCCGTTGCCGCCGCCGGCGTCTACCAGCAGAAGCTCCTGCCCGTTTTGCAGGGCGAAGCAGGTGTTATAGCAGCGGGTCACCATGGCGTTGCCGGTACCCAGTAAGGTCAGTTTCATAGTCAATCCTCCCAACCGATATGATGCTTGCCGCCGGGGCCGAAGGAGATGGCGCCGGGGCCGTATTTTTCCCGGATGGCATCCATGGCGCCCTCCAGCTTTTCCTGTTTTTCACTGCGCTGCGGTGCATTGCCGCTGAGCAGATCCAATTGCTCGTAGGATTCCGCCTCCGGCGTGATATACAGCGCCGTCACGGTGAGCATTCGAATGGGGGTGGGTGCCTTCCAGACCTGTGCCGTCAGTTCCAGAGCTGCCTCGAGAATATCCCGCATCAGATGAGTGCTGCCGCCAAGACGCTTCTGTCGGGAGACGGTCTTGAACTGGGCATCCCGAATGGTGACGGACACACCGCCGCAGTAGAGTCCGTGCCGCCGCAGACGGCTGGCCACGCTGTCGCAGAGAAGGGAGAGTCCCCCGCGTATCTCGCTCCAACGGGTGAGATTTTGCGGGAAGGTGGTGCCGTTGCCCACGGATTTGACCATCTCCTGCTCGTGCTGCGGCCGGACGGGAGCGTGATCCAATCCGTTGGCATATTCATGGAGCTGGCGACCCATTTTACCCATCAGCGTTTCCAGCATCTCCACCTTGCAGGCGGCAAGCTGACCGATGGTGGTGATGCCGTATTGGGATAGGATTTTTTGCGCTGCCTTTCCCACAAACAGCAGATCACCCACCGGCAGGGGCCAGACGATGTCGCGCCAGTTGTCAGGCGCGATCACGGTGGTGGCGTCCGGCTTTTTATAGTCGCTGCCCAGCTTGGCGAAAATCTTATTAAAGGAGACGCCCACGGAGATGGTGAGTCCCAGCTCCGCGCGGATGCGCTCACGCAGCGCATCGGCAACGGTTTTGCCATCGCCGCCGAACAGGTGCATACTGCCGGTGATATCCAGCCAGCTTTCATCGATGCCGAAGGGCTCCACCAGATCGGTGTACTGCCCGTAGATAGCGTTGATCTTTTTGGAGTATTCCCGATACAGACTGTGATGGGGCGGCAGCAGAACAAGACCGGGTGCCTTTTGCTGCGCCTGCCAGATGGTCTCCGCTGTCTGAACACCCAGCTTTTTGGCCGGTTCGTTTTTGGCCAGAATGACACCGTGCCGGGATTTTGGATCACCGCAGACTGCCACGGGCACATCCCGCAGTGCCGGATAGCGCAAAAGCTCCACCGAGGCAAAAAAGCAATTCAGATCACAATGCAGAATGATCCGTTCCATGGCTGACACCCCCCAATCAATCATTTGTTCTATTATACCACGAAGATATCTCGCAGTAAAGAAGAAAATCGGCCTCCCGCAGGAAGCCGATTTTGAAAATTTTTACTTATGCAGCAGGGGACTCAGCGGCTTGTAGATCAGGAAGCACAGCAATACATCCAATGCGCCCTTGAACAATGTGAACGGGACATTGAACACCAGCAGGCAGTTGAGAAGGGCATTATCGGTGGGGACATGTGCCACGCTGCCAAGAATGGCCTCGTACATCCCCACGATGGCATCCAGCGGCAGGCCATAGACCACCACATAGGCGGGGTAGACCAGAAAATAGTTGATGGGCAGGCACACTAATGCCATGGCCACCGCACCCACGATGGAGCCAATCAGTGCGTTTTTGCGGGTTTTATGGCGCTTATAGAACAGCCCGGCCACGCCCACAAACACGGCGCCCAGCAGAAAGTTGGACAGCTCCCCCACGCCGGCGGAGGTACCGAAGGGAATGTGGAGGATATTCTTCACCAATTGGATCGCCACGCCGTAAACGGGGCCCAGGGAAAAGGTGCCCAGCAGGGCGGGCAGGTCGGAGATATCCAGCTTGACGAAGACAGGCATGATAGGAATGGAGAACTCCACGAATTGGAGCACGAAGGCGATAGCAGTGAGCATAGCCGCCACGGCCAGATGATGAGTTTTACGCTTTTGAGCCATAAAAAATGACACTCCTTTTTGAAATAGTAAAACACCCGGAAAGACTTGCCTTCCAAGGTGCACGCATCAAAAAAGAGCATCATGACAATGCCGTACACGCCTTCTCTCATCCAGACTATACTGTCGGTACCGGAATTGCACCGGTTCGTGCAGACCCGCAGGCCGCTCGCGGACTATACCGCCGGTGGGGAATTGCACCCCGCCCCGAAGACAAATATTTGGTTGTTTTCTGTCACTCATTATACACGAATCGACACCGCAGTGCAACCCCCAATCTGAGGAAAAATGCTCTTTACAAAATAGAAAATTTGTTCTATAATAGGCGCAATAAAGGAGGTGATCCCATGCGCGCAAGACCCATCAGTTGCTGCTTTTCCGGCCACCGGCCCAGAAAACTGCCTTGGGGCGACAATGAAGCAGACCCGCGGTGCATATTGCTGAAGCGGCGGCTGGCCGACGCGGTGGAGGCTGCCTATGCGGAAGGGTATCGGCACTTCCTGTGCGGCATGGCGCAAGGCTGCGATTTTTATTTTTGTGAGCAGGTGATCGCCCTGCGGGAGAAATACGATGACATCACGCTGGAGGCCGCCATTCCGTGCCCCAGTCAGGCGGACAGTTGGCCGGAAGCGGATCGGCAGCGCTACCGGCATCTGGTAGCGGCGTGTGACTATGAAACGCTGGTGCAGGCGAAGTATACCCCCGGTTGTATGCAGCGTCGCAATCGCTATCTGGTGGATCACGCCGCCATGCTGATCGCCGTGCATGACGGATTGCCCGGCGGTACCCGCAGTACCATCGCGTACGCCATATCCCGCGGCGTGACCGTTGTGGATATCCCATCGATTATGAAGAAATGAGAAATCCCCCATTGCTCATGCGATGGGGGATCGTGACTTTATAGGGCCAAGAGCCACGCCCATAGGGGAATGGTGGCGGCGGACAGCAGTGTGCTCAGCAAAACGCAGCCGGCACTTTCGTAGTGCGCCTCCGGATTGGGATCGTAGCGCACGGTAAAGGCGGCGGACAGCGAGGCGATGGGCAGTGCCGCACAGATCACCACCGGCTCCATCAACTGCTGCGCCAGACCGATCGCGTGGCACAGGCAGAAGATCACGCCGGGGATCAGCAGGCAGCGGATACCGGCCAACAGAAAGCACCGTTTGCGCAGCAGGGAGCGGATGGGGTATTTCCCCAGCGTGATGCCGCACAAAATCATCCCCATGGGCGAGCAGATGCAGGCTACATTGGACACGATGTCGCCGATCACGCCGCTCAGGCGGATGCCGGATATATACAATGCCAACCCAATCAGCACACCGGCCACCGGCGGCGACAGCCAGCCCTTCAGCTTCTGGGAGAGGGACTGCGTCTCCAGCTTCAGATCGGGCGGGGACAGCATGGGCTTGGCGGAGCTGTAAAACACGATGCGGATGGGCACCAGAAACACCACGAAGTAGAACACACCCTGATCACCATACAGCGTCTGCACCACGGGGATGCCCATGAAGGTGAAGTTGGTGAAGATCATGCCGAAGCGCATGATGCGGCCACGATAGTCCCGGGGACTGAAGTACCAGCCGATCTGCGCCATGGCGAAGCATACCGCCAAATAGCCCAGCGCCAGCAGGACGAGATAGCCGCAGTTTTTCAGCTCATCCATGGAAAACGGCACCTGCATGGACTGTACGATCAGACAGGGCAGGGAGATATTGGTGATGAAGGCGGCCAGATCGGCATTGAACTGTTCACCCACGATGCGGCGCTTTTCGGCATAGTAGCCGATGGCGATCATGGCCAGCAGCTCCAGTGCCAGTTTGGCGGCAGTCATACGCAATCCCTCCTTTGTCGGTTTTATCCGCAGAAAATCGTACCGCAAAGGGAGAAATTTGTCAAGGTAGGCACAAAGAGCCGTCCGCGATGGACGGCTCTTTGTGATGGAAAAGCGGATTACTGAATGTCGATTACCTCGTAGCCGGCATCCTCCACGGTCTTGCGCAGCACATCGTCGGAGACATCGGCGGTCAGGGTAACGGTGGCGGTTTTTGCGGCCAGATCCACACTGGCGCTGACGCCATCCAATGCGTTCAGCACGCTCTCCACGCGGCCGGAGCAGTGGGTGCACATCATGCCCTCGATGGTCATTGTTTTGGTCATAGCGGTTTCCTCCTTATTTTCTACATGGTTGTGTGACAAATCGGTTTCCTCCCATGTCGGCGCCTTCCAGCGGCGCAGGCGCAATGCGTTGGACACCACGCACACGGAACTCAAGCTCATGGCGGCGGCCGCCAGCATGGGATTCAGGGTAATGCCGAAGGCGGGATACAGCGCCCCGGCGGCAATGGGGATGCCGATGGCGTTGTAGAAAAAGGCCCAGAACAGGTTTTCCCGAATATTTCGGATGACGCTGCGGGACAGGTCAATGGCGGCGGGAACATCCCGCAGGGTGCTTTTGACCAGCACCACATTCGCCGATTCAATGGCCACATCCGTGCCGGCACCGATGGCCAGCCCCACATCCGCCTGCACCAGCGCCGGGGCGTCGTTGATGCCGTCACCCACCATGGCAACGGTACTGCCGTCGCGCTGAAGCTGTGCCACGATGCGGGCCTTATCCTGCGGCAGTACCTGCGCAAATACCCGGTCAATGCCCACCTGACGGGCAATCGCATCGGCGGTGCGCTTGTTATCTCCGGTAAGTAATACAACTTTACAGCCATTGCGCTGCAAATTGGAGATAGAATCAGCACTGTCCGATTTTACCGTGTCCGCCACGGCGATCACGCCCAGCAGATGATTGTCCTCTGCGAAGTAAAGAGGTGTCTTTCCGGCATCAGCCAGCGTCTGTACTGCCCTATCCAGCGGCGAAATGTCAATGCCGGGCCGTGCCATATAGCGTCTGTTGCCGGCATAAACGGTCTGACCGCTCAATGTGGCCTGAATGCCGCCGCCGGCCACAGCGGTGAACTGCTCCACCCGGCACAGCGGAATATTCCGCCGTGCTGCCTCTTGCGTAATGGCCAGCGACAGGGGGTGCTCCGACGGCTTTTCCACCGATGCGGCCACGCAGAGGAGCTCCTCCTCTGTCACGCCATCCGCGCAGATCAGGTCGGTGACGCGGGGCTGTCCCTGAGTGACGGTGCCGGTCTTGTCCAGCACCACGGTATCCACCTTGCCTAAAAGCTCCAGACTCTCGGCAGATTTAATGAGGATGCCCTGTCCGGCAGCCTTGCCGGTGCCTACCATGATGGCCACGGGAGTGGCCAATCCCAGCGCGCAGGGGCAGGAAATCACCAATACGGCGATGCCCACCGAAAGGCAAAAGTGCGCGTCCATGCCGCCCACCAGCCGCCATAGCGCCGCTGTCAGCACGGAAATGGTGATAACGGCAGGCACAAAAATGCCGCTGATCCGATCAGCCAAACGGGAAATGGGGGCCTTGGAGGAGGCGGCCTCCTCCATTAGCGCAATGATTTGAGAAAGCGTGGTATCACTACCCACTCGCGTGGCCTTCAACTCCAGATAGCCGGAGCGGCTGACGGTGGCGGAGGTGACAACATCGCCCATGTCTTTTTCTACCGGCAGACTCTCTCCGGTGAGGGCGGATTCATCCACGGCGGCGTGTCCCGCGGTGACGATGCCATCCACGGGGATCTTGCCACCCTGCCGCACGATTACGGTATCGCCCACCGCAACCTCGGCCACGGGAACGGTAAGTTCCTTTCCGTCACGGCGCACGGCGGCACTCTCCGGCGCCAATGCCAGCAGCGCGGAGATGGCGCCGGTGGTCTTGCCCCGGGAGCGTTCTTCCAGATATTTGCCAACGGTTACCAGCGTCAAAATCATGCCGGCGGACTCCAGATAGAGGTCGGGACTGTGCCTGTCCACCTGTCCGGATACCACGGTGATCAAGCTATACAGAATACCCGCCGCCGCACCCAGAGATACCAGAGAATCCATGTTGGGACTTCCGCGAAACAGCCGGGAAAAGCCAACTGTAAAGTAAGAACGGTTTAACCATAGAATGGGCAGCAGGAATGCAATCTGCAGGCCGAGAAAGGTATAAAACCCAGCCATGCTTTCTCGGAAAAAGGCAGGGACAGGCAATCCCAGCATCCGTCCCATGCCCAGATAGAACAGCGGGATCAGGCAGACGACAGACCACAGGAGCCGCCGCTTCATTCGCAGGAGTGCGTCGCTTTCAGCCTGCTGCGCTTTGCTCCGGGTGGCGTCGGATGCCTGTTCGGCACCGTATCCTTCGGCGATGACGGCGTTGATGATCTCTTGCGTGGTGAGCTTGCTCTCGTCATAGGTGACGGTCATGCTGCCCAGCATCAGATTGACTGGCGCTGCGGTGACACCCGGCAAGTGGCTGACGGCCTTTTCCACATGGGCGGAGCAGGCGGCGCAGGTCATGCCTGTTACCTGAAATTTTTCAGTCATCTATTGTTCTCCTTTCGGAAAGAACTGTTTAGTTGACATAAACTTACCACCGAAACAGCGTGTTTGTCAAGGTCAGCGCTTATCTTTGGGGCGAAAGAGCAACGCGGCAAGCAAGCCGAACAGTACGGCTGCGGCAATGCCGCCGGCAGATGCGGTGAGTCCGCCGGTGATGATGCCCAGCGCACCCTTTTCCTTCACCGCCTTGGCCACGCCCTTGGCCAGATTATAGCCGAAGCCGGTCAGCGGTACGGTGGCACCGGCGCCGCCCCAATCCACGATGGGCTGATAGATACCGATGGCCTGCAATATGACACCGGCCACCACATAGCCGGTCAGAATGCGGGCGGGTGTCAGCATGGTTTTGTCGATGAAAAGCTGACCGATGGCGCACAGGATCCCGCCGCAGAGGAAGGCATTCAGATAGTCCATTTACAGATCTCCTTTCGCGTTGGAAAATACCACCGCATGGCAGATGGCCGGTATGCTCTCCCCCTGAAAGGAGGAGGTGGGACTCAATAGGGCGCCGGTAGGCGCAAACAGCAGACGATTCCAGCGTTTTTCCCGCATACCGTTCAACAAATAACCGTTGAGTACCGCCGCGCTGCAGCCGCAGCCACTGCCGCCGGCGTGCATATCCTGCTTTTTACGGTCAAAAAGAAGCAGTCCGCAATCGGTGTAGCGCTCGTCCATATTGATGCCGTCTTTGGCAAAGAGGTCGCACACGATGTCATGCCCTAATGCGCCCAGATCACCGGTGACGATCAGATCATAGTCAGCGGGAGTAGTATCGGTTTCCCGGAACAGCGCCGCCAGCGTGTTATAAGCCGCCGGTGCCATGGCCGCGCCCATGTTGTTGGGATCGGTGATGCCCATATCCACGATTCGGCCGCAGGTCACATGGGTGATATAGGGGCCGTCGCCCTGCTGCCCCAGAATACAGCAGCCGGAGGCGGTGGCTGTCCACTGCGCCGTTGGCGTGCGCTGGTTGCCGTAGGGCACCGGCATACGGTACTGCCGTTCGGCGGTGCAATAGTGAGAGGAGGTCACGGCAGCAGCCAGATGGGCAAAGCCGCCGTCGATCAGCAGTGACGCCAGCGCAAGACTTTCGCCCATGGTGGAGCAGGCACCGTACAGCCCGTAGAATGGGATGCCGAAATCCCGCAATCCGAAGGATGAACCGATGCACTGGTTCAGAAGATCACCGGCCAGAATATAGTCCAGATCCTCTGCCTGTAAGCCGCCCTTTTTCAGTGCGTGCTGCACGGCGTGCTGCTGCATGATGGACTCCGCTTTTTCCCAGGTTTTCTGCCCGAAAAAGGAGTCGTCATTGCGTTCATCGAAATGCTCTGCCAGCGGGCCGTGCCCCTCCAGCTTGCCGCCCACATTGGCAAAAGATACCACACTGACCGGATGCCCCAACCGGACGGTCTGGCGCCCCAATCGTTTCATTTCCATATTGTCACCTCACGAAGGATTTTTCATTAGTCTGCCCGTTGGGATGAAAAATATGAAAAAAGTGCGGAGAGTGATGGACTCTCCGCACAAAAGGGAACAATTATAATGTTAAACAAAAATCATCTGCACCATGAGCATATAGGCAATGGTGCCGCCGGCAATGGAGAACAATGCGTTTTTACCCCACCAGTGCAATGCGGCGGTGATGGCGATGCCAATAAGATATGGAGCCCACCCAACAACAGATGTAAAGGTAATTCCCTTGATGCAGTAAATCACCAATGTGGCCATGATGGCCATAGGTAACACCCGCCCCAGATATTGGATGATGCGCGGCACTTCCTTGCCACGGAATACCAGAAAGGGAAGCGAGCGCTCCAACACGGTACAGCCTGCGCAGATGACGATGATGAGAATACTGCGCGTGACATCAATTTGCATTTATGCCGCCTCCTTTCCCGGTTCAATGACATTGCGGAGCAGGACCAGCGCCGCCACGGTGACAGCCAGCGAGGGGAGAATGAAGCTGCCGGGGCCAAAGATGGCCAGACACACCACGGAGGAGATCACCGCGGCAATGGCGGGCAGACGATTGTCGGCACCTCGAAGCTGATCCACCAGAATGACCACGAACAGTGCTGTCATGGCAAAGTCCACACCGGTCATGTCAATGGTAATCAGACTACCGATCCAGGTACCCAGCATACTTAAGATGAGCCAGTAGCCCACCACCTGCACGGTGGTGAAGATATATGCCCACTTTTCGTCTACACCCTCCGGGCACTTCCGGGCACAGTGGAGAGAAAAGGTCTCGTCGGTGAGGTAGTAGGTGACAAAATGCCGCCACGGTCCCAGAGTGCGGAACTTTTCGATAAAGGGCAGACCGTAGAAGATATGGCGGCTGTTGACCAGCAGCGCCATCACCGCCACGGTGATAAGCGGCACGGAGTCGGTAAAAAAGTTCACCATCAGGAATTGCAGGGAACCGGCATCCACGAAAAGGCTGGTCAATCCTACCCAGAGGACATTGTAGCCGGCGTTTTGCATCAGCACGCCGTAAGCCAGTCCCACTGGAAGAAACGCGATGAAAATGGGGGAGGATTGCTTCAGACAATAGAGAAAAGTTTTTTTCAAGTTCACAGGCAGCACCTCCTATGCAAAATAATATAATAATTATATAAGAAAAAATGAATTTGGCAAGAGGGAAAGCGGTTACGGTACTGGAAATGGACGAAGAAAGGGCGTATAATATGCACATAAAATTTCTGAACAAATGAGGTGCGTTATGGAAGAGATGCGTAGCTTTGGTTATATCTGTCCCAAGTGCGGCAAGCCGGTGATTTCCCAGCGCAGTACCTTTGCGCTGACTGCTGCGGCGGCACGGATGGAATGCGAATGCGAGAAGTCCATGATGGAGGTGCAGACCGACGGTGTGAAGTTTCGCCTGTGGGTGCCCTGCGGATTGTGCGGCCAGACGCATCAGGCGGAGTGCAGCGCCGATGCCATTTTGCACGGTCGTGGTATCGGGCTGGGATGTCCCAAAACGAAACAGCTCTGCTGTTATATCGGCGAGGAGCTTGTGGTGGAAAATGCCATGGAGCAGCTTGCCATCCGGGCGGAAAAGGAAAAGACGGAAAATCCCGAGGCCTTTACCGACAATGTGATTATGTATGAGGTGCTGTCCGAGGTGAAGGATATCGCTGCCCGGGGCGGTATATCCTGTGGCTGTGGCGGTACGGATTACAGCATTCAGGTGCATCGCGATGCGGTGGACTTGACCTGCAGCCGCTGCGGCAGTAAGCTGCGTCTGCCTGCTGCCACAGATGAGGATCTGGATCGCCTGTGCTGCCAGATGAAGCTGATTATTCCCGGCAGATGAGTACGGTTTGCTGCTTTGCCCTGTTCCTGGGCACGGTGAGCACGGCGGTCATTCTCTATGCGGTGCTGCTGTATATGATCCCCTTGTGCTGCGGGGCAACAAAAAAGTGGTTTTATCCGGGCAAACGCCCGGCGGAAAGGAAGGGTGGGCAATGATTTCGCTGCTTGCAAAATGGTTTATCAAGGATCGTGACAATGTGACTGACCCCAATGTGCGCCGCGCATACGGTCAGTTATGCGGTCTGGTGGGTATTGGATTGAATATTCTGCTGTTCGCCGGTAAATTCTTTGCCGGCATCATCAGCGGCTCCATCGCCATCACGGCGGATGCTTTCAACAACCTGTCCGATGCCGGCTCATCGGTGGTGACGCTGCTGGGCTTTCGCCTGGCAGGCCGTAAGCCAGATCCGGAGCATCCCTTTGGTCACGGGCGCATTGAGTATATCTCCGGTCTGGTGGTGGCAGGACTGATCCTGCTGATGGGTGTGGAGCTGGGTAAATCGTCCTGTGACAAAATCCTCCATCCGGAGGCAGTGGATTTCAGCGTGCTGGCTATCGTCATTCTGCTGGTGTCCGTAGCGGTGAAGCTGTACATGAGCATCTATAATGCCCGAATCGGCAAAAAGATCCATTCCGCTGCCATGAACGCCACGGCGGCCGACAGCCGCAGCGATGCCATTTCCACCTCGGCGGTGCTGCTGGCCATGCTGGTGGCAAAGTTTACCAGCTTGATGATCGACGGCTATGTGGGCCTGATCGTGGCGGTGCTGATTCTGATTTCCGGGATCAAGGCGGCCAAAGAGACCATTGAGCCTCTGCTGGGTCAGGCACCGGAGAAGGAGTTTGTAGACGAAATCGAAAAGATCGTCATGGCGCATCAGCCCATCTGCGGCATCCATGATATGGTGGTGCATGACTACGGCCCCGGGCGGGTGATGATCTCCCTTCATGCAGAGGTGCCTGCCGATCGGGATATTCTGGCGCTGCACGATGTGATCGACAACGCCGAAGCCGCCCTGCGCCGAGAGCTTCAGTGCGAGGCGGTGATCCACATGGATCCCATCGTGGTCAATGATGAGATGGACGCATTGCGCGGTCAGGTGTCCGAGCTGGTAAAGACCGTGGATAGCCGCATCACCATCCACGATTTCCGTATGGTGCCCGGCAACACCCATACCAATCTGATTTTTGACGCCGTGGTGCCCCACGACAAGAGCATCGTCAAAAGCGAGGTGGAGCGGCAGATCAAGGAGCTGGTGCGCAGGATGGACGGCAATTACTTTGCGGTGGTGCTGGTGGAAAACTCCTATGTGAAAATGCCCGGAGAGGAATAAAAAACATCCGACAGGGGTTTCCTGCCGGATAGAAGGCGTTTTTCTGTTATTCCCACTGCGCCCAGACATCGGGGCAGTAGCCCACAGTGGCCTGTTTGCCGTTGCGGACGATGGGGGCGTTGAACAGCTCCGGATAGTCCAGAAGCTTCTTTTCCGCCTGCTGAGGCGTCAGGTATTGAAGCCCCAGATCCTCGTAGGTATCGCAGTCGGTGATCACCAGTGCATCAAATCCCACGGCAGCCTTGATCGAGCGGTACTCGCCCAAGCTGAGCCCCTTGGTGCGCAGATCAATATACTGATACTTGATGCGGCGCTCCTTGAACCAACGCTCGGCCTTTTTGCAGTCAAACGATTTGGAAAAACCGAAAATCTGAATATTCATAGCAGCAATCTCCTTTATCAATCAGAAAGTGAGGGTAAAACCGATGGATGAAAAAATCTTGAAGTTGAAAGAAATGGTGGACTCGTCCGATAACATTGTCTTTTTCGGTGGTGCGGGGGTCTCCACCGAGAGCGGCATCCCTGATTTCCGCAGCGTAGATGGCCTTTACCACCAGAAGTTTAAGTATCCGCCGGAAACCATGTTGAGTCACAGCTTTTATGTGAGCCACAAGGAGGAATTCTACGAATTCTACCGCGCGAAAATGCTGGCGCTGGATGCCCAGCCCAACGCCGCTCATAAAAAGCTGGCGCAATGGGAGCAGGAGGGAAAGCTGAAGGCGGTCATCACCCAGAACATCGACGGTCTGCACCAGAAAGCGGGCAGCCGGGAGGTGCTGGAGCTTCACGGCAGTACCTTGCGGAACTACTGTGAGCGGTGCCATGCATTCTACGGGGTGGAGGCCGTGGTGAATTCCACCGGTGTTCCAAAGTGTGAATGCGGCGGCGATCTGAAGCCGGATGTGGTGCTCTACGAGGAAGGTCTGGACATGACCACCATGGAGCGGGCCCTGGATTATATCCAGAAGGCGGATATGCTTATCATCGGCGGTACATCTCTGGTAGTATATCCGGCGGCGGGATTGGTGCATTACTATCGGGGGAAGAAACTGGTGGTGATCAACAAGGGTGAGACCGGCGGCGATCTGCGGGCCGATCTGACCATCAACGCACCCATCGGTGAGGTATTCTCTCAATTATAAACACAGTATAGCACAGGAGCGAGGAATTGACAATTCCTCGCTCTTTTTCTAAAAATGCAAATTATTAATATATATTATGCAAAATAGTGTGAAAGATGACGGGGATATTCCAGAAGTGTGGGGTTGAAAATGCAAGTTATATATGATATAATTGCAAATATAAAACATCACAATGCAAAAGGAAGGTGTCCCCATGGCGATGGAACAGATTGCAAAGGAAGAATATTGCCGCATTACGCCTCAGATCGAAATGCTGCTGAACAGATGGGAAGAACACGGCCATATCGACCGCGGACTCTACCAGCGATATGATGTGAAGCGCGGTCTGCGTGATGCCACCGGACGCGGTGTGCTGGCCAGCCTGACCCGCATTTCCGAGGTCAAGGGCTACACCATTGATGACGGCGATACCATCCCCTGCGAGGGTGTACTGTACTATCGCGGCGTTGATGTGCGCCAGTTGGTGAAGGGCGCCCTGCAGGATCAGCGATTCGGTTTTGAGGAGACCGTCTATTTGCTGCTGTTCGGCGAGCTGCCTGATGCGGAGGAGTTGAAAGAGTTTCGCACGATGCTGGCTGAATATCGTCAGCTGCCCAAAAACTTTGTCCGTGATGTGGTGATGAAGGCGCCCACCGGCGACATGATGAACACTCTCTCCCGCAGTATTCTGACGCTGTACTGCTACGATGATAAGGCCAACGATACCAATCTGGCCAATGTCCTGCGCCAATGCCTGCAGTTGACGGAGAACACCGCTCAGCTGGCCATTTACAGCTATCAGGCGTACCGCAACACGCAGGGAGAGGGCCTGTATCTCCATGCACCCCGTCCGGAGCTGTCCGTGGCGGAAAACATCCTGTATATGCTGCGGGAGGATAAGCAGTATACCGAGCTGGAGGCGCGGGCATTGGATGCCGCGCTGATTCTGCACGCCGATCACGGCAGCAACAACTCCACCTTTACCAACCATGTGGTGTCCTCCACAGGCACGGATACTTATTCGGCCATCGCGGCATCGCTGTGCGCGTTGAAGGGCCCCCGTCATGGCGGCGCCAATATCAAAGTGGTGCAGATGATGGCAGACATGAAGGAGCACATTTCCGATTGGGAAGACGAGGATGCCATTCGAACCTATCTGCATCAGGTGCGGAAGAAGCAGGCATTTGACCGCAGCGGACTGATTTACGGCATGGGTCACGCGGTTTATTCACTTTCTGATCCACGCGCCGAAGTATTGCGCGAACTGGTGCAGGATATTTCCCGGGAAAAGGGACGGGAGAAGGAGATGGCGCTGTATGCCAGAGTGGAGCGACTGGCCAAGGAGGAGCTGACCGGTCATACCAGCCATCCCGTGGCGGTGAATGTGGACTTTTACAGTGGCTTTCTGTATGAGATGCTGGGACTGCCGGTGGAACTGTATACGCCGCTGTTTGCCATTGCCCGCATGGCTGGCTGGAGTGCGCACCGCATGGAGGAGCTCAGCGAGGGCGGGAAAATCATCCGTCCCGCCTGCAAGTGCATTGAACATCGCCGGGCTTATATCCCCATGTCTGAAAGGTAAAAATGTGGAAATGGATTCCGGTGTCAAGGAGGAGAAAAAATTGGCATCGGAATCCAAAAAACTTTCATTTTGGTATTGACAAATGGCTACAGCGTGCTATAATAAACAAGCATTCGATTTGGAGGACTCATTTGCGAGTGTGCTGGAATAGGCAGACAGGCAAGCTTGAGGTGCTTGTGTTCGATTGGACGTGTGGGTTCAAGTCCCATCACTCGCACCATCCTCTTTTGAGAGTGTAGAAGAATGAAATGATATGCGCGAGTGGTGGAATTGGCAGACTCGCTAGATTCAGGTTCTAGTGTCCATTTCGGACGTGCGGGTTCAAGTCCCGCCTCGCGCACCACTTCTTCTTTTTCAATTGCATAGCACGCGCGAGTGGTGGAATTGGCAGACTCGCTAGATTCAGGTTCTAGTGTCCATTTCGGACGTGCGGGTTCAAGTCCCGCCTCGCGCACCAAAAATAACCAGTCCATGTGACTGGTTATTTTTTTGTTTGGTGCCTTCAAGGCGTGAAAATAAACCTCCGGTTCTACCGGAGGAAGAAAAACAGCTTTAGCATGAGTAAAACCTCCTATTGCGGTATACTGGTAAA
>JAGHUH010000017.1 GCA_018064925.1 Candidatus Cacconaster stercorequi | reverse complement strand
TCTCGGTTTTGAAGACCCTCACGTTTATTTCATCCGTTCGGTTACGCATAGCATTCACCTCCTCTCAGCGGGGTTACAGGGGCGCGCCCCTTTCGTATCGGGAGATACGGGGGAATTGGGAGCCGGACGGCTATACAAATCCCATGCTCGCTATCCTTACGGATAGGAAAACGGTGTATAGCCTCGCGCCCCTCAGAACGGTAATTCTTCATCATCGTCCACCTCCTCCCATGACGCAAATGACGCTTGTGACGGTAAAACGGGGAGTGAGGATATACCGTCATTTTTCGCCCTCAATGACGCAAGTCTCTCGGTCCCGGAAACACCGTCATTACTGTCAGCACCGTCATTAAGCGAAAGGCTGATCGTTCTCGCTGCCGCCGTTTTGCGGTATTCATAGGTGATGCCCATCGGAGCAAATACCTCGCTGTAAAAGCGCGTCAGGTACTTGCTGGCAACGTTGGGTTTCAGTTCGGTATTGCCGACAGCGGCAAGCAGCTCGGTAACAGTACCTTCAAACTGTCTGTGCTCAAAAAGAAAATCCACGACCTTGAATACAAAATCGGGGATCCGTTCCTTTCGCAGGTCATCGGCACTGAGCTCCTCGGTGATTTCCCATTTGACGCCGCGCATCTGCATTTTCAGTTTTTTCTCCTCCACGTCACGCCCGGTGATGCAGAGGGTGGCGTTATCTCCGAACCGGTCATCCTTACGCAGGATCATGCCGGTATCCGCCACGCCCATGATTCCCGTTGAGCCGGTCATATCATTGAAGATATTTCCACCGTCCCGTTCCTTGCGGGTGTGGTGTACGACGAGGATACAGATGCCGTGGTTGTCCGCGATCTTCTTAAGAGAGGACAGATCCTTGTAGTCCTGCGCGTAGGCGTTGACTTTTGCGGACACGTTGTCTCTTACCATCTGAAGAGTATCAATGAAGAGCAGCCCTGTGGAGGGGTAGTCCTTCAAGACATCCTCGATCTGGCTTTCCAGTTCGGCACCGAGCTGACCGCATGAAAAGCCGAAATGCAGATTCTCCGGCGGAGTGTCCGTCAGATCCTGCATACGCTGTTGGACGCGCCATTCGCGATCTTCCAACGCGAGATAAACGACATCCGTTTTTCTTGTGGGGAGCCCCCATACCGGCTCACCCTTACTAATCTGAAGGCACATCCAGAGCACCATCCAGCTCTTGCCGATTTTTGAGTCACCGGCCATAATTGCGAGACCGTCTGAGAGAACACCGTCGATGAGCATTTTCGGATGCTCAAGGGGCTTGTAATACAGGGTCTCTGCATCGATCAGTTGAATCTTTCCCATGCTTCATCATCTCCTTTCTTTGAGTGGGTTGTTTTCTGACCATCATGATTTTTCACCTCCTAATCTTCATAAATGGTGTCCAGGTATTCTCTCAAATCATTTAATACCTGACGCAGTTGGGGTTTGTTCGCTTTCAAGAGTTCCGGGAACTCTTCGATATACTCTTCGCAAAGATTCTGAAACTCCAGAGCACCGTCTTCGATAATGCCTAAAACATTTGAGACATTGTTGCCTTTCTTCGGTCTCCCCATGCTTTGTGAAAGTGCGCCTATGCTGTAGAAACGTTCCATGTGTTTTTCACCTCCTTTCGCTCCCGGATTTGTGGGAGCAGTTATCAAATAATAAAACCCGGAGAAATCCGGGCATCAAAAAAGCACCTGCCGATTTTTCATCAATCAACAGATGCTTAAATGATTCTTTTTCCGTCGAAGCCGTAATCGACGTCAGCGTATTTTTCAAACGCCTGACCGATCTTTCGGAGCCGTTTCAGTACGCCGCTATGGTTGGCGTAGCCGAGCTTTTCCGCGACTTCTTCCATTGTGTAGCCATCCAACCGAAGCTGAAGGATCTGTTTGTCCTTTTCGGGCAGTGTTTCCATGAACTGCTCTGCAAGGACCTTTACCGTAGATTCGTTCTCGAAGTTCGATGACTCGTCCTCAATATCCCAAGCCTGACCGTCGTGTTCTTCCGCATATTCCGCCTGAAATCCTTCCAGGGAGATCTGCGGGTGTTTGGTCTGCGTGTGATACCATTTCCTGTAGAAATCTGTTTTCTGGTTGCTTGGGCGGAAGTCGAAATCTTCAAAGCAGCGGTATTCCTCAGCGACGGCAATCGTCGGTCCCATATTGTAGTGAGCCATTGTCTGCGGAACAATCCAGGACAAAACATCTGATATAGTTTCTTCCGAAACCCATTGAATCTCAAAGTTCATCCGAAGAAGCTCTTTGGCACTGTAAATAACCCCTTCGTCCGTCATCTCCTGAATCCAATATGCGGGGGAATGAGCGAATATATATGCCGGATCATAGCCGGAATACGTTTCCATATACTCCGTGAAGCCCATGAACGGCCAGACCATATATGCGTAAGCATCCATGATAAGCTCTCGGAAGAGATCACTTTCAACAGTAGCTATTGCATCATAATCGTGAATGACCGCTTGGGGGTTGCGCGGAATGCTATTAAGTTCTTTCCCGCATTGCTTCATGATCCTTTCGGGGATTGCATAATAAGCAGGAAGAAATTCCGCGTTGCGGAACGGCGTGACCTTACCGTTCTTTCGTTTCATCATAATTGGTGTTGACATTTTTCTTTCATCTCCTTTCCGAGGATGGTGTCCTCTATATTATAAACGGGACATGTTTCCCGATAATGTTCCCGGATTTTTCAATTTTTCCAAAAAAGATTTCTGAATCCGGCAGTTATCATGCCCTCTAATATTTAACGGGATAACATTCCGGAAAATGTTCCAGCTTCCAAGAATAATTTTAACATAATTATAGTCCAATTTATGGGGCAGCAAAAGGTGGAAAATGTGAACAGATGGGATGGCGGTGTCAATTGGTACCACCTCAAAAGGAAAAAGCGCCTGCCTTCGTTATGAAAGCAGACGCTTTTCAAGTTATTTCATGATGCGCAGCAGGATCGTATTCACGTCCTCCGTGGGGAGATTTGCGGCGATGAGCTTATTTCTAAACGAAACCATCGCGGTAATCATCAGCCATCGTTCCGCAGGTGATAGTGTAACATATACTTTATTCTTTCTCTTGAACATGGCGGTACCTCAGCAATACACCAGCTCAGAAAGGACAACTTCTTCCGCGCGGTTGCGGATTGAGTTCATGGCACGAACCCAGCCCATCTGATCCACTGTTTTCATTTCTTCGGTGATGTTCTCCGCCGCAGCATACTGCTCCGTCAGCAGTGCAAACATTTTTTCTGACTGCTCGCCAATCTCCGCCAGATACTGATTCAGTCTGCCTGAGAAAAGCAACTCATTGTATGTGGTCCGGTTATTCTTCTTCAGATAGTCGCCGTGCATCTGCCCGTATCGGTTTACTGATATTTTCTCTTTAGTCGGTATATCCAGATCCGGAAGATAATAATCGCCGTGTTTTGTGTAAGTCAGTTCCATAATAAGCCTCCTCCTGTTTTATAAAAACAGTTTATAGTCAGGAGGCTCTTTTAGCAAACATGCGAATTTACTTATTGGAACGGAAATCTATAATATCCAAAACGGCAGCCATTCACGGACTGCCGCATTGAACGATTAATCTGTCCTCGTACAAGAGAAACAAACTGCTTTTGGATGTTCTGTTTCGGAGCAAGGACGTTGAAAAATCCGGAACCGGTTTTCAGCGTGTCAACAGCCTATGCGAACAAAATCATATTGGTTGGGATTTTCGCAAGGAGGCTTACGGCTTTTATTTTGAATTTATCAGGACAAATGGCCGGATAAATGTCTCTAAAAATGGCTCTTTAACAAAGGATGAGGACCAGATCCTGCATATACTGCAGGACAATCCCGGAATCAGCAAATCCGAAATGGCTATTAAGATCAACAAATCCGAACGAACAGTTCAGCGAATTCTTGCATCACTAACTGAAAAAAAGCTAATCGTTCGTGAAGGCTCAAATAAAAAAGGACTATGGAAGTGCGTTTGATAGCAAACCCCAAGAAATGAAATAATCCCTCCCGTTCACAGCGTAATGCTCCGTCGGGAGGGATTTCATTTTTACCTTGAGAAATTCGTGCTGACGGTCGGAATTCCGATTCGAATAACGGAAAAAGATCAGTTTAGAGCAGCAACATATGGAAGGGGGCGGTCATGGCAAAAGGACCCTATACATCTAATCTGTTGACCAGGCGTGATGTTGAGCGCGTCTTCCAGTTATCGCCGGAACCGCCTGCCATGGCTGCGCTGAACGGCTATATCCTTGCCGCCAAAAGCACCGGTGATAATAACTTCTTTTCCTACTTCCTGCACCACTATGAGAAACAACTCAACAGCTGCGTTTACAGTTTTCTGCAAAGCGACGGTTCCGATCAATATGACCCGGAGTGTTTCTTAGATCTGAATCAGTATTTTTGTGAAAAACACAGCGGCAGTTCCATACGATTTGCTTCCAGAAGTTCCCTGTTTATCAGGATTTCCTTTGCGTTTCCCTGCGCGGCGATTCTTCCCTCCGAGAGAAGGATCACCTTTTGACAGGTATCAAGAATCATGTCCAGATCATGCGATGTTATAATCTTGGTGTTTGGCAGCGCATTGATCGTATTGATAACAATACGGCGGTTATATGGGTCTAAAGCCGAAGTCGGCTCATCCATCAGAAGAACATCCGGTTCCATCGCAAGTACGGTCGCAATAGCTGCCATTCTTTTTTCGCCGCCGGAAATCTTATGATTGTGTCTGTGTTTCAGGTCTGATAAACCGAGCTGGGCCAGTACGGCGTCCGTTCGTTTTTCGGCTTTCTCACGACTCATTCCATAGTTCAGCGGTGCGAACATCACGTCCTCATATACCGTCGGCATGAACATCTGATTATCGGAATTCTGAAGAACGAATCCGAGCTTTCTGCGGATCTCTTTGATGTTCTGTTTGTTGACTTCCAGATCATCAACTGTAATCAGTCCCTGATACGGTAAAAGTCCAAGCAGCACTTTCATCAGCGTAGATTTGCCCGCACCGTTTGCGCCAATCAATCCAACGGAATCACTGTTCTGAATCTCAAAGGACAAATCGTTCAGAACTGTCTGTCCCTTTTCGTATTCGCAAGAAACATGTTCAAATCGTATCATAAAGAGCCTCCCAATGCGATGCTGCCGAAAAAAGATGCGATATTGACCATCCTGCACAGGAAAAATGCACCCACGGCAAACACGGCATACAGATAATCTATCAGCTTCGCAGGAGGTACATCGGCATACTGAAACTCGCCGCAAAAACCGCGAAGCTGCATGCTGGAATACAGTTCTTCCGCTCTGTCCATACTCCGCAGTAAAAGCTGACCAAGGAATGAGCCCCAAGCGGAATAATGGATTCCCTTCTGCCCCGGCGCTCTCAGCTTATAGGCCGTCGTCATAATGGACACTTCATCGATCATGACGGAAATATACCGGTACGTCAGGAGCAACAGCGTGACAATCATATTCGGAATGTGAATCTTGCGAAGTGCCGCACAGATTGCATCCATTGTGGTCGTTGCCACCAGTATAAACGAAGCCATCAAGCAAAACACGCCTTTCAGCATCAGTGTTATCATGGATATCACACCACAGGAAACGGAGATATTCCCGATGTACAGAAGCGGAACTCTGTCAAAAAAAGGATTGAACAGGCCGACGGCACAGACCAGCGGCAAAACAATCCTCAGTTTATAGAAGCAGGTTCTGATCGGGATTCCGCTGACAGAAAAGGCAATGACAGGGTACAACAACATGACAATAAGACCGCTCAAATCATACTTGTTGAAAGACACGGTCAGAAAGATATATAAAATTGTCACAATCAGCTTCGCCAGAGGATGGAGAGAATGAATAGGAGACGATAATGCCGCAAGATCATCCATTTCTCTCAGTTCCGAAGCCGCATGGTCAATTCTGTCCATTGTACTCCTGAAACTGCCGAACGGGGCACCCGTTTCGGATGCCCCCTCAGACTGATTTTTTACTGTTTTTCTGCCTTTTGTTTACTTTATAGCTTGCTTCTTTTTCCGGAAAAATCCGCCAAGTACACAGATTCCCACAGCGAGCGCCGCCACAATTACCGAACCTACGAGACCTGATACCGTTGTACCAGCAGCACTGTCACTGTTGGCAAAGGCGTAGTCAGGGAGGAAAGCTGTTTTCTCCTGAACCGATGCAGCTGCATCTGCAACGCCGCTCTCAATGCCGTAGTTTTCTTCATCAAGCGCCATGTTTTCGCTGTAACCCGCATCGGAATTTCCAAACAGTGCCCATTCAAGGCCGTCAGGATTGGAACTTGCGAACAGGGACAGGGCTCCGCCGACAAGTGCAGCGACAACAGCAATGATGATGACTGTTGTTTTCAGGGAATGCTTTCCGGTAAGTCCTTTTTCTTCCGGGTTTACTTCCTGCAGAAGTTCCGGGCGAGATTCCGCCACGAAAATAAGTACCGCTGAGGTGACAAGTCCTTCCACCAGACCGATTGCCAGATGAATCGGCTGCATCAACGCACAGAAAGCACCGAAGGGAAGCTCAGTAATGCCGGAAAGACTTGTTTCAAGTACAACAGAAAATGCGCCAAGCTGCAATGTAACAATACAACCGATCACAGAGGCGGCAATGATCTTCATTCTGAGTGCAGCTTTCGCTTCCATTTTTCCAAACCAGTTGCTTCGTATGATTGGCCGCCATATTAGATAGTAACCGACGAAGCATCCATAGAAGGCCATATTCCAACAGTTAGCGCCGAGTGCCATTAGCCCACCATCGGCGAAGAACAGACACTGTATGGCAAGAATTACCACCATCGATAAGAATCCCGCCTGCGGTCCCAACAGTGCCGACAGCATCATGCCGCCGCACATATGTCCGGATGAACCGGTTCCGGGAATCGTGTAATTGATCATCTGACCGGCAAAAACCAGCGCAGCGGTCACTGCCATCATCGGAAGCTTTTGTGTGTTTTCATCTTTTTTCAGTTTGTGAACCGAAATTCCTGCCGTTGTTCCGGAGGCCACATACATTGTTGCTGCTACTGCAGGAGCGAGCAGCGCATCTGCCATATGCATAGATTTTTCTCCTTTTCTCTTTCTTTTTACGGCAGACAGCGTTATAATAAACGTGCCCGCCATTTCTGAAGTGGTTTGTCGGGTTTGCCTCGGTTTGGTGCCAGCCAACCGAGGCAATTTCTATTCTAATTATATCAATGTGCTTTATTGGCTACAAGCCTCCCGGGGGGATATTATTTTGCCTTGAAATCGGATTCTTCGGGGAAATTTACAAATAACGCGCAATGGCATCCTTGAATTCTTCGACTGCGGAAGAATCGCCGTCTTCTATCGCGTGCGTGATGCAATGTGTCATATGTTCTTTGATGATCGCTTTTCCGAGACCATTGAGTGCCGAGCGAACTGCGGAAATCTGCACCAGCACGTCCGAACAATCCTCGTCATTTTCCATCATCTTTTTGATATGTTCCAGATGTCCGATAATACGTGAAATCCGGTTGATCTGGCGTTTCTTTTCCTGCGGATCATGATGATGCGTATGATGAATCATCTTTTTTTCTGTTTCAGTTTCCATTTTCAATTTCCTTTTCAACCTCGTCGATGGAAAGTCCTGTTTCGAAGGCAATTTTTCGGAGGTCTTCATATTCCCATTTGCTGTGTTCTACTCCGTATCCGTATGAGCTTTTTTTTCGGATGGTACCGAGCGGTGTCTCAATAGCTTCGATCTCCCTTTGGAGAATATACCGCTGCATTTTTTGTTCACGGATGCCAATCGTTGTGGTGTGCTTGAATATAGCACGGATCATAGCTTCTTTATCGGATTCACGGCACATGACCCGCAGCAGGATCCCCGGACGGTTCTTCTTCATACCGATAGGCAACGTGTAAACATCCAGGGCACCGGCCTCAAAAAGCCGCTCCATGGCAAAACCTGTTTTCTCACCGGTCATATCATCCATATTACAGGAAAGCTCAATGATCTCGTCGCCACTATCCTGCGTTTCACCGAGCATTGCGCGGACACAGTTGACCGTTTCAAAGTCTTTTTTACCCATTCCGTATCCAACGGCAGAAACAGTCATTACCGGCATATCACCGAATTTTGTCACAAAATGCTTTAATATGGCTGCACCTGTCGGCGTACAAAGCTCACCTGGGATACTGCCGCCATATATCGGCACATCTTTCAGAATATATGCCGTTGCAGGAGCCGGTACCGGTAGAATCCCATGCGAACAATGAACATGACCGCTTCCGACATGGATAGGTGACGCGATCACAACATCCGGCGACAGTTCATTCATCAGCATACAGACAGCAGTAATGTCTGCAATTGCATCCATAGTTCCGACCTCATGGAAATGGATCTCCGTGACGGGCACGCCGTGCACTGCGCTTTCTGCTTCCGCTATCAGTTTGTAAACCGCCATGACATCCGCTTTCACCTTTTCCGGGAGTTTCATATGGTCGCAGACGATATGTTCGATATCGTGCAGACTTCTGTGAGAATGACTGTGGCTGTAATCGTAATGATGCTTATGGTCGTGTTCATGCTCGTGATGATGGTGGTCGATGCGCTCTTCTTCCTGCCCGTTCACCTTCACCGTCATATGGGTCCCTCGGATTCCGCACTTTTCAGAGGATACTTTCTCAAAGATAACGCCGTGTATCTGAAGCGAATTTAGTTTTTTCAGAAATGCATCCGGTTCCGGCAGCAATTCAAGAAGTGCCGCTGTGAGCATGTCTCCGGCGGCTCCCATGCCAAGATCAAAATACAATGTTTTCATTTTCTCATCTCCATGTGGTTGATTCGGCTCGCTAGAAAACCTGCACCAAAGCCGTTGTCGATGTTTACGACGGACACACCGCTTGCACAGGAATTCAACATCGAAAGAAGGGCAGAAACTCCGCCGAATGATGCGCCGTATCCCACACTCGTAGGCACGGCAATTACTGGGCAGTCCGCAAGCCCGCCAATCACGCTGGCGAGTGCTCCTTCCATTCCTGCGATCGCGATAATCACGTTTGCGCTCATAATATCCTCGATATGAGACAATAGGCGATGCAGCCCGGCCACCCCAACATCATACAAGCGTTGAACATCATTCCCAAATGCCTCTGCGGTCAGCGCCGCTTCCTCTGCTACCGGTATATCGCTGGTGCCTCCGGTTGCAACGACGATTCTGCCGTTCCCGTCTTTTTCGGGGAATTTACCGATCACTCCGATTCTTGCTTGCTCGTAATAGGTAAGTTTATGGATTTTTGAGACTGAATCCGCAGCATTCTGGCCAAGACGAGTAATCAGGATCGTCTGCTGACCGTTTTTCAGCATGACATCTGATATTCCGATGATTTGCTCCGGTGTTTTTCCTGCACCGTAGATAACCTCAGCAGTTCCCTGACGCACCTTTCGATGCAGATCCACCTTTGCATAATCAATATCCTCAAAAGGTGCTTTTTTGATAATCAATAGAGCTTCGTCCACCGAAACTTCTCCGTTTTTGACCTTTTCAAGAATGTCCCGAATATTTTCACTCATGACCGAACCTCCAGATCCAGCGTGATGTTCTTGTAATATTGTTTGAGTCTCTCTATAACCTCTGTACGGTGCCCCAGAAGATCTTTTATCTTTGCTTCAGGTAGTTGAATCTTCGCAGTATCGCCGATCTTTCTGACACGAAAATCAGAAAAGCCCAACCGAGAAAGCTCAGCTTCAGCACACTCCGTAATATGAAGATCACTTTCCGTAATTTCCGTTCCGGTCGGAATCCTTGTAGCAAGACAGGCGTAGGCCGGTTTGTTCCAGGTAAAAAGTCCGGCAATCTGCGACAGTCTGCGAATTTCTTCTTTCGTCAGCTCGCATTCCCTGAGAGGCGACCTAACCGACAGTTCCTTCAGTGCCTGCATTCCAGGACGATCATCCACATCATCGGAAGCATTTGTTCCATCGATCAGGAGTGAATAGCCATCCTGCTGGGCCTGTTCTGTTATTAAGTTGAAAATCATTCGTTTGCAGTAATAACAGCGGCGTGGTCCGTTGCATTTTACATTGGGGTCTGCAAGGACGGACAGATCGATCACTTTCAGCTTTGCTCCAAGTTCATCAGCGAGACGTTTCGCATCTTCAAGTTCAAACTGGGGCTGAAATTCTGACTTTACATAATAGGCTGTAATGTCCTGCCCGTAAGTAATGCCCGCATACAGAAGGAAAGCGGAATCAACACCGCCCGAAAAGGCAAGTGCAGCGCGTGGATTATTCTCAAAGAATTTCTGTATTGTCATGCTACAACTCCTAAAAAACACAAAAAAAGCTGTCATCACCCATCTTCTGACGGATCATGACAGCCTTCTGACTATCTATTTCAAGCAAATATAAGCGCTGGAACAAACGTGTCAGCTTCAGCCGACATCAGCCGGATTATTCCGACCACTACAATATATTATTACATAAAAAGCTTTGTGTGTCAACGATTTCGGAGCATTACCTGACCGATTCTGGCCAGACAATCTTCAATCAGTTTTGAGGTGTTTATTTGCGTATAACCTGCAATGTAGTTGCTACACAGATTCATCGGCAGCAGAATGCGCTCAGCGGAGCTCTGTGCGACCGCTACTGCGATTCGCGGCGTGATCTCACCAAGAAGAGAATCGGCTATCACTATACCGATAGGACCGATAATGACATCAGCGGTACGGCAATTAACAATCACTGCATTTTCACCAGTTGCTGCCTGATTGGCACCTGCCTTTATCATCGCCTGAGTTGCAAGAACATTCGTCCCAACGGCTGTCACATCAACGTCGGGGTAAGTTTTCTTTATACTTTCAATAATTTGTCGGCCTATTCCACCGCCCTGACCGTCAATAACCAATACTTTCACAGTATTTACCTCACAATCATATAAATTCAAAAAAATAAATCTGTATTACCTCTGTATTATTTTTGAAGGAAGAAGCCTTTTTCTAAATGATTCCATAATGCTTTAGTGCATCCATGATTGCGTTCTCTTTCTCAGGTGGGCACTGGGGTACATGAGCATCTTCGGATTTCGGCTTATTGTAGCTATCTCCGACATCCAACCCGCATTTGCGCTTGATCTGCGAGATATACAGAGAAGACACCTTTACGCCGTGCTTTTCCAGTATGTAATCCTTAATCTCCTGATAGGTGGCTTCCTTTTCTGCGGCGGTAATATCAAACTCAGTGAGGTCCAGTTCCACCCGTATCTTATCATTCGGTCGCTGTTGGGACAAAAGTACTACCGTCTCGATATTGGCCGTGCCGGGGAACAGATCCACCGCCGCAGCTCGCCGGGCCGTGTAGCCCTGTTGAGCGAAGCGCTTCACATCCCGCCCCAGCGTGGCAGGGTCGCAGGACACATAGACCACCCGCGCCGGCGCCATCGCCGCCACGGCGTCCACCACCTCCGGCGCAAGTCCCTTGCGGGGCGGGTCAACGCACACCACATCCGGCCGCAGGCCGCGCTGTGCCAGATCCGCCGCCACTGCTTTGGCGTCGCCGCAGAAGAAGGATGCGTTGGTGATGCCGTTGCGCTTCACATTTTCCTCGGCATCGGCAATGGCCTCCGGCACGATCTCCGCGCCGATGACTTCCCGGCAGTGCTTCGCCATCACCTGCGTGATGGTACCGGCCCCGCAGTAGAGATCCAGCACCAGTTCCTCGCCGGTCAGTCCGGCAAACGCCACCGCCTTATTGTAGAGCACCTCCGCCTGGTCATGGTTCACCTGATAAAAGGACGGCACCGACAGCCGGAAGGTAAGGCCGCACAGGGTATCGCTGATGGTATCTTCTCCCCACAGCGTGCGGTAGCGGTCGCCTAAAATGCTGTTGCCGCGGCGGGTATTGACCCCCAGCACCACGCCCACCGCACCCGGTACGGCTTGGCGGAGCATTTCCACCAGCTCCTGCTCATGGGGCAGCTTTTCGCCGTTCACCAGCAGGCAGATAAGCGCCTGATCGCTGCAATTGCTGCGCACATAGAGATGCCGCACGAGACCCGTTCCCATCTGCTCATCATAGGCCGCCACGCCGTAGCGCCGCAGATACTCCCGCAGAGCACCTGCCGCGGCGTCCGCCGCCTCCTTCTGGATCAGGCAGCTTTCAATATCCACCACCTGATGGGTGCGGGCACGATAAAAGCCCACCGCCCCGTCCGGCGACACGGGATATTGGCTCTTGTTGCGATAGCGAAGTGGATCTTCTGCGCCCAGAATCTCCTCCACCACCACATCACTGCCGCCGATGCGGCTCAAGGCATCCTGCACCCGGGTTTTCTTGGCAAACAGCTCCTCGGCGTAGTCCATGTGGCGGAAATCACAGCCGCCGCATTTTCCGTAATAGGGGCAGTCCGGCGTCCTGCGATGCTCCGATGGCTGAATGACCTGATGCACCTTGCCGAAGGCGGCATTTTTCAGCACCTTCATCACCAGAATATCGCACAGCTCTCCGCGGATGGCGCGGTGGACAAACACCACCTGTCCGTCGATCCGGGCGATGCCCAGTCCCTCGGAGGAGTAACCCTCAATGCGGGCGCGATAGATTTTGTTCTTCTGTAACATAGCCATTCCTCATAGAACAGGCGGCCAATGGCCGCCTGTTTTGTCGTATTCTTTAGAAATCGAACTTCTCGATGACCTTCTTCAGTGCCTCGGCAAAGGCCGCCAGACTCTTGTTGTCCCGTCCCTTGCTGCGGCGGATCAGTGCCATCAGGCTGTCGCCCACCTGCAGCAGACGCTGATAGGCCGGGGTAGACCTGGGTGCACCCTCGTAGGCGCGGGTCTTGCGCTCCGGCAGGTAACCCACCGCCAGCTTCTCGTCGGCGAGCAGGTCGTACTCCTCGGTGTACTGCGGGGCATGAGCGGCAAAGCCCATGGACTTCACATTCTCGGCAAACACCGGTGCCACCTCGCGGTCGCCGTGTACCACAAACACATGGCGCACATTGCCGTCCTTGAACTGCCCGATCCAATTCACCAGATGATCGTGGTCAGCGTGAGAGGACAGGCCCTGGAAATTGACGATCTTCGCTCTGACCGCCACATCCTCACCGAACAGCTTCACGGAGGGCGCACCGTCCAGCAGGTCACGGCCCAGCGTGCCGGGAGACTGGAAGCCGACAAACACAATGGCGCTGTTGGGCTTCCACAGGTTATACTTCAGATGATGGCGGATGCGGCCGGCATCGCACATACCGGAAGCGGAGATGATGACCTTGGGCGTAGCGTCCTCGTTCAGCATCTTGGACTCGTCGGTGGTTTCCGTCATGCGCAGACCGGGGAAGGCGAACATGGCAGTGCCGTCCTTCACCATCTCCATGGCATCCTCGTCCAGATATCCCCGCAAATCGCCGCAGAAAATGGTGGTGGCGGCCTTGGCCAGGGGGCTATCCACATAGACTGGGAAGTCCTTCACGGATTTCACCAATCCCTGATCCTTGATCTCGCGGATGAAGTACAAAAGCTCCTGCGTACGGCCCACGGCAAAGGAGGGGATCACCACATTGCCGCCCCTGGCCAGCGTTTCGTCAATGATCTGGGCCAGCTCGTCGGTGTAGCTCCACACCTCGGTGTGGTTGCGGTCGCCGTAGGTGCTCTCCATCACCACATAGTCGGCCTCGGTAAAGAATTGGGGATCGCGGATGATGGGCTGATCGATGTTGCCGATATCGCCGGAGAACACGATGGTGCGGGTCTCGTCACCCTCGGTGGCGGTAATTTTGATGGATGCGCTGCCCAGCAGATGGCCGGCGTCGATAAATTCCGCCGTCACGCCCTCAAAAAGCTGCAGCTTCTGTCCGTACTCGCAGGTGTGCAGATATTCACGCACCTGCATGGCATCGGCCACGGTGTAAAGCGGCTCGATCTCCGTGCGTCCGGCGCGGCGGTTCTTGCGGTTTCTGTACTCCGCGTCGGCCTCCTGAATATGAGCCGAGTCCTGCAGCATGATATCCAGCAGGTTGGCCGTCAGGCGTGTGGTGATGATCTGACCTTTAAAACCCCGCTTGATCAGCATGGGCACACGGCCGGAGTGGTCGATGTGGGCATGGGTGATCAGCACATAGTCGATCTGCCCCGGCGCAAAGGGCAGTGAGGCGTTGTCGATCTCGTCGCGTCCCTGCTGCAAGCCGCAGTCCACCAAAATCTTTTTCCCGTTGACCTCCAGACAGTGGCAGCTGCCGGTCACGCATTGATCTGCTCCGTAAAAACTCAGCTTCATGGCAATTTCCTTTCTGTATGACTCGGAAGCCCGATGCTCCCGGATTTTACTGTGTTTCTATTTTACCATCTTTTTTCCCGCAGAGCAACAGAAATTGCACGGCAACGCACCGTTGCACTCTGCCGCATTATCTGGTAAAATAAAGATAATCTGATTTTATAATGGGAGGGTGATCGTATGGAGCTGGAATACACCGTCTTCGACCCCACCGAAAATATCACACTGCTGGTGACCTCACCGGTTCCCCGCCAGATGCAGCCGCAGGTGGCTGGTCGTCTGTTGGAGCTGGAGCCGGACGGCGAACAGGTGGGCTTTCTGGAATACTGCGGCACCGCCCAGCCTCGCTTGCAGATGATGGGCGGCGAGTTCTGCGGCAACGCCACCATGTCGCTGGGTGCATGGCTGTGCCATCGGGAAAAGCAGCCGCTGGGCACCACGGAGGAATTTCTGCTGGAGGTCTCCGGCACAGATGCCCCCGTCCCCTGCTCCGTCACCCCGGTGCCCCATTGCAGTCTGGGCACCGTGTCCATGCCCCTGCCGGAAAAGATCGAGCAGCGCACCTTCCCCTTTGGCGATGGCGAGATCGAGCTGCCGGTGGTCTTTCTGCCGGGCATCTGCCACATCATTGCCCCCAACGGCACGGTGCAGCGCCATCAGGCGGAGAACGCCCTGCGCACATGGGCGGATCGACTGCCCTGTCAGGCCGCGGGTCTGCTGCTGTTGGATCAGGAGCAGATGCACTTTGACCCGCTGGTTTATGTCAAGGATACCGGCACCTTCGTCTGGGAGCGCGGCTGCGGCAGCGGCAGCGCCGCCGTGGGCTGCTGGTTCACCGCCATGCGTCAGGCAGATCAATGTCTTTCCCTGAAGCAGCCCGGCGGCACCATCGCCGTGGTCACCACCTGGGACGGCAGCGCCGTCACCGGTTTGAGCATCAGCGGCACGGTGAAGATCGGCAAGACAAAAACCGTGGATATTACCATTTGAGCCGCAGCCCGGACACGATTGCGTGTTCGGGCTGGCTTTTTGTCACATTTCCTTTGCATCTGACATCTTGGTGTGGTATACTATATTAGTATTTTTGTCGATATACTCTTTTTGAAAGGATAAATGATAGATTATGGGACTTTTCAGTAAAATTTTCGGTACTTACAGCGAGCGCGAGCTGAAATCCATCTACCCCATCGCCGACAAGATCGAGGCGCTGGAGGAGGAATACCGCGCCATGACAGACGCCCAACTGCAAGCCAAGACGCCGGAGTTTAAAGAGCGTCTTGCCAATGGCGAAACGCTGGATGATATTCTGCCCGAGGCCTTTGCCACCGTCCGCGAGGCGGCTGACCGCGTGCTGGGTCTGCGCCCCTACCGCGTGCAGCTCATCGGCGGCATCGTGCTGCATCAGGGCCGCATCGCCGAGATGAAGACCGGTGAGGGCAAAACGCTGGTGGCCACCCTGCCCGCCTACCTGAACGCATTGAGCGGCAACGGCGTCCACATCGTCACCGTCAACGACTATCTGGCCAAGCGCGACAGCGAGTGGATGGGCAAGGTGCACCGCTTCCTGGGTCTGGAGGTGGGTCTGATCATCCACGACCTCAGCAAGGAGGAGCGCCAGAAGGCCTATGCCGCCGACATCACCTACGGCACCAACAACGAGATGGGCTTCGACTATCTGCGCGACAACATGGCCATCTATGCCACCGAGCAGGTACAGCGCGGCCACAGCTTCGCCATCGTGGACGAGGTGGACTCCATCCTGATCGATGAAGCCCGTACCCCCCTGATCATCTCCGGCATGGGCGAGCAGTCCACCCAGCTCTATGACATGGCCGAGATGTTCGCCGCCAAGCTGCGGAAATTCGTGGTGGCGGAGACCGATGACAAGGCCGAGGAGGATGTCAATATCGACGCCGACTATGTGGTGGATGAAAAGGCCAAGACCGCCACGCTGACCGCCCGCGGCATTGCCAAGGCGGAGGAATTTTTCCATCTGGACAACCTGTCCGACCCCGAAAACAGCACCATCGCCCACCACATCAATCAGGCGCTGAAGGCCCATGGCACCATGAAGCGTGATGTGGACTATGTGGTGAAGGACGGCGAGATCATCATCGTCGATGAGTTTACCGGCCGTTTGATGTTCGGCCGCCGTTACAGCGAAGGTCTGCATCAGGCCATTGAGGCCAAGGAGCATGTGTCCGTTCAGCGCGAGAGCAAGACGCTGGCCACCATCACCTTCCAGAACTATTTCCGTCTTTACTCCAAGCTCTCCGGCATGACCGGTACCGCCCTCACCGAGGAGGAAGAATTCGGCACCATCTACAAGCTGGATATTGTGGAGATCCCCACCAACCGCCCCATTGCCCGTCTGGATAACGAGGACAGCGTGTACAAGACCGAGATGGGCAAATACCGCGCCGTCATCAACCAGATCAAGGAATGCCACGAAAAGGGTCAGCCCGTTCTGGTGGGTACCGTATCCATTGAGAAGAACGAGCTGTTGGGCAAGATGCTGAATCACGAGGGCATCCGCCACAATCTGCTGAACGCCAAGAACCACGAGAAGGAAGCCGAGATCGTGGCGCAGGCCGGCAAGTTCGGCGCCGTCACCGTGGCCACCAACATGGCCGGCCGTGGTACCGATATTATGCTGGGCGGCAACGCCGAGTATCTGGCCAAGAACGATCTGCGCAAGGCCGGTATGTCCGATGAACTGATTGCCGAGGCCACCGGCTACGCGGAAACCGACAATCAGGAAATTCTGGACGCCCGCCATCTGTTTGCCGAAAAGCTGGCACAGCATAAGGCCGAGATCGCCGGCGAGGCGGATCGCGTCCGCGAGGCAGGCGGTCTGTTCATCATCGGCACCGAGCGCCACGACTCCCGCCGTATCGACAATCAGCTTCGCGGCCGTGCCGGTCGTCAGGGCGACCCCGGCGAGACCCGGTTCTATATCTCTCTGGAAGACGATCTGATGCGTCTGTTCGGCGGTGACCGCGTGAATAATATGATGGAGCGCATGAACATCGACGAGGACACCCCCATCGAAAACAAGATGCTCTCCAAGGCCATTGAGCAGGCACAGACCACGGTGGAAAGCCGCAACTTTGCCTCCCGTAAGTCCGTGCTGGAATACGACGATGTCATGAACAAGCAGCGCGAGATCATCTATGATCAGCGCAAACAGGTGCTGGACGGCATGGATGTAAAGGAAGTCATCATGAATATGATGAACAACGCCATCACCACCCAGGTCTCCTCCGCCTTTTTGGAGCAGGAGCATCTGGATGCCGTCTCCTGCCGCGAGCTTTTACGCAATGTCGAGGGTCTGTACTTCCCCAAGTACGCCGTCCGCTTCAGCGAGGAGCAGCTGGCCACCCTTACCCAGGAGGATGTTGTGGAGTCCTTCACCGCCGCAGCCGCCGACTACTATGAGAAGAAGGAGCAGGAGATCACCTCTCCCATCATGCGCGAGTTGGAGCGCGTGGTCATGCTGCGCGTGGTGGATGAATACTGGATGGATCACATTGACGCCATGACCGACCTGCGTCAGGGCATCCGCCTGCGTGCCTACGGTCAGACCGATCCCGTCATCGCCTATAAGAAGGAATCTCTGGAGATGTTCGAGGAAATGATCGCCGCCATTCAGGAGGAAACGGTGCGCCGTCTGTACTCCGTGCGTCTGAAGAAGGATGAGGAGGTCAAGCGTGAGCGCGTGGCCAGCGGCATGACCGAGAATGTGGGCGGCGACGGTACCGTGAAGAAGCAGCCCAAGAAGGTCATCAAGATTGGCCGCAACGATCCGTGTCCCTGCGGCTCCGGCCTGAAATGGAAGAAGTGCACCTGCTCCCAGTACCATCAGCAGTAATGCTGAATGCGTAATGCTAAATGCAAAATGAACCGCCGTATGGCGGGCTGACCCCAGATCGCCGCTGCGCCACATCAAGAGGAAACCAATATGCCGTATCGCAAGAGTATTGAAGAAGATTGCTCCACCATCCATGCCCTCATCTGTGACATGGAGCAAAAGCCGCTCCCCTATGAGGAGTTTGCCGAAATTTACCGCTCTCAACTGCAAAACGACAGCTTTTACTGTCTGGTCCGCACCGAGAATGACGCTGTCATCGGCTTTATCAACCTCCGCTTTGAGCAACAGCTCCACCACTGCGAAACCATTGCCGAGATCATGGAATTCGTGGTGTCTGCCCACCACCGCAATGGCGGCATCGGGCGGGAGCTTTTGCAGGAGGCCTGCGCCCTCTGTCGTTCCCGTGGCTGTGCCCAGATCGAGGTGGCCTGCAATCAGCTCCGCCATGACACCCACCGCTTTTATGAGCGGGAGGGCATGCACAATTTCCACTATAAGTTTTCCAAACGCCTCATAGACCCCGACGGTGACGACAATATGCTTGGGCGGTAAAGACACGGTAATCCTTACCGCCCAAGTAATTCGCATCGTATCGCTGTCCGCCGAAAGCTTTTCTTCGCAATAACCGGGAGGTCATATATGCATCTCTGCCTTCGCATTGCTTTATTGCTTATTATCATCGGCTCGTTGCTGCTTACGCTGCTTTCTTTCCTGCGCTTACGCCGTCTACTGAATGCACCGGAAAATCAGGACAGCAAGTTGGAAGCATTTGAAACACAAATCACCTCTTTGCTAAAGCGCATGATATTCGGCATTTGCACTTCTCTCTTGAGCTCTATCATCATTCGATGTCTTAATTTTCTTGTTGCTTTTCTCTTTCGCCTGTGGTACGCTTCTCTCGGAGGCAGTAATCCCTTCGTAATTCGGATGTCGCGTCAAGCTTTCGCTTGTCCCGCTACCGTGGAAGGCTGCCTCTTCTTTCATTGTATATACCTGCGCCCGCGTATCGCTTTTCATATGTCTTATATGAAAAGCCACCGGCATCTCCGCGTCTCCGATACGCACAGCTCCCACGAAGCAGTCCCACAGCTCCGCTCTTTTATCTTAATCAACTCTCCCCTTCTTTTGTCCTGAAAGGAGCTTACATGTCTTTTCAAACAATTGATAAGAACAGCGTTCTGTATCTCACCAGCGATATCCTCACCGGTGTCCGCCACGGCTTCTCCACCCGCCGCGGCGGCGTCAGTCCCGCCCCGTGGGACAGCTTAAATCTGGATGACCGCCGGGGCGACAGCCACGCCAATGTGCAGGAGAATTTCCGCCGTCTGTGTCATGCGCTGGATGTGGATGTGCAGCGCGTCGTGCTGTCCAAGCAGGTGCACCGCGACGATGTCCGTCTGGTAACGGAACACGATATCGGCAAGGGGCTGTGGCGCGCGCAGGATTACGACAGCGCCGATGCCCTCATCACCGATGTACCGGAGCTCCCCCTGTTCGTGTTCTCCGCCGACTGCGGCGTGATTTTGCTGCACGATCCGGTGCACCACGCCATCGGTGCGGTACACGCCGGCTGGCGCGGCACCGTGCTGGGCATTGTCAAAAAGACAGTGGAGGCCATGCGCGATGCCTTCGGCACCGATCCCGGTGATTTGCAGGCCGCCATCGGTCCCTCCATCGGTCAATGCTGCTTTGAAACGGACGACGATGTCCCTGCCGCCCTGCGTCAGGCGCTGGGCCACCGGGCCGAACCGTTTATGATCTGGAACGGCCGCAAGTGGCACATCGATCTGAAATCCGTCAACCGCTATTGGCTGCAAGATGTCGGCGTCACGCAGATTGACCTGTGCGCCGACTGCACCTACTGTCTGCCGGAGCTGTACTGGTCTCATCGCCGCACGGGACTTGCCCGGGGTGAACAGGCGGCTGTAATCGCCCTGCCGTCCCGATAAGGAGCAAACCATGAAAAAGTATCTTCTCTCTCTGCTGCTGACCGCGGCGGTACTGCTTCTGTTGAGCGGCTGCGGCAACATTGACGACACCGTGCAGGACGATGTTCTGGACGAGCTCTCTCAATACTACCAATCCGACAAGGACACCGAAAAGGACACCCCGCTGACTTCCTTTGTCCTGCCCTATCTGCAGGGTCAGACGCTGGACCCCATCACCTGCATGGACGGCGCCCAGCAGACGCTGGGATGTCTATTGTACGATGGACTGTTCGCGTTGGATACCAACTTCACACCCCAAAATATGCTGGCGAAGTCCTATACCTACGATGCCGCCACATTCACCTATACCATTCAGCTGCGCAGCGGTGTCACCTTCAGCGACGGCAGCTCGCTGGATGCCGAGGATGTGGTTTCCTCCCTGCAGCGTGCCTGCAGCTCGGAACGATACCGCACCCGCATGGCCGATGTGTCCGCCATCTATGCCGAGAGCGACAGCACCGTCTGTATCAGATTGAAATCTGCCAACGGCTCCTTTGCCGCCCGGCTGGATATCCCCATTGTGAAATCCGGCACGGAGACCGAGCTTGTGCCGCTGGGCACCGGCCCGTATGTCTACAAAACCGGCAAGGGCGGCGTGGTGTACCTGTCCGCCAACGCGAATTGGTGGCAGAAGAAAGAGTTGCCCTTGAAGAAGATCGAGCTGCTTACCGTCAAGGATGATGACACCATGGCCTACGCCTTCTATGCCCGCGAGATCCACCTTCTAACGCGTGATCTCACCGCCACCATGGCCTCCGGTGCCTCCGGTGGCGGCAGCTATACCGATGCGGACACCTCTGTGATGCAGTATATTGGCATCAACACCACCCGGGATGCGCTGAACAAGCCCGCCGTGCGTCAGGCATTGAGCTTGGGCATTGACCGCGTCGGCTGCGTGAATTCCTTCCTGATGGGTCACGGCCGCGCCGCGCAGTTCCCGCTGTCACCGGCATCGCCGCTGTACCCCGCCGGGGATGAAACGCTGTATTCCCCCGATAATTTCTCCCAGGCCATGAAAAAGTCCAAGCTCGACAGCGGCTCCACGCAGGAGCTGACCATGCTGGTCAACGAGGAGAGCACCTTCAAGCTATCCATGGCGAAAAAGATCGCTGCCGACCTCTCCACCTATGATTTGAAGATCACGGTGGAGGCACTTCCCTGGGATGAATATGTGTCCGCTTTGAATCGCGGTAATTTTGATCTGTATTACGGTGAGTGCAAGCTGACTGCCGACTGGGATCTCTCCGCTTTCCTGCTGCCGGGCGGCGCGCTGAATTATGGTGGCTTCCATGATCCCGCCACCACCGCCCTGCTGAACGCCTATGCCGCAGCATCCACCGACAAGGCGCGGCAAAGTGCCATGCAGGCGCTGTGCCGCAAAATCCAGCAGCAGTCCCCTATCATTCCCGTGTGCTTCAAAAGCACCTCCGTCATGGTCACCGCCGGTGCCGTGGATGCCATCACTCCTACTGCCGCCGATCCGTTTTACGATTTGACGAGTTGGAAGGTCAACCTGAAATAACCAATGCCCACTGTAATGCATGATGCATCGCAGTGGGCTGTCTTATCACCGATGAAAGGATGGTACTATGCCGGAAATAATCCCCATCAACCAGCACACTTGGCGCATAGAAGATGACGGCGTTCGTTTCTTTCTGCTGGAGGGACAGCAGAAGGCACTGCTCATCGACTCCGGCATGAACACGCCCAATGCCGGAGCAATTGCCCGCACACTGACAGCGCTGCCCCTCAATCTGCTCAATACCCATGCCGATCCCGACCATACCGCAGGAAATGAGGCGTTCGGTACATTTTACATGAGTCCCGCCGAGTGGGAAAACTACCATGAGATCCACCACAAAAACGGCACTCTGCTCCCCGTCCGGGACGGCGACCGAATCGACCTTGGCGGCAGAGAGCTGGTGATCATCGACCTGCCCGGTCATACACCCGGCAGCATTGCCGTGCTGGATGTTGCCGCCCGGGTGCTGATCGGCGGTGATGCCATTCAGGACAGCCATATTTTCATGTTCGGCGCACGCCGAAATATGGCGCGCTATATCGAGAGTCTCACCGCTCTGTGGCACCTCCACCGTGAGAAATTTGACACGGTTTACCCCTCTCACGGCACTTTCCCACTGCCGCCGTCACAGATTCCCCGACTTATCGCCGGTGCAGGGGATATTGTCTCCGGCAAGTGTGTTGGAAAGCATATCCGCTTTATGGCACAGGATTTGATTTACTACGATGTGGGCTGCGCCGGATTTCTCTGTGACCCCACCTTTCTCCGCGAATAGTTTTCGGGCACACAAAATAGAAACCCCCGCAAGGCAGGATGGTCTGCCTCGCGGGGTTTGATTTCCTATTTCTGCTTTCTTCCGCAAATGGGACGGTGCCTAATATTGGCGGATCACTGCCGCCACCTTGCCCAGAATGGTGGCATAACGACCGTCAATGGGGCTGTAATCGGGGTTTTCCGGCATCAGCCATACCTCACCGTTCCGGCGCTTCAGACGCTTCACCGTTGCCTCATCCTCCAGCAATGCCACCACGATCTCGCCGTTGTTGGCGGTGGGCTGCTGATGGATCACCACCAGATCACCCGGCAGGATGCCGGCATTCAGCATGGATTCTCCACGCACGCGCAGGGCAAAATACTCCCCCTCACGCCCATTGGTATCAAAGGCGAGATAATCCTCGATGCACTCCTGTGCCAGAATGGGGGTACCGGCTGCCACCGAGCCCACCACCGGCACTCTGTTCACCGGAGGCAGCTCCTCCGCCTGTGTCGATGCAGCTTTGCGCTCTGCCGCGGGAGCCGCCTGCGGCTCGATCAGGGTGATAGCGCGTCCCTTTCCGGCGCTCTTGCCGATCACGCCCATCTCCTCCATGTGCTTCAGGTGGAAGTGCACCGTGGACGGAGACTTCAGACCCACGGCATCGCCGATCTCCCGCACGGAGGGCGGATAGCCCTGTTCCTGAATCATCCGGGCAATATAGTCATAAATCTGCTGCTGCATCTTTGTCAGCTTGGCCATGCGTCCCATTCCTTTCTGTCGGTGGGTATCGAGTGTCTATGTATTCTCTGTTTATATTATATCACACTGTTTTTCATATTGCAACATTTGTTCTATGCCTTTCTCATTTATTTTCAGCAATGGAAAATGGTACTTTTCTCTTGCAATTCCCCGCATTTTATGGTATGATACCTTTTGTATGTAAGAATAATGCCCTTTGGTGGGCATGGAATAAGTCAGGGGGAAATCCGTTATGATGATTTTTGTTACGATTCTGCAGTTGCTGGCTGCTTTGGTTTTGATTACTGTGGTTCTGTTCCAGTCCGGTAAGAGCCAGGGTCTTTCCGGTGCCATCGGCGGCATCGCTGATTCCTATATGTCTAAGGGCAAGGCCAAGTCCATCGACGCCAAGCTGGCAAAGGCCACCAAGTGGGTCGCCGCCATTTTTGTGGTGCTGACCCTGATCCTCGACTGTATGGCAGCCGCCAGTCTGTAATTGCGCAGTATAAATCCCTCCCGCGGGTATCAACCTCGGGAGGGATTTTTTTATTTTGCCTGTCGATACAGCGCCCCGCATTCCGGCTCAATTGCTTTGATAGCAAACAACTCCTCCACGGTAACGAACCGCACCCCCTGCGCCGTCAGGCGGTCAACTGCCCGCAGCGCCGCCTCCACGCTGGTTTTGTACTGATCGTGCATCAGGATGATGTCCCCGTCCCCGGTCTCCCGCAGGATGATGTCCAATACCTGATCGACATTTTTCAGCTCCCAGTCCCGGGTGTCCACCGACCAGCACACCAGCGGTGCCGACACATCGCTCAACTCCACATCGCTGATCAGGCCGTAAGGCGGACGCACCCAGTAGGTGCCCTGCCCCAGCACCCGGCATAGCAGATCATCGCAGCGCTGCAGATCTTCCAATGCCTGCGCAGTCTGAATGCGGTTGAGCTGTGCGTGGTCATAGGAGTGGTTGCCCACCTGATGCCCCTCCGCCGCCATGCGCTGCACCAGCTCCTCGTTGCACTCCACCAGATTGCCGATAACGAAGAAGGTGGCGTGAACGCCCCGATCCTTCAATCCGTCCAATAGCCTTTCCGTGTATTTGTCCGATGGCCCATCGTCGAATGTCAGTGCCACATAATGCGTCGTCTCCGTTTCGATAATTTCCGTTCGTTTCGCCGTCTGCTCCTGCTCTGCACCGCAGCCGGTGAGAAACAGCGCGGCAAAAATCAGCGCTACTATGCGTCTTTTCATTCCATCACCGTTCATCAATGTATGCGCCGACAAAATGAAAAAGCACAGATGCTGCCATCTGTGCTTTTTTTGTTATTGCAGTTCCACCCAGTAAGCGCCGTCACCGTAATCCGGGAAATAGAGCGTCATGCGCACACCTTTGGGCTTCATCCATTCCTGTGTATTATAGCGCAATGTTTCGCCGTCCCAGCTCTCGGCATCAAAAGTCCACGGCGTGCCATTTTGCGTGAGAAGCCAAAGCTGCGGCAGACAATCCTCGTCCCAATCCATGCCATCCATCTGCACGGTAACGATCAGATCATCCAGCACGGAGCCCACGCCGTCCAGCGCGGCGGAATAATCTTCCACGCAGACTTCGGCCTCCTGCCAGTCAAAGCTCTCATCCACTTCCTTACGGTACATATTCAGCGCCACATATGCCGCCTCATCTCCGTCAATCAGAATCAGTTCTTCAAACGCCCACACATCCTTGACCGGGCATTTATACCATATCGCTTTACCGGGCACCACTGTATCCACTATGATGCCGCCGGAGTCTAAAGACTCGCAGTCAAAATCTGTGATAAAGTTATCGTCTCCATGAATATTAAGATACGATAGCTCCACATCGAGATCATCGCTGCCTTGAATCAGAAATTGCAGCTCATCTCCAAAAATTCGCCAATCCGTTACGCAGATTTCGTTCCCATTCAAGGTAAACGGTTCATCCAGCCACCCTGAATATGTTTGATCGCTCCACGAATCGTCATCACTCCAGATATAGTCGGGTTCACCATCGACCCAATTCAAATCGCTTAATAAATCGCCCACAATTCCCAGGATAATGGCAAAAATAATCAGCACGCCCACCGCAGTGGGATTGCTCTTTTTTCCTTTTGCTCCGCCCAACCGCAGCTTGGAAAAGTCGATCCCATCAATAGCCGGGATGGCGGCCTTTTTCCGCACCTTCTGTGCCTGCTCCTCAAAGCAAGATTTCTCCTCGTAGCACTCCTTCTCCTCGAAGCAAACCTTACCCTGCTTCCGGTCGTGGAGCGGAGAATCCGCATCCAGAAATGCTCGATCGGTCATCTTGTGCACTACACCGTCAGCACCAATCGTCCGTCGATGTGGCGGGCGGTTATAGGCACCGCATTCGGGACAGCAGCCGTTGGTCTCGTAATGGTATCGTTTGCCGCAGGCCTTGCAATGTACTCTCGTCATGCGCTTTCCCCTCCCCTTGTCTTAAATCTGATCTCATTCTATCATATTTTTGCCGCATTGCTACCAACTTCAGGTTGCATTGGCAAATGACAGTGCGCAACTTCAGGTTTCCGGTGCAGAAAAGTCGCTTTTTAGTATACCACACGCACTTCCATCTGACAAGCAAGTGCCGCACGCAGAAAAAAAGTCCTTTTCCATGGCCAAACCATGAAAAAGGACTTTTTGCAGATTGATTTGCTTACTTGACCAGTTCGATAATCGCGGTCTCAGCAGCATCGCCGCGGCGAACGCCGGTGCGGATGATGCGGGTATAGCCGCCGTTGCGCTCTGCATATTCAGGAGCGATCTCCTTGAACAGCTTGTTGGCAACATCCTCTCTGGTAATGAAGCTCAGAGCCTGACGATAGGCTGCCAGATCACCCTTCTTGCCCAGGGTAATCATCTTTTCAGCCAGGGGCTTGATCTCCTTGCAACGGGTAATGGTGGTCTCCATACGGCCGTTGTCCAGGAAATCGGTGACCTGCTGACGGAGCATCGCCATGCGCTGATCGGTCGTCTTGCCGAGCTTACGAGTTCCGGGCATTTCAGTGTTCCTCCTTGTAAGGATATTCCGCGCTAAACGCGAGAAATCAGTTGTTTTCTTCGTCGGCCAGGGACAGACCCATCATAGCCAACTTGTTGATGACCTCTTCCAGAGACTTGCGTCCCAGATTGCGGACCTTCATCATTTCGTCCTCGGTCTTGGAAATCAAGTCCTCGACGGTATTGATGTTGGCACGCTTGAGGCAGTTGAAGCTGCGGACAGACAGATCCAGTTCCTCGATGGTCAGCTCCAGCACCTTGTCGCGCTGATCGGCCTGCTTCTCCACAACGATGGACTTGTCGCCCAGGTTTTCGGACAGGTCGGTAAACAGGGCAAAGTGGTCGCAGAGGATCTTGGCACCCAGGGACACCGCATCGCGGGCCGAGATGGTGGAATCCGTCCAAACCTCCAGCGTCAGCTTGTCAAAGTCAGTCATGTTGCCGACGCGCGTGTTTTCCACCGTGTAGTTTACCTTGTACACGGGGGTATAGATCGAGTCGATGGGGATCACGCCAATCACATTGTTGCGCAGTGCCTTGTTGCGGTCAGCGGACACATAGCCACGGCCGTGGCTCAGGGTGATCTCCATGCTCAGCGAGGCACCCACATCCAGGGTAGCCAGATGCAGCTCGGGGTTCAGAATTTCTACTTCACCGTCGCTCTTGATATCGCCGGCCGTCACTTCGCAGGGACCGGTTGCCTCAATAAAGACAGACTTGGTGCCCTCGCAGTACAGCTTGGTCAGCAGATTCTTCACATTCAGAACGATCTCCGTCACATCTTCCTTCACACCGGGGATGGTGGAAAACTCGTGCTGGACACCGGCAATTTTGATGCTGGTGGCAGCCGTGCCGGGAAGACTGGACAGCATAATGCGACGCAGCGCATTACCCAGGGTCGTTCCGTAACCGCGCTCCAGGGGTTCGATCACATACTTGCCATAGGAAGCATCACCAGGGGTTTCAATACACTCAATCTGGGGCTTCTCAATTTCAATCATGCAGTAGTACCCTCCTTCATTCTCGTTACAGTGCAGACAAGTCTGCACCGGATTTGGTTCAGTTGCTCAATGAGGGTTCCAACCCTAAAATTACTTGGAGTACAACTCGACGATGAGGTGTTCCTCGATGGGCATATCAATGTCCTCGCGAGCGGGCATCTTGGTAACAGTACCCTTCAGGGCATTCTTGTCGCGCTCCAGCCACTGGGGAACAGTGATCATGGGAGCATCCTCGCCGGTCAGGCGCTTGAAAGCCACGGAGGAGCGGCTGCTCTCCTTGACCTCGATCACATCACCCACGCGAACCAGGTAGGAGGGGATGTTGACCTTCTGGCCATTCACGGTGAAATGGGCGTGGTTCACCAGCTGACGAGCCTCACGGCGGGTCATGGCGAAGCCCAGACGATAAACAACATTATCCAGACGGCGCTCAACCAGAGTCAGCAGGTTTTCGCCGGTCTTACCGGGCATAGCGGAAGCCTTCTCGTAATACATACGGAACTGCTTTTCCAGGATACCGTAAACAAACTTAACCTTCTGCTTTTCGTTGAGCTGGATGGCGTATTCGCTCTTCTTCTTTCTCATCTGGCCGCCGGGGTTGCGCTTGGTCTCCTTCTTGGAGTAACCCATGACGGTAGGAGAAATACCCAGCGCCTTGCAACGCTTAGCGATAGGCTGCATATTCTTAGCCATAATCTAATAATCCTCCTTGTTCCGATTACACACGACGACGCTTGGGGGGACGGCAACCATTGTGAGGAATGGGAGTGACGTCCTTGATCATCGTAACCTCCAGGCCCACTGCCTGCAGGGCGCGGATCGCAGCTTCGCGGCCCTGACCGGGACCCTTGACGAAGACCTCAACGGTCTTCAGGCCATGCTCCATAGCAGCCTTGGCAGCGGTCTCAGCTGCACTCTGTGCTGCGAAGGGAGTAGACTTCTTGCTGCCGCGGAAGCCGAGGCCACCGGAGGAAGCCCAGCTCAATGCGTTACCCTGGGTATCAGTAACGGTAACCATGGTGTTATTGAAGGAAGAACGGATATGGACCTGACCCTTCTCGATGTTCTTCTTTTCACGACGGCGGCGGATAACCTTCTTGCCGTTCTTAGCGTTAGCCATAACTTATTCTTCCCTCCTTACTTCTTCTTGTTAGCAATGGTCTTCTTGGGACCCTTGCGGGTACGTGCGTTGGTCTTGCTGCGCTGGCCGCGAACAGGCAGGCCACGACGGTGGCGCATGCCGCGATAGCAGCCGATTTCAGTCAGGCGCTTGATGTCAAGCGCGACCTGACGACGCAGATCACCCTCCACCACATAGCTCTGGTCGATGGCTTCACGGAGCTTAGCTTCCTCGGCCTCGGTCAGATCCTTCACACGGGTGTCAGGGTTGATGCCTGTCTGTGCCAGGATGTCCTGAGCACTCTTTCTTCCAATACCATAGATATAAGTCAAACCAATTTCGATTCGCTTATCCTTGGGCAGGTCAATACCGGCAATACGTGCCATACTTTAAAGCACCTCCACTTTCTACTTAGCCCTGTCTCTGCTTGTGCTTGGGGTTCTCGCAAATAACCATTACACGGCCTTTGCGGCGAATGACCTTACACTTTTCGCACATGGGCTTCACGGACGGTCTCACTTTCATGTTAATAAACCTCCTACTTACTACGCCAGGTAATCCGGCCGCGGGTCAAATCATAAGGAGACATTTCAACAGTCACCTTGTCACCGGGCAGAATCCTGATGAAATTCATTCTGAGCTTTCCGGAAATATGCGCTAAGATGGTGTGTCCATTTCCAATGTCGACTTGGAATGTGGTGTTGGGCAGGGATTCGACCACTACGCCCTCAACTTCGATCATATCGGATTTTGCCAAGTTGTTATCCCTCCTGGTCTTGATTACCGCCGCTG
>JAGHUH010000039.1 GCA_018064925.1 Candidatus Cacconaster stercorequi | reverse complement strand
AGCAACTCTTGTCAAGAACTTTTTTCAAGTTTTTTAAGTTTTACTTCTCGCGGCTGTCGCTCTCGCTGACAGCTATGTTAGATTACCACTTTATTCTCCTCCTGTCAACACCTTTTTCAACTTTTTTCACCATTTGTGATAGCTGTCAAAAGGAATGCTAATATATTGCCGTAATTTGGCTTTTTTCCCTGTTGACATATACAAATCGCACAAAGCAGAAGGACGCAGCCGGCAAGCTGCGCCCTTCCCCATTATATTAATATGTATCTTACCAGAACAGCTCCGGTTCTGCACGGCGGGCATACATATCCTCCAGCTCGTGCTGATGATACAGGTATCCCTCGTCGTCATAATATTTGGCACCGTTGGGACAGCCCTTGACGCAGGCGCAGCACTTGATGCAGATTCCCTTGACCTCGGCGCAATTGTCCGGATTGATGGAGCCCATGGGGCAGTTGGCGGCACACCAGCCGCACTGAACGCACTTGTCGGCATCCGTCTTGGGTTTCACCTTCAGGATGTTGATGGGATTGCTGTTGCGATCCCGGGGCGTGTAGTAGGGGCGGATGGGTGTTTCGCCGCGAACTGTCACAGGCTCCGCGGGAGCACACTCCAGCGCGGCTACCTTCTCTGCTACGCGGTCGACAAAGGTATCCATCACTGCAAAGTCTGCGGCATCGGGACGGCCGGCACCCAGCGTGCGGGAGAAGGAATGCTCGCCGATAAAGCCGGCGCCCGCCACGGTGGCAAAGCCGTTATCCGTCAGAATATTGCGCAGTTCGATGAGGCCATCGTCAAAATTGCGGTTGCCGTACAGCACCACCGGCACCACCAGCGCACCGCAGCCTTTCACCTTTTCCTTCAAATAGGGCAGCAGGACATTGGGTACGCGGCCGGCATACACCGGACTGCCGAACACCACCAGATCATCTGCGGAAAAGCGCAGCTCCTCCTGACGCGCCTGGGGCAGCGTATAGGAAAACACATCGCAATCCGTTCCCAGCTTTTCAGCCAGCCCCCGGGCAATATGACGCACGGTCTTTTCCGTGGTGCCTGTACCGCTGAAATATACAGCCCAAACTTTTCTCGGTTTCATCGTTATATCCTCCTTACAGCTCAAAATCTTCCTTCTGTAGATTTTCTGTATGCAGTACAATGGGGCGGGAGGGTACCCGCTTCAGCGGATCATAGCGGAACGAAGAGCAGTGATGCTCCACCTGCACGATACCCCGCTTGGCGCAGAGCATCTGCTCGTCGTTGATCCGGGCGCCCCGCGCGCAATAAATGCAGCGGGGATCAATTCCCTTGCGAAACAGCATGATTTGCCTCCTTCTCACAGCGTGTACAGCTTGATCTGACCATCCTCCACCGTGGCCTTGATCTGGGTGATGGGATCATCCAAGCTGTTGATGATCGCCGTGGCCATCTTATCCTCCAGTTCCTTCTGGATGGTACGGCGCAGGTTTCGGGCTCCGTAAGCCGCAGAATAGGACTTCTCCACCAGATGATCCACCAGCACATCGTCATAGGTAAAGTGATACCCTTTGTCGCCCAAAGATTGTGTCAGCTCACCCAGCATGATACGGGCAATTCCTTTGAAATTGTCGCGGGACAACTGATTGAAGTAGACGATCTCGTCCACGCGGTTGATAAACTCCGGACGCAGGAAGTCCTGCAGTGCCTTCATCACGCGCTCCTTGCCCTGCTCACCCTCGCTCTTGCCAAATCCCACAGCGCCCACGGCCTTGTCGGAGCCGGCATTGGAGGTCATGACGATGACGGTATTTTCAAAGTTCACCTTCCGACCATGGGCATCGGTGATCTGACCGTCATCCAAAATCTGCAGCAGCACATTCAGCACATCGGGATGCGCCTTCTCGATCTCATCGAACAGCACCACGCTGTACGGCTTGCGGCGGATCTTCTCGGTGAGCTGTCCGGCCTCGTCATAGCCCACATAACCGGGAGGCGAGCCCACGATGCGGGACACGGAGTGTTTCTCCATAAACTCGGACATATCCAGACGAATCAGGCTCTCCGGCGCGTTGAACAGGTCATCGGCCAACTGCTTCACCAGCTCCGTCTTGCCCACGCCGGTGCTGCCCACGAAAATGAAGCTCACCGGCTTGTGCTTGGGCGAAATACCCACGCGGTTGCGGCGAATGGCGGCAGACACGGCATCAATGGCCTCATCCTGACCCACGATATGCTCACGGAGGCGCTGATCCAGCTCTGCCAGACGCTTGAATTCTTCCTCTTTTATCTTGCTGGCAGGGATCTTTGTCCACATCTCGATGACCCGGGCGATATTCTCCATGGTCAGCTTCGGAGATCCCTTCTTTTCAAGCTCCCCAAGCTCCGCCTGCAGCCGCATCTCCTGCGAACGCAGCTCGGCGATGCGTGCATAGCGCCGATCCAGCTCACCCTCGGCGTATTCCTTGCCGTCCTCCGGCTCGGCGGACATCAGGTTTTCCCGCTCAAAGGTGATGTTCTCCAGATCGCGCTTCAGCTCCATGCGGCGATTGATGTCGGCGTCGTGCAAATTCATGTCGGAGCAAGCCTCGTCGATCAGGTCGATGGCCTTATCCGGCAGGAAGCGGTCGGTGATATACCGCTCGCTCAGCAGCACCGCCTGACGCAGCACGCCGTCCGGGATCTCCACGCCATGATAGGTTTCATAGTAATGGGCAATGCCCTGCAAAATCTTCAGGGTATCCTCGATATTGGGCTCGTTGACGGTCACCGGCTGGAAGCGACGCTCCAGCGCAGTGTCCTTTTCGATATGCTTGCGATACTCGTTGAAGGTGGTCGCGCCGATGACCTGAATTTCGCCCCGGGACAGGGCGGGCTTGAGGATATTGGCAGCGTTCATGCTGCCCTCGGCGTCGCCGGCACCCACGATGTTGTGCACCTCGTCGATAACCAGAATGATGTTGCCCGCCTTGCGGATCTCCTCGATGAGTCCCTTCATGCGGCTTTCAAACTGACCGCGGAACTGGGTGCCGGCCACCAGAGCCGTCAGATCCAGCAGAAACACTTCCTTGTCACGCAGCTTGAAGGGCACCTCGCCTGCGGCGATGCGCTGTGCCAGTCCCTCGGCGATGGCAGTCTTGCCCACGCCGGGCTCGCCAATGAGGCAGGGATTGTTCTTCTGGCGGCGGTTCAAAATCTGCACCACGCGCTCGATCTCCACCTCTCGTCCGATGACGGCGTCCAACTTGCCCTGTCTGGCGCGCTGGCTGAGGTTAATGCAGTAATTATCCAGGAATTTGCGCTTCTTCTCGCCCTTTTTCTCCTTCCCGCCGCGGCTGCTTCCGCCGGAGGGTGCTCCCTTTCCCTCACCGGAGGGATTGCCGCCGAACAGTCGATTCAAAAACGGGAAGGTGGCGGTCTTGCCGCTCTCCTCATCGTCGCTGTCGTCATCGGCATCCTGCATCATACCGGGCATCATGTCGCCCAGTTCCTCCGCGCCGCCAAAGGCCTGCATCATCTCGCTGCTGATGCCCTCCAGATCCTCCGGCGTGATACCCATGCGCTTCATCATATCCTCCACCTGCGGCAGACCCAGCGACGCCGCGCATTTCAGGCAAAGGCCCTCGTTGACGGGTTCGTTCTTCTCGTTCATGCGGGAGATAAACACCACCGCCACATTTTTCTTACATTTTGAGCAAAGAGTAGGTTGCATATTTTCCCTCCGTTATTTCAGGGTTTTGATCATATCGTATTCCCTGTCAGCATCCCAATGAGGCTGGCCGGGGTATATTCCACAAAAAATTTCAAAAAGGTGGTGTCCTCAATCAGTTGGGGCGTGATGACCCAGTGGAGTTTGGTCATTGTCCATACCGCCACAAAGACCACCAGCAGGCCCTCCATCAAGCCCAGAACACCGCCGCCGATGCTGTCCAGCTGCGACAAAACGGGGAGTTCCACTTTTTCAAACAATTTCACAATCAGACCCAGCAGCAATAGCAGCACCGCAAATACCGCCAGAAAGATCACCGCATAGGTCACCGAGTGCGCCACATTATTCACTACCGCCTCCAGCAATTTCTCACCGGTCTCCTGCATCCGCTCCGTCACGCTTTTCAGCATGGTCTTCAGACTCTCTCCGTCAAAGCCCAGCGCCCCCAGCATGGTACTGCCGTCTGCAGACTGCGTATTCTGTAGCTTCAGCTCCAGCTTTTTCATCAACATGGGCCGCACCCACTGCTCCGCCACAGGCGTCAAATACTTTGCCGCCACAGACGCGCCGAAAAATGCCGCCACAGCGGATACCACGCCCATGATGCTGGCCATCAATCCACGCTTTACGCCCAGCGCCAATGCAATGATCAGAATTGCCACAATGGCGATATCTGCAAAAATTGCCATTTGTTTCTCCTTTTTCCCCGTCAGGGCAAATACAGGCTGGCAGACTCATTTCCGGCCATCACTGCCGAGCCGTCACGCCGCATCAGCACTTCCTTTGCCGAGCTGATATCTGTCAATGTATCCACTTCCTGCAGCTTCCTGTTGTAAATAGTCAGATGGTCGCTGTAAAGCGCCGCCACATAGCGGCCGGCGGCAGACATACTCAAAATCTCGCCGTCCACCTCCAGCGAAGCGATCTCCTTTCCGGAATCATTCAGCGTCACCAGGCGGCCCTGACTGCCGGACTTATAGGTACCCAGCAGCACCGCGGCATAATCCTCGCCGGCAAAGCAGCACCGCCGCAAAAATTCGCCGCTGTAATCATAGCTGCCGGCAAGGGAACCGTTTCGATCTACAAAATAGATGGCATCCTCTGCCACCGCACAGTATTGCCCGTGCAACTGATCCAGATGATACACCGCATCACCGGGCAGGTCGCAGGCAGCATATGGCTCATCGCGGTTCAGTCGATAGATCACCACGCTGCTGACAAAGGTGCCGTCCGTCTGTCCCATGGTCACAGCTGCCATCTGCTCGCCGTCGCCGCAGACCGACGCCGTCATTACAAAGCGTTCAGAGGAGTCGAACTCGAACACCTTCTCGCCGCTGTCGTCATATACATAGACCGCGGCCTTGTAGCCGCTCTTGTTGGCAGTCACTGCCAGCCAACCATCCTCGTTCAGGTTGGCGGTCAGGATCGTGCCGTCACAGCGTAGCTGCCGCACCAGACCCTGGGCGTCCAGAATATAGATCTCCGTGCCGCCGATGTCGTACACCGCCACCTGGCTCTCGCTGCAGGTGATGGCGCTCTGCTCAAACTTCAAGCCGGTGGTGTAGCGTACCGTGCCATCCTCGCCCAGCACTTGCAGCTGCCCCACCGAGGCAGTGATCATGCTGCCGTCCACCGAGGCATAGTTGCAGTTTTTCTCATTGCTGTACTGATACAGTTGCGCACAGCCGGACTCATCCTTATCGGCACGGGCATAAATTACGCCACGGCGCAGACCATCGAAGATGGTGGAGTCACACAGCGCGGCGATTAGCACCACCAGCAACACCGCCACCAGCACAATGCCGAACACCAGCCATTTTCGTCTCGGATTTTTTTTCTGGATGCGCTTGGGCGGCGCAGCTTCTTCCTGGGGATTGCCCAGCTCAAATTCCATGACTTCCATTTAATCGTTCATCCTCATACCACACGCGTGTCAGATACAATCCGCCGGGAGGCGCCGTAGGCCCTGCCAGCGTCCGGTTGCCGGAGTCCAAAATCTGTGGAATATCCTCCGGCGTCAGCTTGCCCTCCGCGGCATACAGCACGGTGCCGGTAATGGCCCGTACCATGTTATACAAAAAACCGTTGGCGCATACCTTCAGCTCCAGCAAATCGCCGCGACGCTCCACATAACAGTAGTAAATGGTACGCACCGTGCTTTTCACATTGGTGCCCACAGAGCGCACGGCGGCAAAATCGTGGGTCCCCTCAAAGGCCCGTGCCGCCCGGTTCATCACATCCTCGTTAAGATGCTTGGGATAAAAATAGGCGCGGTTGACATAGAACGGGTTTTTGATGCGGGAATTATAGATGCGATAGGTGTACTCCTTTTTGATACACGAACCGATAGCGTTGAAATCCTCCGCCACCTCGTAGGCCTCCATCACCACGATATCCTCGGGGATGTGCGTATTCACCGCAAAGGGCAAGCGATCCACCGGGATGCGGGACGCGGTGCGGAAATTGGCCACATAGCGTTCTGCGTGAACGCCTGCATCGGTGCGTCCGCAGCCGGTGACTTTGATCTTTTCGCCGCACACCATGGAAAGTCCCCGCTCCAGCGTCTCCGCCACGGTCACTTCCGTTTTCTGCACCTGCCAGCCGTGATAGGCGGTGCCGTTATACATCAGGATCAGTGCTATGTTGCGCACAGCATCGCCCCTCCTTTACATTATTATATAAGGTATCAAAAGCCCATCCGCGCCAGCACGATGACGCCCACCGTCAGCACCACGAAGCCGATCATCACCAGATAATCCGCCGCTTTGTAGTGCAGCACATGCAGTGCGGTGCGTCCATCCCCTCCGTGGTAGCAGCGGCACTCCATGGCCGTGGCCAGCTCATCGGCGCGGCGGAACGCGCTGATAAAGAGGGGCACCAGAATGGGTACCAGCGCCTTGGCACGCTTAAAAATACTGCCGGACTCGAAATCCGCGCCGCGTGCCTTCTGGGCCGACATGATCTTGTCCGTCTCCTCGATCAGCGTGGGGATAAACCGCAGTGCAATGGACATCATCATCGCCAGCTCATGGACAGGTACATGGAGCTTTTTCAGGGGGCTCAGCGCGTTTTCCAGTCCGTCCGTCAGGGCGATGGGACTGGTGGTATAGGTCAGCAGGAAGGTGCCCATGATCAACATAATGATCCGCAGCACCATAAATACTGCCGTGCGCAGCCCCTCGAAGGTAATGTGGCGCAGCAGCCACACATCGGCAACCGGCGTACCGCCGGTAAAGAACATATTCATCACCGCCGTGAAGATGACGATGACATACACCGCTTTCAGTCCCCGGGTCAATGCCCGCAGCTTCACCCGCGACACCAGAATGCAGGTCGCCAGCGCCGCCATGACGATGGCGTAGGTCACCACACCCTTGGCGCAGAACAGCGCCACGATGTACAGCACCACTGCCAACAGCTTGGTGCGGGGATCCAGACGGTGCGCCAATGTATGTCCGGGGAAATACTGACCCAGCGTAATATCCTTCAGCATCAGACCGCGCCCCCTTTCAGACGCAGCAGTTCCCGCTCCAGCTCCGGTACGGTGTAAACTGCCGTGTCAATGGGCAGACCGCGGCGCTTCAGTGCCAGCGCCACCTTGGTCACCTGTGGGATATCCAGTCCCACGCGCTCCAGCTCCTCCGCCCGGGCAAACACCTGACGCGGCGTGCCGTCCATGAAGTTATGGGCGTCCCGCAGCACCACGATGCGATCCACATTCTGCGCCACTTCCTCCATGCTGTGACTCACCAGCACCACGGAGGTACCGCGGCTTTTGTGATAGGCACGGATCTGCGCCAGAATATTCTCCCGTCCCTGTGGGTCAAGTCCCGCCGTGGGCTCGTCCAGCACCAGCACCTTGGGCTCCATGGCGATGACGCCGGCAATGGCCACCCGGCGCTTCTGTCCGCCGGACAGCTCAAAGGGCGATTTATGCAGCACATCCTCCGGCAGACCCACAAAGGCCGCCCCCTCCCGGACGCGCCGGTCGATCTCGTCCTTGTCAAGGCCCATGTTGCCGGGGCCGAAGGCGATATCCTTGTATACCGTTTCCTCAAACAGCTGATACTCCGGATATTGGAATACCAGTCCCACCTGAAAGCGCACATCGCGGATCTTTTTTGGCTGTGCCCAGATGTCCTTGCCGTCCAGATAGATGTGGCCGGAGGTGGGGCGCAGCAGGCCGTTGAGATGCTGGATCAAGGTGGATTTTCCCGATCCGGTATGGCCGATGATCCCTAAAAACTCGCCGGGCATCACGGTCAGGTTCATCCCCTCCACCGCGTTGCGCTGAAACGGTGTGCCGGCGCTGTAGGTATGTGTCAGGTTTTCAACTCGCAAAATGGGTTCCACGATCTCATTTCTCCTCTGCCGCCAATGCGTTGTAGATGGCATCGGCACATTCTTCCACCGTGATGGCCTCCAGCGGCAGATCCCAGCCGCTTTTGTTCAGATGATCCATCAGCTCCACCGTATCGGGTGCCGCCAGGCCGATGGCCCGCAGCTCGCCCACCCGGGCGAAAATCTCCCGGGGCGTGCCGTCCATCACCAGATAGCCGTCGTTCATCACCACCACCCGGTCGGCGTTCACCGCCTCGGGCATATGGTGGGTGATCAGCACCACGGTGATGCCCCGTTCCCGGTTCAGCCGATGGGCAGATGCAAGCACCTCGCGCCGCCCCACCGGGTCCAGCATGGCGGTGGCCTCGTCCAGCACGATGCACTCCGGCTCCATAGCGATGACGCCGGCAATGGCGATGCGCTGTTTCTGTCCGCCGGACAGCAGATGCGGTGCGTGGCGGGTGAAGTTTTCCATGCCCACTGCCGCCAGCGCGTCATCCACCCGACGGCGAATTTCGTCGGACGGGATGCCCAGATTTTCCGGGGCAAAGGCCACATCCTCCTCCACCACATTGGCGACGATCTGGTTATCCGGGTTCTGGAACACCATGCCCACCCGCCGCCGGATCTCCAGCAAGACGGCCTCGTCGGCGGTATCCATTCCCTCCACATAGAGGGCGCCGCCGGTGGGCAGCAGCACGGCGTTCATATGCTTTGCCAGGGTGGATTTGCCGGAGCCGTTGTGGCCCAGCACCACCACAAAGCTGCCCTTCTCCACGGAAAGATTGACATTCCGCAGGGCGGGCATCTCCTCTCGCCCTTCCTCCGCCGGATAGGTGAAGGTCAGGTCTTTCGTTTCAATCATTGTTGCCATAGGCGTATCCTAACTCACTTAAAAAGTCTCACAGCGTTTCACCGCCATAGCGGCGAAATATACTCTCATCATTTGGGGACGAAGTCATTCGCTCATCCACCGTCCCGTGGCGCCGCAGGGCAGTGCCATGCCGCTCTCGGTGCAGGGCAGACCCAGCTCGTCCCAGGTCACCCTGCCGCCGAACTTGTTGCCCACCAGCATCTGCAAAATGTAGCCCAGTACGCTGGGGGCAAGGCCGGTGGTGTAGCTGTTCAAAATCACAAACAGGGGCTTGTCGCTCAAGACCTGCGCGCACAGCTTCACGAAGGGGTACAGGTTATTCTCCAGCTTCCATACCTCGCCGCCGGGGCCGCGTCCGTAAGAGGGCGGATCCATGATGATGGCGTCGTAGGTCTTGCCCCGGCGAATTTCCCGCTCCACGAACTTGGCGCAATCGTCCACGATCCAGCGGATGGGCGCATCCTGAAGGCCGGAGGCGCGGGCATTGTCCTTGGCCCATGCCACCATGCCCTTTGCCGCATCCACATGGCACACGCTGGCGCCGGCCTTGGCGCAGGCCACCGTGGCGCCGCCGGTATAGGCAAACAAATTCAGCACCCGGATAGGGCGTCCGGCGCTGCGAATTTTCTCCATGGCGAAGTCCCAGTTGGCCGCCTGCTCCGGGAACAGTCCCGTGTGCTTGAAGTTCATAGGCTTTACCTGAAAGGTCAGCTCCTTATAGCGCACCGGCCAGCTCTCGGGCAGCTTTTTCTTGTCCCAGTGCCCACCGCCGGTGGAGCTGCGGCTGTATCGGGCGTTGGCGTTGCGCCAGAGGCGGTTTTTATGGTCGCTCTCCCAGATTGCCTGCGGATCCGGGCGCACCAAGATCTGGTTGCCCCAGCGCTCCAGCTTCTCTCCGCCGCCGCAGTCCAGCAGTTCGTAATCTTTCCAACCGTCAGCCATCCACATAATGGGTATACCTCCACACAATAAATCACTTTATTATATAATAATCTTCCGTTATCGTCAACTGATAGTTTCCGCCTGTTTTTGTCAAATCGTCTGTTCTTTTCCTGCCGTTTCTGGTATAATAAAAAATATACTCCACGAGGAGGCGCAGCATATGGCCAACAAGAAACTGAAGCTATTGTATCTGGCGCAGTATCTGCAGCAGCAGACCGACGAACAGCACCCCAAAACTGTGGCCGATATGATCGACTATCTCGCCCAATTCGACATCTCCGCCGAGCGCAAGAGCGTCTATGACGATCTGCATCTTTTGGAACAATACGGCATGGATATCCAGACCGTCAAGGGCAAATCCTTCGGCTATTTTCTGGGAGAGCGAGCATTTCAACTGCCGGAGCTGAAAACGCTGATTGATGTGGTGCAGTCCTCCCCGTTCCTCAGCCGCGGCAAAAGCATGGAGCTGATCGGAAAGCTGGAAACCCTCACCAGCCGCCCCACCGCCAGACAACTGCGGCGGCAGGTCTATGTGATGAACCGCCTCCACACCTCCAACGAACAGCTCTACTACGCCGTGGACGGCATCAACACCGCCATCAACGAAAACCGTCAGGTCTCCTTCCGCTACTTTGACTGGACGGTCAGCGGAGACAAGGCGTTTCGCCGCGGCGGCGCGGCATATGTCACCAATCCGGTGGCGCTGTGCGTGGATCGCCACTACTATCTGGTGGCCTACGACGCCGCGCTGGGGGATTACCGCCACTATCGCGTGGATCGCATCGCCAACCTTACCGTCACCGATACGCCCCGGGACGAGCTGCCCCGGGATTTCGATCTGGGCAGCTATGTGAAAACCATTTTCGATATGTACAACGGCGAAACGGTCACCGTCGTTCTGCGGATGCACCTCTCCACGCTGAACGCCGCCATGGATCGCTTTGGCGCGGATGCCCATATGCGCACCGACGGCACAGAGCATTTCGTGTTGTCTGCTCCCGTGGAGGTGGGGCCCACCTTCTACGGCTGGCTTTTCCAGTTCGGCGACAAGGCCGCCATCACGGGGCCGGAGCAGGTGCGCAGCGGCTTTACCGATTACTGCCGCACCGTGCTGGCACAGTATCAAACGGAATAACGCGCAAAAAAGCGGGGCAAAAGCCCCGCTTTTCCTATCTGTAAATATACTTCACTTTACACCACAGCATCAATAGGGATCATCTCCCGCCCCACCTGCACCCAGTGGACGCGCACGCTGCCGCCGGAGGGCGCGGAGGCGCAGAAGCGGCAGTTCCCCAGCTTTCCCTCCACCGGCACATCGCCGGCAAACACCTTGACGAAGCGGCAAATATACTCCAACAGCTCGCGGATGGCGGGCAGGGACAGCTCCTGTTCCAGATAGTCGAAAAATTTATTCATGGCACAAACCCCTTTCGTTTGCAATCGGTTTTCGGATTGTCCCCATTCTACCGAAAGTTCTGTCCACAAAACCGGTCTCATCCCCTTCTTTTGCCGGGGATATTGCCAAATGCAGCGAGCTGTTATATAATAGCTCCGCCGGCAAAGTGTCCGGCGAAACATTTTTTTGAAGGAGAACGCTGTTTGAAAAAGAACAACACCTTGGAGATTGTGGGCTGACCGGGAGGTTTGCCGACGCAGTTTCCGCCAAACCTCCCGCCTTGTTCCGTCATCAATTTTCAGGAGGATAAATAATGAAGCAAAATGACTATACCATTCGCTTGGAAACACCCGCAGACTACCGCGAAACGGAGCGCGTTGTGCGCGAGGCATTCTGGAATGTCTACCGCCCCGGCTGTCTGGAGCACTATGTGCTGCACACCTACCGCACCCGCCCGGATTTCGTGCCGGAGCTGGACTTCGTCATGGAGCAGGACGGACGGATCATCGGGCAGGTGATGTATGTCCGCACCTGCATCCACGCCGACGACGGGCGGGACATCCCCATCATGACCATGGGACCCATCTGCATCCTGCCGGATTGGCAGCGTCAGGGCTACGGCAAGGCGCTGCTGGACTACTCCATGGAGCGTGCCCGTGCCATGGGCGCCGCCGCCCTCTGCTTCGAAGGCAACATCGACTTCTACGGCAAGTCCGGTTTCGTGGTGGCCTCCACCCGCGGCATCCACTATTACGCCGAGCCACGGGACGCTGAGGTGCCCTACTTCCTGCTGAAGGAGCTGGAGGCGGGCTGTCTCGATGGCATCAGCGGCGTTTATCAGACGCCGGATGGCTACTTCGTGGATGAGGACGAAGCCGCACGCTTCGACGCGCAGTTCCCCGCAAAGGAAAAACTGCACCTGCCCGGTCAGCTGGTGTAACCGCAAAGGAATGAAAAGAGCATCGGGACTCCATGGAGTCCCGATGCTCTTTTTATTGCAGAAAAATGCTTACTTCAGAAGCTGTGTCCAGGTTTTGCTCCCCACAATGCCGTCTGCCTCCAGACCGCGGTCACGCTGATAGGCTCTGACCGCCGCCTCGGTTTTTTCGCCGAAAGCACCATCCTCCACAAGGCC
>JAGHUH010000012.1 GCA_018064925.1 Candidatus Cacconaster stercorequi | reverse complement strand
GCACTATCTTGATGGCGTCACGCTGACCGCCTACTGCAACTGCCCTGAATGCTGCGGCCAATGGTCTGGCGGGCCTACATATTCCGGCGTAATGCCACAGGCCGGACACACGATTGCCGTGGATCCGGATGTTATCCCGCTGGGGGCGTGGGTGGAGATTAACGGACAACTGTACCATGCAGAGGATACCGGCGGGGCGATCCGTGGGAAGAGAATTGACATATTTTTTGGGACGCATGACGAGGCGCTGGACTTCGGGCGGCGTAACGGAGTGACAGTGAGGTGGTACCCAGACGGCTTTGATCCTGATCGAAGTCGGAACAGAAAGGCAGGTGACATCTGATGGATCGGCGAGAACTTTCTCACGTGATTCGCAGGATTAAACTACACGTTAAGCCGGAGGCCTGCCTTGGGTGCGGGCACGAGCACAGCTGCTCGGTGCACGGATGCGCTGTGCTGAACGAGGCTATTGTGTCTATCAACACAGCCGACGCCGATCTGGCAAACAAACAGCGGGAGATCGATGCGCTGCGACAGGACAAAAAGAAACTGGCGTTTAACCGGCAGAGATCTGCGGACGAAATGCGGAAGCTCAGGCAGGAGAACGAGCGCCTTCGCATTGAAAATTGGTGGCTGAGGAGGGGGCGAGTGATGGATGATTACAAGGAACTGATTGCAAAGTTCAGAGCGAAGAAAAACGACGGATGGCAAAAAGACGGAAGCTATCAGGAGCAAATTATTACCGTTCAGGATATCCTTGATGCGGAAGATGCCATCGAGCGGCTTGTGAAAGAGCGTAATAGACTTGAATTGCAGAACCACCTTGAACGATGTGAGCACGCTCACACCCGTAAAGAGCGTGACGCGGCGGTAGATGATTTAATGAGAAATAAAACTTGTAGTGTTTGCAGCAACAACAAAAATATTGAAATTTGTAGGGAGTGTTTGCGCATTGACTTACTTGCAGGCCAAACGGTTCATAAAATGTGGCAATGGCGCGGAGCGAGGGAGGACACCGATGAGATTGATCGATGCTGATGCGCTAAAAAATAAATCATTCCGCTATGTTTTGCACAGAGGATTCTTATCATTGCCTTGTATAAAAGTCAAGGATGTAGACGAAGCGCCCACCGTTGATGCCGTTCCGGTGCCGACAGATCTGAAGGAGACGGTGTTGGTATTTTTGAGGCAGTACGAGCAAGCGAAACAAAATGAGTATGTGAGAAACCCAATTGCATACGCACTGTATCATGCGTGGAAAGAGATAGACGAAGGAGGATTAACTGATGGACTACATGGATAGACAGGTGGGGGAGCTGCTGGACAAGCTGGTGGAAGCCTGCGAGGAGAGAAGTACAAATCAGATGCAGAGAAATATTGCCAGCGGGCATGAGGCATGGGCCAAGCTGAAGGAGCTGACGGAGAGCGCAAAGAAAGCGGAAAAGGATGTGGAGCAGCTGCAGAAGGAGTGCTGGGAGGCCGTGAAGGATCACAACGACGAGGAAGTGATGCTGGAAATGAAAACCATTGCCAACAGCGCGCGGGTGATTGCCGGGATCTGGGCGTTTGCCGCTGCCATCGCGGCCAGAGCAGAACGGGAGGTATGACATGACCGGGAAACGAATGCGGAAGCTGCTGATGGCAGCTGGCGTGCAGAGGAATGTGGCGAACAAGATCAGCCATGCAGGAGGAAAAAATATAAGCCACGAGGACATGCTGTTGTGTGTATTGTTGGTGCCGGGACTGCGGGATGCAATAAAAAAAAGTGCCCGGCAGCGGAAATATCGCTGCCGGGCAAAAGAGCAGGTAGAAAACGAATTTAGGGGGTGGATTTGGTGAGATCCTCCGCCCTGACGCACAGCGCGGAAGACAGCGCGAGGGCGGTGCGAAGTGAAATATTTTCGATATTGATGATGCCGCTCTCGATTTTGGCAATTTGCTGACGGGAGACACCGGATGCATCCGCAAGCTGCTGCTGGGTGAGTCCGGCGGCGGCGCGGAGAGATTTGAGATTATTCATAATGACTCAATCCTCCAAAATTATTTTAGTACCAGATTTTTTCTCACCGCGCTGCGCGGTATGCGGGCGAACATATACCACCTTCGGTTTCCCGTCCGCCGTTTTTGTGATGCGGCGATAGTGCCCGCGTACCGTCCACTTGCACAAAAGCCCCAAAAGAACGGGCGTTTGACACAAATCCACAGGCGGCTGCGGATTTGTGTGAGACGAAATCACTATTATATAGAACGCGTGCGCGTGCGCGTTCTTTGAATGGCTCTTAAAAGACTAACTTTGCGACACGCACCGGAAAAACGAGGACACAGGAGAGAAAAGCTGACATGGCTCGCGCGCGTGATGGGGGCGCGACAAATATCTAAAAAAAGCGCCGACTGAGACGGAACATCGGATCAGGAGGCTGTGGGAGAGAAAGAGAGGAAAAGGATGGGGGGACACTGGGTGATCTACAAGATAACAGCGGGAGACGTAGTGGAAAAAACGCGGGTATGGAAGGCGAGAGCGCCGAGAGGCCCGAGGCGCCGGCGGGTGAAAGGGAATTCGTCCATGCGAAAGATGGAAGCAAACATACGGGCGGCTGTTAAGCAGCTGGCGCGGACGCTCAACGCAAATTTTACACACAAGGACCTGTATATCACGCTGAAGTATGACGACGAGCATCTGCCGGAGGACTGGAAGCGGCAGGAAAAGGACCGGGCAGAGTTTATTCGGAGGATGAAATCTGCCCTGAAGCGGCAGGGGATCCGGGACACCAAGTGGGTATCCGTGTGCAGCGAGGTGGACGGAAAGACGGGGGAAGCCGTGCGGCCGCACATTCACATCCCCATCAGCGGTGATGGCATCACATTCCGTGACGGAGAGTGGTGGATCGGCAACGAAAACCTGACGGAGCTGTGGGGGAAAGGCAGCGTGTACGCGGAGCCCATGCGGCGGCAGAAGGATTACACGGCGCTGGCCATCTATCTGATCCGGCAGGCAGGGCGACAGACCGACAGGCGGAAGTACCACACATCACGGAACATGGTGAAACCGACCGTGGAGGAATTTATTGCGCTGACTGACAGGAAAATGCAGGCACCGGCGGGCGCTGTGACCGTGGAGAAACAGTACAATGCGCTGACCGGGGCCAATTACCTGCGATACATAAAGCCGGAAAAAACCGCGAAAAGGGCCGGGTGAAGCGAGAATGAGGGGGAGTGCGTGGGCACAGCGCAAAGTGCAGTGTCCGTTCTGGCTGGGCGACAGCAGGACGACGATACGGTGCGAAGGGCCGTTCGATGGGGCGCGGATCAATCTGGTGCTGATGGGCGAGAACGGCGTGCGGCGCCACGAGGAAATATTCTGCGCGGACAAGTGGGAGAACTGCGAGATCTGCGACATGATCAAACGGGCGAAATATGAAGACTGAGGCCGGCGGGGCATACCCGTGGGCCTTTGGCGGCGTTGCGTGGGGTACACATCGGTGCGCCGGAACTGTTATACTCAAAAAGAGAGGGGGCGGAGAGCGTGGCAAAGGCAAAAAAGAAGCGGCCGGATGACAGGGAACTGGAAAATCTTTCGGCGCGGGAGCTGGAAAAGCTGCTGACGGACAAGCAGAAACAATTTGTGCGGGAGTACATGACCGACAAAAACGGCACGCAGGCCGCTATCCGTGCCGGCTACAAGGCAGGAAAGGACAACCACGCGGCGGCGGTGACTGCCAGCAAGCTGCTGCACGATCCTGTGATCAACGCCTACCGCATGGAACTGCAGAAGGAGGCGTTTCGGCGGCTGGGCGTGAGTTTAGAAAGCATCTGCGCGGAGCTGGTGGAGATCAAGGATCGCTGCCTGCAGAAAATCCCGGTGATGGAGTGGGACAAGGACACGAAAAGCTACAAAGAAACAGGCGAATGGACGTTTAACGCCAATGGGGCCACCAAGGCGCTGACAGCACTGGCAGACCTGCTTGACGTGAAGGAGCAGGCAAAGCGGAACACCGGCGGAGTGCGTGTGGTGATCGAAAGCGAGGAGGATGTGGCAGGATGACAGAACTGCGAATCGGGAAACCAAACGAAAAACAGATGCTTTTCCTGCGCGACAAGCACAGGCATCTGGCATACGGCGGAGCCCGGGGCGGCGGGAAAAGCTGGGCAGTGCGCACCAAGGCCAAGCTGCTGGCGCTGCGGTATCCGGGCATCAAGATCCTGATCATACGCCGCACCTACCCGGAGCTGCAGAACAACCATATCAGATATCTGCGGGAAGAGTTGGTGGGCATCGCCAAGTACAACGACAGCAAAAAGGAATTTCAATTCCCGGGCGGAAGCACCATACAGATGGGCTATTGCAACGCGGACAAGGATGTGGATCAATACCAGGGCGCAGAATACGACGTGATCTTCATGGACGAGGCCGGGCAGCTGCAGGAGGAGTGGATCAAAAAGATCAACGCCTGTGTGCGCGGCGTAAACGATTTTCCGAAGCGCACCTACTACACGCTGAACCCCGGCGGGCCGAGCCACGGGTACTTCAAACGCCTGTTTGTTGACCGGCGCTTTGAGAAAAACGAGCGGCCGGAGGACTATGCATTTATCCAGGCGAAGGTGACGGACAACCACGCGCTGATGCAGTCACAGCCGGACTACGTGGAGGGGCTGAAGATCCTGCCGGAGCGGCTGCGAAAGATGTGGCTGGACGGAGACTGGGATGTATACGCCGGACAATTCTTCGAAGAATTCCGGAACGACCCGGATCACTATCAGGATCGGCGCTTCACCCATGTCGTCGATCCGTTTGAGATACCGGATGGGTGGCGTATCTACCGCAGCTACGACTTCGGATACGCCAAGCCCTTCTCCTGCGCGTGGTGGGCGGTGGACTATGACGGGGTCATTTACCGCATTCTGGAGCTATACGGCTGCACGGGGGAGCCGAACGAGGGCGTGTGCTGGACGCCGGACAAGCAGTTTCGGGAAATTGCCAAGATTGAAGATACGCACCCGTGGCTGAAAGGGAAAGAGATCCACGGTGTGGCCGATCCGTCCATCTGGGACAAAAGCCGGGGCGACAGCATCTACGACACAGCCATGAAGTACCGGGTATACTTTACGCCCGGAGACAACGAACGGATACCGGGATGGATGCAGGTGCATTACCGCATGGCCTTTGACGCGGAGGGCTACCCGATGATGTATGTTTTTTCGACATGCAAGGCATTCATCCGTACAATGCCGCTGCTGATGTACGACGAACACCGCCTGGAGGATCTGGACACCAGCATGGAGGATCATGTGGCGGACGAGGTGCGGTATTTCTGCATGTCGCGGCCCATCAAGCCGCGGATGGACATTCCGAAGCCAGTCATGCTGGCCGATCCGCTGAATCAGGCCGGACAAATTGGAAAATACAACGATGCAAGGAGGATATTGACGCATGGGTAACAACGATTTGGACATGATGAACACGGTGCCGGCGGAGGACGCCGTGCGGCAGAAGATCGGGGAGGCGGAGATCCGCAAGGCGCGGGCGATCCTGGAGAAATACAAAGAGGGAAAGGCGAACCTGGAAAAGCGCGTGATCGAAAACGAACAGTACTGGAAGATGCGGCATTGGGAGAACCTGGGAGCTGAAAGCAGGCGGCCGGAGGAGGCGCCGAAAAGCGGATGGCTGGTGAATGTGATCCTGAACCGACACGCGGACGCCATGGACAACTATCCGGAACCGAATTGCCTGCCGCGGGCAGAGGACGATGTGGAGGAGGCGCAGCGCCTGAGCCGCGTGCTGCCGGTAATCCTGCGGCAATGTGGGTTCCGCGACACCTATTCCGATGTTTGGTGGGCGAAGCTGAAATACGGATGCGGCGTGTACGGCGTGTTCTGGGATGCATCTGCGCTGAACGGACTGGGCGATATATCTATCCGAAAATGCGATTTGCTGAATCTGTTCTGGGAACCTGGTGTGACGAATATTCAGGAGAGCCGCAACCTGTTCCAGGTGGAGCTGATCGACAACGAGGTGCTGGAGGAGCAGTATCCGCAGCTGAAGGGGAAGCTGAAAAGGCAGGATCGGATCACCAACAAGTACCACTACGACGACAGCGTGGACACCTCCGAGAAATCGTCCGTGGTGGACTGGTACTACAAACGCCGTGCCGGCGGGCGTGATGTGCTACACTACTGCAAATTCGTGGGGGATACCGTGCTATATGCCACGGAGAACGACACGGAGGCGCCGACCAAGACACGCATGGTGGATGTGGACGATTTGGGAAATCCCATCATGGGCGAGGTGCCGACGGGACGCAGCATGGCGGAGCGAGGCTGGTACGATCACGGGAAATATCCGTTCCACTTTGACGTGCTGTTCCCGGAGGAGGGGACACCCGGCGGATTTGGGTACATCGACATCTGTAAAAGCCCTCAGGAACAGATCGATCTGCTGAACAAGGCCATCATACAAAACGCCATTGCAAATTCGACACCGCGGTTTTTCATCCGGGATGACGGAAGTGTAAATGAAGAAGAATTCGCGGATTGGACGAGGCCGTTTATCCACACGAACGGAAATCTGGGACAGGACAGCATCCTGCCTGTGCAGGCGGGACAACTGAACGGCAACTATCTGTCTGTGCTGCAGACAAAGATCCAGGAGCTGCGGGAGACCAGCGGAAACACGGAGACAGCCACGGGAGCCGTGCCGGGATCGGTGACGGCGGCGGGCGCCATCGCCGCGCTGCAGGAGGCAAGCGGAAAGCTGAGCCGTGACATGATCGATGCGACATACGCGACATACGAAGACATCGTGCTGATGGCAATTGACCTTATTCGGCAGTTCTACGATCTGCCGAGACAGTTCCGGATCACGGGAGACATGGGAAAACAGGAGTTTACATCCTACGACAACCGTCAGCTCCAGCCGAAAATACAGGTTGGAATGAACGGGGAGAATGAGGGATACAGGACGCCGGTGTTTGACATTGAGGTGTCGGCGCAATCCGAGTCGCGCTACACCAAGCAGGAATACAACAATCTGGCGCTGGAGCTTTACGGGAACGGGATGTTCAACCCGGAAATGGCAGATCAGGTACTGGTGGCGCTGGATATGATGGATTTCAAGGGGAAGGACGCTGTGCAGCAAAAGGTGAGCCGCAATCAGCAGTTGCAGCAACAGGTGGCAACACTGCAGCAACAGCTGTTGCAGATGGCGCAGCTGCTGGATCAAACAACAGGAACCAATCTGGCAGACGGTGTGGCGGGAGATATTTTGGGGACGCAGGAAGCGCAGCAGGCGCCGGCGGGTACTGTAACAGAAATGCCGGAGGGTGATCCCGAGTCACCCATTACCGCGAGGGCGCGACAGCAGACAAAGGAAGCGGCGAAACCGAGATGATATATGCAATATACAACGGGAAAACCGACATGAGAATGACAGGACACGCAGGATATGCGGAAAAAGGACAGGATATCGTATGTGCGGCGGCGAGCATGCTGTGGTATACGCTGGCCGAGGGCATGAGAGAGCAGGAGCGCATGGGGCACGGGACGGCGGACATAGAAAGTGACGAAATAGCATTTCTGCCGGCGGATGGATGCGGGGATGCGGCGCTGATCTTCCGCACGATATGGAAGGGATTGGAGCGGTTGGCAGAAGCGTACGAGGAGTATATCCGGTGTGAAATGCAAGAGTGAGAAAAAGGCAGGGATCGACCCTGCCCTTTTTCTTTTCGGAGGGTGGGGTACACATGGGCAAAAAAAATCAAGTAAGATAGCAGCAGATAAGCGGAGGCGTGCCGAGCCGAGGTGGTGACGACCACAAACAGGCATAGTTTAGCGGCCGCGCGGGAGCCGGGATACCCGTAGGAGACAGGAATGGGAAAGAGAATGTGGCTTGATTTGCAGAAATTTGCCGATGAGGGCGGCGAAGAACAGATTGCGGATGGATCTGCCGCAGCGGAGGAGACCGCAGCGCAGGAACCGGCGGCGGAGGAGACAACGGAAGCGGCTGAAGAAGGAAGAGAACAGGAGTTTTCCAGTTTTCGGGATATCATCCATGATCCGCGGTACAAGGACGAATACAACGCCCATGTGGAGCGGACGGTCAAGCGCCGGCTGAGCGCGCAGGAGCGGAAGCTGCGGAGCGATATGCAGCCGATGATGGCAGCGTTGGCCAGACACTACGGGATGGACCCGGAAAGCGACTTTGAGGCCGTGAAAAAAACGGTGCTGGAGGATGATTCGCTGCTGGAGGAAGCAGCCGCCGAAGCCGGTATGACCGTGGACGGGTACCGCCGCGTGGCAGAGGCAGAGGCGAGACTGCAGCAGAGCGAGGAGGAGCGCCGCGAGGAGGAAAACCGCCAGCGATGGATGCAGATCGTCGAGGAGAGCGACAGGCTGGGGAAGGCACATGACGGTTTTTCCCTGGAGGAATCTATGCAGGATGAACGATTCCGCGCGATGGTGGTGTCATTGCAGGCAAACGGAGTGGCCAATCCGGTGGAGGCAGCCTACTACGCCACCAACTACAAAAAGCTGGTAGCGAACGAGGTGCGGAAAAATGCAGAGCTGCAGCGACAGCAGATCGCCAACGACATTCAGAGCGGACAGCGCCGGCCGGCAGAGAACGGAACGGCGCATGCATCAGCAACACACAAAATCGATCCGAGCAACCTGACAAAGGAACAGCGCGCGGATATCATGGCACGACTTGCGCGGGGGGAAAAGATACACTTCGGCGCATAGAAAATGAAAGGAGAAACAATGAAAATTTTTGATTTGCAGAAATTTGCAACCGATATCAACGTGAACACCCGAACTGGCAATGCCGATCCCTACGCCGGAACCACCACGACCAACAGCAACCTGACGGCAGAGGACAAGGTATTTTACAACACCGAGATGCTGGAGAACGCAAAGCCCGAATACTACTACCAGCAGTTCGCCAAGAAGATCGTGCTGCCTGCCAACCACGGAAGCACCGTGGAGGTGCGCAGACCCAACAAGCTGCCCAATGCGCAGGTGCTGACCGAGGGCGTGGTGCCTGACGGCACCGAATGGGGCGTGTCCAACATTACGGACACATTGTTCCAGTATGGCATGTACGTGCCTGTGTCTGACCTGGCATCCCTGCACAGCATTGATAACCTGGGTGTGGAGATTACGCACGAACTGGGCAATTCCATGGGCAGCACACAGGACACTGCATGCCGCGACGACGTGGTGACCGGAACCGGCGTGATGTATGCCGACAAGGTATCCGGCGGATCGGTGACGGAGATCACCAGCCGTGCCACGCTGGAAGGCACCTGCAAGCTGACCAGCCGCATGGTGGCTAAGGCAAGCACCTATCTCCGCAAGACCAACACCCCGAAGATCGACGGCAAGTATATCGCCATCATCCATCCCAGCGTGGCGCACGATCTGCGACAGGATGATGCATGGATCGAGGCGCATAAGTACGCGGCCACCACCGAGATCTTCAACGGTGAGATCGGAGAGCTGCACGGCGTCCGCTTCGTGGAGAGCACCAACGCAAAGGTGATCCGCGGCGCAGATCTGGCAAGCGACAGCAGAACGCTGGCCGTGAACAAGCAGGCTGGCTATTCCGGAGCAATCACCGAAATCGAATTCGATAGCGGCACGGTGGAAGCACATGCGCTGAAGGGTAAGAAAATCGTGCTTAACGGAGTGGAAGCGCTGGTGACGGACAACACGGCTGCCAAGCTGACCGTGGAAAGCACGGACTTCGGCACAGTGGCCGATAATGATGTGATATACCCGGAGGGAAACAAGACCGGCGGCGCTGTGTACTGCTGCGTATTTATCGGAAAGGACGCATATGCCACCGTGGACGCAGAGGGCGGCGGCTGCAGAATGATCATCAAGACAGAAAAGGAAGTCGGCGGCCCGCTGGAACAGTTCGGTACATTCGGCTATAAGGGCGAGGCCAACGGTGCACTGATCCTGTATCAGGAGCGTATGATCCGACTGGAGTGCTGCTCTGAATTTTCCGATGTGGACGAGGGCAACTGAGAAAGGAGACAATATGGCAGAGACCAAGAAGACGCAGCAGACGGCATATGATCCGTGGAAGGACATGCGGGATATCGTGGTGCCGAAGAAGCGCAACGGAGACCAGGAGTGCATCCACTGCAGCGTGAATGGGCGGATCTTCATGGTACCGTGCACGGGACGGGTGCAGAAGGTGCCGCGTCCCATCTACGAGGTACTGATCCACTCGCAGGAGATGCGCGATGAGGCAGAACGCCGAGCCGAGCAGACCACAAAACGTATGCACGCCAGCGAAAAGGCGGTCAATCTTGCTTGACAGGCAGAGGAGGGAGAGGCGGTGTGCCTCTCCCTTGCTTTTTAGGGGGGTAAAAAATATGACAGCAAAAGATGTGATTGATCTGGTGGATGAGCTGGATCCCAGCGCTATCAGCGCGGAAATCAAGATGAAGTGGCTGAATGCTGTGGAGGAGCAGATCTGGAGAGAAATCGTGATGACGCATGAAACAGCGGAGAGGGAGGAGTTTGTACCGCATACTTTCGGCAGAGAAGAGAACATGCTCGTGCCGGATGCCTATGCGGACGTGTACCGATATTATCTTGAGGCAAAAATTGCGCAGGCAAATGCGGAAATGGATCGTTACAATTCACTGGTGGAAGCATATAACGCGGCTTTTTCCACATTCAAGGACTGGTATGGCCGGACGCATTGCCCGGTCAGGAGGGTAAGAAAGCTGAGGTTTATCTGATGGCATATCTGACAAAATTGAGCGGATACGGTGGGAGGCGTGAATGCCTGGAAGTGTTCGGCGGGTATGACCACAACCTGAAAATCAATGAGGGCTGGTGGTATGACGAAAAGAACATCACGTCCGAAGAATACCCGTTGTTTTCCACGAGGAGAAAACGGGGAGAGATTGCAGTACAGTATGACGGGCAGAGACGGACAATTGATACGCCGAGAGGACTCATCCAGAAGGATTGCCTGATCTATGTGGACGGATCGGATGTGTATGTGAATGACTATAAGGTGCCCATGGGCCTGACGGTGACGGACAACGCAAAGCAGCTGATATCAATGGGCGCATATCTGCTGATCTGGCCGGACAGGAAGTATCTGAATACAAATGACCTGAGCGACTATGGAAGCATAGACAACGTGACAACGGCAACGGAAGAAGTTGCCATATCGCTGTGCGAGCGTGACGGCGGAGACGCGCAAGGATACACCCGCGCCAAAAAAGCGCCGAAGGATCCGCAAAACGGTGACAGATGGCTGGATATCAGCGGAGAAACTCCGTGCTTGAAAGTGTATACAGAGAGCACGGGGATGTGGACGACGATAGCGACCACATACGTAAAGCTGTCAAGCGCGGGGCTGGGCGTGGGATTTTCTGCGGGGGACGGTGTTGAGTTGCTGCATTTTACCGGAGAAAGGAAGAAGCTGAACGGGAAATTCGTGGTGATGGCAGCGAGTGAAGATTACATTGTGATCACAGCACTGCTGGCAACGAAATACCTGACGCAGGCATACGACGAGGAAAACCCGGTGGAGATAAGAAGAAAGGCGCCTGCCATGGACTATATCACCGAGTGCGGAAACCGGATATGGGGCTGCCGATACAGCGTGAAGAACAGCGGAAGCACAGTGAACGAGATATACGCCTGCAAGCTGGGTGATTTCAAAAACTGGAACTGCTTCCAGGGGATTTCCACAGACAGCTACGCGGCGTCCAGAGGAAGTGACGGGCCTTTTACCGGTGCGGCAACGCTGGACGGACACCCGCTGTTTTTCAAGGAAGACTATATTGAGAAGGTATATCCGGCTTCCAACGGAGCGCATCAAATCGTTACCACGCCGGCAAAAGGTGTGCAGAGCGGAAGCTGGCGCAGTCTGCAGGTGGTGGATGGTGTGCTGTACTATAAGTCGAAAAAGGATGTAATGGCCTACACAGGCAGCACGCCGACACCGATCAGCGACGAGCTGGGAGACGTAGAATACCGTCAGGCAAGAGCGGGAGCTGTAGAAGGCAGATACTACATTGCCATGAGAACATTGGACGCGAATTCGAAGTACGAAATGTTGTGCTATGACACGCGGAAAAAACTGTGGCATAAGGAGGATGAAGCACGACCGGTCCATTTTGCAGAAATGGACGGAGACCTGTACTACCTGGATGTAAACACCAAAAAAATCATGTGCATTACAGGGAAAGGAACGGCCGAGACAGACTTGGAGTGGTTCGCGGAATCGGGCGTGATCGGACTGAGAGACGCAGGACAGAAGTACATAACGCGGTTTGTGTTTCGGGCTGAACTGGCTCCTGGATCTTCGCTGAAAATGCAGATCAAGTACGACGAAGGAAATTGGATAGACCGTGGTGAGTTCCGAAAAGAAGGGCTGGGAAGCTTTGTGCTGCCGGTGGCACCGCGCAGATGCGATCACCTGCGCATAAGGATGAGCGGAAAAGGAGAGGCGAAGATCTATTCCGTGGCGAAGTATTGGGAAAGTGGAAGCGACAGAGTGAGGAGGACATGAGATGGCAACTTATAGCAATCTGGGAATGGGAAGCAGCGGAAGCAGCGTTCGGAAGCTTCAAAACGCGCTGATCAACAAAGGGTACAGCGTGGGAAATAGCGGCGCTGACGGTGTATTCGGAAACGATACACTCCGTGCCGTGAAAAAGTATCAGAAGGCAAACGGGCTTTCCGTGGACGGTATTGCCGGGCAGAATACGCTGACGAAGCTGTACGGAAGCGGTAAGACTACTACGACAGGAAAAACACCCGCAAAAACGAGCAGCGGCACGAAGAGCAAACAGACCACCACAAAGGTCAATGTCAGCGGTGTGAGTACATCCACGCAGAAGGCCATCAACAAGCAGTATCAGCCGGGTGCAGAGGTGCAGGCAGACAAGAAAAAGATGCAGGCCAATCAGACCTACAAGGAGAGCACGCAGGTGAAGGCGGCCAGAGACTATCTGAACAAGGTCAACAAGCAGAAGCCGGGAGAGTATAAGAGCGCGTGGGAACAGGACATGAAAGATCTGTACGACAAGATCATGAACAGGGAAAAATTCACCTATGACCTGTCGCAGGATCAGCTCTATCAGCAGTATAAAGATCAGTACACCAATCTGGGACAGCAGGCCATGGCTGATACCATGGGGCAGGCGGCAGGATTGACCGGCGGTTATGGAAGCAGCTACGGGCAGGCCGTGGGACAGCAGCAGTACAACGCTTATCTGCAGCAGCTGAATGACAAAGTGCCGGAGCTGTACCAGCAGGCATATCAGCAGTACAGAAATGAGGGAGAAGATCTGTATAATCAGTACGGACTTGCTGCTGAAAGAGATGAAACGGACTATGGAAGATACCGTGACAAGGTTGGCGATTGGCAGGTTGAAAGAGACTATGCAAAAGGGCGTTACGATACCGAGCGTGATTTCGACTACGGAAAATTTGCGGACAACAGGGACTATTATACTGGGATTTATCAGACAGACAGAAATTTCGATTACGGAAAGTATAGTGACGCCATTGACCGCGCTGTTCAGGTTGCCGGAATGGAGAATAGCGACTACTGGAACAGACAGGACGAGAAGTTCCAGCGTGAACAGTTCGCCTATCAGCAGAAACAGGATGAACTGGCGCGGGCTGATGCGCTGGCGGCGGCAGTTGCCGGAGGAAGTTCGTCCGGCAGTTCCGGCGGGAGCAGCGGAAGAAGCTCGTCCGGAGGCAGCAGCGGTCGATATTCCTCTTCCGCAGCGGCGAAGCAGCAGCAGCTGGTGGATGCAGGATATGACATTGCTGTGGACGGCGTATGGGGGCCACAGTCGCAGGCCGCGTGGGATAAATACAAGAATGAAGATTCCGACGGATACAGCACCGTGGATCAGGAACTGAAAAATGCGCACGGCAACGATGTTTACAACGCGAAGGCCATTACGGAAGCGTATCAGGCTGGAATTATCACGAAGAGCGAAAGAGATAAGCTGCAAAAGAAGTATGCGGCATCTATTGAACTGATGAAATAAGTGAGGAGCAATATGTCAAAACTCGACGATTGGAAAAAGAAGTGGGGAGCCGGCGGATCTGTTGCGCAAGAGGGAAAAAAGAATACGGAAAGCTGGCTGAAGAACAACGAAAACGCCGACGAAAGCAATGCAGAAAAGCAGTATGCAGAAAGCTATGCTCGCGCCAAGAGAGTGCCGGCGGAAATCCACGCACTGGGAGCAGGGAGCGGAAACTACAATAAATCGCACTTTGGCAATGCTTTCTCCGCAGGAGTGACGGGAAGCGCGGCGGGATATACCAATGCGTATGCGACTGCGCTGGAGGGAGCTGCCAGAACAGAGCGCCCGTACGGCGGCGTAAAAGAAGATGCGCGCGCTGTGGTATATGCAGACAACAGCAAAGACGCTGTGGAAAGAAGAAGAAAGGAGCACCTGAACAGCGCAAAGAGAGTCTATAAGAGAGCGGACGAGCTGCAGGAGAAGTCGGCGGACTATACCAACAGAGCGAAAGAAGGATTGGGGAAGGTAGGACAGCTTCTGGTGGACGCGGGTGTTTCCGGGACGCAGATGCTGGGAGACGCGGCACTGAATGCCGTGCTGCCGGGAAGCGGACTTACCGCCATGGGCGTGCGGGCATTCGGATCCAGCGCGCAGGAGGCCAGACAGAACGGTGCAAACTACAAACAGCAGGTTTTATATGGCGGGGCAAACGCCGCAGTGGAAGTGCTGTCAGAAAAGATGTTCGACGGACTTTCCGGCCTGTATGGAAAGGGATTTCTTGACAAGAGCAAGCTTGCAGGAGGCGTGAGTAAGGCGTTTTCGAGGATGGACCGCACAGCTGCAGGGCGCACGGCAAAGGCGTTGCTTGGCAACATGGGAGAGGAAGCGCTGGAAGAAGTGGTGGCCGGCGTGATCGAGCCGGCGTTCGGGTCGATCTACAACGGCAAGCGCATCACGGAAAACTACGATGAGAACACCGTGTCGGATATCATTGAAGCGGCGCTGGTAGGCGGATTGCTGGGCGGAATTGGCGGAAGTGCGCAGGTAATGAACAACGCCAGGCAGAGCAAGGCCTATAAGGCCGTATACGGGAGCGACAGCGCCGCGCTGGTGCAGGAGGCACTGGAGATCAACCCGAACAGCAAAACCGCGCAGAGGGCGCAGGAGAAGCTGCAGAGGGGCAAGCAGCTGTCGGCTGACGAGATACGGGCGATTGTTGCGGAAAACGAAGCGTCTATGAAGGGAACGGAGGCCGAAAACCGCACAAAACAGCAGGCGCCTGTGACCGAAGATCAGGATGCCGCCATTCAGCAGCTTGCCGACGAGGCGGCGGGAGAAACCACGCCGGCCAATGCACCGATGATAGCGCAGAGAAATACGGCGCGCGGAGTAAACGGCGCGGAAGAGGTGCAGGAACGGGCTGATTTGGGCGAGGAAGAGGCAGAGACGCAGAGAGCGGCGCTTCGACAGGCAGAGAGATACCTTCCCGGAAATGCGCAGGAACAGGCCGCAAAAGCCGAAGAACAGGCGGAAACTCCTGCGCCAATCGCAATGGCGGCACAGGAAGGCGCGTATGCACCTGAAATGGCAGGGAAAATCATGCCGGCCGATGACACGCTGACGGCGCAGCAGCAGTATGAACGGGCGTACAGTGCGGCACAGCAGAACATGGCGCGTGAGGCAGCCGGCGGCGAACAGGCGCAGGAGATGGAACAATACGCTGCGGCATATCCGGGCGTAGAGGATACATTCATTCAGGCGAAGCCGGCGGGAATGAGCGCAAAAGACTGGAACGCCGCATGGAATGTGGCCTATCAGATGGGCGCGGCCACAACAGAGGATAACGCGGAGGTCGGATTGACCGGAGCACAGAACAGACTGCAGGGGATTATCAGACCGGAGGCCGTGGCGGTGGCGTACTATTCCGGCATGGAGAGCGCGGCACAGATGCAGCGGGGGGATGCACATTATGCAGAAGGAGGAATAGCAGATGGACAGCAAGAAGGTATCGGCGGTGTACGCCAGAGCGGCAAACGGAATGACGGTGCGAGTGCCGCGAGAGAAGCTGCGGGAATGGAAAGCCGCGCAAGAGAAGATCGCAGCCGCACAAAAGACCGAAAAGCGGAAAGGCTGACGGGCCGCACCATCAAGGACGGTGAACTGCCGGCGGATGCGAGTGCCCAGGACGGCGTGGAGATCGTGGAGAGTGGATATACCAGCGCCATGAAGGCCGCAGAAAGAATTGCGCGAAAACGCGGACTGACGGCGCATTTCTGGCGCGGCGGAGATATGGTATGCGACGGGGTATCCTGCAACGGCATGATCGACGGTAACGAGGTGTGGGTGCGGTGTGATGATCCGGACTTCACGGCGAAGCAGATCATGGCGCACGAGTGCACACACGACGCCATTGCCAAGAGGGAAATCGACCCGGACAAGGTATGGCGTAAGCTGGAGAAGAAGTACGGGAAAGAGCGCATGGACGGGTATGTAGAGGACTACCGGGAGGCGCTGACCGGCGCAGACATGACGGAGTATGAGATCGAAGAGGAAATCATCTGCGACGCCATGGGCGGCATGAATAAGTTCGAGGGCAAGCTGGACGTGCTGGCTGAGGAATACGGCGCAGTTTTGGAGACGGCCCGGGGCGAGGTGGAGCAGCAGCGTGAGCGCAAGCGCGGCCCGCCTGAGGCAAATAAAAAGCCCGCCGAAGTGGGCGGGGTGAAGATGAGCCTCATGGGATTTAATGATGGCGTTCGCTTTGTGGAGGTGAATACAGATCAAAAACTGTTCGATGGATTGACGATAAAGGAACAGCAAATTCTTGCAAAGAAAATTATTCATGATAAATTTGCTGGAAAAACTATCGGAATTGATAATAAAGCGTTCGTAAACGGAGCAACAGCAAAAGAATTTACACACCCGGTGAAAAACATCAAGGATGAATTGATAAAAGAAGCGAAAATGAGAGCTTCGCCGGAATTAGACAATTTACTTGATGCAGGTTCCAATTTCCGAACTGCGGAAGATGGGGCGGATGGGCATACACACAAAAACTCTGTGGGGGATTTCATATACTTTGACACCATTTTTAGGGTAAATGGAGAGTTTTACAGAGGAACAATCAATATCCAGCAAGTGAAGAACGGGAAACTACTGAAAGATATTACAAAAATAGAAAACATCACACAGGACATAACCAACTCATACGGGGAAAACCCGAAGTTTGGATTCCTGCGTGATGCTTCTATGGATAGTATACCCACATCTTCTGAAAAAAGCAAGAGGAAATTGTCTGCCGTGGCGCGGGACAGCGAAGGTCGGCAGCTCACCGAACAGCAGGAGGAATACTTCAAGGACAGCAAGGTGCGGGACGAGAACGGCAATCTCAAGGTGATGTACCACGGGACACCAAACGGAGGATTTACTGTTTTTGACAGAAGCAAGTCTGGGAAGCGCGGAACTTTTAAGTCAAGTCGGATTGGAATGTATTTTTCCGAGGAGGAACAGTACGCAAAAAGCATGATGCACGCATTAGGAGAAACGAATCCAACGGTGTACGAAGTGTACCTCGATATCAAAAAGCCGCTACGAGTATTGACAACAGAGGTTTGGGAAGAGAAAGACGTGCGCGACATTGAAGAACAGATGTCGACCGGAAACTACGATGGAATAATTGACTATCTTGGGAATTGTGTTGTTTTCGATTCCAACCAAATCAAGTCTGTGGACAACTTGAACCCCACAGACGATCCCGACATTCGCTTCTCTGCCAGCGGCACCGAGGCGGTGGCGGCGCTGGAGGCGCAGAACAAGGAGCTGAAGGAGCAGATCAAGGCGCTGAACGCTGAAAAGTACAAGCTGGCCGCCAAGCTGAAGAACAAACAAGAGCGTGTCAACTACTATCGCAATAAGGCGACCTTCTCACCGGAGAAGGTGGGAAAGGAGATCCTGACGGCGTACAACAGCGCACTGGACGAGACGGAGATCCACGACGAGATCAAGGATCTGCTGGCCTACGCCGGACGGAAAAGCGGGATCACCTATCAGATCCTCAAGCAGAAAGCGGCGGAGGTGGCGGACAAGGTTGTGAAAAGCGCGGAGGTATTGCGGGAAAGTGAGACGCAGGAGGACTATGACGCCATCCGAGCATACCATAAGCGTGTCAGACTGCAGGTTACGCCGGAGATCAAGAGCGATTTTGCCGACTGGGGTGACTGGTGGAAAAGAGAGGGGCGGAAGATCCACGCCGGAAACGGAGAAACCAGCAACATTGACATCATATATGCGGAGATGACAGAGCAGTTTGGTGAGGGATACTATCCCAGCGATATTACCAATCCGGCGGATCAGCTCCGGCGGATGGCTGAAATGCTGGACAGGCTGGAGCCGGAAACGGAAAACCCGTACAGCTACAACATGGCATACGCCACGGAAGCATGCACCAACGATTTGTGCTTGATGGTGATGGCAGAGGTGGCGCGTGGCTACGAAGGCACCATCACCTATCAGCTCAATGAGCAGATCTATCAGACGAGGCGGGCCGCGCAGGAAAAACTGGAGAAACAGGCACAGCGAAACAGCATTGCCCGGACGGTGCGGACACTGGACAAGGAACTGCGCAATCCGACAGACGAGCACCACATACCGGAGGAGCTGCGGGGAATGGTTGGTGAGTTGTGCAGCATCTTTACCAACAATCGCGCCACGGTACTGCAAAAGGGCGTGGAGGTACAGGTGGACGATCACGCCATCTTTGACAAGTATCGCCTGGCGGCTGCGCGCGCATACTATGCCGACCTCCGCGGGAGCGAGGAATACGGCGGCATATACGACGAGGAAACCGCCCAACGGATGCAGGAGCTGGAGGGCACCATTGCGGGAAAGCGGCTGAGCAGTCTGACGCTGGAAGAGCTGCGGGACGTAAGGCGAGTGGTGGAGCATATCCGATTTGTGGCCAAAACGAAGGACGAGATGTTCATCAACGGAAGGAAGATGAAGATTCAGAGCGTGGCCGAGGGCGTGATGATGAATGCGCAGATGCACGGGCAGCACGCAGAGATCACGCTGAAGGACGGAAAGGGGCTGTCCATCAAGCGCATGATTGCCGAAGGAAACCTGAAGCCGGAATTCTTTTTCCGAAGGATGGGGGACAGAGGCCTTCTGACACTGTGGCACGATATTATGAAAGGCCAGAACACCTACGCATTCGGGCTGGAAGAAGCCAAGAAATTCTATGAGGAAACGGTAGAACGGTTGGGCGTGAAGGAATGGCTGGATCGCGACAAGAAGATGACAGGAACGGATGCCTCCGGGCGCACCATGGAACTGGACATGGAGCAGGCCATGTATCTGCTGGCTGCCTATAAGCGCGAAAAGCTGAACGGTACCACCAACCACATACTGGGCGGCGGTTTCGTGTATGAGAAAGAAGTCGCGGATCCAAAGCTGGGCGGCCTGCTGGAAAAACGCAAGACTGACAAGCGGGCCCATACACTGAATGAGGATATCCTGTATGATGTAGAACAGTGGCTGCGGGGACAGGACGAGCGCATCATGGACTATGTGGACACCATGGTGAAATATCTTTCCGACGATATGAGCGAGAAGGGCAACGAGACCTCACTTGCCCTGCACGGGTACAAGAAATTCCTGGAAAAATACTATATCCCCATGCAGAGCGCAAGCGAGTATCTGGAGAGCCGGTTTGACAGCACCAAGACCAACAGCGGCACCAACTACAAGAACAAGGGAATGACGAAACGCACCCAGCAGGGCGCCAACAATCCCATTGTCCTGCGGGATTTTGACGAGGTGTGGGGGCAGCACGTCAACGAGATGCTGCTATACAACGCCATGGCGGTGCAGCAGGACAATCTGCAGAGGATCATCAACTACAAGACACCGGTGGACAAGGTGGGGAATATGGCAAGCTCCAGCGTGAAGGAGTCGCTGACAAACGCTTACGGCGAGGAGGCGGTACAATATATCACGAACTTGATGCGGGACATCAACGGCGGACTGCTGACAGACAGCCGAGAGGCCGGTATCAACGAACTGATCTCCCTATTCAAGAAAAATGCCGTATTCGCCAGCCTGTCGGTGGCGATCCAGCAGCCAAGCTCCATCGCCCGCGCCATGGCCGTGATGGACGGAAAGTATCTGGTGAAGACGGCAGCACAGAAGCGGGACTGGAACGAGCTGAAAAAATGGAGCGGCGTGGCCATCATCAAGGAGATCGGAGGATTTGATACAACGACGGGCCGAAGCGGTGCAAACTGGCTGATGGAGAAGACGGCGGACAAATCGGTCATGGACAAGCTGGACGAGGCGGGCGCATACTTGCCGGGAAAGATGGATGAGGTGACATGGTGCCACATCTGGAACGCGGTAAAGGCAGAGATCGCAGACACGACGGAGCTGGAGAAAGGAAGCGAGACGTACTTTAAGAGGTGCGCGGAGCGATTCGAGGAAGTGATCGAGCTGTCGCAGGTATATGACAGCGTGCTGACACGCAGCGAGAATATGCGCAGTAAGTCCGGCGTGATGAAGATGGCAACTTCCTTTATGGCAGAGCCAACCGTGACGCTGAACATGGTGGCAGAGAGCGTGCATAACCTGCGGAATAGGACGCCAGGGGCGAAAAAAGCACTTGGACGCATCATGGGAGCCGTGCTGGTGTCGATTCTGCTGAATAACCTGCTGAAAGCTATTGTGACGGCACCGCGTGACAAGGACGAGGATAAAACCTATGCGGAGAAGTACGCAAAGAAATTCGCCGGCGGAATCGCCAACGACATAAATCCGCTGACATATATACCGGTAGTATCCGATCTGGTGGATGTGTTCGACGGATACAGCGCAGAGGTGCCATACATCCAGCCGTTCGAGACGGCGTGGGAGGGCATCAGTAAACTAGCAGAGGATACGGACGGCTTCAAGGATATCCTGTATGAAGGAGACTGGAGTGGCGTGAGCGTGGATGGCGTGGCAGATGCCGTGAACGGAATTGCGGGCCTGTTCGGGATCCCGGCAAAGAATGTATGGAGAGATGCGCGGAGCGTAGTGACGCTGTTCAAGGAGACGGCACCGATTCGGGACACCACTGTGGACAGCGTGACAGATGCCGCGTGGGAGGCCATTGCAGGGAGCAAGACTACCACCGAACGCGTGGAGGACTACTACAATGCTTACGCCGGGAAAAATACCGGAAAGCAAGAGAAGGCCAAGAAAGACATGGAGAAGCTCTGGCAGAGCAAGTATCAAAAAGCAATTTCCGGAGGCAGCGGAAAGGCAGACGCTGAAAAAAAGGCGAATACCAGCATGAAAAGCAGCGTAACAAGCGTTCTGGGGCCGAAGTATCGGGCAGCCAAGACGCAGGCGGAGAAAAACCGGCTGACGGAAATGGCACTGCGGATCTACGTCGGAGGGCATCAGCTCTATAATGGCTATGACTTCAAGCGATTCTGGGGCGGCAACGAGTGATAATCACAGGCGCATAAGAAAACGGCGGCACGTCGGTGTGACCACTACGGTGGGGTACACATCGGCGTGCCGCCGCTGTTATACTCACAGAAGAAAGAGGGGGGTGAAGGCGTGGTAAATCTGACACCGCCGCCTGCGAGCATCAGAGACCGCGAGGTTTACGATTATCTATACCAACTGCAGGAGTATCTGGGGATTGCAATGAATACCGGGTACGGCATCGGAGGCAAAACGACTGTAACTTATACAGAAGACGGAGAGATGCTTACCGGAGACGGCACGAGCATGAATGACAGCAAAAAAGAAGCAGAACAGGATGAGGAATATCAGGCACTGAAGGCGATGGTCATAAAAACAGCGAATGAGGTATGGAATGGCCAGGCCGGCGGAGAGATCCAGAGCGTGACGCCGCTTTTTTATTTGTCAACCAGCGCAGAAGAAACGGAAGGTGGCGCGTGGAGTGAGGAGTATCCAACGTGGAGAACAGGAACATTCATCTGGTCGAAAATGCGCGTCATATACGGTATTGACGAGAGCATCAGCGATACCACGCCGATATGCCTGGCGCAGGAAGCACAAAGTGGAAAAGTGACGTGGCGGATTAAGTTTGAATTTCTGCTGTCACAGAGCAATGTGGAGCTGACGGAGGAGGAGATCGCGTCGGACGAATGGAGCCTGACGCCGCAGCAGCCGGATATTGATCAGTTTCTGTGGGTGAGGCAGATCAACTACTTGTGGCCGGAGGACGATGTGGAACACGCTACGGAGGAGGAAAGCGAAATTATAAAGGATGATCCTGCGTGTCTCTCCGCGCAGATCGCCGACGTGCTGGAAGGAATTGACAGTATATTGCTGCGATTGGGAGACAATGAGCAGCGCATTTCCGACCTGCACGGTGAAATGACGAGCAACTATCTTGCCGTATCCGATTTTGGGGCGTACATGGAAGAAAAGCTAAATTCCATTGCGTGGGACGACGAAGGAATTCAGCAGCAGTTTAAATTTTATACGCAGCTAAAATCCAGCATTGAAGAGGTAGGGTCATATATTACCAATCAACAGGGGTACATTCGCTCAGGCGTGATCGGATACGATGAGTTTAACGAAGCGATCATCGGTATTGCAATTGGGAGCGAGCTTACAGTTGAAAGAACGGATGATGACGGAAACGACGTAATCGCACAGGAGAATTTCCGGGCGACATACACTGCGGAGAAGCTGTCTTTCTGGAATGGCACAATAGAACTGGCATATATGGACGGAAGCAAAGTGCACATCACTGAGGCGGAGGTCGAGAAATTGAGCATCGGGAACTGGGACGTCAGCGACGAAGGTGAAAAGGGACTGACATTTCGTTATATCGGATAGGAGGTGAGAGAGTGGCGGTAAGCATTGAGCTGACGATCACACAAAACAGCCAAAGCATTGCGGATAACGCAAGTAATGTAACGGTAAAGCTGAGCGCGAAATGGACGTATGGAAGTTGGAACGGAAATGCGCAACCAGGGTGGGTGAAAATCAACGGAACGAAATACAGCTTTACGCACTCGTTCAATGCAGGAAGGACAACCAGCGGAAACGAAACAATTTTCTCAAAAAACATAGAAATCGAGCACAATACAGATGGCACGAAAACGCTATCTTGCTCTGCATCGTATGATACGGGTGTGTCATCCGGGACAGTGACGGACAGCGCATCAAAAACGCTGACGACCATACCGAGAGAGTCAAGCATCAGCTGCGGAGATATCACGATCGGTAAGAGCGGGAAAATCACCGTTACGAGAAAGTCGTCTGCATTAACACACACGATACGGTATGCGGTAGGCAATAAAGAGGGGACAATCTGCACAAAATCGAATGACACAAGTATATCGTGGGTACCGCCCATATCACTGGTCACGCAGCTTGACGGATCCTATAAAACCTGCACACTGACGGTAACAACATACAACGGAGACACAAAAATCGGGGATGGGAAGTCAATCGGCATTAAGCTGTATATGCCGGCGGCGTCATCGATACAGTGCAGCAATGTGACGTTGGGGAACAGCGTGAAGATCACAATTTCCAGGGCGCACAGCGAGTTTACGCATAAGGTCGTGGCGTCAATTGCAGACAAGGGATACTCTTCGACTCTTGCCACGAAAGCCGGGGCGGGACTGACGTGGACGCCATCGCGCAGCATAGCCGACTACATCAAAGATGCATCATCAGATGTGGCAAAGGTGACGGTGACGACGTACTACGGAAGCAAAGAAATCGGGTCAAAGTATATCAACGTGACATTGTATGTGCCGTCAGATATGAAGCCGACAATATCTGCGAAATCGCTGACAGTGGTGAACGGCAACACTACGGTGGCAGGATGGGGCGTTGCTGTGCAGGGATACTCAAAGCTCAAGTATAGTGCTACCGCAAGCGGAATACACGGATCAACGATTAAAAAATATTCCGTTACGCTGGCGGGGAAGACATACACGGGAAGCTCTGCGACAACACCAACGATTAAAACAGCGGGAACCTACAGCGCAAAAATCACAGTGACAGACAGCAGAGGCAGGACGGCAACGGCCGCAACAAGCGGAATTGAAGTACTGCCCTACAAAGCGCCTACAGTTAAATCGGCCGAGGCATATCGAAGCAATCAATCCGGAGGAAAGGACACGGCGGGGGGATATATCGCGTGTACAATGTCTGCGACGGGATACTCTGTAGGAGGAAAGAACACCATAAATCGCCGCGTGCGGTACAGAGTGAGCGGCGGGGACTGGGGAAGCTACTACACGCTGACGGATAACCAAAAAAGAATAATTAATGCCGGCATTTTGGCGACAAAATCCTACGATGTGGAAATTTACGCAGTGGACACATTGGGGAACAAAGCAAGTGTGATAAAAAGGATCCCGACTGACTCCGTGACGATGAATCTGCGGAAAGGTGGCGGCGGCGTGGCATTCGGCAAATATTCCGAGCAGGCGGGTCTTGAGTGCGCGTGGCCTGCCTACTTTACCGGCAGAGCACGCTTCACCGCCAACGACTCCCTGTCCACGGCAGCGGCGGAGATTTGCCGCACCGGGTCGGGCGCGCCGAATATCCGGTTTAAAAACGATTCCGCCGGTCTGGGCTGTGTCGGCATGATGGGCACCGCTGACGGAAGCAGCCTGTACCGATGGAGCTCCGACATGAGCAGACGCTACGAGGTATACGACAGCGGCAACTTTGCCATAGAAACGCTGCCCAATTCGGCGTTTACCGCCAAAACCACCTACGGCACCAATCACAGCATCAAGATGCGCTATATAGCGGCATTGGGCGTGGTGCTGTTCCACGGGTATGTGGTATTCGGCAGCGTGGCGCTCTCTGCGCGCACCGCCGCCCCCATCGGCACGGTGGCATCCGGCTACCGTCCCGGTCAGCAGGAGGCGCTGAGCGTCATTTGCACCAGAATCGGCAACGCCACCGTGAAAACGGACGGTACCGTGCAGGTCATTTTGAACAATGCCGTGGCGGCGGGCAGTACCTATCCGTGCTATATCACCGGTTTCTGGTTTGTGTA
>JAGHUH010000007.1 GCA_018064925.1 Candidatus Cacconaster stercorequi | reverse complement strand
CTGCCGAACCGGCTCACGCCGGGAATACGTCCCGCCTGACAGAGCTTATGTACGCGGCTCTCTGACACGCCCCATTTGTAGGACGCTTCCCGCGCTGACATGTATCCCTCCATCGGCACACCTCCCAAAAATACAATTATACTCACTATACTATATCCGAATATCAGGATGTTTGCAAGATGACTGGGTGATTGTTTACAAAATGACACATATTGTGTGATCTTGACTCAAAGGCATTCTACAACGGGAACATAAGGGTGAATATCAAAGCAGAATGGGCTCTGAAATCGGGATGGTTTCAGAGCCCATTTGCGCAATGATTATTTGCTGTATTGCCGATTTGACCGGGAATACTTGACAAATTTTGCCGAAATAGTACACTGTAAATAAGGGACACTCTGTGTCCTGCCGGGTGTAGCCGTGCGCGCTGCGCCTGACGGTCTTATCAGAAAGGGAGGACATCCCCTGTGCTGCCTTGCATGGGGGCGAGATGTCCGGATGGCCGATTGATATGAATGTGAGAAAACGGATTCTTTCCATGCTGCTGGCGCTGCTGATGGTGCTGGCACTGACTGTGTCGGCATACGCGCAGGAAGCACCGCGGCAGATCACGGTGCTGTTTACCCATGATCTGCACTCCCATCTGCTTCCCGCCATGGATGAAAACGGCTGCAGCTACGGCGGATATGCAGAACTGAAAACTGCCATTGACACCGAAAAAGCCGCTCACCCTGACGCACTTTATGTGGACGGCGGCGACTTTTCCATTGGCTCGCTGTTTCAGGTGTCCTTCCGCTCGTCGGCTGTGGAGCTGCGAGCGATGGGACTTTTAGGCGTGGATGCCACCACCTTCGGCAACCATGAATATGACTACGGCCCGGAGGGGTTGGCGGATATGCTGAATGTGGCAGCGGACAGCGGCGATATACTGCCTGCCATTGTGGAGACGAACTTTCTGCCGCCGGAGGACGCCGCGGAGGTACTGGATGCCTTCGAGCGCTGCGGTGTTGCGCCGTATAAGCTCTTGGAGCGGGGCGGCGTTTGCTACGCCATCGTCAGCGCCTTCGGCATTGACGCGGCGGACTGCTCCCCCACGGCGGGCATGGTGCTGGAGGATGCCGCAAGTGCTGTGCAAAGCGCGGTGGATGCAGCTTGCAAGGAGTGCAAGGCATCCTTTGGTCAGGAGCCGGTGGTGATCTGCCTGTCCCACTCCGGCACGAAGGATGGCGACGGCGAGGATGTGGAGCTGGCAAAGAATGTCAACGGCATCGACCTCATCATTTCCGGTCATACCCATACGACCCTGGCTCAGCCCATCGTGGAGAACGGCACCTATATTGTATCCTCCGGCGAGTATGCCAAAAATCTGGGCGAGATCACGCTGAATTTGGAGGCGGATGGCTCGGTTTCTCTGGCGAATTACAAGCTGATTCCCATCAACGACAGTATTCCCCCCGACCCTACACTCAGCGCACAAATTCAGAAATACAAGGCCGAGGTGGAGCGGGACTATCTGAGCTTGTTCGGACTGAAATTCGACCAGACACTGGTGCAGAATCCTTACCGCTTCGACAGCGTGGATGAGGTCTATGCCACCCAGCACGAATCTACCCTGTGCAATGTGTTTTCCGATGCGTATAAGTGGGCCGTGGAAAAGACCACCGGCGAGGGTGTGGATGTAGCGCTGACGGCGACCGGAGTGATCCGCGAAACACTCCCCCGGGGCGGAGTAACGGTGTCGGATGTGTTCACGGCTGCCTCTCTGGGCAACGGCGCGTCAGATGTTCCCGGTGGTGCGCTGCTCTCCGTCTGGTTGACCGGCAAGGATTTGAAGAATGTGCTGGAGGTGGATGCCTCTGTTCAGCCCATCATGGCGGAGGCACAGATTTTCTGCTCCGGTGTGGAGTATTCCCTGAATCAGGATCGCATGATTTTCAACAAGGTAGATCGGGCCATGCTCTGCCGCCCGGACGGCACGCAGGAACCCATTGCGGACGATCAGCTTTACCGGGTGGTGACCGGCACCTATGTGGGCAGTATGTTGGGTTCGGTGAAGGAAAAATCCTTCGGTCTGCTGTCAGTGACGCCCCGGGACAGGGACGGCAACCCTATTGATATGACCCGCCTGACGGATTATATTGTCCTCAATAAAGACGGCAGCGAGCTGAAGGAGTGGTATGCCATCTCCGACTATCTGCAGAGCATGGGCGGTACGATGGATGCCAAATACAGCGCGCCCGACGGACGAAAGCAGGTTTACGCCAGTCTGTCACCCGTCAAAATGCTGCAAAATGCCAATCGCTTTACCATTATCGCGCTGGTGGTGATCCTTGTGATCATTGCGGTGCCCATCCTGATCGTCAGAGGCGTTCGCCGTAAGCACCGCAGGAAAGCGCAGGCGGCATCGCTGTAATGGAAACAAAATCGAAATGAAGGAGAATGGAAATGTCATTATGTAATTATATCACCGACACGATTATGAAAGAATGGAAACAGGGGCAAGACCAGAATTCCGTGTGGGAGCAGATTATTGATTCACTTCCGACATGTGATCTGACTCCGGAAGAATTAACAACGGAGATCCGCAAGATTGCACCGGGATACCACTTTGACAGCAGTAACGCGGAAAAACTGGAAGCCGGCGAAAAACTTACAGAAAAGGTGCGAGATGCGATCCGCAAAAATGCCGAGCACGGCGTGCAATCCGAATATTGGAAACTGGCAACCGAGATCTTTGATGCGCGTGCCGGTGACTCGTTTGGCGCCTATATTGAAAATTTCATGCCCGAGAAGCTGGAGTCAATGCGTGAAATTGCGAAGCTCAATGTCGAAGATCCCGCAGCTGCAAGGGAAAAGCTGAAGGTTCTCCATCGGGAAGTGATGGAAAATGTGATGACGAATAAGGAAGTTCAGGAAATTCGTCAGCAGCTTGGCTCCCTTACGCTGGATAAGACCGCAGAAAACTGGCAGAAAATCAGTGCGGTTTGCCGCATCGGTGATGCGCAGAATACATTTAAGCGCTATAAGGAATGGTACACGGCAGACGAGCAAAAGAAGTACCAGGACACGCTGGACAATGCGTTCAATAAGGGCTTTACGCTGGAAAGCAAGATGTCTATCCAGGCCAGCAATATTGGCTACATGGTGGATGTTGACCAGCTTGCAGGGCTGTCCACCAATCAGTTGTTCGCACTTATGAAAAATAAAGAAATTTTTCAGACCAATAGCGGGAATGACCCGTTTATGGATGCGTATACCTGCGCGTTGATGCCCTGGAATAATCTCCATAGCAAGGCGGAGGATCTCTTCGAAACGAAATTTGGAGATCCGTTGATGGTGCAGGGAGTAGATGGCAAACCAATCAAGGACAGCGGCGAATTGGAAGAGGCCTGCTTTGAAAAGAATCTGCCTGTCTATGTCCTGCCCAAGAGCAAACCGGATGCCGATCCCGTTTTGGCGTATGTGAATAAAGAGGGCAAGGTCTTTCTGGGGGAAGAGGCCAAGATTATGTTTGCCGACAGTCCCATGATGCCGAAACCCCAGCCTCCGAAGAAACTCACGGGTATTACCGGCTGGTTCAGCCGAACCTTCAATACGGCGTCAAACAAAAGGTATCAGGCAGACCTTGCCGCATACGAGGCAAAGATGACGGAATATAACCAGGCAAAGGAGCTGAAATCAAACATTGACCGTCTGGATAGTCCGGAAGCGTTGCGGAAGATCAAGGAAGAAATGTACCGGACGTATGCAAAGACAACGGTGGCAGAGTATGCCGAGAAGAAAAAAATCCAGCTCCCGCCTGATAAAGCGGCAACATTTGAAGGTAAGCTGCGCTCTTCCGGCCTGTCTCCAACCATGCAGAAAACGCTGCTTGAACTGCACAATGTTCTGGAAGAGGAAAAGGGGAGACTTGAAAATGCCGGTTTTGACCCCGACGATGAGGGTGACCTGCGCATGACCTGCGCCAATGCGATGGTCTGCCGTACGGTAGAAAGCATTCTGGACAGGGAGATCGACAGACTGGTAAAGGAACAGCCCACGCATCCGGTTCTTTCTCCGGAGCTTGTAAGATATCTGCCGGATGATGCTGTTATCAACGGCACCGCCGCTGAAATCAAGGATGATTTCCAGACGAGACTCGGCCAGCAAGTGAAAGGGATTTTCACGAGCGGTGCCATGCAGAAGATGACCGTTACCGCAGATGAGGTGCAGGCGATGATTTCCGGCTCCGGCGGAGAGCGAGCCAAAGCTGTGGACAACGTGCTTAAGAAGTTCGGCCAGCAGGAAAATCCGGTAAACGCCCAAAATGGGCAGAAAACTTTGGATCAGAGTGCGGTGCGCGGTCAAAACGCTCCGCAGAAAAAAGGCGGAAGCGCGAAAATCGGCTGAAAAGTGCCAATAAGAAAACAGCGAGGGAATTCTCCCTCGCTGTTTTGCCTTTTTATGCATCATATACGCTCAGTATCACAATACCGATCACCACCAGAGCGATCATGGTATAGTGCCGGCGGGAGAGCTTTTCCTTCAGGAAAATGCGGCTCCACACCATACTCAACGCGCAGTAGGCGCTGATGACGGGCACCGTCAGCGCCACATGGTCGCCGTCTGCCAGCGCGTAAATATAGGCGAACTGTCCGGCGGTCTCAAAAACGCCTGCGGCATATTTCGGTGCCTCTCGTCGGGGGATCAGCGGACTGCGGCGGATCAGCACCACATAGACAAAGCAGATCGCGCCAACCAAAAGAAAGGTCAGCTCATAGGCGCAATTGGCGCTGTCCTCATTGAGGGTTTGCAGGATTCGGCTGTCGGCAAAGGTGCCCAGCGCATCCAGCAGGCAGTACAGTACCGGCAGCGCCAGCGCCAGCGGCGATTTGGCGTATCGGTGATTGCTGCTTTGCTGCCGCGCCTGCCGCAGGGCATCGTCCTCCCGGGCCTCCACGATGCCAAGGCCGATGACGCCCACGCAGACAATGGCGGTGGCCAGCAGCTGAATGGGTACCAAACCGCCAAGTCCGCCGGTCAGCAGACACAGCACTGCCACCACCGCGCCGGAGGAATTGCAGATGGGGGAGGAGATGCTCAACTCGATATACCGCATCCCCAGATAGCCCACGGTCATGGAACTGATGTAGAGAAGCGATACCGGCAGATAGGCGATGATCACCTGCCAGGAGATCGTGACGCCGCCGATGAAAATCTGATACGCCGCGTGTAATCCCATGATCAGACCCACGGCCATGGTCATTTTCAGGTGGCTGTATTTGTCATCGGCGTCCTGACAGCCGATTTTGGAAAAAAGGTCGCTGCTGCTCCAGCAGAACAGCGCAATCAATGAAAAACAAAACCACATAAAGGGAAAATCCTTTACAGTTGAATGAGGCCGGCATCTCGCATTTTCTGCAAGCTCATCAGGATGCCCAGCTTGGCGTGATACCATGTGAGGCCGCCTTGAAAGTACACGGCGTAGGGCTCACGGATGGGGCCGTCGGCGGAAAGCTCAATGGAGCTGCCCTGTACGAAGGCACCGGCCGCCATGATGACATCGCTGTCGTAGCCGGGCATGGGCCACGGCTCCGGAGTCACATAGCTGTCCACGGGCGCGGCGGACTGGATGCCCTTGCAGAAGGCCACCATTCCCTCTCGGGAGCCCAGCTCCACGGCCTGAATGATGTCGTGCCGCTCCTCGGCGGCGGGGGGAATGACGCGGAAGCCCAGCTTTTCATAGCAGGCGGCGGCGAAGATGGCGCCTTTCAATGCACCGGACACCACGGTGGGGGACAGGAACAGACCCTGATAGAAGGCGGGCATCAAGCCGAGGTTCGCGCCCACCTCCTGCCCCAGACCGGGGGCGCTGAGACGGAAGGCGCAGCGGCTGACGCACTCCTTGGTGCCGCAGATGTAGCCGCCGATGGGGGCGAGGCCGCCGCCGGGGTTTTTGATGAGACTGCCAACGATCATGTCGGCGCCCACATCGGAGGGCTCCTGGATCTCCACGAACTCACCGTAGCAGTTGTCCACCATGCAGATGATGTCACTCTTGCACTGCTTGCAGAAGGCAATCAGCTCACCGATCTCCTGGACGGAGAAGCTGGGGCGGGTGGCGTAGCCCTTGGAGCGCTGAATGGTCACCAGCTTTGTCTTTTCATGGATGGCCTTGCGGATGCCCTCGTAGTCAAAGGTGCCGTCCGGCAGCAAATCCACCTCGTTGTAGGTCACGCCGTATTCCATCAATGAGCAGGGGGAGGGACGGATGCCGATGACCTCCTCCAGCGTGTCGTAGGGGCGTCCCACAGGGGAGAGCAACTCGTCGCCGGGGCGGAGATTGGCGCTGAGTGCCACGGTGAGGGCATGGGTGCCGCAGGTGATCTGGGGCCGCACCAGCGCGGCCTCGGTGTGGAAGCAGTCGGCATAGACGCGCTCCAAGTTGTCGCGTCCCTCATCGTCGTAGCCGTAGCCGGTGGTGGCGGCGAAATGGGTGGCGTTGACGCGGTTTTTCTGCATGGCGGCAATCACCTTGCCCTGATTATATTCCGCCACGGCGTCGATCTGCGCAAAGCGATCTTTCAGACTCTCCAAAATGTCCTGCCCGAAGCGGGTCACCTCGGGGGAAACGCCCAACTGCTGATACATGGATTCGATATACATGATACTTTCCTCAATTCTCTGTAAAATTCTGCATAATCTGCTGTGCCACCTGCTCCAGCGCGTCCGGCTTTGACACGATCAGACCGCTCTGGTCGCTGCCCAAGATCAGCAGCGTGTCGCCGGGCCGGATGCCGAAGTATTGGCGCGCCTCCTTGGGAATCACGATCTGTCCCCGGTCACCCACCCGGGCGGTGCCGAAAATGCGGTGACCCTTTGGCTTGCCTAAAATATGTTTATCCATAGCTTCACCTTGTAAAAAATCATACTTTTCACACAAATGTGACATGAAAAGTATAGCACAAATTCCTCCGAATGCAAGAAAAAAGTCCGGCAAAACCGGACTTTTTTTGAGCGTATGCGGTTATTCAGGGAATTCCACGCCGTTCAGCTTCATCAGCACGCGGATGGGGTAATCCCGATCCAGATAGTTGCGGCAGTACCACTCATAGGTTGCCGCAGGCAGGTGGACAAGCTCCGGTGCTTCACAGCGGAAGGATTCGAAAGTGGCCTTGTCGCCGCTGAGCAGGGCGGCCAGCACCTCGGGCTTTTTCTCCCGGTACAGGCGCTCCATGCACCCGTCCATGATGGCGGCGCAGGCACGCTCCTCGTCGGAGGCGTAGTCCTCACGATGTCCCAGCCAGTAGAGGAATTCCTCCGGGTCCAGATCCATCTTGGTGGTGATCTGGCTCAGCTTATAGAACTCCGTGCGATCCTTTTTCTTCAGCACTTCCATCAGATACTGCACCAGTCCGTCGTCCAGTGCAATACAGTCCAGAAAGACCTCAAAAGCGTGCTTTCCGGCGTCGGGATCGTCCTCCTGCGCAGGCTGCTCCGGCTCGTCGGCGGTAAGCTGAATATAGTTGGCAAGGGCGTCCTCTAAAGAGAAGTTGTCGAACAGCTCGCCGGGGATCTCGATGTCGTCCTCGTTGGCACACTGCGCCACAAAGAGGGGGATGCTGGTGATCTGCTGCTGCAGCTCCATGGCGCGAGCCATCTCGTCGCTTTCCGTCAGGGTGATCCCTTTGGGGGCGGGGCGGCTGCCCTGACAGATCTCACTCATGTATTTCAGATAATAGTCAAATAATGTCATGTGTTTCACTCACTTTCCACCAAGAACTGTACCATACCTGCCTTGTCTTTGCAAGGAAATTTGTGCTATACTATGAAAAATGCGGGAGGTGAGGGGAAAATGTGGTATTGCAGTCTGAATGAAGCACTGCGCCGATCGTATGGCACCAAGGTCTATAAGCTGGCGCTCTCCTGCGTGAATACCTGCCCTAACCGGGACGGCACGGTGGGCGACCGTGGCTGCATTTTCTGCACCGGTGCCGGAGAATTTGCCGAGAGCGGCCCCGTTTCGGAGCAGCTTCTCCGGGCAAAGGCACGCCTTGCCGACAAGATCACCGCCGAAACGCGGTATGTTGCCTATTTTCAGAGCTTCACCAATACCTATGCTTCCATTGAAACTCTGCGCCGCGCCTTTTTTGCGGCAATAGAGCCGGAGGATGTGGTGGCGCTGTCCATTGCCACCCGACCGGACTGTCTGGGGGCGGAGGTGTTGTCCCTGCTCTCGGAAGTGAATCGACGCAAACCGGTGTGGGTGGAAATGGGATTGCAGACCACCAACCCTGCCACCGCCCGGTATATCCGACGGGGCTGTGATCTGGCGGCGTTTGACGCGGCCATCGAAAGGCTGCGGAGCATCGGTATCACGGTGATTTTGCATCAGATCATCGGCTTGCCCGGTGAAACGGCGGAGGACATCTTTGCCACCGCCGACTACATCGCCCATGCCGGCGTGCAGGGTGTCAAGTTCCATCTGCTGTATGTGGCGGAGGGCACTGATCTGGCGGAGGAATACCGGCAGGGTCGCGTGCGGATATTGGAGCCGGAGGAATATTTTTCCCTGCTTTCCGGCTGCATCCGCCGTATGCCGCCGGAGATGGTGATCCACCGCCTTACCGGTGACGGCGCCAAGCGGAACCTGCTGGCGCCGCTGTGGAGCGGAAACAAGAAGTGGGTGCTCAATGGCATCCGCCGCTATTTTACGGAGCACGATGTGGTGCAGGGCAGCCTGTACCAACGATAGGGGAACGCCATGTACTATGTATATATCCTGCGCTGTAAAGGAGATACACTTTATACCGGTATCACGCCGGACTTGGTGCATCGGATGCGCTGTCACGCAGGCAGACTGCCCGGCGGCGCCAAATATACCCGCGCCCATCCGCCTGTTGCGCTGGAGGCGGTGTGGCGCGCCGAGGACAAAACGGATGCCGCGCGGCTAGAATATGGCATCAAAAAGAAGCTGACGCGAGGGCAAAAGGAACAGTTGATCGCTGCGCCGGAAGGGATCGGTATCGTGTTGCCGCATCTGGCGGAGATCCCCTATACTCCCATTGCCGGCGCGACATGGGAGCGCTGTCTGGAAGGAGTGTTTTACGATGGCGAATAAATGCTACGCCGCCCCCATGGAGGGATTGACCACCTACATCTGGCGCCGTGCGCACCATGAGATTTTCGGCGGCGCGGACAAGTATTTCACGCCCTTTCTCTCCCCCAATGCCACCTGCCGCTTCCAGACGAAGGAGTTGGATGAGCTGCGGCACAACGAGGGGCTGTATGTGGTGCCGCAGATTTTGACCAACTGCGCGGAGCATTTCATCTGGGCGGCGCGGGAGCTGCAGGACATGGGATACCGGGAAGTGAATTTCAACTTGGGCTGTCCCAGCGGCACGGTGACGGCCAAGCGCAAGGGCGCGGGGATGCTGGCGTATCCGGAGGTGCTGAACGCTTGTCTGGAGCAGATTTTTTCCGCCCTGCCGGAAATGCAGATCTCCGTAAAGACCCGCATCGGCAAGCTGTCACCGGAGGAGTGGCCGGGCCTTTTGGCGATCTACAACCAATATCCCATCTCGGAGCTGATCGTCCATCCCAGAGTGCAGAAGGAATTTTATACCGGCACCGCCCACCGAGAGGTGTTTTTCTGGACGGCGGAGCATACGACTCTGCCGCTGGTCTACAACGGCGATCTGCAAACGGTATCCGATATGACGCAATTTACCGCCTGCGACACGGTGATGCTGGGACGGGGATTGATGGCTCGTCCGGGTCTGATCCGCCAGATGCGCGGCGGCGCGCCTGCCACGCGCGGCGAACTTACGGCGCTCCATGATGTGCTGCTGGAGGAATACGGCCGGCGGCTCAGCGGCGACAAGCCGGTGCTGCATCGGATGCGGGAGCTGTGGAACTATCTGTCCGGCAGCTTCTCCGGTACGGAGGAGTATCTCAAGCGCATCCGCAAGGCACAGAGCGTCGGCGTTTACCGCGCCGCGGCGGAGGAACTGCTGCGGGACTGCCCTTTGATTGAAGAATAAAAAAGACCTCTGCTTCCTATGGAAACAGAGGTCTTTGCGCATTTAGGCGTCAGTCCAGAACATACACGGTGCAGTCACGCACGCCCCACTGGCAGGAGGTGGTATAGCTGCTGAACCACAGGTCGATCTTGTGGTCCTTAATGGCGGAGCCGGTATCCTTGGCGGTGCCCATGCCGTATACCCAGGAGCCGTCGGATGCCTGAATATAGAACCGCGTGCCGAAGGGGAACACGGAGGTATCCACTGCCACGGTGCCGTTGCCCAGTGACATACCGGAGGCCGTGCCCCAGCCGCCGGAGTAGGCAGTGGCGGTGCAGTCGGTCACACAGGAGAAGGTCATGGTTTCGCCGTTATTGAAGGTCAGGTAGCCGGAGCCGTCGCTGTTGGTGTGAACATCGGTGATATAGGCGTCGCTATTCACTTCGTCCACGCGGGTGCCGTATTCCACGATCTCGGTCACAGCGTTGTCATTGGTGCGCTTGATGAGCTGACTCTCGGCGAGCGACCCCATGCGATAGATGTCCTCGTAGGTTTCGATGATGGTGCCGGCCTTGCCCTTCTGCTTTACGCGTTCCTCGCCCTGATAGAGCAGGGGATTGGCAACGCGCCGGCGGTCATAGGTGGTGTCTACCGCCAAATCGCGCTTCAGTGCGATTTCATGATCCAGCGTGATGTCGATGTTTTTGGCGGTCATGTCAAAGATGATCATGTCGTCAGCGTCCACTGCGATATGCAGCCGGCGCAGCAGATTGGTCACAGTTTCCAATCGGGATACGGCGGTCAGTGTGCCGTTGTGAGTGTGGAGTGTGACCTCCTGCTCTTTGCGCAGAACCACCTGCGGTTCCTTGTTGGCGGCGGAGTGGATATAGAAACCGCTGTCCTCATAGATGAGATTGCCGGTGCGGCCGACGAACTGCACGGCGTTACCGTTTTTCAGTGCGTAAATATGATCCGGCGCGGTGGCGGCCGGAGCCATGGTGACGGATAAGGATAAGACCAGCAATGCCGCCAGCAGTACGAGATACAGCCGGGGCAATGCCCTGTAAGTTGAATGCTTCATAGAACCTCCATAGTTCGCTGCGAGGGGGAAAAGTGCTGTGTTACACCAATGTGTACTATTTTGTAACAATTGTCACTTTTATCGGAATGTGATGGAAGTATATCATATATCCCCACTCGTGTCAAGTTTTTGCCTACTTTCTGGTATTTTAACACCACTTACACGCTAAATTCGTCGAATTACATACGGAAGAATTTACAGAAAATGGAAAGTGACGAAAGAGTGTTACAGAAAGTTACATGCAGATACAACATCACGGAACAGTGCGGAGAGGGGACAATTCCTATTGAAAAGCCGCATGATTTTGTGCTATACTATTATAAATATCACAATTTTTCGCAAAAGAAGGAGTGTTCTTATGCGTGTAGAGTTTATTCCTGTGGGGCAGATCGTCAACGCCCACGGCATCCGCGGCGAGGTAAAACTCAATCCCCACGGCTTTGATCCGGAATTTATCGCGGAATTTGATACCATCTACATCGCCGGCAAAAAGACGGAGGTGCTTCATGCCCGTGTGCATAAGTCCACCGTGCTTTTGACGCTGCCCGGCGTGGAGGATATGAACGCGGCGCTGGCGCTGAAGGGCAAGGAGGTCTCCGTGGCTCGGGACGATATCGAACTGGACGAGGGCGAATATCTGGACGCGGAGCTGCAGGGCATGACGGTATATGACGCCGCCACAAACGAGGCGCTGGGGCAGATCAACCGCGTGCTGAACTATCCTGCCCACAAGGTGTATGAGGTGCGGGGCGGTGCCCATGAGTATCTCATTCCCGCGGTACGGGGTGTGTTCGTTGACCGGGTGGCGCTGGATCAGAACGCCATGTATATCCACATGATGAAAGGACTGGCCACCGATGAGAATTGATATTATGACGCTGTTTCCTGATGCCATCCACGCCATGATGGATCAGTCCATTATCGGTCGGGCGCAGGAGCGCGGCTATGTGAAGATCGAGACCCACCAGATCCGGGACTACACCACCAACAAGCAGATGCAGGTGGATGATTACCCCTACGGCGGCGGCCGGGGTGCGGTGATGCAGGCCGACCCGCTGTACCGCTGTTGGCAGCATATCTGTGACGAGGCGGGGGAGCGGGTGCATACCATTTATATGTCCCCCTGCGGCCGCACCTTTGACCAGCAGGTAGCCAAGCAATTAAAGGCGGACTATGACCGCTTGATTTTGGTGTGCGGTCACTATGAGGGCATTGACCAGCGTTTCATTGACGAATGTGTGGACGAGGAGTTGTCGCTGGGCGACTTTGTGCTGACCGGCGGCGAGATCCCGGCCATGGCGGTGGCGGACTGCCTGTGCCGCATGGTGCCGGGGGTACTGCCGGAGGAGAGCTGCTACACGGAGGAGAGCCATTGGAACGGCCTGTTAGAGTATCCCCAGTATTCCCGCCCGGAGGAGTGGCACGGGCGTAAGGTGCCGCCCATCCTGCTCAGCGGCAATCACGGCGCGGTGGACGACTGGCGCACCAAGGAGAGCTATAAGCGCACCTATCGCCGCCGGCCCGATCTGTGGGCGCAGTTTGATGAATCCAAGCTCACCGGCAAGCATGACCGCAAGGTACTGGCGGAGGCCAAAGCCGAGCTGCAGGCGGAAGAAGCGGAAAAAAATGAAGAATAAAATGTGCGGGAGCAATTCCTGCACATTTTTTATAAAAATTGAGGAAAAATTTTGCTCAAACGACCAAATCCGCCTTGACTTTTTTGTGAATATCGTGTATCATAGTTTTCGTTGTAAAGGCGTATAACTTTACAGAAAGGGGAAATTTCCGTGAAAAACCAGACTTATCGCATGACCATGCTGTTCGATTTTTACGGTGAGATCCTCACCGAACGGCAGAAGGAGTTCTTTGACCTCTATTATAACGAGGATCTGTCTCTTGCCGAGATCGCCGAGAATTACGGCATCTCCCGTCAGGGTGTCCGGGATGTGATCGTCCGGGCCGAGGGCGCCATGCAGGAGATCGAGGACAAGACCGGGCTGATCCGCCGCTTTATGGTGATGCGTGAGAAGCTCGCCGCCATCGAGGAGGCTGCCGCCGAGATCAAGACCATCAACTATCGCCAGTACGAAAATCCGGAGCTGGATGCTCTGGCTGACCGGATCGTCGAGGGCGTAGCCGCCATGAAGGAGTAACGCAATGGCATTCGAGGGACTTTCCGAAAAACTGAATGACACATTTAAGCGCCTGCGCGGCAAGGGTCGCCTCACCGAGGATGATGTCAAGTTCGGCCTGCGCGAGGTGCGTCTGGCACTGCTGGAGGCCGATGTCAGCTACAAGGTGGTCAAGGACTTCATTGCCCAGGTCACGCAGCGCTGCGTCGGCAGCGATGTGCTGGACAGCCTGACACCTGCCCAGCAGATCATCAAGATCGTCAACGAGGAACTGACCGCGCTGATGGGCGGCACCAGCGTGAAGCTGGCCTCCGCCAGCAAGGGTCCCACCGTGGTGATGATGGTGGGTCTGCAAGGTGCCGGTAAAACCACCAATGGTGCCAAGCTGGCGGGTCTGATGCGCCGGCAGTATGGCAAGCGCCCGCTGCTGGTGGCCTGCGATGTGTACCGTCCTGCCGCCATCACGCAGCTGCAGGTGGTGGGCAAGCAGCTGGACATCCCCGTTTTCGAGATGGGACAGGCCGACCCGGTACATATTGCCGAAGAAGCGATCAAATACGCCCGTGACCACGGCCACGACATGGTATTTCTGGATACTGCCGGCCGTCTGCATATCGACGAGGCGTTGATGGACGAGCTGAAGTCCATCAAGCGCACCGTGACCCCCAATGAGATTTTGCTGGTAGTGGACGCCATGACCGGTCAGGACGCGGTGAACGCGGCGTCCGCCTTTGACGAGGCACTGGGCATCGACGGCGTGCTGCTGACCAAGCTGGACGGCGACGCACGAGGCGGTGCGGCATTGAGTATCCGCGCCACCACCGGTAAGCCCATCAAGTTTGTGGGTACCGGCGAAAAGCTGGACATGATCGAGGTGTTCCACCCCGACCGCATGGCCTCCCGCATTCTGGGCATGGGCGATATGCTGACCTTCATCGAAAAGGCCGAGCAGCAGTATGACGAGAAGCAGGCCAAAAAGCTGGAGGAAAAGATCAAGAAAAACCGCCTGACGCTGACGGATTATCTGGATCAGATGGAGCAGCTGCAGAATATGGGCGATTTCAGCCAGATCGCGGGGATGCTGCCCGGCGGCATGGCGAAGAACTTTGATCCCAGCCAGATCGACGAAAAGCAATTGGCCCATCAGAAGGCCATCATTCAGTCCATGACACCGCTGGAGCGCGAAAATCCTCAGGTGCTCAACGCCAGCCGCAAGCGCCGCATTGCAGCCGGCTGCGGTCTGCAGGTAGTGGATGTGAACCGTCTGCTGAAATCCTTTGAGATGCTCCAGCAGATGACAAAAGCCATGACGAAGGGCAAAATGCGCGGTCTGGGCAACCTGATGGGCGGCATGGGCGGCGGCCGTAATATGCACGGCTTTGGCCGCAAGAAGCGGTTTAAATAAGGTCAATAAGTGCGTGATGCATTTATGAGATAGAAAAAAACAAATTTTTAATTTTTGGAGGAAAAATATTATGGTTAAGATTCGTCTGCGCCGCATGGGCGCCAAGAAGGCTCCTTACTATCGCGTTGTCGTCGCTGATTCCCGCTATCCCCGTGACGGCCGTTTCATCGAGGAGATCGGTTCCTACAATCCCTGCGTCAGCCCCGCCGAGATCAAGATCGACGCTGACCGTGCCCGCGAGTGGATCAAGACCGGTGCACAGCCCACCGAGACCGTCCGCGCTCTGCTGAAGAAGGTCGACGTACTGTAAGGAATTGCCATGAAGGAATTGCTGCTCTATATCGCCAGAAGCCTTGTGGAACACCCGGATCAGGTGACTGTGACGGAAGTGGAAAACGGCGATGAGCTGACGCCGGAGCTGCGCGTGGCACCCGAGGATATGGGCAAGGTCATCGGCCGTCAGGGCCGCATTGCCAAGGAGATTCGTACCGTGGTACGCTCTTATGCCCAGCGCACCGGCGTGAAGGTTTCTGTTGATATCGTTGATTAAAAAAGCAAATCCCCGAAAGCATCATGGTGCTTTCGGGGATTTCTTTTTTGTTTGTAAAGCCGATGCAGTCAGCCCTCATCACCGCTCAACGCGAAAGGGGAGAGAGGCAATTACGCCTTCCACAGAGAGTGCAGATTGCAGTAAGCGTAAACGGCCACGACCTCGTCGCCCTGGCACAGAGCGAAGCAGGCCTGAGGCTCCATGTTGGGAGCGAGCTTCTTGAACTGGATACCGGAAGTGGTCTGCACGGCGATCCACTCGATGTAGTGATTGTCCACCATGGGATGGGTCACGGAGCCAACCTTCACGGTGACCTTGCCGTCGGCGACCTCATAAACGGGGACATGCTTTTCCACGGCAGCGTCGGTGGTACCGGCGATCAGCTCCTGCATGGGTTCACCGCAGCAGACGACGGGAACACCGGTCTCATTTACGATGGCAATGATCTGGCCGCAATGGGCGCATCTGTAAAACTTCATTTCCATAATAGGATTCCTTTCTTTTTCAATAATGCAGATATTTTGAGATTACTCGGCCATGAGCTCATCAGCCAGCGCGTCAATCTGTGCGGTGCTGGCTTCGTTCAGGGCGGACATGATCTTAACGGTGGTGTCGGTGAAGGTCAGGTTCTTGCAGCCGTCCAGCATATTTTTCATGACTCTTGCGGCAACGGGACCCCAGGAGCCGTTTTCCATCAGACCGATGGTCTTGTTGCGGATGCCGCGCTCGGTCAGATGGTTGATGAATTCCTTCATGAAGGGGAACACATCGCCGTTATAGGTGACGGATGCCAGCACCAGCTTGCCATAGCGGAACGCATCCTCCACCACCTCGGCCATATCGGCGCGAGCCAGATCGTTGAGCACGACCTTGGGGCAGCCCTTGGCCTCCAGCTTTTCAGCCAGCAGCTCGGCGGCCTTCTTGGTGTTGCCGTAGACGGAAGCGTAGGCGATCATAATGCCCTCGCTCTCCACGCCGTAGGAGGACCAGATATTGTACAGGTTCAGATAGTAGCCGAGATCCTCGGTCAGCACGGGGCCATGCAGGGGGCAGATGATCTGGATATCCAGTGCGGCGGCCTTCTTCAGCAGAGCCTGCACCTGTGCACCGTACTTGCCCACGATGCCGAAGTAGTAGCGGCGTGCCTCGCAGGCCCACTCGTCCTCCTCGACATCCAGCGCACCGAACTTGCCGAAAGCGTCGGCGGAGAACAGCACCTTGTCCAGATTATCATAGGTCATAATGACCTCGGGCCAGTGCACCATGGGCGCGGTGACGAAGGTCAGGGTGTGCTTGCCCAAGGAAAGGGTGTCACCCTCGCCCACAACGATGCGGCGGTCGGCGAAATCCACGCCGAAGAAGTTCTTCATCATGGTGAATGCCTTAGCGGAGGATACCACCACGGCGTTGGGGTACTTGGCCATAAACTGGGTGATGTTGGCGGAGTGATCCGGCTCCATGTGCTGCACCACCAGATAGTCGGGCATTCTGTCGCCCAGAACGGCGGCCAGATTGCCCAGCCACTCGTCGGTGAAGTTCTGATCCACCGTATCCATCACGGCGATCTTCTCGTCCATGATGACATAGGAGTTGTAGGCCATGCCCTCGGGCACGATGTACTGGCCCTCAAACAGGTCGATCTGATGATCGTTGACACCGATGTAACGAATGTCATTTGTAATGTGCATTGTTGTATTCCTCCATTTTTTAAGTTCTTATGTTGTGGGTTGCCTTGCATTTGGCAGAGCGAAATTACATCGCCCGGTCATCGCAGGACAATACCGGGGCCTTGCGGCAATCCTTGCCGCAGTAGGAAACGGCAGAGCCGTCACACAAACGGTAGTTGCCTCCACTGATGGAAAGGCACTTTCCGTTGATCACGCAGTCAGCCAGCTTGTAGCGAGCGCTTTCGTAGATCTCCGTCACGGTGCTGCGGGAAATATCCATCACGGCGGCGCACTGTTCATGGGTGCGCTTTTCATAGTCCACCAGCCGCAACACCTCGTACTCGTCAATAGTCAGCGAAACGCAGTCGTGCTGCTGGGGGTCGGACGGTGCGAAGCTGTCAAACACGGGCTCTTTGCAGACGCGCCGACTTCTTTGGGGTCGTGCCAAACCAATCACCTCTTTTCCGGCATATGTTGATTATAGCATATATAAATTACAATGCAAGCGGTTATGCGCCGTTCGTAAATATTTTTGTAAAATCTGCCAATGAATTGCCAAAAACATAGAAAAGCACCGTGAATTTTCTCCACGGTGCTTTTGTTGGGAAGGATTACAGATCCAGCTTCAGATCGCCCTCTTTGATCCAGCCGCACTTGCGCAGGGGGATGGCGAACAGCCAGGTCAGCACGGCGGGCAGGACGAAGGAGATCAGTATCAACCCCAGCCAATCCATGCCGGTGATGGCGGCCTTGGCGCCGCTGGCCACATCGGCCACCCAACCGGTATATACGCCGATCTGTCCCACCAGACCGCAGGTGCCCATACCGGAGGACACGGCGGCACCGTTCATCTCTAAATGGAACAGGCAAGTGGCAATGGGGCCGGTGACGGCGGCAGCCAGCGTGGGGGGGATCCAGATGCGAACATTGCGGACGATGTTGCCCATCTGCAGCATACTGGTGCCGATGCCCTGTGCCACCAGACCGCCCCAGCGGTTTTCCCGGAAGCTCATCACGGCAAAGCCCACCATTTGGGCGCAGCAGCCCGCCACAGCGGCGCCGCCGGCCAGACCGGTCAGACCGAATGCCGCGCAGATGGCGGCGGAGGAGATGGGAAGCGTCAGGGCAATACCCACCAGAACGGATACCAGAATACCCATCCAGAAGGGCTGCAGCTCGGTAGCCCACATGATGAATTTGCCCACGGCGGTGGCGGCGGTGCCGATGGGGGCGGCTACCAGCGCGGCAAAACCGATGCCGATCAGTACGGTGACGATGGGCGTCACCAGCAGGTCGATTTTGGTTTCCTTGCTGATGGCCTTGCCCACCTCGCTGGCCAGCAGCGCCACAAAGAACACGGCAAGCGGGCCGCCTGCGCCGCCCATGGCATTGGTGGCAAAGCCCACGGGGATCAGAGAGAACAGCACCAGGGGAGGTGCCTCCAGTGCCCGGCCGATGGCCACAGCCATGCCGGGTCCCACCATGGCCGAGCACAGTCCGCCGATGGTGTAGGCAACAGCACCCTCACCGGTACCCAATGTGACGATCACGGCATTCAGAAATCCGATGTGGAACTGCTGACCGATGGTGTTGAGGATGGTGCCAACCAGCAGCGTGCAGAACAGACCCTGCGCCATGGCACCCAGTGCGTCAATAAAATAGCGCTTGGCAGAAAATACGATGTTTTTCCGCTTCAGAAATTCGCGAATTTTTTCCATAATTCACTCCTTATCTACAAAAAAAGAAAGTACACAGGTGTCTTGACACCTGTGTACTACATTATAGGAAACTTTTCCGGTTTGTCAATGTAATTTGTCAAAATCATGTCAAATACTTTTCGCCGCCGGTACGGATCAAGTGTCCTGCTCCGCCAGCAAAAAGCCACGCTCCGCCAGAATGTTCCGCAGATGCTGCCACACATCCTCGCCGGGGCAGGAGAGGGTGTGCAGGTGAATGCCCTCGGTCAGCAGTGAAAGCGGCGCGGCGTCGCTTTGATGCATCCGCTGCATGAACTGCTCCACATCGTAGCGGCTGGCAAGCTGCAGCGGCGCGGTCAGCTGTCCGTAGACCGGGTGCTCCACAATGACATCCAGCACGGTGCAGCCGCAATCCACCATGATGTTCAGCTCGTCGCGGGTGTCTTCGGCGGAATGGAAGCAGGCCATGCGGCGCACCAGACCGGTGGGCGCGGTGTCGGGGATCAGATACCCCCGGGGCGTGGCGGCGATCTCGTGTCCCTGTGCCCGCAGCAGCGCCACATCCCCCACGATGACCTGGCGGGTGACCGACAGTGCGTGGGCCAGCGTGGCGGCGCTGATGGGTGCATCGGCACGCTGAAGCTCGTTCAATATTCGGTTGCGTCGCTGAGCGGCTGTCATACGCAGTTGTTCCTTTCGCCGTAGTCTTACTCCTATCATAATCCTTTTTTTTCGCCCATGCAAGAGATTTTTTGTACGCAAACCGTGTAAGCTCTCATTTACAAAGCGGCGAAAACTGTGTATACTATACTCTGTATTGTTATGTGTACAGGAGGTACCTGTGATGAATGAACACCGCAGAGAGATCATGCAGAATGTGTTTCTGACCTATCTGCCTGCCAAAAAATTCAAAACAAGCTGTCTCAGCGCCCAGTTGGTGACCCAATTGGACGCGAAAACGGCATCCTATAATGCCCTGACCCCGTCCGTCCTGCACCGGGGCACGGTGCGCTGCCCGGATATGGAGCAGCTTTCCGCCGCCATGGACAGGCTGTACGGCGCACAGGTCAGTCCCAATTGCCGCAAGCGCGGCGAGCGGCAGTGCATCGGCTTTGTGGGCACGGTCATCGACGATTGTTTTGCCCCCTGCGGCGAGCGTCTGCTGGAGCCCACGGCGGAGCTGATGGGCGAGCTGCTGCTGGACCCTGTGACCCGGGGCGGCCGATTTTTGTCCGAGTATGTGGAGAGTGAAAAGAGCAACCTCATCGACGCCATCCGCTCCATCCGCAACGATAAGCGGGACTGGGCGGATCGGCGGCTGATGCAGGAGATGTGCGCCGCAGAGCCGTACGGCGTCAGCCGTTGGGGTGATGAGGACACGGTGAAGAAGATCAACAACCAGAAGCTCTATCAGCATTACCATGCGTTGCTGTCCCGGAGCCGCGTGGAGCTTTTCTACTGCGGCAGCGCCGAAGAAGAGCGCGTCACCGATGCGATGCTGAATGCGTTGGCGGCCCTGCCCCGCGGCGTGGAGGCGGAGCTGCTGCCCATGCAGAAGCTGGCAGCGCCGGCAGAGCCCCGCATCATCACGGAGACCATGGATGTGACCCAGGGCAAGCTGGCCATGGGTCTGCGCTGCGGCAGTGACGATGTGCCCGCCATGATTTTGGCCAATCTGATGTTCGGCGGCTGGAGCAACTCCAAGCTCTTTTTGAATGTCCGGGAAAAGCTGTCGCTGTGCTATTACGCCTCCAGCAGCTATGCCCGCAGCAAGGGCATCCTCACCGTGTCGTCCGGCATTGAGAGCAAGGATTACGACCGCGCCGTGGAGGAGATCCTCCGCCAGCTCAATGCCGTTCAGCGCGGCGATTGGGAGGATTGGGAGCTGGAGGGCGCCAAGAGCACCATGCTCAGCGCGTTGAACTCGCTGGGCGACAGTCAGGGCGCATTGGAGAATTACTATCTGGGGCAGGCGGCCACCGGACAGGACGAGTCGCCGGAGGAAATGGCGGCGCTGCTCCGCGCCGTGACCCCGGAGCGCATCCGTGCGGCGGCGGAGTCCGTGACGCTGGATACTGTTTACTTCCTGCGCGGAAAGGAGGGCGAGGCGTAAATGAAAACTGTTACCTATCCCCGTCTGGGAGAGACGGTCGTGTGGCACACCCTGCCCAACGGCCTGCCGGTCTGCGTGGTGCGCAAGAGCGGCTTTTCCCGCAAATATGCGCTCTTTGCCACCCGTTATGGCGGCATGGATCTGCGTTTTCAACTGCATGGCGAATGGCTGGATACGCCGGCGGGCATCGCCCACTATCTGGAGCATAAGATGTTCGACACGGCGGAGGGCAACGCCCTGCAGGAGCTGGCGCAGAACGGCGCCGAACCCAACGCCTTTACCTCCAACGCCATGACGGCGTATTATTTCGATTGCACCGACCATTTTTCCGACAATCTGAAGATTTTGCTGTCCTTTGTGTCCGTGCCGTATTTCACAGATGAATCGGTGGCCAAGGAGCAGGGGATCATCGGGCAGGAGATCGGCATGATCGAGGACAACCCCGAGTGGCAGGTCTATAAGCGCCTGATGCAGATCCTCTACCGCACCAGCCCCGCCCGTATCAGCGTGGCCGGCAGCGTGGAGAGCATCAGCCACATCACCGCCCAGACGCTGTATGATTGCCATAAGGCGTTTTATACCCCCGCCAATATGTGTCTGGTGGTGGTGGGCGATGTGGAGCCGGAGGAGGTATTCCGTACAGCGGAGGAGATCCTGCCCCGTGAGAGCGGCCCGGTCATCCCCCGTGACTACGGCGCGGAGGAAGATCTGCTGCCGATGGAAAAGGAAACCCGCTGCACCATGGAGGTCTCTATGCCAACCTTTTTGGTGGGGTTCAAGTGCCCCAATGCCCCGGAGGGGGAGGAGCGTCTGCGGAACAACACCATCGGTGATCTGGCCTGTGATATTCTGATGGGCGATTCCAGCGCCCTGTTTGCCCGGCTCTATGCCGATGGTCTGGTGAACGGCTCCTTCGGCTGCTCCTATGATCTGCTGCCCGGCGTGGCCTATGTCTATGCCGGCGGCGACAGCAACGAGCCGCAGAAGGTGGTAGACGCCATTCTGGAGGAAGCGCAGCGCATGGTGCGCGAGGGCATCGACGAGGACTATTATCAACGGGTACGCAAAGCGGTGTTCGGTACGACGCTGAAGGCACTGAATTCCTTCGAGTCCATTGCCGTGTCGGCGGCAGAGGGCTGCTTCAACGGCTTTGACGCCTACCGGTTCCCAGAGGTGTTCGATTCCATCACCAAGCAGGATCTCATCGACTTTATCCGTGATAATATCGTGGCGGAGCGTGCTGCCATCAGCGTAATCACCCCACGGGAGGCGCAGGAAGCATGAGCATCATGACGGACAGCCCGATCCGCTTTCCGGGTCTTTTCGGTGACTGGACATTCACCGCGCCGGAAAAGGCGCTGAACATCGGTCACGGCGTGTACTGGTACGGCATATTGATCGCCTTCGGAATGCTGCTGGCGCTGGGCTTCTGCCTGACGCAGCGGAAGAAATACGGCATCACGGAGGATGACCTGCTGGATTGCCTGCTGTGGGGCATCCCCTGCGGCATTCTGGGCGCCAGAATTTACTATGTGATTTTTTATCTGGATCTGTTCCGCAATGTTGACGGTACGATGAACTGGGGCAAGGCCATCGCCATCTGGGACGGCGGTCTGGCCATCTACGGCGGCGTGATCGCCACGGTGCTGGTGGTGCTGTGCGTGGCGCGGCGCCGGGGCTTTCGATTTTTTGCCATGATGGATCTGATCGTCATGGGTCTGCTGATCGGTCAGGCGGTGGGTCGCTGGGGCAACTTCATGAACCGTGAGGCATTCGGCGCCGAAACCACGCTGCCGTGGCGGATGCAGCTGACCACCACGGCGGGGAAGCTGGTGGAGGTGCACCCCACCTTCTTCTATGAGAGCCTGTGGAATGTAATCGGCCTTTTGCTGATCGTGCTGGTGGTGTCCCGTGTCCGTCGGTTTGACGGGCAAAATATGTGGTGTTACTTTTTGTGGTACGGCCTGGGCCGCTTCTGGATCGAGGGTCTGCGTACCGACAGTCTGTATCTGTTCCACTGGACATGGGGCGGTCAGCCCGTCCGGGTCAGTCAGGCGCTGTCACTGGTGATGATGGCGGTGTCGGCGCTGATGCTGCTGTATCATTTGAAGATTCATCCCCACGCGCCGGAGGAACTGTATGTCAACCAATCAAAGGAGGAGAACGCATGAGTGCTGTGATCATGGACGGCAAGGCGCTTGCCAAGGAGAAAAAAGAGGAGATCCGCGCCAATGTGGCGCAGCTTCGCCGCCAGCCGGGGCTTGCGGTGATCTTGGTGGGCGATAATCCTGCCTCTGCGGTGTATGTCCGCAACAAGATAAAAGATTGCCAGGAGTGCAATATCCTCTGCATGGACTATCATCTGCCCGAGACCGCCACCCAGGACGAGGTGCTGGAGCTGGTGGAGAAGATGAACAACTACGGCGCGGTGGACGGCATTCTGGTGCAGCTCCCTCTGCCGCCGCAGATCGACGAGCGCGCCGTACTGGAGGCCATTGCCCCGGATAAGGATGTGGACGCATTCCATCCCGAGAATGTGGGGCGCATCGTGCAGGGTGAGGCGTATTATCTGCCCTGTACCCCTGCCGGCGTGATGGAGCTTTTGAAAAAATACGGCGTTGACCCCGCCGGCAAGCATTGCGTGGTGGTGGGGCGCAGCAACATCGTGGGCAAGCCCATGGCTCTGCTGCTGCTGGCCGCCAACGGCACCGTCACCGTGTGCCACAGCCGCACCCCTGACCTGAAGGCGCAGTGCCTGCAGGCGGATCTCCTGATTTCCGCCGTGGGCAAGCAAAATCTTATCACCGCCGATATGGTGAAGGAGGGGGCAGTGGTCATTGATGTGGCCATGAACCGCAACGAACAGGGCAAGCTCTGCGGCGATGTGGACTATGCCGCGGTGTGTGAAAAGGCGTCCTATATCACCCCTGTTCCCGGCGGCGTGGGCCCCATGACCCGTGCCATGCTGATGGAGAATACCTACAAGGCAGCCAAATGCCGGATTCCGAAAGCATAAAAAACGCTTCTGCCATCCGAAGGGATGGCAGAAGCGTTTTTTATGCTTTACTTTCCGTTACGGCTTGATAATCTTCAGCGGCTCCTTCCGATCCTTTGTGATCTTGTTCTGATACCGCTCCTCCTCGGAGAACACACAGCCGCAGTATTTCTGCATATAAAAGCCCAACTCCCGGGCCTGCGCCTGTCCGTCCCGGAAGCCCGGACGGAAATCACGGTACAGGAACTGTACGCCGTACTTCTCCGCCATGCGCTGTGCCGTGGCGACGATCCGTTCGTGCTGCTGATAGGGACTCACCAGCAGCGTGGTGGTGAAGGAGTCAAAGCCGTGCTGGGCGGCAAATTTTGCCGTCTGCTCCATGCGCACCTCGTAGCAGTGTGCGCACCGATGTTCAATGTCGTCGGCCACCGCGCGGCAGAAGTCCTTCAGACCGTAGTCCTCCTGCACGATCAGCTCCATGCCGATGGTGGGGGCATAGGCCATCAGGGTGTCGCGGCGAGCCTTGTATTCCATGTAGGGGTGAATGTTGGGGTTGAACCAGTAGCTGACCGGTTCGATATCCTGCGAGCGCAAAAGCTGAATACAGGATACGCTGCACGGCGCGCAGCAGGTATGCATCAAAGTTTTCATAGTGTTATTTCTCTTTTCGTTTCAGCAGGCGCTTCAGGCGCTCAAAGCTGTGGTTGGCTACCTGATAGCTCAGCTTGGGCAGAGCAAGGAAGCGGTTGCGTACCTCCTGGAACGGCTGCTTGGCATAGGCGGCGAAGAAGGTGGCGCGATCGGGCGGGATCTCCACCGGAGCGCACAGCGCCGGGTTTGCCGCCACGGCATCGCTTACCTCACAGCGTGTCCGTTTCAAGGGCAGTGTGTCGAAAATATGTGCGCCCTTGGGGGTGTTTACCAGAAGCATGGACAGACCCTTTTTCCGCTCATCGGGATAGAAGTCCTTGCCGGCAGCCATGCAGGCGGCTAATGTCAGATCGGCGGGGTGCTGCGTGCAGGCGTAGGTACAGCTATGGCAGGATTTGCGGAAGAACAGGGCACGGTCGATGCCGCGTCCGTACTCGGATTTGAGCAGCGGGGCATCAAATACGGAGCCGTCGTTGAACTGCACGCGGAAGCGGCGTTCCCGGTCGCCGGCCAGCTTGGCGCAAAATTCCACCGCCACGGGGGTTTTCCGCTTCACATAGGCCATGGAGCGGACGATGTGCTCCCACACGCCGGGGGAGGGAACACCGTGGCAGGCGAAGTCACAGGTCACCAGCTTTTCCGGATATTCGCCCAGAAAACGGTACAGACCGTCCACCTGACAGGGGGTACCGGAGAACAGCACCATGCGCCCCTGATCCAGATACAGCCGCACCTTGGCATAGCTGTCGCCCAGCTCGCTTTGCACCAGTTTGGCACCCCGGAGCCGGGACAGCTCGTCCTTGTCCATGACGGCGATGTGGGCGACATGGAGATGATCGTCCGTCGCTGCGCCGAATACCACGCCGCCGGTCTCCAGCACATACTCCGCCAGAGGCGTAAATACGCCGCCAGCGCTAGAGGCAAGGCGCACCTCATCGTCCGGATTCCACACCGCAAAGGCGGCGGGCTCCGGCCGCTCCTCGCGCCGCTTCAGCACGGGGCAGATATGGGTGCAGTGGCCGCATTGCACGCAGGCATCGGTCACCGTGGGATAGAGAAACCCTTCCCGATCGGGCAGCATATGGATGGCGCCCTTGGGGCAGCCGCTCATGCAGGCGCCGCAGCCGGTACAGCGATCTCTGGGGGCCAATTGCGGGGTCATGGATTCCGTCATGGAGATCCGCCTCCTTTACCCGTGTTTTTTCTTATTGTACCATGTACGGAGAAAAAACACAAGAAAAAGGGACTGCCTTAGGCAGTCCCAAAGGGGAGGTTTCTGTTTTATGCCATGTCAAAGGTCAGCGTCGCCTTGAAAAGATCGCCGTCCACAGCCAGCGCAAACTGTCCGCCCTGCAGCGCGGTGAGACTGGAGGCGATGCTCAGTCCCAGACCGCTGCCCTCGGTGGAGCGGCTCTCGTCGCCCCGCACAAACCGCTCGGTGAGCTCATCGGCGGAGATATTCAGGGGACAGCGTGAGATGTTTTTCACGGTGATCACGGCCTTGCTGCCCACGGTGTCCTCCTTGAGAACGGAATGCGTTTCGGTGGAGAGATACACCCGGGTGCCCGGCATGGCGTATTTGCACACATTGCTCAGCAGATTGTCCAGAACCCGCCACAGCAGCCGTCCATCTGCCATGATGGAGATAGGCTTTTCCGGCAGCGTCAGCATGGGGGTGATCTGGCTGCTGTCCAAGCGCTGCTGATACTCGCCCAGCACCTGTTCCAGCAGTACGCCCACATCGGTGGGGGAGAGCTCCGCGGCAATGTTGCCGGTGGCGGCCTTGCTGGCTTCGATGAGATCCTCCGTCAGGCGGCGCAGGCGGTTGGACTGCCGTTCCAGCACGGCGATGTATTCCTGTGCCGCGGGGTTGTCGATGTCCTCCTTTTTCAGCAGATCCACATAGTTCACAATGGAGGTCAGCGGCGTTTTGATGTCGTGGCTGACATTGGTGATCAGCTCCGTTTTCAGCCGCTCGGACCTCATGCGCGCCTCCACGGCCTTCTGCACGCCCTGCTGCACATCGTTGAGGTTTTCCCCGTGCCGCTTGAAATCGCCAAACAGATGCGCGGTGTCCACGGCAGTGTCATAGTGTCCGGCGGCCAGAGCTTCACCGCCTTTTTGCAGCTTTCGCAGACCCAGCGCCAGATAAATGAGGAACAGCCCTGCAAGAAGATTGACCAGCAGCAACAGAATGCGGAACTCGCCTTCGTAATAATTGACGATGCACAGGAGATTGACACCCAGCCATGCTGCCACGCCAACGGCGGTTTTCCACACCATAGGGATGTCCGCAATGACGCCCATCAGCCATTTCAGAAGCCGCCGCAGCCATTTGAAGCACCATCCGATCACGGTGCTGCGGAACAGCGTGCCGGTCTTGCACCGTGCGGCAAAGCTGGGCAGCAACAGCAGCAGGAAGAGTCCCAGCAGTATGCTGCAAATCAGCGCCACCTCAAAAGCACCATCAAAGATCCCGCCCAAAAAGCAGCAGCAAAAGATCAGGTAGAGATCCAGCGGTATCTTATCAAACCATGTCAGGTGAATGCCCTCGTGCCCCGGCCAGTGTCCGGCAGAGCAGAGGGTGAAGATCAGAAAAATCACCGTCAGAACAAGGCAGACCGCTGTCAGCGCGATGATATCGTATGCGTGCTGAATGAGCCATATCTCCAATCGAACCTCGTAGCGGTCAGCGGTGAAGTCGGGCCGCAGATAGCCGGTGATGGTGACGCGGTTTCCGTTGAACATGACGGTATCGGCCAGCTCTTTTTCAAAGAGCGGCTGCTTGGCGGGGTCGAAGTTGCGGGCCAGCTCCTTGTTGGTTTTCGCGTCGCGGATGATTATGGCGGTGCTGCAGTCTTCGGCGGGGTACATGGCGGAGAAGTCACTCAGCCATTTTTGCGCATCGGCATCGGGATTGTATGCGTAGTTGCCCAGATACTCATACGCATCGTAGAGGTCTGCAAAGCAGATATTGGCGTAAATCTGCTCCTGCGCCTGCTTTCCGCCGTCCAGATACGCATTTTCGCAGGCCAGCCATGCAATACCGATGCTGCCGGCAACGGTCAGCGCCAGAAAGACCGTCAGCAATACAAAGGCGGAGATTTTTGCCCACAGCTTATCATAGAGCTTTTTCATATTGTGCCATCCTCCATCTTGTAGCCCTTGCCCCATACCACCTTCAGGTAGCGGGGCTCGGCGGGGTTGATCTCGATTTTTTCCCGGATGTGCCGCACATGGACGGCCACGGGATTGTCAGCGGCAGGCGCCTCGTGCCAGACCCGGCGGTAAATCTCCTGCGGGGAAATAACCTTGCCGGGATTTCGCATCAGAAGATGCAGAATATCATATTCCAGCGGCGTCAGGGACACCGCCTCACCGTCTACCGTGACGGTTTTGGCCTCGTCATCCAGCGCGATGGCACCGATGGTCACGGTGGTGGGCGTAAGCTGTCCGCCGCCCAACTGCAGATAGCGCCGCAGCTGCGATTTGACCCGTGCCAGCAGTTCGATGGGGTTAAAGGGCTTGGTCACATAGTCGTCTGCGCCGATATTCAGTCCCAGCACCTTGTCAGTGTCCTCGGATTTTGCCGTCAGCAGGATCACCGGCAGATTGTGGTGCTCCCGCAGCCGCGTCATGGCGGTGATGCCGTCCATACCGGGCATCATGATGTCCATCAGCACCAGATGGATGTCCTGGCACTCCACGATGTCCAGTGCCTCCTGCCCGGTATAGGCGGGGAACACCTGATACCCCTCGGCCCGGAGGTAGATGGTCAGGGCGGAAACGATGTCTTTTTCATCGTCACAGACTAAAATGTGATACATGGGTTACTCCTTTCAAAAGGGAAGTGCTTCTTCTTTGCATCGCTCCCCGATCTGTGCGGCGCAGATGCGGTGCTGGATGGGGCGCCATTCGGCCTTGCAGAAAAGCGAGGAAACTGCGATGGGGAGATAGGTAAACATGAACAGGGGGAAGGTCAGCGTATACCGCAGCTTCTTTGCGGTGGTGGTGCGGATCTGCCGCCATTCGGTGGCGGTGGTGATGGCGCCGATGAGGAAAAGCGTCAGATACATCCCGCCCAGCATCGTGCCCACCGCGCGCAGCGCCATCGGGAACCCGCCGCCCTGTACGGCGCCTGTAACGGCCAGCAACACGGTACATACGATGCCCGCCGCCGATAAGAGGAACGCCGGCATGATGGCCATGGCCATGTCAAAGCATCCCCAGTGCCCTCGCAAAATGCCGGCCATCAGCCGCTTGCCGTAGCGCTGAAATACCTGCAGATAGCCCCGTGACCAGCGGCTGCGCTGTCGCCATGACTGGCGGAACGAGGTGGGCTGCTCATCGTAGAGCACGGCCGTGGGGCAGAAGGCAATTTTGTGCCCGGCAAGGATTTGGTGAACGGAAAATTCGATGTCCTCCGTCAGCAGATGGAAGGGCCACGGCCCCATCTCCCGCAGAATTTTTCGGCTGAACAGGAAACCGGTGCCGCTGACGGCGCAGCTTGTGCCCAGCAGAAACCGCGCCTGATTGAGATAGCGGCTCTCCCGCAGAAACCACAGGGCGTAGCCGGCGGAGATCCAGTTGTCGCCGTAGTTTTTGCTGTTGCGATAGCTGGTGATGATGTCGTGTCCGTCGGAGAAGGTGCGGTTCATCTGTTCGATGTAATCCGGGGACAGGATGTTGTCGGCGTCAAAGACGAAATAGCCGTCAAATCCGGCGGGATAGTCTTGCTCCAGATGCAAAATCAGCGCCTGCAGGGCGTATCCCTTGCCGATGCGCTCCGAATCGTGGCGCTCATAGACCACTGCGCCGCAGTTTTCTGCCGTGGCGGCGGTGTTGTCGGTACAGTTGTCCGCCAGCACGAATACGGAGAGAAGCGCTGGATTGTAGGTCTGAGCGTGGATACTGGCAATCAGATCGCCGATGACGGCCTCCTCGTTTCGCGCACAGATCAATATGGCAAAGCGGTGGGGACGCGGCTCAGAATGCGGCTTGGCGCGCATCAGCCAAACGACGGGGATGTAGCAGAATTGATAGGTATAGCAGAGAAAAAAGACCACAGCAATGACGCTGTTGATCAGCTTGAGAGTTTCCATGGGGGCATTCCTTTCCAGAGGGTATGACAAACCGCCGCACGCAGAGAAAAAAACGGAGTCTGCGCCGGAGTCTGTCGAGGGATTGGGTCAGCTGTCCCATGTGATGCTTTCAGTATAATCACGGACGCATTAAGAAACAAGAGGGCAAAAGTTTAAGATTGTATTAACGCGGCGCGTCTTGACAGTGCCGGAGAATTGGGGCAGAATAGGAAACAAGAAAGAAACAGGAGGGGCAAGGATGCTCAGTTTTGAAGAATTTTACCGTGCCGCCCACGGCGGCGAAGCGCCCATGGAGGAAGTGGAGGTGTCGGAGCTGACACTGTTGGAGCTGCGGGACTATCTGGAAATGCTGGAGGAGCGCCGCCGCGACATGGACGCCGCCGAGCCGGAAGATGAGACCGACGAGGCGTACACCGACTGGGCCGAGGAGCATGAGGCGCTGGAGGATCTCATTGACGAGGTCATGGAGCGCATCGAGGAACTGGAGAAGTGAGAAAAAGCACCGGATGTGATGAACTGTGAACTGCCCCGGATTGTGCGGACAGCACAAAAAAGCCCGTCCGAAAAAGGACGGGCAGGATGATACAGATTACAAAAAGCTGCACAAAATGTTCCCGGAGCTGGTGGATGCAAACGGCGCGGGATGGTTTTACCGTCATGTGCAGAATATTATCCGGTTTTCCAAAGAGCATCCGGGAAAACTGAGCAAAAAGTCATCGGAAAGCTGCGCTGCACTGGAAAAAGGGTTTGAAGCTGCATGGCGGAACAAGGTCCTGCAATACCAGGTACCGCTGTTTACGGCAACAACGAAAGGGGCGTGGATCCTCCGCTTTGAGGATATCATCGCCGACGCTGCGGAAACGGGTTCTTTACGCGATTCGGATATCTCACTTTCCGCAGAACTTACAGAAAAACTGAGCTCGGTCACACCGGAGCGTGCACCGGAAGACCTGCTCCCGACACTGCGAAATACTATATAGTAAATAGGCAAGAGGATACCGACTGGGTCATTCTTCCTACAGGCAACTTCGACGCCTGGTTCGGTACGACTGCTTTTGCACGGAAATGGCTTCCGTTTATTCCAAATGAAGTGCTGGAACGGTCTGTCAGCAGTTACGGTGTATGCCGATACAGAATAAAGCCGGAATATCTGGAATAAAGTCATAAATACAAAAAGCCCCACTCGAATTCGAGGAAGAATCCTCGAAATTTGGGTGGGGCTTTCTCATATATACAATATCCGTACATTCGGTTTTATCCGTAGCGTGACCAACGATTGATAGGCATTTTAAGTCATACTTTTCGGGGTAAACTATCTACACACTATAACCCGGAGGTAAATACACATGGAAGAAAGATTTATAAATTCAGAAATCATAGGCAGATTTCAAAAATATCTTACGGAGGAGGAAAAAAGCGATGCGACCATAGAGAAGTATATCCGTGATGTGACGGCATTTGCGTCCTATATGGATGGTGCAGAAATAACCAAAGAAATAGTCATTGCATACAAGCAGCATCTGTTAGATGACGGTTACGCCGTCCGCAGTATCAACTCCATGCTGGCAAGCATCAACAGCCTGTTCTGCTATCTCGGGTGGACAGATCTGAAGGTGAAATCTCTGAAGGTCCAGCAGCAGGTGTTCTGCCCGGAGGAGAAAGAACTGACCAGAGCGGAATACGAACGACTATGCCGTACAGCGCAGAAAAAGCATAATGAACGGCTCTGCCTGATCCTGCAGACGATATGCAGTACCGGGATTCGTGTTAGCGAGCTACCGTTTATTACGGTGGAGGCTGTGAGAAATGGAAAAGCGGTGGTGTCGCTAAAGGGAAAGACAAGAGTTGTACTTTTGTTAAAGGATCTGCAAAAGAAGTTGCTGCGATATATATCTAAGCAGAAGATCTCGGACGGCTGCGTGTTCGTTACACGAACCGGAAAACCGGTCAGCCGCTCCAATATCTGGCGGGAAATGAAGGGCCTTTGCGAAGAAGCAAATGTAGATCCAAGAAAGGTCTTTCCCCACAATCTGCGGCACCTGTTTGCACGGATTTTCTATGGTTTGGAGAAGGATATCGTGAGATTGGCTGATGTACTCGGTCACAGCAGCGTCAACACAACTCGCATCTATATCATCTCAACCGGCGCTGAACATCGGCAATGTATGGAGCAAATGCGTCTGGTCATATAAAAAAAGCCGCCCGACGGCGACAATGACACATAATACTCATTATGTAATTATCTGATTAAGTATTATAGGTATAATACTACATTCACCTCTGAAAATCAAGGGGTAATTTAAGAAAAGTATGACATCAACTGCTATCATTTCGTTAACAAGCCTGAAACAGGGCATGGCAACAAAGCCTTATCCGTTCTTTTCAAAAGCAAAAAGGACAAGGCTTATTTTGTTGCGCCCATTTTCATAATCTCAGCTGACTTCCATAGTATTCGGCCATATAGTGACACCTGCATACTGCAACATAATGAGTATTATGTGCCAGTATGCAGGTGTGTTTTATTATGCAATTTTTGCGTTTTTTTAGAATTAAATGAGCGCAAGCACTTCTAATATGGAGGATCTGGCGTGGCATATAGGAGAGCGTTTGATGAAATCTTTATAGCGGGAACAATTAAAACAGTCGCAGAAATCGGTATAGAGAATATGCGCACAAAACATGTTGCGGAATATGCAGGATTCTCCGAAGCCACGATGTACCGCAGGTTCCCCACAAAGGAAATTCTTCTGCGTGAAACATTCCTTTATATCGATAAGCAGGTCTCAAGCATTCTGACACAAAGCGCATTTATTCGGAATCCTGACGATACTCCCTTTGAACTTGCGATATATGCCACATGCCGCAAGGTGTATCGCTATCTGATCGATCACAAAGAGGAAACAGTATTCCTGGTTCGTTACCGGTACTCCTCTCTCTATACGGACGAAATCAGGAGTATGCGGCAGGCATATAACGGTGGGTTTAGTAAAGTCTATGAGCTTTTTGAAATGCGATATGGCTTGAGCGCACATAGATTTTACAGCTTTCTTATTAATTATATCTTTGAGATGACGCTGTGCTTTGCAGAAAAAACATTAACGGAAGACTTGAAGACGATTCGGACACCGAGTACAGCATTTGGCTGGCGGTGAGCAATGCGGCCGGGTCATTCTCTCAAAGGGCAAGAGAGAGGCAATCGGATGAAAATGCATATCGAGCTGCCCATAAAGAGACGACCGAATTTGCATAGAACGGTCGAAGAGACACTTAAATAACCATCTACACATGACACAATGAGAACTTGAAAATATCTGGAACGCTGAACTGAGAGGTGCAGAAAATGAGTAACAAACACAAGAATCGTAAGGTAAGACGGTGCGCGCTGCGCATACTGGCGATGATGCTTTGCGTCGTCCTTTTGTGTGGCTTTGCAGTTCCCCTTGCCGCCGCTGAGTCTGAGATGGCGGGGTCTGAGGAAACTATTGCATCCGCACCTACGGAGGATGAGACTGTTGAGACTCCCGTGGAGACCGGGGTTCCCGCAGAGACCGAAGCTCCCGCAGAGGCTGGGGCTCCCGCAGAGACCGAGACTCCCGCAGAGGCTGGGGCTCCCACAGAGGCCGGGGCTCCCACAGAGGCCGAGGAAGAGTCTAAGCAGACGGAAAAAAAGCGTGAGGGGCTGCTTACCGCGGTGGACAATGTCCCCGGTTTCAGCGTGTTTGTAGACGGTGCCATCCCCGAGAACACCAGACTGAGCGCAAGGTCTGTTAACACCGATACGCTCGTTGAGGAAAAAGCATTCATGGACGAGAGGGTACCGGTCGCTGAAGGCATTACGCGTGAATACTATGCCTTTAACCTTAGCTTCATCAATGAAAATGAAGAACAGGTTGAGCCCGATGGTCAGATTACTGCTTCTCTGGAAGGCCTGCCCGAAGGTGCGCAGATCAGCATCCTTCATATAAAGGATAAAATGGTCACAGTCGAGCAGATGGAAGAACCCGCTGAGAAACCTAAGCCGGAGAAGAATCCCAGCATGTTCGCGTCTCTCAAGACGGCGTTGAAGCTGGATAAAACTGCTGCTGAAGAGGTCGGGGAAGATTATCCGGAATATGAGCTCATTCCCGCGTATGTCAATGATAACGGTGTCGTGACCTTTATTACCGACAGCTTCTCCACGTTCCTGTTCACCGTGGACTTTGAGTATGAGGGCTACAAGTTCAGCATCGCAGGCGAGAGCAAAATTTTGCTCTCTGCGCTTTTTGAAGAGCTTGGTATTAAGAAGGACGCTGCCAATGTAACAAGTGTTGTATTCTCCGAACCGAAATATATCAAAGTTGAGCAGACCGAAGGCGACTGGCTGCTGACAAGTCTGCAGGAGTTTAAGTCCCTGGAAACGCTCACTGTGAAACTCGCCGATGGAGAGGGTTTAGTGATCCAGGTCACCGATCCGGAAGGCACGCAGTTAGACAGTCCGTCTGGTCTGAAAGTAGCCTATATCACTACTGCCAATGCAAAGTATTATCTGGGTTCGGACGCCTTTTCAAACGGAAATTTGACTGTCAATGCAGCGGGTGTTGTCATCGATTTGAACGGGCACACGCTTAACATGCAGGATAACTCGATTATCGTCAATAACGGTGCGTCCCTCACCATTGTCGATACAAATCCGACCGCCGTTCATTACGGAAAGATTTCCACTTACGGCTGTTGGTTCCCAAGCACAAATGGTACAGTTCCGCTTTACGGCGGTGTGATCTGCAACGCCAACGGAGGAAAATCGAGCCGATTTAACGTTAACAAGGGTGGCACGCTGAACTTTAATGCCGGAACCGTAGCGGGATTTTACTCAGGTGCAGGCAGCATTACAACCCTGTCGGCTCCGATCTTTGTGGACGGCGGCACGGTCAATATGAACGGCGGCGAAGTAAAGTACTGCTATTCAAACAGCAATACCGGCGGTGTTTATATCACGAACGGCGGTAACGTCAATATGGCAGCCGGTTCCATTACAAACTGCAAGGGCGGAAAAGCAGGCGCAGTATACATCAACAACGGAACGTTTACCATTGACGGCGGTGCCTATATTGACAGCTGCGAAAAGAAGTCTTCCCCCACCGGAACCATGGCGTATGCAAATGGAAGCAGCGCAACGATCAATGTCAAGGGTGAGTCCCATATCGGCAATTGCGACACCTATACCGGAAACGGCGGAAATGTTGTCGTAGAAAACGGCGCCAAGCTGAACATAGACATGGTTCCCTCGTTTACTCATACGATAACGAGCAGAAGCATTTCTCTTACGGATCTGTTTGCTGCCCTGCAGGGACAAAGCAGTGAGAGCGGAGAAGTTACGTTCAATTATTCTGTTGGTTCTGTGACCGGCGTCAACCCCAAGGACAGCGGCATCAGCTATGATACGAGCACTGGTCTGCTCACTGCCACGGATCTTTCGGAAACTAAAAAGATCGTCATCTACTGCGGTGCAGAAAAATTTGTGATCAAGCTGACGATCGATGTCCCGTGCATTGATTACGCTGTCAACGGCAGAAACACAAAGCTGTCCGCGATCCTCGCGGCCGGCGGTTCCTCAAAATCCGTTTCGGATGTCACAGCGGTAGATGTCTTCGGTGACAGTCTGCTGACAGCGTCACAGATCACCGGCGACTGGAACATTCACGTGAATAAGACGGCCTCCGCATTGTCTGACGAGTGGGGCAGCGAAGTCACGAATCTGTTCCCGGGAAGCAAAACACTCTGCGTTTCCTTCAATGATGGGGCAGAAGTGTTTGTGAACCTCACTTCCAATAATCTTCTGAACTATTACGGCGAAGGTACATATTACTTCGGGACGTCGTCGGGCGTTCAAACGATTGGAGACATCCTTTCAGCAATTAAGGACAGCGAGTATACCGGAGAAGACGTAGTCAATGTAGAATCGACAGAGACAGACTACATCAGCGTGATCAATCCTGCCGGCGCTGACCCGTGGAAACTCAAGGTGGAGCAGCGTTATAACGGCGGTTCCTGGGTCTGGGTCCTCGTCGAGATGGATGATGGGCATGAAATTGTACTGAACATCCAGGCTCCGAGGTACGGCGAAGTGTTCTTCGAAGCGATTCCCGGTGTTCAAGTGAACTGGCAGCAATGGTGGGATTTGGGAAATGGCTGGACGCATTCCCATAGCAACAGTTATTGGTTCGTTCGCTCTATGGACTCCTACGAGGGCCAGATCAGCTACTGCATCCAACCGGACTGGTCCCAGAACGAATGGAACTACTACGCAGGTGTTTCGGAGAATTATTGGGAAGACGTCTACGACAACCGTACCATATATGACACCAATACCATCAGGACCCTGCTCGGACGTGTTCTTACCATGGGCTATAAGGGCAACATCAGCTATGATTGGAGATATCTCGAATCACAGGAAGACCCCGTGATGGCACAGAATATGGCGGAAGCCATTGCTACCCAGATGCTGGTCTGGGAGGTCATCGTTGGTCAGAGAGATGGAAACTTCAACCATGTTTATCCGGAAGGTGCATACGGCAGTCTTCTGGAATGTCTGGATCCGAACGGTTTGTTATACGGGCGGATTGTGGAAGCCTATAACAGATTTGAGAAAAATGTGCAGGATCTGTCCAAGCTGCCAAGCTTCATGGGTGATAACGTAGCAAACGCCCCCACCTATGCGATGAAGAAAGTTGGCTCAAATTATGTGCTGAGCCTTACGGACACCAACAATGTACTGAACAACTATACGTTTACAACGGATAAGAGCGACGTAACGATTACAATAGAAGGCAATAAGCTTACTCTGACCACGCCGACAAAATACGATTTAATCAAGTTGGCGGCTGAGGCAACTGTCGGTGTAGACAGGTATAAGTTCGTTGTATGGCATTCTTCTAGTCTGCAGGACACAGCCTCCTATGTGCTTGATTTTGAAAAAGACAAGATCAATGGCTATGCCAGAGCGATTAATGTGTTTACGGGAGACCTCGCCGTCACGAAAGTTCTGGGAAGCGGAACAAGTACGGATAAAGCCTTCCCGTTCACGCTGACGATAATAGATGTAGCAAAGAGCGCAGACTTTACCGACGCCTCTTATTATATGCAGGACGCGGTCTATAACGGCGCTACCGTTAAATCCAAAACGGCACATCAGATCACCTTTACCTTCACCCTCACGGGAGGAAATACGATATACTTCAAGAATTTCATTCCCGAAGGGGCAAAGGCAACGCTGACAGAGACCAATCATGAGAACTATTCTGTCACGGTGAATGCGAACGGCACCATATCCGCTTCCGACACCGGATCGTTCACAATGACGAGAAGCGGAGGATCCTTTACTGTAACCAATACCGATATCGATGTAGGCGATATTGTAGTTAAAAAGGTCGTAGAGGGAAAACCGACCGAGGACGCTTTCCCGATGGAGCTTACGATCACCGATACAAGCGGAAAGTTTGACTTTACAGACGCGGAATTCTACGGGAAAGCGAAAATACCGGAGGGCGTGACCCGAACCGCGGTAAGCAAGAGCAGCATCGCCTTCACCTTCTCACTTAAGAACGGTGAGTCCATAGAGATCGAAAACCTTGTTCCGGACGGAGCAAGCGTGACCATCACGGAAACAGACCCCGGTATCTTCTCACCGACGATTAAGGTCGGAACGACAAGCACTGAAGGCGCGATGCGTACCTTCGTAATAAGCGGCACGGGAAAAACAAGCGTTGAAGTGAATAATAAGGCGAAAGATGCTTCACTGACCATCGTCAAAACCGTCACCGGTGATATGGGCGACAAGACGAAGAAATTCAGCTTTGAAGTTGAATATACCGACATGAATGGCCAGCCACAGAAGAAAACCGTTATGCTGAAGAGCGGTGATAGTGAGACCATCGAGGTCCAGTACGGAAGTGCCGTCAAGATCACGGAGACTGACGCAGATGGTTATAAGACCACTTACACCGTCAACAGCGGAGATGTTAAGAAAGGTACGGTGTGTGCACTGGACGAGATCTTCGGTGAAACCACGGTAAGCTTCGTCAATGATAAGAAGGATAAACCGGATACCGGCATTGACCTTGACGTCCTCCCGTACATACTGGCTCTCAGCTTGGCGGCTCTTGGCTCCGGTGCTGTGATCCTGCGCAAGCGGTCAAGAAGATTCTAAGCAGCATGGCGATGAACTGGATGAAAGTGTCTCATGATCCGAAAGCAGCAAAAAGGCCGGCTCCGACAACATCGGAGCCAGCCCGAAAAAGCGGGATCGGAAAAGAAAAGTCTGCACCCGTGAACCGAGTAAGCGCGGAACGGCGGGACATCAATGCCTATCTCCAGAAGCTGAAATTCAAAAAATGCTTTTACGGGGTGGATGAGCAGGATCTCTGGAAAAAACTTACAGAGCTTAACAAGCTGTATGAAGCGGAACTTCGTGCGGAGCGGATCCGCTATGATACCCTTCTGGCAGAGACGCAGAGAGAAGCCGAGACAGCGCTGAATGGCATTGTCGCAGCGGATGGGGAGAATCTGCCATGAGCCGAAGCAACACAGCGCTTTCTACCGAGGAGATCCTCAGGCAGCGCGGATCAGCGGCCGGTCTGCGGCGCGGCTATATCGAACTCCTGTTCCGGCTGATCTTCATCGCCGCTGCTGCCTGGTTGGTGCTGAATTATGGCTTTGCGATCCTGTCAGCTTCGGGAAATGAGATGTTCCCGGCTGTAAAAGACGGAGATCTCGTAATTGCCTATCGGCTGCAGAAGGACTATTACCAGAACGATCCGGTAGTGTACTCCCATGAAGGGGAAAAGCGGATTGGCCGTGTCGTTGCCGGAGAGGGTGATGTGGTTCAGATCACGGAAAGTGGCGCACTCATCGTCAACGGCACCACGCAGTCCGGAGAGATCTATTTTGCGACCTATCCCAGAGAGGACGGTGGCACAGAGTTGCGTGTTCCGGAAAACAGTTTTTATATTCTCGGGGATTACCGTACAAACAGTACAGATAGCAGAGACTTCGGCGCGGTCTCTGCGGATGATCTGATCGGTAAGGTGATTACCGTCATGCGCCGGCGCGGTATCTGACCGCACGATACAAGACAATATTTTATTATCCAAATAATCTATTGTAAAAGTACAAAATTTTCAAAAAGGAGAAGAAAACATGAAAAAAACTATCAGCATTCTTTTGGCTCTCGTACTCATCCTGAGCCTCAGCGTCACTGCATTCGCAGACGAAAATTATCAAGATGTTTCAGAGGTAACCATTACCAAGAACTACATCATCACCGGCGGACAGTCTCCCGCAGAGACCTTTAAGTTCACCATCGAGGCAGTCAGTGTTACCGATGCAAAAGAAGGCGTAACCAAAGATAATATGCCTATGCCCACCATCCCCGCAGACACGGTTGCTTTTGTTAAGCTCACAGCTAACAATTCAAAGACCTTCAATGTGACCCTACCCGACTACGCAGATAGTGGCGTAGGTATTTACACCTATAAAATTACCGAAACCGCAGGCAACACTGCCGGCGTCACCTACAATGAAACGCCCCTTTTCCTCAAGATTACCGTAATTGAGCAGGATGGAAAACTTGTTCGCGTAGCAGCTGTTCGTAAGGGAACTGCTGAAGGCACAAAGACTAATGTGGTTGACAACGAATATGATCCGGGCACTCTTGCTATCAAAAAGACCGTTACCGGTAAACTTGGCGACAAGACCAAGTTCTTCAAGTTCACCGTGACTCTCACCGGCGAAGAGGGCAAGACCTATTATCCTGAACTCTTTACTGTTTCCGGCGGCTCCTATACAAGCAATCCCAAGACCGGAGAATTGCAAATGGGCGCTAATGTCTTCTACCTCAAGCATGGCGAGACTGTAACCATCGGCAACCTTCCCGCCGGCACCAGCTACACTGTCGCTGAAGAAAAATATACGGATTACACCACGAGCAAGAACGGTGACACCGGCACGATTACCAAGGACGGTGCTACTGCTGAATTCGTCAATGACAAGGGAACTATTGTTGACACCGGCATCAGCCTCGACAGTGCTCCCTTCATTGCTCTCTTTGCCGTTGCAGCTCTCGGTATGTTCGTCCTTCTCGGCAAAAAGCGCTTCAACTGATTTAAGCATTTGATCATTCTCCGGGCAGGTAAACAGTCCTGCCCGGACTTTGACAGACAAAGGAGTTTGCAAGTTTGAAAGTTGCGCGATCATTCCTGAATATGGCAAACAGCGTCCTTAATGCTGGACTGATTCTGCTCATGCTGTCGGTAATGCTCTATTCTGCTTATGCGCTGTGGGATAATAACCGGATTTATGCCGAGGCTGTGAACATACAAAGCGAGATGCTGGCGCTGAAACCGATCCCGGAAACGGGGGATGATAATGCCCTGCCGAGCTTTCAGGAGCTCTTATCAATAAACTCCGATGTCTGCGCGTGGATTGAGATCAATAATACTAAAATCGACTTCCCTGTTTTGCAGGGAGAAACTAATCTGAGTTATATCAACCGCAACTTTTACGGGGACTTTGCCTTGGCGGGCAGCATTTTTCTGGACGCGCGGAATATGCGTGATTTTTCCGATTCCTTTTCTCTGCTGTACGGCCACCACATGGACAAAGGGAATATGTTCGGCGATCTGGATCTGTTTCTGGATAAAGATTTCTTTGAACAGAACCGGGGCGGTACGCTGTTGCTGCCGAATGGCGCCCGTAAATTGGAGATTTTTGCCATCATGCAGGTTGCGGCCTCCGAAGATAAAATATTTGAACCGCAGGAGTACACGGAGGAAAGCATTGGTTCGCTGCTGGATTTCGCAGAAAAAAACTCCATTTATTTTGACAGCACCGTGATCTCGAAGGCGGCAGATCAGAACACCGGATTCCACATTTTGGGACTTTCCACCTGCTCTGCCGAGTTCACCGACGCAAGGACTGTTGTTCTGGCTGTGATGCAGCCGATACCCGCAATTTAGGAGGATAATCTATCATGAAAAGATTATACAGGATTACCGCCCTGGCTTTGGTTATGCTGCTCTGCCTGTCTGCGTTCGCTGTGAATGCATTTGCCGCGGAGCCTCAAAGCACGGTGTTTTCCGCAAAAGTGACAATCGGCGGCCCGAAGCCAATTCCGGCAGAAAAGTATACTGTTATGCTTGAGCCGTTAGACAGCAGCAACCCTATGCCGGCAGGCAGCGAAGACGGTGCATATAAGCTGACCATTACAGGCGCGGGAAAAGAGGATTTCCCTGCAATTGAATTCACGACGGTAGGCATCTATCAGTACAAGATATACCAGATGGTCGGTAAGTCGGCCAATGAAACCTATGACCATACCGTCTATACAGCGACCGTTTATGTACTGGATTCTGAAACAGAAGAAGATGCTCTGACGGTTACTGTTGTGCTTAACTCCGAAGGATCAGATGGGAAACAAGACGGGATCTCATTTAAGAATGTATACTACAATCCCAACCAGCCCAAGACCGGCGACGAAACTCATCTGCTACTGTGGATGTCTCTGATGATAATAAGCGGAGCCGCTGGAGCTGGTGTATTGTTCTTCGAGAGAAAGAAGCAGAAAAAGTATTAAGACATAAGAACCCGCTGGATATAAAATCCAGCGGGTTCTGAATAAATGACAAATGAAGAATATATCAGGTGAACGATTCGGACGCTGGACTGTTCTTGATAATTCCATAACAGCAGCTAACGGTGAACGGAAATGGTTTTGCCGCTGCGACTGCGGAACGGAGAGATATGTTCTTGAGCGCAGTCTGCTCTATGGCGGCAGCAAAAGCTGCGGTTGCATCAGAAAAGAAAACGCAGCAAAAGCCGTTGCACATGAGCTTTCGGGAAAAGTATTCGGAGACCTGACCGTAATAGAGAAATCATCAACACATGAGAAAAATGGCGGCATCCGGTGGAAATGCAGATGTATCTGCGGAGAGGAATGTGATATTTCTGCGACTCTTCTTGTAATGGGAAGGAAAACAAACTGCGGCTGCAAGAACGAAAAACATTATGCTGCTTCCGACATTGCGGGCAAGAGATTTAGAAAGCTTGTTGCCTTATTTCCAACAGATAAACGAACAGGTAAAGGTTCGGTAGTATGGCACTGCAAGTGCGACTGCGGCAATGAAGTGGACATATCCTATAACGAACTCATGTACAGCAATATTCAGAGCTGTGGCTGCGCAAAACGGGAACATGACAGGAAACTGGCTTCGTTTCTTACGCATATTGAAGGAACTTCTATTGAGGCGATCAGAAGCAAAAAGATACCGACAGACAATACGACCGGTTACCGTGGAGTGTACAACATTCACGGGAAGTATCTTGCGAAAATCGTGTTTCAGAAGAAGCAGTACCATCTGGGAAAATATGATTCTATCGAAGATGCCGTAAAAGCAAGAAAAGAAGCGGAAGCAGTGCTATTTGACAGTTTTGCCGACTACTATGACGCATATAAAGCGTATGCGGAAAACTGTCCCGAATGGGCGGCAGTCAATCCGATCCGGCTTGTGGTTTCTAAAGGAAGTGATGGACTTTCTGTTTCCATATCTCCGGAATTATCAACATTCAGCGAGTAGGCGTCCGAAGGAAAAATAGTAAGAAGAAGGTAGCATATGAAAAACTCGGGGAATGCTACCAGATTTAAGGATATAACCGGGCTTAGGTCCGGGCGTCTGGTTGCCGTAGAGAAAATCTTTGACAAAGCAGCCAGGCGTACATTGTGGCGCTGCAAGTGTGACTGCGGCGGCGAAATCCTGCTGGAAGCATATAAGATTGTCAATCAGACAATAAAAAGCTGCGGCTGTTTACGCGGGCCGCATTATAAGGATCTGACGGGACAGCGTTTCGGGATGCTGACTGCTATGGAGAAAGTATCGGACGCGAATGCAGGACAGGCCGTCTGGCGCTGTCGCTGTGACTGCGGAAAGGAATGTACTGTCAAGAAAACACATCTGGAAAACGGTATCGTACAGGATTGCGGCTGTGTTTCCAATAAAGCATATGATGCCGCAGATCTGACCGGAAAGCGTTTCGGAAATCTGACTGTTGTGGAGCGATTGACGGAAAAGAACTACCGCTGTGTATGTGACTGCGGAACTGAAAAGACGATCCTTTCCTCTTCCCTTCTGTCAGGCAGAACAACTTCCTGCGGATGTATGAGGGGGAAACGAAAACGCAAGGACATTTCGGGCATGCGTTCCGGAATGGTCGTTGCGATTGAGCCGACTGATGTGATGCGCAGGACAAGCATCCTGTGGCGATGCCGTTGTGACTGTGGGAAAGAGTTCCTGACGGAAGCATATAAAATCTCCTCCGGCATTATACAAAGCTGCGGTTGTCAGCGCGGGGTTAGCAATATCAAAGACCTGGCCGGTCAGCGTTTCGGAAAGCTGGTTGCAATTAAGCGACTGGATGAAAAGATAGGGTCAAACTACGCATGGCTCTGTAAATGCGACTGCGGAAAGGAAACAAAAGTCGGTACCCATGCTCTTCTCAGTGGAGGCACCAAAAGCTGTGGATGCACCACAAGAGAGATCGTCAGTGAGCGAGTCCGAAACGGGAAAGGTATTGCAGATTTCTGCCATTTCATAGACGGGACCTGCGTGGAACGAATAGAAAGCACAAAGAAGCTTCGTTCCGACAATACAAGTGGATACACTGGCGTACAAAATGATCACGGCAAATGGCGCGCAGTCATCACCTTTAAGAAAAAAGTATATTATCTCGGAACCTATGACAGCTTGGCTCAGGCTGTTCAGGTGAGAAAACAGGCAGAAGACAGAGTGTTCGGGGAGTTCCTTGAATGGTACTACAACGAATATTCTGCAGAAACAGGTGGATATCAATGAGCAGAAAAACCGGAGATCTGACCGGAGAAAGATTTGGGAATCTGACGGTTCTTGAAAAGGCAGAAGGTCTCCGGGACAGGTATTATACATGGCATTGCTGCTGCGACTGTGGGAATGAAATCGTAGTAAATACAAAGAATCTTACCGCGCACAGAACGACCCACTGCGGCTGTAGATCAAGCGAACTTCGCAACGCTCACCAGAAACCCAAAGACAGGGCAGGAATGAAATACGGTGCGCTAACTGCTCTTCGTATGATAGGAAAATCCGACGAGGGAGCATTCCTGTGGAAGTGCGAGTGTGGGAAACATATCATTGTACCCGCGAAGCAGCTGCAGAGAAACAAAGCAAAAGACTGCGGTTGTGGGATGGGCGAAAAACCGAAATATAAGGATATAACCGGCCAAAGAAAAGGCCGGCTGACGGCATTATATCCAACGGACAAAAGAGATGGAAAGGGTTCCGTCATATGGCACTGCAAGTGCGACTGCGGCGGAGAGATTAAGCTGAATACCCGCTGCCTGCAACGCAAGACGATAGTCTTGCGACCTCCTGTTTTTATTTCCCCTTAATTGTAGGGAAAAACAAACAGATAAATCGAATGTGCGGATTATAAGAAGGAAAAGACAGGCACTGTGAATTGCAGAAATGCTTTTCACAGTGCCTGTTTCAGCTTGCTTTTGCCTTGCCACGCAGTTTTGAAATATATCCTTATGTGGCTGTGGCAGATGCATCCGGTGCTTTTCTGTTATTTTTCTCGATAAATTCGCTTCTCCGTAACGACCATGGTCATGGGAATGTCCCGGGCGTCGGTCATTACCTCGTCCAAATGCTGTGCCTCGAATGCCGCGGCGATGGGGACGGCGTTGGAGCACTGCGCCAGATAGCGGTCATAGTAGCCGCCGCCGTGTCCCAGACGGTGACATGGGTCATCAAAGCCCACGCAGGGCACCAGCACCAGGTTGATTTCCTCCGGGGCGATGCGCAGGGAGCGCTGCGGGTCGGGAACGGGGATGCCAAATGCGCCGCTGATCCAATCCGCATCCGTCAGCGGTGCGCGAGCCTCCATCCGATGCCCCGGCAATGTGACGGGATAGGCAATGGTCTTGCCGCTTTTCTGCAAAACCTGATGCAGCGCGGTGAGCGTCACCTCGTCCTCCGTGGCGGCGTAGGAGAGAATCACCTGTGCGCGTTGTACCTCCGGAAGACGCGACAGGCGGCGACAGACGGCATTGCTCTTTTCCTGCCGCTGCTGGGGGGATAGGGTGCGCCGCGCCGCAAGACACCTTTTCCGCTGAAACGCCTTACAAAGGGTGGGGAAGACCGTGCGGATCTCACCGGCCAGATAGAGAGAGCCGAAGGCCACCACGGGACAGCCGCTTTGCAGCGCCTGCCGGATGGCATCGCTCGCATCGGTGCAGACTGTGGCGGGAAGTCCCCGGGCACGGATGTGAGCGGCTAATCTTTCGGCGGGCAGGGCGCGCTCACTGCGGGGCGCAGCGCAGTAAAAGCGGGCAGTCTGCGGCGCCACCGCGTCGATCATGGCGGCAATATTTTTGTCGTCCATCACGCCCATGATACAGCAGACTTTTTCGCCATTCAGATAAGAGGCAAGGGTATCCGCCAGCGATTGTGCGCATTGGGGATTGTGCCCGCCGTCCAGAATGAACAGGGGCTGGCGGCACAGCACCTCAAAGCGGGCGGGCCAGCGTACCGCCGCCAGACCGCCGACAACGGCGGAGACGGGAATGTCCCATCCCCTATCGCGCAAAAGCGCCACCGTTTCCAGCGCCGCGGCGGCGTTGCGAAGCTGATGGGTGCCGAAAAGCGGGAGCGTGTAGGTCTTGCCCCGATAGGAAAAAGTCTGCCCGGTCATGTCTTGGTGCAGAAGTGTCAGCGCGCCGTTGTCCGCGCAGCGCAGTGCGGCGTTTACCTGTTCGCAGCGGCGGCGGATCACCTCGGTGACGGCGGGATCACCGTCATAGCAGACCGCGCGGCCGCCGGGTTTGATAATGCCGGCTTTTTTTTCGGCAATTGCCTCCACGGTGCGCCCCAAAATGGCGGTGTGCTCCAGACCGATGTTGGTGATCACGGCCACCTCCGGCGTGTCGATGGCGTTGGTGGCATCCACAATGCCGCCCATGCCTACCTCCAGCACCACGATATCGCAGCTTTGGCGGCGGAAGTATACCATGGCGATGGCAGTGATCAGCGCAAATTGCCGGATGCCCGGTATCGCTTGCGCCAAGGGCAGTACCTCGTCGGTGATGGCAGCCAATTCATCATTGGGGATCCATTGACCGCCTATTTGGATGCGCTCCCGGAAATCCTGAATGTAGGGTGAGGTAAACAGTCCCACCCGATAACCGGCGTACTGCAAAACGGAGGACAGCATGGCGCAGGTACTGCCCTTGCCATTGCTGCCCGCCACATGGACGAATTTTAGCTCCTTCTGGGGGTCGCCCAACGCGTGTAGCAGGGTGCGGATGGGGGTAAGACCCAATGTGTTTTCCGGGCCGTGCCAGCGTTCAATGGCGGCCACCGCCTGCGTTCCGGTCATGTTGTCACCTTCCTTCTTTGCGCCTATCATACGCCTTTTGTCGCCAAAAGCAAAGAGCCAATGCACAAAAAACTTGATTATTGCAGCGGAAAATGCCATACTAAACCAAAGAGTACGATGACATAGGAGAAACGCTATGACGGATTATTTTTCCATCCACTTGCCGGATGATGAGATTCGCGCCATCAGCTCCATCGGCCTTGCCCATCTGGGCGACGGTGTGTATGAGTTGTTGGTGCGCACATGGCTGTGTGCCCGGGGCAAAGCCACCGGTAAGGGATTACATCGCGCCACGGTGGAGCTGGTGCGCGCACCGCGTCAGGCGGAACTGAGCGAAAAGATTTTGCCCATGCTTACCGATGCCGAGCAGACGGTGTTCAAGCGGGGACGCAACGCCAATGTGAACAGCATTCCCAAGAATGCCAGCCGCGCCCAGTATCAGCAGGCCACGGCGTTGGAGGCGCTGCTGGGTTGGCTGTATCTCCGAGGGGAGCATGAACGCATCAATGAACTGTTTAACCGCATGATGGAGGAGGTGGACTGATGCCGCTGGATGCCATCTGTTTGCAGGCGGTGGTGAATGAAATCGCCCCCCAGATCGTAGGCACGCGGATCGAAAAGATCCAGCAGCCCGCCCGAGATCAGATCATTCTGTTGCTGCGTGGCAGCCGCCGGCTGCTGCTGAATGCCGGCGCCAATCAGCCGCGCATCCATCTGACGCAGCAGCTGCGGGATAATCCCTCCCAGCCGCCCATGTTCTGTATGCTGCTGCGCAAGCATCTGGGCGGCGGCCGTATTGCTGCGGTGCATCAGGAGCCACTGGAGCGCGTGGTTACCTTGACGGTGGAGGCGTTGGACGAAATGGGCGAGGAGAGCTGCTTCCGCCTGATTCTGGAGTCCATGGGCCGCCACTCCAATCTGATTTTATGCGACCGTGACGGACGCATCATTGAGTGTATGCGCCGGGTGGATTTTGAGATGTCCGAGGCGCGTCAGGTGCTGCCGGGGCTTTACTATCATCTGCCGCCGAAGCAGGATAAACTGTCACCCCTTTCAGTGGAGCGGGAGGAATTTATGCGCCTTCTGTCCCGCTGTCCGGCGGAGCGGGCACTGGACGGCTGGCTGCTGGACACCTTTACCGCCATCTCTCCGCTTATTTCCCGGGAGATTGTGAGCCATGCGTTCGGCGTGACGGATTTCCGTGGAGAAACGGGCAGAGAACAGCTGTGGGACAGCTTTGCTATGTGGCAGAAAGCTGTGCAGGGAAATAACTTTACACCAGTTGCAATTAAAAGAGATAATCGGTGGACGGACTACTCCTATTGCGCTATTTCGCAGTACGGCACTTATGCCGAGCAAAAACCGTTTGACAGCTTCAGCGAACTGCTGGATGCCTTCTATGAGGGGCGGGAGCAGGCGGATCGCGTGCGCCAGAAGGGGCAGGATCTGCTGAAAACCGCCACTTCTGCCCGTGACCGTGTCCGCCGCAAGATCGCCCTGCAGGAGAAGGAATACGCAGCTACCCAGAACCGGGATCAGTACCGCATCTGCGGCGAGCTGATCACCGCCAACCTCTACCGCATGGAGCGGGGCATGGCGCGTTTGAAGGCGGAGAATTACTACGAGGACGGCTGCCCGCTCATTGAAATCCGTCTGGATCCGTTGCTTTCGCCGCAACAGAACGCTGCCAAATATTTCAAGCAGTACACCAAGGCCAAAACGGCGGAAAAGATGCTAACGGAGCAGCTTCATAAGGGCAGAGAAGAGCTTTCCTATCTGGAGAGTGTGCTGCAGGAGCTTCGTCAGGCGGAGAGCGAGCAGGACTTCAATGATATTCGCGCCGAGCTGACAGCGGGCGGTTATATCCGCACCCGCGGCAAAAAGGGCGGCGGCTTCAACCGTGCGTCCCGTCCCCGGGAGTTCTGCTCCACAGCAGGACTGCGGATTTTGGTGGGCCGCAATAACGCCCAGAACGACAAGCTCACCACCAAAACCGCGCAGAAGTGGGATCTCTGGCTCCATACCCAGAAAATCCACGGCTCCCATGTGATTTTATGTACCGAGGGCGGCGAAGCCGATGCGCAGAGCGTTTTTGAGGCGGCGCAGCTGGCGGCCTACTATTCCCAGGGCCGGGAGAGCGGCAAGGTGCCGGTGGACTATACGCCGGTGAAGTTCGTGAAGAAGCCCAACGGCAGTCGACCCGGCATGGTGGTTTACACCACCTATCAGACCGTGACCGTGGCACCGGACGAAGAGCTGGTGAAGAAGTTGAGGGTGAAATGATCTGCTTTTTTGACAGGGAAGGTGTATGATGAAAGAAATTTCCATGATTTTCTTTTTAATACTGTCACTTTTTACGAGTGCCTATGAAACCGTGGAGGATGGGCAGTTTTTGTATGGCCATTCAAGGATCCCGAATGCATACTTTCCAATTTCCTATACATGGGATGGAAATGCAGAGCACATGGACATTTATATTCCGGAAGAATACAACGGGAAACGCATCGCCTCTGTTGGAGGAGTTTATGGCAGAGGAGTGCCTGCGCCCTTTTCAATCGTCTTGCCGGAGGAATATGATATTCCAAACGATGATGACTGCGCATTTGTCACATACGACGAGAACCTTGTGACGGACACGGAATATGCTGCGTATACATTTACTATTCATATCGGGCCGCATGTGAAAGAATATGAGGATGAGACAAGTTTCTCCGACGGATCGGCCACCTTCTTCGGACGAGAGGATGAAACCGGCCAGCAGGATGTTTACTACAAGGTGGAGTATATATACGATATCAGTGAGTCAAATCCATATCTTACGGTGGTAGACGGAAAAGTTTGCGAAATAAAATGATACAGAAAAATGACTCTGCCATTGGCAGAGTCATTTTTTGTTCCCTTATTCGTCCCGTTCACGGAACAGCAGGGTGATGCACCACAGACCTGCAATACCGACCAGAGAGTAGATGATGCGGCTGATGGTGCCCATCTGACCGCCGAACAGAAAGGCCACGCAGTCAAAACCAAACAGGCCTACGCTGCCCCAGTTCAGAGCGCCGACGATCACCAGGATCAGTGAGATCCGATCAATAACTTTCATGGGAAGACCTCCGTCTCGTTTGAAGATTAGGATGCTGACCATAGGATAACCAACGCCGCGGAAAAGTATACATCCGAAAAAAGTGTTTGGAAAACTGAAAAATTGTAAGAAAAAATTTACAATCGTCATTGAAATGAGGCGGAGCATTGTGTATAATAACCAAGAGAAGGAAGCAATGGAAGATACCGCATGATGAAATGATAAAATAATTAGGAGGATGACCATGAACAAGAAGTTTGAAAAGCTGGGCTTTTATCCTACCGACATCCTGCTGCCCAAAGATCAGGATATGAATAAGTGGGCTGTGGTTGCCTGCGACCAGTTTACTTCCGAGCCGGAGTACTGGCAGGCTGTGGAGAATCAGGTGGGTGAGGCACCCTCGACCCTGCGTCTGATCCTGCCCGAGGCTAACCTGAAGTCTCCCAAGGTGGATGAGTTTATTGCCGACATCAACGCATCCATGAATCAGTATCTCGCCGACGGCGTTTTCGAGACGCTGAGCGATTCCCTGATCTATATCGAGCGTGAGCAGTCCGACGGCAAGATCCGTCACGGCCTCATCGGTATGGTGGATCTGGATACCTATGATTTCACCCCCGGCAGCGGCGCTCTGATTCGCGCTACCGAGGCCACCGTGCAGGAGCGTATTCCGCCCCGTGCCCGCGTGCGCCGCAACGCTCCCATCGAGTTGCCCCATGTGATGCTGCTGATCGACGATGCGGAAAAGACCGTCATCGAGCCTCTGACCGCAGCCGCAGACAAGATGGATGTGCTGTATGACTTTGACCTGATGCAGAAGGGCGGCCATATCAAGGGCTTCAAGCTGTCCGACGCCCAGATCGACGCCGTGGCAGATGCTCTGATCGGCCTGTGCTCCGACGAGGTGCAGATGGCCAAGTACAACATCTCCGGCGCAGCACCTCTGCTGTTTGCCGTGGGCGACGGCAACCACTCTCTGGCCACTGCCAAGGCCTGCTATGAGGAGCAGAAGAAGGGCAAGACCCCCGAGGAATATCTGGCTCTGCCTGCCCGCTACGCGCTGGTGGAAGTGGTCAATAACCACGACGATGCCCTGCAGTTTGAGCCCATCCACCGCGTGCTGTTCAATGTGGATGTGGAGGACTTCATGGCCGCATTCAAGAAGGAATATCCCGATCTGTACGAGGGCAAGGGCGAAGGCCATACCATCGAGATCTGCTGGAACGGCAAGGATACCTTCTACACCGTGCCTCATCCCACCAAGCAGCTGGCCGTTGCCACGCTGCAGGTGTTCATGGATGCCTATCTGAAGGCACATCCTGATGTGGAAGTGGACTATATCCACGGCGACGAGGTCACCCGCGAGCTGGGCATGAAGCAGGGCAACATGGGCTTCCTGCTGCCTGCCATGGGCAAGGATCAGCTCTTCAAGACCGTCATGGCAGACGGCGTACTGCCCCGCAAGACCTTCTCCATGGGCCACGCGCAGGATAAGCGTTACTATATCGAGGCACGCAAGATCGTAAAGTAAGGGTAGAAATTCCGCGAAATGTATCGTATAATAGAGCCGCTGAATATTTTCAGCGGCTCTATTTTTTGTGAGGTGAACGCCATGTTCTATATCTGGTGGCCGGGTTTTCTGGCAGCGCTGCTTGTTTTTTTCTGCGGATTGGTGCATCTTCCGCCCTATAAAAAGCATACCGACTGGCCGGCGGAGAAGCAAAGCTGTGCAGCCAAGGCCTTTTACCGTTTGCTCTGGCAGATGGGACTGCTGTTTGCGGCGCTTTGCTTCATGCTGATGCGCTCCACCCGCATGATGAGCACCACCGGGCAGTATATCTTACTGGGCGTGCTGTTGGTGGTCATGGCGGCGGCGGTGCTGTTCATTGATGTTCCCGTTAGGAATGCTGTGGAGCAGGAGTTTGACGGGGAGGATGCGGAATGATCATCACGGAACTGGCTCCGGCCAAGTTGAATCTGACATTGGAAATTGGGCAGAAGCGCCCGGACGGATACCATGATCTCGTCAGCATTATGACCTGCGCGGGGCTGTACGATACGGTGACCGTGGAGGAAACCGGCGACGGGTGCATTGCGGTGACCTGTGATGACGCCGCGCTGCCCTGCGACGAGAGCAATCTGGCATGGCGGGCGGCAAGCGTGTTTTTTGATGCGGCGAATATGGTCTGCCCTGGCGTGAGGATCCATCTGCAAAAAAAGATCCCCATGCAGGCAGGTCTGGGCGGCGGCAGTGCCGATGCTGCGGCGGTACTGCGTGCTCTGCGGAACCTGTACGCACCGGAAGTGGCAACGGAAACGCTGGAGGAACTGGGCGCAGAGCTGGGCAGCGATGTCCCGTTTTGCGTCCGGGGCGGCACGGCCCGCTGCGAGGGGCGGGGCGAAAAAATGGAGACCCTGCCGGATATGCTGAACTGCTGGTATGTTATCGTCAAGCCCCGGGAGGCGCATCCTACCGGCGCCATGTACGGCGCCATTGACCGCCTGAACCCGATACGCCGCCATACCACGGTGCAGATGACGGTAGCGTTGACCGCAGGCGATCTGAACGCCATGGCGGAAAATCTCTATAACACTTTTGAAGATGTGCTGCCGGAGAGCAGTGAAATTCCGGCCATCCGGGCGTTGCTGCTGCGGTGCGGCGCATTGGGGGCGATGATGTCCGGCAGCGGCAGCGCCGTGTTTGGGCTGTTTGCGGATCAGGCCGCGGCACAGGCGGCGTATGAAACGGCTTGCAAGCGCTGGCCCCGCACTTTTTTGGCGCAGAGTGTATAAAATCTGACAATACCGTCCATGATGTAGGAAAATCTACATAGTGGACGGTGTTTTTTTATGAGAAAGGATGTATATAAACCCATGGAAATTGCTCTGCTGCTGGCATTGGCGGTGACGCTGCTGTGGGGAAGCTGGTCGCTGCAGCGACAGGATGCACTGGCGCAGAAAATGATACGGCTCCATGTGATTGCCAACTCGGATTCCGCAGCGGATCAGGCGTTGAAGCTACAGGTGCGTGACAAGGTGTTAGACTTTACGACATCTGTGCTGCAATCGTCGAAGGATATGGAGGATGCAAAGCAACGCTTGGACGGTGCCTTGCCGCAAATTCAGCGTCTGGCCGGTGGGGAGATTGAAGAACAGGGGTATCATTATACCGTATCGGCCCGGTTGGAGGAGAGCGAATTCCCCTTAAAAGAGTACGATGGCTTCTCGCTGCCGGGCGGAAAGTATCTGGCTTTGCGCATTGTCATCGGTGAGGGCGGTGGCCATAACTGGTGGTGTGTGGTGTATCCGCCGCTGTGTACCGCCGCTGCCGCCGATCTGAAAGAAACCGCCGTTGCCGCGGGATTGGGCGAGGATGACCTTGCGCTGATCACCGAGGAGGACACGGGGTATGTGCTGCGTTTCCGCTCGTTGGAGCTGTGGGAAAGTCTGCGCCAATGGCTGCAAAAGTGAATAAGGGCGCCTTCGGACCAAAGTTCGGAGGCGCTTTTCCTCTATGCAAGCGGGGGAAGTTGCGATATAATATCGTTCAGAGAGGATTTTCGGACAGTGCTTGCGTTATACTGTCCGCAGCAAAGGAGGGGAACGCCATGCTGTCAATTTGGATTGGCCGCGCCGGCAGCGGAAAATCTGCCCGGGTGCTGAACACCATGGCGGCACATCGCGGGGAGCGTCCGCAGATTTTGATGGTGCCGGAGCATGTATCCCATGAGGCGGAGGTGGATCTGTGCCATGCGCTGGGGGCCACGGCCTCGCGCGACGCAGAGGTATTGAGCTTCCGCAATCTGGCGACGCGTGTGCTGTCGCAGACCGGCGGTCTGGCGGATGTGGCATTGGATAACGGCGGTAAGCTGCTGACTATGCGGCTTGCTCTGCAGGAGGTACATACCGCGCTGAAGGTGTTTGGCCGTCCGTCCCAGCGCGCCGCATTTTTGCGCCAGCTCACGGAACTGATGGACGAGTTTTACGCCTATGAAATTGCCCCGGAAACGCTGTATGAGCAGGTTTCCGAGGTGGAGGGCGCCATGGGCGACAAGCTGCGGGATGTGGCGCTTTTGTATGCCGCCTACGATGCCCGACTCCACGCTGACGGCAGCGATGCCCGTTCCCGGGTGCAGAAGCTGCGGGACGCATTGGGGCAGTCGGACTATCTTCGGGGGAAAGATATCTATTTCGACGGGTTTGCCTATTTTAATAAGACGGAGGAGAGCATCCTCCGCTGTATGCTGCAGCAGGCCAACAGCGTGACCGTGACGCTGCTGGGCGAGAAAGGCAACGATACCCTGTTTGAAAACGCCGTGCGTCAGCGTCAGCGGCTGGAGCGCATGGCGAGAGAGGCGGGCGTTCCCTGCGAGATCGTGTGGATGACCGCCCCCTGCGATACGGCTCTGCAGCATCTGGAGCGACACTTTTTCGGCGCGGATGCCATTTGGGAGGGCGATGCGCATCAGATCAAACTGTACGAGGCGGGGACAGCGTTTACCGAGGTGGAGTATATGGCCAGCCGCGTTTTGGAACTGGTGCACAGCGGCAAGTGCCGCTTCCGGGACATCTGCGTGACCGCCCGCAGCATGGAGCTGTACGGGCCGCTGGTGGAAACGATCTTTGAGCGCAGCGGAGTCCCGGCCTATTACAGCCACCGCAGTGATATTTTGGAGAAAGCCCCCCTGCGTATGCTGCTGAGTGCCGTGGATGCCGTCACCGGCGGCTTTGAATATGAGGATATGTTCCGCTATCTGAAAACGGGTCTGGCGGGCATTACGGAGCAGGAATGCGACCTGTTGGAAAACTACGCGATCACATGGGAGATCCGAGGCAATATGTGGCTGCGCGAGGCACCATGGACGGCCAATCCCGACGGTTACGGCGTAGAGCTGACGCCGGATCGAGCAGATCGTCTGGAAGAGATCAACCGCATCCGCGAAAAGGTGCGTCAGCCGCTTTTGTACTTAAGTGACGGGATGAAGTTCGCCTCTTCCATGCAGGATAAAGCAGAAATACTTTACAGATTTGCAGACATGGCAGGTGTGCCGCAGACGCTGGAAAAACGCGCGGACGCACTGCTTGCGGCAGGCGAGGTACAGTTGGCGGAGGAAAACGCACAACTGTGGCAGATCTTCTGCGATGTGCTGGATCAGATGGTGAAGATTTTGGGCGAGAGTGAGGTGGACGGCGAGGAATTTGCCCGTCTGCTGCGTCTGGTGCTGACGGAGTACAGCGTGGGCACTATCCCTGCTACGCTGGATCAGGTGAAGGTCAGCGAGTTGAGCCGCAACGACCGCCATACGGTGAAATATCTGTTCCTGCTGGGGTGCAACGACCATCTGCTGCCTCAGGTCACCACGGGCGGCGGCATTCTGGACGACGAGGCACGGGAGGCGCTGCAGCAGCGTGAAATTATGCTGGCGGATGCCACCTTTGACACGCTGGACAACGAGATGCAGAATATCTATGCCTGCCTTGCACAGGCCACCGAGGGATTGCAGATCAGCTGGCCTGTGACCGATGTGTCCGGCGGCGAGCTGCGCCCGGCCTTTCCGGTGGAGCGTATCCGCAAACTGTTCCCCGAGGTGACACCGGAGCGGGAAACGCAGGACTATCTGCTGACGATGCCGGTTACGGCGCTGGAGCTGGCAGGACGGGAAGGGACGCTGCGGCAGTATTTTGCCGCGTCCGGTCAATATGCGCCGGTACTGGCGGGGATGGAGCGCGCCCGGCACATGGAACGCGGACGCCTGTCACCCGCTGCTGTGCAGGCACTGTACGGCAAGACCATCCGGATGTCCGCGTCCCGGATGAATCAGGTAAAAAGCTGCCATTTCGGCTATTTCATGGAATACGGACTCCGGGCAAAGGAGCGCCGGAGCGCCGGCTTTGAAGCGCCGGAGATCGGGACATTTATCCACTATCTGCTGGAGAATGTCAATCGGGATGTGATGGCGCAGGGCGGCTACGGAACAGTGGAGGAGCCGGAGCTGCGGCGGCTGGTGGATCACTATGTGGAGGAATATGCGGCCTGCCAGATCGACAAATATCAGGAAAAGAGCGCCCGGTTCCGCTATCTGTTCCGCCGTCTGCGGTCGGCGGCCTACGCGGTCATCGAGAACATCGCCGCCGAGATGAAGGAATCCGATTTCACGCCCATGGCCTTTGAACTGGGCTTTGGCGGCGGTGGCGAGCTGCCGGCCATCACCATTCGTGAGGGTGACACCACGCTGTCCGTCAGCGGAAAGGTGGATCGCGTGGACGGCTGGCTCCACGACGGAAAGCTCTATTTGCGGGTGGTGGACTACAAGACGGGAAAGAAAGCCTTTGACCTGTCGGATGTGCAGTACGGCTTGAGTATTCAGATGCTGTTGTATCTGTTCACGCTGGAGGATCACGGTGCGGACTATTTCGGACACCCCATCGTGCCGGCGGGCGTACTGTATATGCCGGCGCGGGATGTGATTTTGCGCACCGAGCGGGGCATTTCCCGGGAAAAGCTGCGCGAGGCCATGGAAAAGGAGCTGCGCCGCAGCGGCATGGTGCTGCAGGAACCGGAGGTGCTGCGTGCCATGGAGCACAGCGCATTGGAAAGCCCCTGCTATTTGCCCATGCAGGTGAAAAAGGACGGAAGCATCTCCGGCGGTCTGGCCACGGCTGCCCAATGGGGCAAGCTGGGCAAATATGTGGAGAAGCTGCTGCACCAGATCGCAGACGAGCTGGCGCGGGGGAACATTGATGCCGATCCCTGTACCCGCGGCCCGCAGGACAGCGCCTGTACTTACTGCGAGTTTGCCACAGCCTGCTATTTTCAGGAGGGACGGGATCATGCCCGCCATTTAAAAAAGACGACGCCTGCCGAATTTTGGCAGTTTGTTGATCGCACCAACGGAGAGGAGGCGCCCCATGGCAATTGAACTGACCAATGATCAGCGCACGGCTGTATTCGACCGGGGCGGCGCTCTGCTGGTGTCGGCGGCGGCAGGCAGCGGCAAGACCAAGGTGCTGGTGGAGCGCCTGTTTGCCTACATGGAGCAGGAGCACTGCCATGTGGATGACTTTCTGATTATTACCTATACCAAGGCGGCGGCGGCAGAGCTGCGCAGTAAGATTGCTGCGGAGCTGAGCCGTCGGGTGGCGGAGCATCCCGAGGACAGCCATCTGCGCCGGCAGATGTTCCGGGTCTATCAGGCGGATATCAAGACGGTGGATGCGTTCTGCGCATCGCTTCTGCGGGAGAATGTGCATCTGCTGCCGGCAATGGACAACCACAGTCTGACACCGGATTTTCGTGTTCTGGACGAGCATGAGGCAGAGCTCTTGCGTCGGCGTGTTCTGACCCGGGTGCTGGAGGAATTTTATCAGCATCTGGAGCAGGAGGATGCCGAAGCGTTGCTGCTGGCAGAAACGCTGGGTGCAGGTCGAGATGACCGGGCATTGGAAATGCTGGTGCTGGAGGGACACAATAAGATCCAGAGCCATCCTTATCCCATGGACTATCTGGCGCAAGTGCGCGAGAGTTGGGAAAACCTGCCGGATGACCTCTTGAACAGCAGTTACGGTAAGGTGATTGTGGACGATACGCGCCGCAAGGCCGCTTTCTGGCGTGAGCGCCTGACACGCGCCGCGGAGCAGATGGCAGATTGCCCTGCAGTCTACAATGCATACGCCGATCGCTTTCTGGAAACGGCGGAGCAGCTTCGCGCCTATGAGTGGGCGGATAGTTGGGACGCCATGGGCGAGATCACCCCGGTATTCCGCAGAATGGGAAGCGTGCGGGGCGAGGAAAACGCCGCCTATAAGGAGCAGGCGCAGGTACTGCTGAAGCAGTGCAAGACGGAACTGAAAAAAATGAGCGCCATCTATCAGGTGTCGCAGGAGGAATATCTGGCGGATCTGGAGGAGATGGCGCCCGCCATGCTGGCGCTGATCCGGCTGATCGGCGATTTTTCCGATGCCTATCAGCGGGAAAAGGTGCGGCGCAATGTCATGGATTTTTCCGATCAGGAGCACTACGCCATCGGAATTTTGCGGGATGACCAGGGGCATCCCACGGAACTGGCACAGCAGGTGGCCTCCCGCTACCGTGAGATCATGGTGGACGAGTATCAGGACACCAACGCCGTGCAGAACTGCATTTTTTCCGCCGTCTCCAAGCAGGAACAAAATCTATTTGCCGTGGGCGATGTGAAGCAGAGCATTTATCGTTTCCGTCTGGCAGACCCTACGATCTTTTTGGAAAAATATACAGAATATGCGGATGCACCGCAGCCGGATGGAACGCCTCGTCGCGTGCTGCTGAGTCAGAATTTCCGCTCCCGACAGTCCGTGTTGTCTGCCACAAATTTCGTGTTCCGCCACATGATGTCCCGGGAAATGGGGGAGATGGAGTATGGCGAGGAGGAGGCGCTGCATTTCGGTGCGTCGTATTATCTTCCGCGCACGGATACGGATACCGAGTTCCATCTTGTCAGCGTGGAGAACACCGAGGAGGAGCAGTTTGACCGTACCGAGGTGGAGGCACGCTTCGTGGCGCACCGGATTCGGGAGTTGCTGGATGAAAAGTATCCCGTGCAGGGCGCGGACGGACAGCTCCGGGCGATGGAGCCGGAGGATATTGTGATCCTGATGCGCTCTCCGCGTGCAAGGCTAAATGCCTTTACACACGCTTTGGAACAAGAGAATATTCCATGCAGCAGCGGCGAAAGCGAAAACTTCTTTGCCACCATGGAGATCGCGGTGATGTTCTCCTTTTTGCAGATCATCGACAATCCGCGTCAGGATGTGCCACTGATCTCTGTGCTGCGCTCGCCGCTGTTCGGCTTCACGCCGGATCGTCTGGCGGAGATCCGGGCATTGTCTGCGACAGGTGACTTCTACGATGCGCTGTGTCTTGATGAGCGAGAAGACGCCGCCGCATTCCGCGACACGCTGGACGAGCTGCGGGACGCGGCGCGGGAGATGCCGGCAGACCGTCTTTTGTGGCACATCTACAATACCTGTCATGTGTTGGGGATTTTCGGCGCGATGGACGGCGGACAGCAGCGGCGCAACAATCTGATTGCGCTGTGTAATTATGCGGGAACGCAACCGTCCTCCGGCCGAGTATTTGACTTTGTCACGCAGCTGCGCCGGATGTTGGAGCGGGATAAGCAGCCCGCTATTGCCGCCCGGCAGAGCGGCGGTGGTGTGCGCATCATGAGCATCCACAGCTCCAAGGGGCTGGAGTTCCCGGTGGTCATTTTAGCGGACTTGCAGAAGAATTTTAATACGGATGATTTCAAGCGCCCGGTGCTGGTGCATCCCAAGCTGGGCTTCGGCACGGAGTGTGTGGATCGCAAGCGCCATATCCGCTATGACACGGTGTCCAAGATGGCGGCGGAGCTGCTGCTGCGGCGGGAAAACATGGCCGAGGAAATGCGCATTCTCTATGTGGCCATGACGCGCGCCAAGGAGAAGCTGATTTTGGTGGATTGCATGAAATTTGCCCGTACGCATCTTCGCAATCTCATCAGCATCGCGGATATCCCCATGCCGCCGGAGGCGGTAAACAGCGCCAAGTGTATGGGTGACTGGCTGCTGCTGCCACTGCTGTGTACGCAGGAGGGGGAAGTTCTGCGGCGATGGGCGGAGATGGACAGCGGCGTCCGGGTCAGCACGGAGGGCGGCTGGCAGGTCTCCCTGTGGGAAAATCCAGTACGCGGTGAAATAAGGAAAGCGGAAGTACCCGCCGAAGATGCGGGGGAGGACGCAGCCTTCGACCCGTCGGTGCTGGAGCGGGTCTACGCGCATCAAAGAGCCTGCGGCATCCCCACGAAGATCACCGCCACACAGTTGAAGGGCCGGGAGGCGGATCGAGAGATCGCCGAGGGTGCCATACCGCATCGGCGGGAGATCTCCTTTGAAAAGCCGAAATTCCTGACAGGGCGCACCGGACTGTCCGCGGCGGAAAGGGGTACAGCCATGCACCTGGTGATGGAGCATCTGAATTTTGACAGCGATGCTCCGGCGGCCGAACAGGTGCAGGCAATGACGGAGCGCAGACTCCTGACGCCGGAGCAGGCGGCGGCTGTTGACTGTGCCGCTATTGAAAAACTGCTGTCATCGCCGCTGATGGAACGCATCCGGCGGAGCTGCAAGGTCTACCGGGAGTATCGCTTTGCCCTGCTGGTGCCCGCCTCGCTGTATGAGGGCGGCGTGGAGGACGAGGAAATGATGCTGCAGGGCGTGGTGGACTGTGCCTTTGAGACGGACGGCGGACTGGTCATCGTGGACTTCAAGACGGATCATATCCGCCCCGGGCAGGAGGCGGAACGGGCGGAGCACTACCGTCCGCAGTTGGATGCCTACGCCCGAGCGTTGAGTCAGGTGCTGGAGATGCCGGTGAAGGAGAAGATTTTGTACTTTTTTGCCACGGAAACGGAAATTTTATTAAAATAACTCTTGCAATCTGCGGCAATGTGTGGTAATATCACAGTTGCGTTTGTGGGTTTCTCACAGGCGACGATTGAACCAGGAAGGGGTGAACAAGAGCAATGAAGGAAGGAATCCATCCCAATTATCAGCAGACTACTATCAAATGCGCCTGCGGTAATGTGATTGAGACAGGTTCTACGAAGAAGGATATTCGCGTGGAAGTCTGCTCTAAGTGTCACCCGTTCTTCACCGGCAAGCAGAAGCTGGTCGATACCGGCGGTCGTGTCGCCAAGTTCAACAAGCGCTTTGGCTTTGACAAGTAAAAGACACTTTACAAAACCCGTATCTTTCGATACGGGTTTTGTTTTACATTTTGGGAAAACTACGGTATAATAAATCATTCAAATAATCTGCCGATAAGCGAGGATGCCTATGGAACAGACGGAAAAGAAAAGAGATTATGCGGTGCTGGTAGGTTTGCGCTCCCCGGTGCTGCGTGAGGATAACGCCGACGAGGAGAGCATGACCGAGCTGGCGGCGCTGGTGGACACCGCCGGCGGCGAGGCGGTGGGCTCTATTTTGCAGAGCCGCGATAAGCCCGATCCCCACAGCTTCATTGGCGAGGGCAAGGTGGAGGAGGTCAAGCGCATGGTGGACGAGGAAAGTGCCACCATGGTGATCTTCGACAATGACCTGAGCCCGTCCCAGATCCGCGTACTGACGGAACTACTGGGCGTGCAGGTCATTGACCGCAGCGGCCTCATTTTGGACATCTTTGCCCAGCGCGCCAAGACGAAAGAGGGCTGCTTGCAGGTAGAGCTGGCGCAGTATCAATATCTGCTGCCCCGCCTGATTGGTATGTGGACACATCTGGAGCGTCAGGCCGGTACCAGCGGCAAGGGACCCATCGGCTCCAAAGGCCCCGGCGAAACGCAATTGGAGACCGACCGCCGTCACATCCACCGGAAGATCGACAAGCTGAAGGCGGAGCTGGAGGAAGTGCGCCGCGTCCGGGGCACCCAGCGGGCACGCCGCATGAAAAATGAAATCCCCGTAGTGGCCATCGTGGGTTATACCAATGCCGGCAAGTCCACGCTGCTCAACGCCATCACCGGCGCCGGTATTCCTGCCAACAACCGCCTGTTTGATACGCTGGACACCACCACCCGCCTTCTGACGGTCAGCGACACGCTGGATGTGGTGATTTCCGATACCGTCGGTTTCATCCGCAAGCTGCCGCATCAGCTGGTGGAGGCATTCAAGGCCACGCTGGAGGAATTGGAGTACGCCGATCTACTGGTGCATGTCATCGACGCATCTCATTCCCAGTGGCGTCAGCAGGCGCAGATCGTGGATAACCTGATCCGTGAGCTGCACTCCGACCACATTCCCTGTATTCGGGTGTACAACAAGGCGGATCTGGCGTTCACCGGTGAGTGGCCAAAAGAGGAGGACGCGGTGTCGCTGTCTGCCAAGACCGGCGAGGGCGTTGACCGTCTGCTGGAGGCCATTGACAAAAAGCTCGATAAGGGCACGCGCCGCTGTGTGATCCATCTGCCCTATGACAAGGCGGGTATGCTGGATAACCTGTACCGCGAGGCCAAGGTGGAAAGTGTGGAATACGGCGAAACCATGGATGTGGTGGCGGTGTGTACGCCCAGAATCATGGGACAGATCAAGGAGTATATCGAAGGCTGGACGGAGGAAAAAGAGGAATGGGAGATGTAAAGGCATTCCGCGTGCCGTTTGAGGCGGCCCAGGCGGAGTTTGTGGAAAAGCGCTCCCGTTTTATCGGCCATATCTGGCCGGTAGACAGCGAAGAAGAAGCGCAGGGTCATATCAAAGCCATGAAGTCCCAATACTACGATGCCCGGCACAACTGCTGGTGCTATCTGCTGGGAGACAATGTGCTGCGCTACAGCGACGACGGCGAGCCGCAGGGTACGGCGGGGCAGCCGATGCTGAAGGTGTTTCAGCGGGAGAATGTCACCAATGTCTGCTGCGTGGTGACGCGGTATTTCGGCGGTATTCTGCTGGGTGCCGGCGGCCTGACCCGGGCATACAGCCGCAGCGCCAAGGACACGCTGACGGCGGCAGGTGCGGCCACGGTGGGCATCTGGGCGCAGGCGGAGATCCCCTGCACCTATCCGCTTTTGGAGCGGGTGAAGCTGGAAATTGCCGCCAAGGAGGGCATCATCGACGATGTGGCCTACGGCGCGGACATTTTGCTGCGGGTGTCCCTCCCGCTTGCGCAGACGGAAGCGCTGCAAAAGCGGCTGACGGAGCTGTCCGCCGGCGGGATGACCATGACCGTAACGGGACAGGTGAGCCGCCCCGGCCCCAGAGAAGAAATATGAAAAAAACCGATCATCACTTGTGGATGATCGGTTTTCTGCTGTGGATAGAAAAATCCCCTCCGCATTTGCGGAGGGGGATTGGTGACCCGTACCGGATTCGAACCGATGTTAAAGGCGTGAGAGGCCTCTGTCTTAACCACTTGACCAACGGGCCATATTCGCAAATTGCGGCACGCTTTTGCGTACCGCAATTTGTTATGGTACACCATCAGGGACTCGAACCCTGGACACCCTGATTAAGAGTCAGGTGCTCTACCAACTGAGCTAATGGTGCATATTGCTTGGTTATCCTGCATTTCCTTCGCTGCGGAAAGGTACGGCACCTGACTCTTTGTGCATCACACGCGGTTGCCGCGTAAGCGGCGAGCGGGTGGCACATCAAGGTATTCGGTGCAAGCCGAAACAGGTGCTCTACCAACTGAGCTAATGGTGCATATCAACAACACAATTATTATAGCATCTTCTTTGAAAACTGCAAGTACTTTTTTGGGAAAAACAAAAAATATTTTCCATTCAGACAGCCCCGCAGAGCGTTTCGACTCTGCGGGGCTGTGATGCTTCGCTAAATGCACTCTTGCAGCTTTTTCTCGGTTTCGTTCAGAATTGCCCTGCGCAACTCGGTGAGGTACGGGGAGTGCGCCACATTTTCATTGCCGTAAGTCAAATTCAGCTCGTACTCCAGCGGAATCCAGGTATCCAACGGGGACTCGTTGTGCTGAATGACCGCCTCCAGCTTGTCCAGTGCCTTGTATAGCTTGGCCTCCGGCGTCTGAAGCGCGTCCATCTCGGCATACAGCGCCGCCATATCGGCGCTGTACGGGGCGGGAAGGGAGGCAACCCAGTCCAGCAGGGCGTTGTCCTCCCGGGCGGTATCGGCGGCGGTCTTTTCAAAGGAGGGAATGTCGCCGGTGAAGCACTCGCCCAGATCGTGGATCAGGCACATCCGCAGCACCTTATCCATATCCAGTTCCGGAAACTCATCCCGCAGGAAATAAGCAAACAGCGTGATGCGCCAGCTATGCTCGGCAACGCTTTCGTGCCGCCCATTGGTGGTGTAGGCGTGGCGGGTAGTATCTTTCAGCTGTTCCGCCAGATGCAGGACATCTAACAGCTTTGCGGGTTCCACGGTTCAGACCTCCTTCTCCAGATGGCTGCGAATGGCGGCAATGAACGCGGCACTGGTGACGGCAGTGACGGGCGTTCCCTCGTCCACCAGACCTACCAGATCCTTGGTCATGATGCCCTCACGCAGTGTGTCAAAGCAGGCCTGCTCCAGTTTGTCGGCAAAAGCGGCCAGATCAGCAAGGCCGTCCAATTGTCCGCGCTTGCGCAGAGCGCCGGACCAGGCAAAGATGGTGGCCATGGGATTGGTGGAGGTGGCCTCGCCCTGCAGGTGCTTATAGTAATGCTTGGTGACGGTGCCGTGGGCGGCCTCGAATTCGGTGGTGCCGTCGGGTGCCACCAACACGCTGGTCATCATGGCCAGCGAGCCGAAGGCGGTGGACACCATGTCGCTCATCACATCCCCGTCATAGTTCTTGCAGGCCCAGATGAAGCCGCCCTCACTGCGAATGACGCGTGCCACGGCATCGTCGATGAGGGTATAGAAATAGGTGATGCCCAGTTCCTCGAATTTTGCTTGGTAGGTCTCAAATTCCTCCTCGAACACCTTCTTGAATTCGCCGTCATAGATCTTGGCAATGGTGTCCTTGGTGGAAAACCAGAGATCCTGACGGGTATCAATGGCGTACTGGAAGCAGGCGCGGGCAAAGGAGCGGATGCTTTTTTCCTTGTTGTGGGCGCCCTGCCACACGGCGGGGCCGTCCACCGTCTGCACGGTCAGTGTCCGCTCTGCGCCGCTCTCGCCGTGGAAAGTCATGGTGCAGGTGCCCGGTTCATTGGTGACCATGTCCACACTTTTGTAGACATCGCCGTAGGCGTGACGGGCAATGGTAATGGGCTTTTTCCAATTCTTCACCACAGGGTGAATGGAGTCGATCAGGATGGGGGCACGGAACACGGTGCCGTCCAGAATGGAGCGGATGGTGCCGTTGGGACTTTTCCACATCTCGGTCAGCTGGGGATACTCCTCCATGCGCTGTTTATTCGGTGTAATGGTAGCGCACTTTACAGCAACGCCCAGACGGCGCGTTGCGTTAGCGGCATCCACGGTGACCTGATCGCGGGTCTCGTTGCGGTGCAGCAGACCCAGATCATAGTATTCCGTTTTCAGCTCCACAAAGGGCAGGATCAACTCATCCTTGATCATCTGCCACAGGATGCGGGTCATTTCATCGCCGTCCATCTCCACCAGCGGCGTGTGCATTTTGATTTTTTCCATGGGTGATGCCTCCTTACTCCTTCATCTGCTTGGCGTAGTAGTTCATCAGACAGCCGGAGAGCAGAATGTCCTTTTCATCATCGGTGAGCCCCTTAACATGAAGGAGAATGCTCTCCACGGTGCCATTTTGGCGGATGACCTTGGCGGGGATATCCTCCGTGCCTTGCTCGATGGCCTGACGGATGCCGGGGACGAACACGCAGTCGCCGGTTTCGTAGGGGAAGGGCGTGTCCTCATCCAGCGTAAAGGGCAGGATGCCCCAGTTGATGCAGTTGCTGCGATAGCGCTTGGTGGCGAAGGTATAGCAGATGTTGGCAAAGCCGCCCAGTACCTTCTGGCAGGAAGCGGCCTGTTCACGGGCGGAACCGTCACCGGGCTTGTTGGCGAACACGCAGGAGCCGAACTGGGTATTGCTCATCAGCGCATCGGCATCGCCCACGCGGGAGAGAAGCTCGCGCAGTGCGGCGGGACATTCGCCATTGCGGCGCTGTGCTTCCATGGCGGCGATGGCCTTGGCGCGGGGCACATAGTCCGGTACCCGGCGGGACAGGGTGAACTCCGCCAGACGCAGGGGATTGGAGCGATAGGAGGAGGTCTCGCCGGAGGGGATCAGCTCGTCGGTGGTGGTGACGGGATCATGGATGACGGCGGCCAGCTCCACCAGCAGGTTTTCGCTCAGATCATACATTTTGGGCCAGTCGGTGATGTTGGGTCCCATGACCAGTTCCACGCTGGGATCGGCCTTGCCGAAGCCATAGTACAGGCGATTTTCGTATACGGTCTTATCAAAATGATAGTCATGGTGCACCGGCGCATAGTCCACATCGGTGGCGGCGGTGATCTTGCCGCCATTGCGAGCGGTGGCGGCGATAGAACGGGCGTCCATCAGGCACACGCCGGCAAACTGCCCCTCACCGGGCTTGGAGCCCTCGCGGTTGGGGAAGTTGCGGGTGGTGTGGCGCAGGGAGAGTCCGTTGTTGGCAGGTACATCACCGGCGCCGAAGCAGGGACCACAGAAGCTGGGCTTGATGAGTGCGCCGCTTTGCAGCAGCTGTGCGGTGGCGCCCACCTTCATCAGCTCCAGTGATACGGGAACGGAGGTGGGGTACACGGAAAAGTTGAATGCACCGCTGCCGGTGCAGCCGTTGCGCATGATGTCGGCGGCCTCGGTGATATTGTCGAACAGACCGCCGGAGCAGCCAGCAATGATGCCCTGATCGGCCCACACACCGCCGTCGTGTATTTTGTCGGTCAGACGGATGTTGGCCTTGGGGAAGCGCTTGGCGGCATCCGCCTCCACGCTCTTGAGAATTTCCTCGGCGTTGTCCAGAAATTCGTGGATCGTCCAGGCGTTGGAGGGGTGGAATGGCAGAGCGATCATGGGCTCCACCTTGTCCAATGCAATGGTGATCATTTTGTCATAGTAGGCAACTCTGCCGGGATGCAGTTCCCGATAATCCTGCGGACGCTGATGGATTTCGTAGAAGCTGCGGGTCACCTCGTCAGTCTCCCAGATGGAGCTGAGGCAGGTGGTTTCCGTGGTCATCACATCAATGCCGTTACGGAAGTCGATGGGAAGTTCCCGGATGCCGGGACCGACGAATTCCAGCACCTTGTTGTTGACAAAGCCGCTTTCAAAGGTGGCCTTCACCAGTGCGATGGCCACATCGTGGGGGCCGACGCCCCGGCGGGGCTTGCCGGTGAGATAGACCAGCACCACCTGCGGCATGGGCACATCCCATGTGTTTTTCAAAAGCTGCTTGGCCAATTCCGGACCGCCCTCGCCCACGGCCATGGTGCCCAGTGCACCGTAGCGGGTATGGGAGTCGGAGCCCAAAATCATGGCGCCGCAGCGGGCCAGCTCCTCCCGGGCGTAGGAGTGGATGACGCTCTGGTTGGCGGGCACATAGATTCCGCCGTACTTCTTGGCGGCGGACAGACCGAACATATGGTCATCCTCGTTGATGGTGCCGCCCACGGCGCACAGGCTATTGTGACAGTTGGTCAGGGCATAGGGAATGGGAAACTCCTTCATACCGGAGGCACGAGCCTGCTGAATGATGCCGACATAGGTGATGTCGTGGGACACCATGGCATCAAAACGGACGCGAAGCTGCATGGGGTCATCGGAGGTGTTATGTGCCTGCAGGATCTGCCAGGCCATGGTCTCACGCCGGGCTTCGTCAGCGGAGAGGGGGGCATCCGTCTGCGGGATGCCGTTTACCAGATAGACACCGTGGTCAGTCAATTGAATCATCGTTAAGACCTCCTGAAAGTTGCGAATTGATAAATGCTACCATTTTTTCATTATAAATGTACCACAGTTTGCAGGAATTGTGAACAGCTTTCAGAAAAAAACAGATTTTTCCATAAATTGGATATCCTGAAAAGGTAAGACTTGGTAAAAGAAAACAAAAGAATTCCCTGACAGGTGTGCTGTCAGGGAATTTGCGGCAGGTCAATTCAGTCCTTTACGGTGCCGTCGGCGTTGAACACGGGCAGCTTTTCCAGAAACTTGATGTCCGTGCGGTCAGCGGCGCCGCCCTCGGCCAGCACGGCGATCTTGCCGGCTACGGTGCCGCCGGCTGCGGCCACCAGTGCCTCCATGGCCAGCAGGCTGCCGCCGGTGGAGATCACATCGTCCATAATCAGGATGCGCTTGCCGCGGATCAGATCGGCATCGTCGCGGCCCAGATACAGCTTCTGTACGCCGGCGGTGGTGATGGACTGGTCATCCACGGAAATGGGGTCGGGCATATAGGCCTTGGGACCCTTACGGGCGATAAAATACTTCTTGGCGCCGGACTGACGAGCCATCTCGTGGATCAGGGGGATGCTCTTTGCCTCGGCGGTAAAGATGTAGTCATATTCCTCGGCGGGGATGAGCTTGAGCAGCTCACGGGCGCAGGCAACGGTCAGCTCGGCATCGCCGAAGCAGATGAATGCACCGATATACAGGTCATCGGTCACTTTGCAGATGGGCAGCTCGCGCTGCACACCGGCCACGGTCATGGGATAAGTAGCCATGGTAAAAACTCCTTCTGCCGCCATTTGGCAAGCTGGTTTTCGTGTGGTGGGAAAGAAGAAAAACTTTCCTACAACATTATAATAGGTATCGTGTAAAAGTCAATACGCGATTGCGACATTGCTCGGGGCAAAAGAAAAGAAGACCCATCAATCAAGCGCTGAATGTGAAGAAAAATTTCCCGCAGCTTACGCCAGAAGCGTCAGTTGAAATATTGGAATCTTCCACACGGAGGGAGATGCCGGAAGACCGGGACATATGGTGCCGAGATGCTGGACAGGGAGAGCGAAGAGGAGATCATCTGCGACGCCATGGGCGGCATGAACAAGTTCGAGGGCAAGCTGGACACGCTTGCCGAGGAATACGGCGAGATGCTGGACACGGCCCGGGGTGAGGTGGAGCAGCAGCGTGAGCGCAAGCGCGGCCCGCCTGAGGGCAAAAAAAACACCGCCACGGGTGGCGGGGTGAAGATGAGCCGCAAAGGTCATACCGAAAAAACTTTTTCAAAGGACAAAAACAACATTGGCGTATTTTACCATGAGGAATTGATTGACCTTGGAGACATGAATGATGTAAACTGGACAGGAAGGCAACTTGCGAGAGTGTATAGCATGGACAGCAAGGAATTCCAGCAATTCCATGAAAATGTACAAAAGTTGTCAAAGAGTGCAGAAGAAGGGAAAATGTTCCATTCGCAGTTTATTGTGGAAAATTCCAGAGGGAAAAAATATAGATATATTGTCACTATTGAGGGGAATATGTATGGTTTGGTGACAGAGAAGATTGATGTTTCTGCGAATAAAAAATTTAAAGATAAAGTGTCGGAGGAAAGAAAAAATGGAGGACAAGATAGAAAGGATCTTAATAGACGCATTGCTGCTCCAGAGCCAGAGCGACGATTCAATACTCGCAGTTTACGGGCTGATGAACGATTCGGAGGACACAGCGATGAAAATGGCAAGATGGCTGGTGGATCACGAGGACAACAGCCTGACGGAGAGCGACATTCTGGGGAAAGCAATCGAATTGAGGAGAGAACTGGAGAGAGAAAAGTAAAGCGTTCGGCGGTGGCGCGGGACAGCGAGGGAAGAGAGCTGACGGATTCACCGGACACCCGTTTCTCCGCTACCGGGACAGAGGCCGTGGCGGTGCAAAACAGAGCAAAATATTATGAGGCGGGAGCGGCGGAAGCTGCTGCCGCCTTTCTGACAAGAAAACAATGCTATGAGGGCATGTCAAGGGCGGAGGCGTTAGCCTCCGCTTATCTTGACCCTTGACATGGCCCTGTACGGTTCGTTAATCCGGCATACGGTCAGCAAAGTACACGGACTCGGTGGCGGAGCTATTCTCCATCATCGCCTATATATGCGCTGCCGTTTTTTGGGTTATGTCTTCTTTTTGCTGATAAAAAATGCACCGGTAAAAGCATGAGCATTAGTATGCTGTGAAGAATACTTCGTAGTCTGTATACGAATAGCCGCTGGTTTCAAAATACACGCTGCCAGTTTGCTCCGTAAGGGAGGCAATACTGGTCACAACGATCTCACCCTGATCAAACTGTCCGTTTTTGTTGTCATCGCTATATAAAAGGAAGGTGATGGTCGCCAGCGTGGGCTTACTTTCAAATGCAAAGTCAAAATATGCTTTGCCGTCTGTTGTTCCGACATATTCGTATGTGCCATCGATGGGAGCATAATATGATTTCGAAACCGTGATGTTCTCCATCTTTATGTCGTCTGCGTCTGTACTTGCGGGAATATCAGCATTTGCCCAGATGATATCTTTATGACTCGGTAAAATAGCAGAGTTGCAGAACGATTCATTTCTGGCAACTTCTTCTCCGTCTTTGTAGTACACAAGATCGTATGTCACATCAATCGGGACATCATTCGGATTGGAAATCACGGCGGTTACGGTATCAAAACCGTTGGGGTTATATAGCTCCCACCATTCCATAATGGGGGCTGTCAGTTCTGCGGTACGATCATCAACGGCGTCATTTACCGTTTCGCCCTGCACAACTGTCTCATCCTGCAGATCCTGGCCGTCATCGGTTGTACCGTCGATTGCCTGTGTGGAGCTCTCCGGTGCCGCGTCCTCATTTCCGGAATTTGTGCCATTGCCGCAGGCAGCCAGACTCAGACACATCAAAAGAGCAAGTATCAACGAGAGCATTCTTTTAAGCATAATGATCCCCTCCGATTTGTTTTTCAGGGATTTCCCAATCCCGGTCAATATTGTTTTTCTGTTCAACCTTCAGGTACTGTTCTTTTCCGTTACAGCATATAGCCGCCTGCGTTAAGAAGTTTCCTCATATACGAGGAGTAGTTTTGAAGCGCCTCCTCTGCAGGCCCCTTGCGTTCTTCTTCCATCGATATCGTCTTGTCGATCTTCCACGCGCCGAAGAATACATTATGCGAATGGATGGATCTGAAGATTTCCATCTCCGCCCCCTTCGGTGTGTCACACACGGCAAGGACAACCTTGTTATCCCGGTGAAACACTCCGCCGGCCTTACGGGGATATACGATGACCATAAAGCGCTCTGTGGCCGGCAGCAGGATATATTTTTCGATCGAGGCCGGAGTGGGGCGGCCAACGACAAAATCATTGTACTGCTCCCTGTCCCAATGCTTTTTCATGAACTGCTCCAGTTCTTCTAATGTAAACGCCTGATTGGTCTTGATTACCTGTCTTCCGATCATGAAAACACGCCCTTTCAAAAACTGTTATTCTTTCATCGCTGAAGAAGTTGCTGTTTCGCCGGCCAAAGTCAGCACCATATCTGCCTTGATGCCGTTTCCTGCTCTCGTAAAAGTGACCTTGATGGAAACCGTAAAATCTCCATTCTCGTCACTGTAGGAGAAAACGCCCGTTTTTTCGTTGTAGCGGCCGACAATGGCTGCCCCATCATCGTCTGTAAACTTCAAATGCGTATCGTCTTGCATTGTAACCGTTTGTGTCCATGTATCGTCCGCACCCGGGAATGCATATGTGCCGACAACATCAGCGGCAGGCAGTACCTCCTTGTCCGCAGGAACCTTATTCTCTGTATCATTCGGTTCGGTTTCGTGGGGAGCGGCAGGATCATCAGACGCAGGCTGCGTCGCAGGATCCGTCACGGGCTCCGTCACATCTCCAACATCTGTGCCTTCGTCTGCTGCACGATCCGAGAAAGCCTGATCCACATTTTTCAGGACGGCATCCATGTTGATGGGATTCTCGGGGTCTGCAAGTGCGCCCATAGCCTCGATGTAGACATCTGCCTCTGCGCCGAGATGTCCGTCCTGTGGCTGCTGGGTGCTTGTAACATCCAGTGCCTCCTCACTGATTCCCGTCTGCATCAGTACTTCCTTTGCAGCTTCGGGGGTTGCTGTATCAGCAGAACGGACGATGATTTCCCGGTAACCGTCTATGATGTTGGAGCTCACACCCAGCACTGTACCATCCTGGACATAATCTCTTGCAAGACCCAATCCGACCAAAAATGCCTGCGCCGCGTTGTCGATCGCTTCTGCCGCTTTTTCGGGATCTCTGAAATCCTTGATGTTCTGAATCCCGCCGCCGATGGCGAAAACTGTGGACACAGGCGCAACCATTTCGGCCGTCTTTTCCCATGCGGTGGTATATTCGTTTCCTTCGCCGTGCGTGGTATGAATCGTCACGGCTGTCCCCATGTCAATGACTGCACTCACGCCGCTGAACGCAAGGCCGCCAGCTTCCATGATTCCTGCTGCCGAGACACCGCCTGCGGCGATACCACCGGTTGCAGCCACCGCAACACCGAAGCCAATCGTGGAGGCTGCTGCCTTCGTCTCCACGGCTACCTCATAACATTTGTTTTCAAAAGCAGCCTGCTTTTCATATGCGGCACCTTCGAGAATTGCCTGTGCCTGATCCAGCATGGCCTTGGCCTTCTTCACATCTGTGCCGTATTTCTCTGCCACCGCTTTCAGCTTCTGGCCGTTTTTCGCATGATCAAAGGTCTTTGTGAGTTCTTCTGCGTATCGGACGGCCGGTGATTTCTCTTCCGCTGCATATGCGACAGGAACAAATGAGGAAGACCAAACGCTGTCGGTGGACACAGATAGCAGCTCATAAGCTGCTTTCTCCTGCTGTGCGGACGCATTCTGTGCGGATTCATTTTCCTCCATCTTGGCCAAAGCACCGGCATGGCCTTTAAAGGAATCGCAGAGTGCTTCAGCGATCTGAAACGCTTCCAACGCTTTTGCCAAAAGGTCACGATACTCCTGCGCATGGAAGGAATCCATATCGTAGGTTTCCAGTTTTTCAAAATAGGCTCTTGCCAGAAGATATGCCTGCGTAGCAATGACAGCCTCGCCTTCCACAATGGCTCTTGTCCCTGTGGAACAGGGAAGTGTTACCTTCACTTCTGTTACGGAACTTTCGGCTTCCTTTTGGCCGCATCCGGTTGCCAGAGTAAATAGCAGTGTTATCGCTAATAGGATACTGATTGCTCTTTTCATGATGAAAGACCTCCACTTTATACGGTGATTTTCGTATATTGTAATAGTTTAACAATTATCTTCTGACTTCAATATTGATGACGCCGTCCAACCTCTCTTTGAGCGCCGCAGTAAACGAATCAATTTCTTTCGGTTCCAGTATTTGTCCCTCAAGCATTCTGCCGGAACTAAGCGTGGTGAAGTAGGCTTTTCCCCGCCTGTCCTGCGTGATACTGAAGTCTTTTACCGCCGAATATGGCAGGGTGAATGAGTCGTTCTTTCCCGCAAACGCAAGAGCAGCATCTCCGATTTGAAGCTCATAACAGTCAGCTGAGAAATTGTCCCGCCTAATGAGAATCTGCATATTCGCACCTCCCTGTCCGTTCAAGGTTATTACATCTATCCATAATAAATTTTACCTGTGGTCGCAGAGAAAACAATATACTTTGTTAAAATGGATGTGCCAAATTGATGGCACAAATTATGCCAAGATTCTTGTCATCATTCAAATGGTGTGCTATCATCAGAAAAAACGGAATGCGGAGGTGTGCGTATGTTTGCCGAGAGGTTTGATGCGCTGATGAATATTGCGGAGGTTTCCAACAGCCTGCTGGGACGGGATGTCAATATGAATCCCTCGCATATCGGGCGGCTGCGCTCCGGCGCACGGCCTCTGCCGAAAAAGCATGCGTATTTAGTGGATATGTGCCGTTACCTGACGAGACATATCACAAAAGAGTATCAGATCAATGCATTGCAAAAGCTGACCGGCATCAGCAGCGCCGCTCTTGCTTCCCCGGAAAGCACGGCGCTGTATCTGGAGCAGTGGCTTTTGGAGCAGGAGGCGGATACCTCAGCGCCAACAGGCAGGCTGATTTCCGGCTTTTCCCGTCTCGCTTCACGACCGATCTCCCTTTCTGCGGACTTTCCGGCTGCGGAAATGCCACAGAAGTATGCAGCATATTTATACGGCAACGCGGGAAAACGAAAGGCTGTAGAGCAGTTTTTCATGATGATCCTGCGGGAGGAAAAACCGCAGACGCTGTTGCTTTTTTCCGATGAAAACATGGCGTGGCTCTATGAGGACGCCGTGTTTGCCGCACGCTGGGCGGAGCTTTTCACAAAGGTGATCCTGAAGGGGAACCGGGTGAAGATTATCCACACGGTATCCCGTGACATGAACGAGATGCTGGAGGCCGTCACCAAGTGGATTCCCATTTACATGACCGGCATGATAGAACCATACTGCTATCCGCGTCTCAGGGACGGAGTATTTCAGCGCACGATGTTTATCGCCCCGAATACGGCGGCAGTTGTATCCTCCTCCGTGCAGCAGGATACCGATGGGATGCTGAACCTTTTTCTCACTGACCGGGCAGCGCTGAACGCACTGACTGTGGAGTATCAGCGCTACTTTGCCCTCTGCCGCCCGTTGATGCGCATTTTTACCGGGCGCGATGTGGAGGTATTCCAAAGAACTGCCGAGAGTTTGGCTGAGGCGGAGGGGGATGCTTACCTCTGCTGTGCTATGCCGCCGCTTTTTGCCATGCCGGAAAGGCTTGTCCTGACGCTTTCGGAACAAACCGGAAACGAAATGCTGCTTCCGCAATGGAAACGAAGCCTATCCGTGTTCAGGAAACATATAAAAAAGCAGCACCTTTCTCTGGTGCTGTTGGATCCGGAGTGTGCCCATTTCACACCGGCCACGCTCCATCCGCCCATGCGTGAACTGTTCTCTGCCGGTGATTATACATACACGAAGGAACAGTATGGCATGCACATAGCGCGACTGCGGCAGCTGGAAAAACAGTACGAGAATCTGAAGGTGCATTTTGTCAGCGACCTTGCGGACAACACGCTGCTCTATGTAAAGGAGGACATGGGCGCTATCATGGCGAAGTCGGACGCACCGAAGACGGCATTCGTCATAAATGAGCGCAACATGATCAACACCTTCTGGGACTACATGGAAAAACGCGTATTGATTTGATAGTCGGAACGCAGGCTGAACTGGAATAGCAAAGCGTCTGACGGAGTAGAACAAGCCGGCCAAGCTGAAGAACAAGACCTGCGCCGGCGACTGCTGCTGGGGCAAGGGCACCGTGTCGTGTCGGCAATCAATCGCGGTAATCATGGCGAAAACAGCATAAGAATCTAAAAAAAGAAAAATCTACAAAATGCACAAAAATAGTGACAGATTTTTTACGAATTGAAAACTGGGATTTGTCCACAATTGACTTGAGAAATTGTGGAATTGGTGCTATTATCATTGTTGATGGAACGATTGGAATCCGTCATACACATTCCAAATGGAATAAATTTTGAGGAGGCAAATTATTATGAATGCTTATCTGGCTAGCACTCTGGAAAATGTGCGTACCAAGCATGCAAGCGAGCCCGAGTTCGTTCAGGCTGTTGAGGAAGTTCTGACCTCTCTGGAGCCCGTCATCGACGCTCATCCCGAGTATGAGAAGGTTGACCTGCTGGGTCGTATGACCGAGCCCGAGCGTATGTTCACCTTCCGTGTTGTGTGGTGCGACGACAATGGTCAGTGGCACACCAACCGCGGCTGGCGCTGCCAGTTCAACGGTGCTATCGGCCCCTACAAGGGCGGCCTGCG
>JAGHUH010000006.1 GCA_018064925.1 Candidatus Cacconaster stercorequi | reverse complement strand
GCCGCGTACATAAGCTCTGTCAGGCGGGACGTATTCCCGGCGTGAGCCGGTTCGGCAGATCGTGGGTAATACCCGCAGATGCGAAGAAGCCTGTCGACCCGAGAAAAAATCATACGGATACCTGCACATTAACTCCTCGAAGAAATAATGAAACAAGGAGAACATAAAAATGAGTGAAGAAATCTTCAGACAGAAAAGTTTGGATAAGGTGAAATCCCCGGAAAGCCTTGACGATTATATCCGTGTGTCCAATCCGGGCGTATGGCTGCTGCTCATCAGCGTGATCGTGCTTTTGGCCGGAGCTTGTGTGTGGGGTGTTTTCGGCCATATAGACAGCACGGTGCCGGCATCTGTTCGTATAGAAAACGGGCAAGCTGTCTGCACGATTGCCGAGGAAGACATTTCTTCTGTCAAAGTCGGTCAAACCGTTAAATTCGGAAATCAGGAAACCGTTATCAAAACGATCGGTGAAAAAAACGATAAAGGGTATATTTGCATACTTACTGTCGGTAACTCCTTGCCAGACGGATTTTATGAAGGAAAAGTGGTTGTGGAAAGCTACAAGCCGCTATCATTTGTTCTTAATTGAGGTCACAGACATGGCAGAAAAGATAAAACAGCCGATCACAAAGGGCGTTGCCAAGGTTCCGGTCATCATGCAGCTGGAAGCACTGGAATGCGGCGCGGCAAGCCTTTGTATGATTTTGGCATATTACAATAAATGGATCCCGCTGGAGCAGGTTCGGGAGGATTGCGGCGTGTCCCGGGACGGCTCCAATGCGCGCAATGTGCTGAAGGCTGCCAGATTTTACGGACTGGATGCCAAGGGCTATCGTTATGAGCCGGAGACGCTGAAAGAAAATGGCACATTTCCCTGCATCATCCACTGGAATTTCAATCACTTTGTGGTGCTGGACGGGTTTAAGGGCGGCAAGGCATATCTCAACGACCCCGCAAAAGGTTCGTATCATGTTTCGATGGAGACCTTTGACGAATCCTTCACGGGGATTTGCCTCCAATTTGAACCGACAGGGGCTTTTGTACCCTCCGGCAAGCCCAAGAGTATGCTGTCCTTTGCCGCAAAGCGTCTCAAGGGCACCGGCACGGCCATCGCGTTTACCGTGTTGACCGGTATGATCGCAGCGCTGATGGGCTTTGTCCAGCCTGCTTTTTCCCGCGTATTCCTCGACCATCTGTTGACCGGTAAGGATCTGGCATGGACGACGCCGTTTCTCCTGTTCCTCGGAGGATTTAATATCATACAGATCGTCATGTCCGCTTTGCAGGCAGTCTATTCTCTGCGCATCAATGGAAAAATGGCGGCAGTGGGCAATGCCGCCTATATGTGGAAAGTTCTTAAAATGCCCATGAAGTTTTTCTCTCAGCGCATGGCGGGAGATATTCAGGGGCGGCAGGACTCCAATGCCTCCATTGCCAATACGCTGATCGGCACCTTCGCACCGCTTTTGCTGAACACGGTGATGATGGCGTTCTATTTCGTGGTCATGCTGCGCTACAGCGTAATATTGACCGTCATCGGCCTTGCTTCACTCGCGATCAATGCCGTTGTGTCGCAGTACATATCCAAAAAGCGCATCAATGTGACCCGCGTGTCCATGCGGGACAGCGCAAAGCTCGGCGCTGCCACAGTCGCCGGAATCGAAATGATCGAAACGATCAAGGCATCCGGCGCGGAGAACGGGTATTTCAAAAAGTGGTCGGGCTATCAGGCCAGCGTCAATACGCAACAGGTGAAATTTCTGAAATTAAATCAGTACCTCGGTATGATCCCGCAGTTCGTCTCCACCCTTGCCAATAACGCCGTGCTGTTTCTCGGCGTGTGGCTGACCATGCAGGGAAAGTTCACCGTTGGTATGATCATGGCGTTTCAGGGCTTTTTGGCATCCTTTATGTCCCCTGCCATGACGCTCGTTTCCGCAGGGCAGACCTTGCAGGAAATGAGAACACAAATGGAACGGGTAGACGATGTAATGGAATATCCCGACGATGTTGTTTTTGATGAAACCGGTTCTGCAGAGGCGCTTAATAAGCTGTCCGGCAATGTGGAGATCAAAAACCTTGTGTTTGGCTATTCTCCGCTTGCCGAGCCACTGATAAAAGACTTCAACATGACGCTGAAACCCGGTAGGAGCGTTGCCATTGTTGGAGCTTCCGGCTGCGGCAAATCCACCATGTCCAAGCTGATCTCCGGCCTGTATCAGCCGTGGAGCGGTGAGATTCTGTTCGACGGGAAGCCGATGAAACAAATCCCGAAAAGCGTGTTCCGCGGTTCTGTTGCCGTGGTCGATCAGGACATTATTCTTTTTGAAGATACTATCGCCAACAATATTAAAATGTGGGATGACAGCATCGAAGATTTTGAAATGATCCTCGCGGCCCACGATGCGCAGATCCACGAGGATATCATGGAGCGCCCGAAGGGGTATCAGCACAGGCTGATCGAGGGCGGGAAGGATTTTTCCGGCGGACAGCGGCAGCGCCTTGAGATCGCCCGGGCTTTGGCACAGGACCCGACTATCGTGATCCTCGACGAGGCCACCAGTGCGCTGGATGCAAAGACCGAGTATGCGCTGGTGAAGGCTGTGCGCGACAGAGGCATTACCTGTATTGTCATCGCGCATCGGCTGTCCACCATTCGCTCCTGCGATGAGATCATCGTCATGGAGCACGGCGAGATCAAGGATCGCGGTACGCACAAAGAGCTGATGGAAAGCAGTGAGATCTACCGCGACCTTGTCACGGCGGAATAAGGAGGTGGCAGCAAATGAGTTGGTTTGAAGAACAATTACGATATCGTGAGGAGTCCGACAACGCTGATTTTGCGGACGCCATCGATTCCATTGCCGGTGCGGTCATGGGAACACGGCTGCGCGACGCGCTCAGCCAGAATGAGATCGCCGCTTCCGCAATAGAGGAAATACTGAAATTTTATCACTGCAAGGCAAAAAGCGAGGAGCTTCCGTCCCAGATTAAGACAATAGACGAACAGATCGAATACCGGATGCGTCCCTTTGGCATCAAGAGCCGCACCGTTACGCTGGACAAGGGCTGGTATCACCATGCGGTGGGAGCCATGCTCGGAACATTAAAGGAGGACGGCTCTGCCGTCGCATTGCTCCCGGGAAAACTCTCCGGTTACCGGCTCATTGATATCAAAACCGGAAAGCAGATCAAAATGAACAGAAAGAATGAGCAGCTTTTGGACAAGGAAGCGGTATGCTTCTACGAGCCGCTGCCGCTCAAGGCGCTGACGATGGGCGACCTGCTGAAATTCATGGTGCAGCAGTTAAGCGTCTCAGATATCGTGCTGTATCTGGTTTTGATGGGACTATCCGCCGCGCTGGGACTGCTGTCCCCGCTGTTCACCCGCTGGCTGTTCAGCGACGTGTTGGAGTCCGGCAGCTTGCAGGTGCTTTTGTCCCTTGCTGTATTCATGGTCTGCTTTTCCATCAGCCAGCTTTGCTTCGGTGCATATCAGAGCCTCATCAATTCCCGTATCGGCATCAAGCAGAATATCGCGGTGCAGGCGGCAGTGATGAACCGCATGATGAGTCTGCCACCGTCATTTTTCCGGCAGTACTCCGCCGGCGAATTGTCGCAGCGGTCAAGCTATGTGCAGGCGCTGTGCTCCACACTTTTTAACACCATCGGCATGACGGGGCTGACTTCGCTGTTTTCACTCATCTACATTGGGCAGATTTTTGTATTTGCGCCCTCGCTCGTCATACCGTCCCTGGCAATTACGATCGCAACGATCGTCCTTTCATTGATCACAACCTTTACACAGATGAAGATCACACGCGAAAAGATGGAGCTTTCCGCAAAGACAAGCGGCCTTACATATTCCACGATCACAGGTATTCAGAAGATCAAGCTGGCCGGCGCGGAAAAGCGGATGTTTTCCCGCTGGGCAAGAGAGTATTCCAAGGAAGCAAGTCTCGAATATAATCCGCCGATGTTCCTGAAGCTCAGCGAAACAATATCGCTTGCGCTGTCTCTGATCGGTACACTGATGCTTTATTGGATTGCAATCAATCATCAAGTCGGCATTGCCGATTATTACGCCTTCAATACCGCATACGGTATGATTTCCGGTGCATTTATGTCGGTCGTATCAATCGCCGTAACGGTTGCCAACATCAAGCCGACGCTGGAAATGGCAAAGCCTATTATGGAGGCAGAGCCGGAAACCCACGGCGGGAAAGAAAATATCGCATCGCTGCGGGGCGGCATCGAGCTTTCACACATTTCCTTCCGCTATGACGAGTCCATGCCCAATGTGATTGATGACTTGTCGCTGAAGATCAAGCCCGGCGAATATCTGGCCATCGTGGGCTCCACCGGCTGCGGCAAATCCACGCTGATGCGTCTGCTGCTTGGCTTTGAGACACCGCAAAAGGGCAGCATTTTCTTCGACAAAAAAGACATCGCTAAAATTGATCTGGAATCTCTCCGCAGAAAGATCGGTTCTGTGATGCAGGACGGTAAGCTGTTTCTGGGCGATATCTATTCCAACATTGTCATCACCGCGCCCCAGCTCACCATGGATGAGGCGTGGGAAGCGGCGGAGATCGCCTCTATCGCGGATGACATCCGAAGAATGCCCATGGGGATGCACACTATCATCTGCGAGGGACAGGGCGGCATCTCCGGCGGTCAGAGACAACGGTTGATGATAGCGAGGGCCGTCGCACCGAAGCCGAAAATTCTAATGTTTGACGAGGCTACCAGCGCCTTGGACAATATCACACAGAAGAAGGTGTCGGAGGCCATTGACTCCCTCAAATGTACGAGAATCGTCATCGCCCACCGCCTTTCCACCATTCAGCACGCCGACCGCATCATCTATCTTGATGGTGGAAAGATTGTAGAAGATGGAACTTACGATGAACTGATCGCAAAGAACGGCTACTTTGCGGGGCTTGTGGAGCGGCAGCGGTTGGATATTGATGCGGAGTAAAAGAGAAAGGAACTTGCTGTGATAACCGATACACAAAAAGAAGCAATCTACCGTGATTATCACGGTAGGGTCTGCGGCTATATACGCTCAAAAATCAACTCTGCGCAGGATGCGGAAGACCTGACTAACGAGGTATTCTTAAAGGTCTATGAAAAACTGGACACCTTTGACGAACGCAAGGCTTCCCTTTCCACATGGATCTATACGATCACCCGAAACACCCTGACGGACTGGTTTCGTACCCGTCGGTCTTTTGAGGAAATACCCGAATCACAGGACGACGGCTATTCTGTGGAAGATGAAGTATGCAACGCGGAAATGCTTGAGACACTCGCAAACGCACTCGAAAGCCTTGAGGAACGGGAACGGGATATCATCATTCTGCGCTTCTATTCCGGCAAGACGCTGAAAGAAATTGCCGGAAATATGGGCATCTCCTATGCCTATGTGAAAGTATTGCAGAATAAGGCGTTTGAAAAAATAAAAGAATTTTTTGAAAATCAGTAGCCATTTTTCAAACGCCTTCGTATAAACAGATGAAAACAACAAGGAGAAAAGTCATGGAAAACAAAAAAGAATTATCCGAAAAGGAATTAGAGCAGATCGTCGGCGGCAGTGGTACAGGCGCCGGCATGGCAAGCTGGGCATGGCAAGCGTATAATGATGGTTGGCAGTATGTTTGGGGCGGAACGACGCCGGGCAGCGTAGACGCTTCCGGTCTCATCGTTTCTTATGCCGGTGGAGCCGGTAATGCAGAGGCGATGTTCGCCTCTGCATCTGTGAAAGGCCCTATTTCATCGTTACCGAATCAACCCGGACTCGGTCTCTATATGTTCGGGCATGTGGGAGTATATGTGGGGGACGGAATGGCGATCAGTGCAGAAAATGAATTGACCGGCGTTGTTGCCCGGCCGATCGCTGCGGGTAGGTGGACGCAATGGTTCCAGATCCCCGGAGTGAGCTACTGATGCATATCATTGTATTCTGTTAAAACGGAGAGCAAAGCAATGGAAAACAAATTGAAAAAGTTGTTTGATTATCAGCGATTTGAAAAGAATGAAAAACTGGAAAAGCTTATACAGGAAACCGAAATCCGCTATGCTGTTGAGCTTTCGGACGATGACCTTTCACTTGTCAATGCGGCAGGAGAACCCGAGATTGATACGAATTCGGGCGGTAGCAACATGCCGGAGAAAATGCAAGTCGGCGGGCTTTCCGGTGATAATACAAAAGGAGGCCCGGTCTCCGGTTTCAATATTGGCGGGATAACCGGCGATTTTATCGGCAATTACTCCAAAAACAATGATTCGAAAAAATAAATGGGAGATTATCACGATGAAAGATAAAGAAAAACTCGACGATTTTGAACTTGATAATGTTACCGGCGGAACAATGACCACGCAGGAGAAAATAGAATTCGTAAAAAAGAATATTGAAAATTTTTACGGATTTGTGCCGGAGAATATACGGACAGTAATCATAGCAGCTTATGAACAAGGCGGAAAAGATATGGCTCGTTCATTGGCCCAAAGACTCATAAAAAACCATCCTACCTGGAGTGGCATCGTTGACTTGCTGATATGACAGAAAGAGGGTAGCACAATGAAGACAAATGACATGAAATTTACAAACGAACAGCTTGAAAAAGCAAAAGGTGCAAAGAGCCCCGAGGAACTGCTTGCCCTTGCCAAAGAAAACGGCATGGAACTGACCGAAGAAGAAGCTGCAAAGTATTTTGCCGAGCTTCACGCCGAAGGCGAGCTTGCCGAGGACGAGCTTACGCAGGTCTCCGGCGGCGACGGCGATATCGGGACCTTCACCTTTTACATACCCAAGCCCTACATTTTTCCTTCCGTGAATGGCTCCCCCGCCCCTGATGCTGCGGATATTCCCCGCCACGAAGAACCGCTTCCGTAATATCCGGCATCTGAAATCTTCGTATCTGCCGTCTTGAGGTAGAGGAACTTCTTGCGATTGCAAAGGAAAGCGGCATCAAAATGACCGAAGAGGAAGCGAAAAAGTATTTCGCCGAGCTTCACAATGAACCGAAACGGGACGACGCGCCACTTTCAGACGAGGCTTTGGAAAATGTCACCGGCGGAGGCACCGCAACAGTTGGTGGGAAAGAATATACCCGTGTATATTCAGGTACGGACTGCTTCAAAAGATTCGGTTCGGAGAACTGGTCGGGATTTCAAATGGCGCCCTACCCGAATTATTTCAAACACCCGGCTTATTGGCACTGGTGGGTCTGTTCTACCAAGGGCGAATGCGGATGTTGCCAACATCTTTATATTGACGGAGCAGGTACCGGCATTTGCTGGTTCGAAGTGAACGGTGCCGCTTCATGGCCGCCGGATTATAATGACAGACGGTAATTCCCCGACACCGAATAGAAAGCGCAATTCCGAAAACACATAATAAAAGGAGTTTTTAACCATGAAAACCAAAGAAGAACTGAACGCCCTCAAGGAGGAAGTCGAAACTCTGAACGCAAAACTTGCGGAGCTGACCGATGAAGAGCTTGCGCAAGTCACCGGCGGGCTCCTTCCCAAGGATTATTATGAGAACATTATCCAGAATTCCCCGGAACAGGATAAAAATATTTTGCAAACTTATAAAAAAGACATTGGCAGCGATAAGAACGCCAAAGTAATTTTTTAATGATATACGGATCGGATACACAAAAGCAAACCCCGCTTATCGGGATCTCCCGTCTTGTCATAGGGACTGGAAACACCGGATCCGAAAGGAGATAAATGCCATGAAAACCAAAGAAGAACTGAATGTTCTCAAGGAAGAATACAAAGTTCTCAGCGATAAGCTCAAAGAATTGAACGAAGAAGAGCTGACACAGGTTGTCGGCGGTGATGTCACCTCTGCCAATATCGTCGGTTATGCGCAAGCCACGATGCCCTACATTGTGTTCGGCAAAGAAACAGACGAGCAGATGATAAAATAGGGCATACAGAATTGCAAAACTATTGGAGGAATAAAACGATGAGAAGATTATTGGCTATTATTATGGCTGGTATAATGCTTCTATCGCTTTGTGCCTGCGGCGGCAATCCGGAAAAGTATGACGAGTACAAAAAAAATTGCCAATCTGCCCCACAGTGCTTCGGTGATATCCTCCACGCGGCGCACAGATACGCCGGCAAGATACATTTCTATGAGAGCTTCTTCCACGCTGCTTTCACGGCGGCGATATCGCTCAATGATGGCAGATTCATATACAAAACTTTGTGATTTTTTTCAAGTATCGTGCGTGCCGCTGTCCCCAAATTCCAATAGTGCGTTCTTCCGGGGCATCATCACCGGCAATGAGGTAATAATCTCCGACAAGTTCGTATTTCAATCCTGTTCTTTCATCAATAATGTACTTATTCATTGTGTAATCCTCCATAATAAATGATTTTTGATTTGTCCTATCAATTCAATTATTCCGGCTGATTACAAAGAAGGGAGAGACTACTTCGTTATGTAGTCTCTCCCTTGTCATCTTTTTTTATTTTTCCAGGAAAATGCGTTTTCCGCCGCGATAAGCACCCACTGTGCCGATTTTCTGCGCGCTGGGTACCGCGCCCTGCAATTCGACAAACAACGCCTCTGCGTCCTCCGGAGCCACCGCAATCAGCAATCCGCCGGAGGTCTGGGGATCGTACAGCATATCCTGTACCGCCAATTCCGTATCGCCGCCATCCACAGCGTTTTCCGCGTAGGTGCGGTTGCGGTACATTCCGGCAGGCAGCACGCCCATCCGGGCAAATTCCAGCGCCTCCGGAATCAGATCAACCGCTTCGGTGTGCAGCGTGAGCTCCACATTACTGCCCTGTGCCATTTCAAAGCTGTGACCCAGCAGGCCAAAGCCCGTCACATCGGTGCAGGCGTGAACATTGTATTTCACCATGGCATCCCGCCCGTATTTATTCAGCGTACTCATCAGGCGATAGGCCAATCGCTTGGTCTCCTCTGTGCAGAGATCCGCTTTCATAGCCGAGGTCAGAATGCCAATGCCGATGGGTTTGGTCAGCAGCAGCACATCTCCCGGTCTGGCGCCGCTGTTGGTCAGCACCCGATCCGGATGGACAACCCCGGTTACCGCCATACCGTACTTCGGCTCATCGTCAAAGATGCTGTGGCCGCCGGTGATCAGCGCCCCCGCCTCGTAGACCTTATCATATCCACCACGCAGAATCTCATGCACCGCTTCCTTGGGCATATCCTCCGGCACGCACATCACATTCAGCGCCAGCTTCGGCTCGCCGCCCATGGCGTATACATCGCTGAGGGCATTTGCCGCCGCAATCTGACCAAAGGTATAGGGATCATCGGCAATGGGTGGGAAAAAGTCCACCGTCTGCACCAGCGCCAGATCATCCGACAGGCGATATACAGAGGCATCATCGCTTTTATCAAAACCCACCAGCAGATTGGGGTCATGATGCACCTTGATATCCGTCAGCAGCTGCGCCAAAACACCGGCCCCCACCTTGGCACCGCAGCCGGCGCACTTGGCCAATTTCGTCAATTTTATATTTTCTTCCATGTCAGTTCTCCTTTAAGCGTCCAGACAGGCAAAGGATTGCCTCCAACACACCGCCACCGACGGCAAGTGCTTTGTCCGAAGTACTGTAACAGTATTCTACTTTACAGCGTGGATCCACATCACCGGACTTCATTCCGGCATGAACCGGCGTCCCCTCCGGCAAAATGCCGCGCAGTACGCCACCGATGGTGCAGCGCATTGGCTGTCCGTTCACCGTGGCAGCTATGTCGCCGCTTTTGACCACCGCGCCGATCTCCAGCATCTGATGAAACACGCCGTCGCAGGGCGCGCGCAATACACGCTCGCCGGCAAAGCCGCCAATCAGACCCGGAATGTTGGTATTGGGGATAGGACTCCCCTGATAGATCACCCTTCCCAGCGTATGGCCGCGCATGGTTTCCACCGCGGCGTGGCAATCCTCCCCCGCCTGAAAGCCGGGGCCAACGCCGATGACCACCGGAGCATCTGTGATCTTTGTGCCCAGATTGCGCTTGGCCAGAATGGCATCCACCAGAGCGTCCGGCTGCAACGCATCCTTGCAGCGATTGTCCGGGTCGATCAGCACCGGAATCTCCCCTGCCGACCAAATGACTTCTGCCTGCATCGGATCTGCGGCAAAGCGGGCCGTCACATCCTCTACCCGAGTCTCGCCCAGTACAATTGCCTGGGAAAAGCAGACCGTGCGGCGAATGGCCGTGGGATGCGCCAGATCCGCCATGGCGACCTGAAATCCCGAACGATGCAGACGCAGCGCAATTCCGGTTGCAATGTCACCGGCGCCGCGAATAAAAATCCTCATAGCAAAACCTCCACCGTTCTCTTTCAAATAGAATAACACTCAACCGGAAAATCGTCAATCCCCGGCGTTGACGATTACATTTTTGCCTGTTACAATAGTAGCATGGAAAAGATGACTTACAATTTTTCTGTCCGCCTGTTCACCGATGACAAGTGCTTCGGACCCGGGATCGCACAGCTGCTGCACCGCGTGCAGGAGCTGCATTCGTTGCGTGCTGCAGCCATGGACATGAACATGGCCTACTCCAAGGCTTGGACCATCGTAAAAAGCAGCGAGGCCGCGCTTAACTGTAAGCTGCTCACCTCCACCACCGGCGGCAAAGGCGGTGGCGGTGCCGTGCTGACGGATGAAGCTGAAAAAATGCTGCTGGCCTACGACAGCTTCTGTGAGGAAATGCGCCAATATGGTGACAGACTGTTTGCCGAAAAATTCAGTTTCCGGCTGAAATAATCCTATCTGCCGAAAAGCGATGGTTGTACCAGACTCTCAAAGTGTCTCGCGGCATACAGCAACGAATTGTATAGCAGTATTCAGACCGCTGTCAAAGCGGTCTTTTTATGTCTTACCTTATCATCCAATATGGTTGATAATATATGTGTATTACATCTGGAAAACTGCGCCGGTAAACCCGTTTTTCTGACAATTAGACACATTATATGCAAACACGCACTTGTATTTAACCGATTTTTTGCTATAATGAGTTTAGATATTCTTCTGGTCTTTATGACTTTTACTAATGAGGTGTTCTTATGTCCGTAAAATTGGAACTCTACCGCGTCTTTAAGGAAGTGGCTGAGGCCGGCAATATCACCGCTGCCGCACAGGCACTATACATTTCACAATCCGCCGTCAGCCAATCTATCAAGCAGTTGGAGAGCGAGCTGCAGACCCGCCTGTTTGTCCGTAACTCCCGCGGTGTCACGCTGACACCGGACGGCAAAATGCTCTATGAGTATGTACGCAGTGCCATCGGATTGTTGGAAACCGGCGAGGACAAGCTCTCGCAGACCCGTGAGCTGCAAATGGGGCAATTGACCATTGGTGCCAGTGATACTGTGACCAGCCAATTTTTGCTGCCGTATCTGGATCAGTTCCATCAGCAGTATCCCGCGATCCACATCCAGATCATCAGCGGCCGCAGCCATAAGATATTAGGTATGCTGCAGTCCGGCAAGGTGGACATTGCTTTTGCCAGCACCCCCGGTGAAAACAACTCCCTGTCTGCCTTCCCCTGCTTTTCCACCCACTCCATCTTTGTAGCCGGTGCCGATTATTCCTGCGACTTTGACCATGTGTACTCTCTGGATGAGATTTCCGCCTTCCCGCTGATCCTGCTGGATCGCAAGGCATCCTCCCGCCTGTATCTGGAAAAATACTTCTTGCAAAATGGCCTGCATCTTCAACCGGAGATCGAGCTGGGAGCCCGCAGCCTGCTGGTGGATCTGGCAACCATCGGCTTCGGCGTGGCCGGTGTGACGGAAGAATTTGTTCGCCGTGATTTGGAAAGCGGCCGTCTAAAGAAGTTGAACACCTCCTTTGAGATCCCGCCGCGCAGCGTGGATATGTGTACGCTGCGGGATGTCCCCCAGACTGCTGCCGCACAGCGCTTTACCGACTTTGTCAAAGCAAGTCTGACCTGAATTTCCACAGCTTTCCACGCTCTATATTCAGATTGGTTAATTCCTACAATCATCTTCGCTACTGTTTGTTAGATGCAACAAAACACCATCTTATTTCCGCAAAAAGTTTGTGTTTTTATCTGTTGCATTTTGACTGATTTTAGGGCATCATATTCACATTCATTATTATATAATTGAGGAGAGTGGCGCACAATGGAACAGCTGAAAGAACGAATTCGCCGTGAAGGTAAAGTCCTGCCCGGCAACATCATCAAGATCGACGGTTTTCTCAATCACCGTGTGGACATGAAGCTTCTGTCCGATATTGCTGACGAATTTGCAAAGCATTTCGACATCAGCAAGGTCACTATGATTCTGACCGCTGAAGCAAGCGGCATCGCTTTGGCCTCTATGTGCGCCTATAAATACGGTGTGCCCATGATTTTTGCCAAGAAGGCGAAGAGCGATAACATCGAAAGCGGCCTGATCCAGAGCGAGATCTTCTCCTATACTTACAAAAAAAGAGTCACTCTGTTGGTATCTCAGGAGTGGCTTGGCCCGGACGAGCGTGTGTTGATCATTGACGACTTTATGGCCAACGGTATGGCCGTGGGTGGTCTTGTTGATATTGTCAAGAAGGCCGGTGCCGAGTTGGTCGGCATTGGTATCGCTGTGGAAAAGGGTTTCCAGGGCGGCGGCGACAAGTTCCGTGCCATGGAAGATATCCCCTACAAAGCACTGGCTGTCATTGAAAAAGCCGATCAAAACGGCATTATTTTCAGAGAGGAGAATGACTAATTATGGAATTGCGTCCTGAATCCATGGAGCGCATCACTACTACTGCTCTGGCTGAGGCATTTATCGAGGAGCAGCTGACCGCTCTGCGTGCTCAAATCGGTGACAAGAAGGTTCTGCTGGCCCTCAGCGGCGGTGTGGACTCCTCTGTTGTGGCTGCCCTGCTGATCAAGGCCATCGGCAAGCAGCTGGTTTGCGTACATGTCAATCACGGCCTGCTGCGTAAGGGTGAGCCCGAGCAGGTGGTCGAGGTATTCCGCAATCAGATGGATGCCAATCTGATCTATGTGGACGCTGTGGATCGTTTCCTGGACAAGCTGGCCAATGTGGATGATCCCGAAGCCAAGCGCAAGATCATCGGCAAGGAATTCATCGATGTGTTCGCCGAGGAGGCCTCCAAGCTGGACGACATCAAGTTCCTGGCACAGGGTACCATCTATCCCGACATTCTGGAGTCTGACGGCATCAAGAGCCACCACAATGTGGGTGGTCTGCCTGAAGATCTGCAGTTTGAGCTGGTGGAACCCGTCAAGTTCCTGTATAAGGACGAGGTTCGCATCGTCGGTAAGGTTCTGGGTCTGCCCGACAACATGGTTTACCGTCAGCCTTTCCCCGGCCCCGGTCTGGGTGTGCGCTGCGTAGGTGCCATCACTCGCGACCGTCTGGAAGCTCTGCGTGAGTCCGACGCCATTCTGCGCGAGGAATTCGCCAAGAATGGCCTTGAGGACAAAGTCTGGCAGTACTTCACCATCGTGCCCGACTTCAAATCCACCGGTATCAAGGACGGCAAGCGCACCTTCGATTGGCCCGTGGTCATCCGTGCTGTCAACTCCGTTGATGCCACTGCTGCCACCATTGAGGAGATCCCCTATTCCCTGCTGCACCATATCACGGAGCGCATCACCTCCGAGGTTGCCGGTGTCAACCGCGTGCTGTATGACCTGACTCCCAAGCCCTGCGGCACCATCGAGTGGGAATAAATCGTGAAGTCTGAAAACCCTTGATTTTACTGGTTTTTTGAGCCTTCAAAGCTCGATTTGATAGCAAAATGATAGCAGCCGCCAAAACTCGTTTATTCTGAGTTCCCGACGGTTTGCGAGTAAAGATTATCTGAATACAACGAAAAGGCATTACTGACTTATGCAGTCGGTAATGCCTTTTTTGCGTTTATTTGGTTTGGCAAACGGGAATTAGTCTCTTAAACGCTATCATTCATCGGCTGCGCTTCCATTTTTCTGTAAATCTTTATGGCAATGATTACAATTACTACAGTCCAAAAAGCAACCCATATTTCAACCACCCACAGCGATACTACGCTTCTCTGGTACAATGCAGGGAATGTATCCGCCAGCATATGCAGGAGAATTGCTATTGGCAGACAAGCCTTATTTGCGTTGCAGACACCGTAATATACGACAACCGTTAGTCCGATATGTAAAAGCATCGCAAACAGTCGTTCAAGTACATTCATAGCCATCATTGCGTAATCAAATGCGGCAGCGGCCTCAACAGACGGAAGCGC
>JAGHUH010000011.1 GCA_018064925.1 Candidatus Cacconaster stercorequi | reverse complement strand
TATGTCAGGGCGATCACCATTCGCTCGGGCAGTACCGTCAGCTATGCCGATGCCCACGCAACGGAGAGCGGCAGAACCTATATCTATAAGATTACCGCCTACAAGACAGTGGACGGCACTACATATGCCAGCGACTATTCTGCCACAAAGACAAAATGCTATCTGGCACAGTCCACAATTACCGGCCTGACCAACACCGCCGATGGCATCACGGTGAAGTGGAGTAAGGTGGCAGGTGCGGATGGGTATAAAATCTATCGTAGAATCGAGAGCGGCAATTGGACGCTGATAAAGAATATTACTTCCGGATCAAGAATCACCTGGAGCAATACCAACCGCATTTCCGGTACCCGGTATCAATATCGGGTAGCCGCCTATAAGACGGTGGGCGGCACAACATATATTGGAACCTATTCCGCAGCCAAAACCATTTTCTATCTGGCACAGCCTGTGATTACCGGCCTGAGCAAGACCGGAAGCGGCGTTATGGTGAAGTGGAGTAAGGTGGCAGGTGCGGACGGATACCGGATCTACCGCAGCGGCGACGGCGGCGCGAGCTATGTCAGGGCGATCACCATCCGCTCGGGCAGTACCGTCAGCTATGCCGATGCCCACGCAACGAAGAAGGGCAAAACCTATATCTATAAAATCAGAGCGTTTAAGTCCGAAAATGGTACGGCGTATTACAGCACCTATTCTAAAACCCGAAGTATTACGCGCTGACAGTGCAGAATATGTTGCGATGAAAAGGGGAGCAGTTTCTACGGAAGCTGCTCCCTTTTTTGCGTATCGTTTCGATACCTGAATTTTCACCGTTTCTGACGGCAGATAAGCCGCATATGACATCTCACACGCAGAACGCTGCGCGGTGTCATATGCGGCTTTAAAATCAAAACTGCTGCATCATGGACTGCAGATGGGGGATGATGCGCTTGGCGCGCAGATCTTCCAGATCGACGACATCAATACACAGCTCGGCGGCACGGTGCCGGGTGACATTGCGGCAGCGCTGGGTGGTGACAATGGCAGCCTTTGCCGCCTTGCCGCCAAAACGATCCCGCAGGATGGCCAGCTCGTTGAGCGCCTCGGTGGTCACATCGCAGGTCTTGCAGCTGATGAACACCGGAACGATTCCCTGCATAGCCATGACATCAATTTCGTTGGTCACGCCGTCGCGCTCCTGCACGCCATCCCAATCCACAATGGCGCTGGTATGGACATCGTTGAAAATCCCGGCGTCCAGACAGCATTTGTAGATATACAGCTCCAGCACGCTGCCGATATCACGCAGCCAGGTGCGGATCTGGAGATCATGAAAGTCAAAGGATACGCGGTCGGAGGAGATGCGCACATTGTGGAGAAAGCCCAGCGCCTCAAAATCCCGGAGGGCGGCCTCAGGAGCATCGATTCGGCTGCCGCGCTCGCCCTTAACCGTATAGGGCGCGTCCACATGGAGGGGGATGGGGAGCATCAGATCCTTGTCCACCTGCGAGGCGCGCTGCATATACCCGACGATGCGGGGCCAGTGGGTGCGGTGGTTGAGATACAGGCGGAAGAAGGGGTCGATCTTGTCCATGTACTGCCCCAGAATGGCGTTATCGACGCGCCCCTCCCGCAGTGTGCCGCCTGCCATCAGGAAGCAATCTTCCACCGTGTGCTGTACAGAGCAGACCAACTCCTCGGCAAAGGGGGCGTTGTGAATGTTGAAGAAACGGCGGCGCCGGCGGCTGTAGGTAAAGACGGGAATATCGGACTCGGCGCAAAGCTGCCCCGCGGCGAACAGGGCGGCATCCGTACCGCCGGTGATATCCAGTACGCAGTCGGGGTAGCTTTTGACCACCGCACGGAGCTGCTTGAGGATCTTGGTGCTGCTAAAAAGTCCGGATTCCAGAAACACCGGCTCGGTGGTCAGGCCGCGATGGGCGAAATACCGGCGCAGCTTATCCTGAAGCACCTTGTCCTGCGCCACATCACCGGGGCACAGAAAGACTGTTCGCTGGGGACGGAACACCTCGGAGCCCAGAACATTTTCGATGGGGCGCTCATCATATAGTTCAATCAGAGTTTTCATATTCTCACCTGCTGTATAGAAATCTGCTGTCAGTATATAAGAAAAGGCGGAAGTTTGCAAGAATGCTGCGGCAGAAAATACGGGAGGCACATCTGCGTGCCTCCCGTATTTTGGGGCTTATTGTGTGCTGTCCGGCGTTTGCTCCACGGTGGCGGAGAATTGCCGACCGGTGTGGTCGATGGTGTAATCACCGGTGAGGATGAGCTGGGAGATGGGCACCACCGTGTACCCCTCCTGAATCATGCAGGTAAGGATCTCCGGCAATGCCTCCGGTGTGTGGAGCGCGGCATTGTGGAACAGCACAATGCTGCCGGGCGCCAACTTGCTCGTGACCCGCTTGCAAATGGTGGGCGCGTCGTAATCCTTCCAATCCAGACTGTCCACATCCCATTGGATTGGCTCCATACCCATGGAGCGGATGGCGGCAATCACATGGTCATCGTATTCCCCGTAGGGACAGCGGATCAGCGTGGGTGTCACGCCGGTCACGGCGGCGATGCGCTCGTTGCTGGCGGTGACATCGGCAACGATCTGCTCGGCAGTGAGGGAATTGTAGTGGTCATGATGGTTGGAGTGGCTCATGACCTCGTGCCCGGCCTCGTGGAGCGCTTTGACGGATTCCGGATACTTCTCCGCCCAATCTCCTACTACGAAGAAAGTGGCGTGGATGTTGTATTTGGCCAGAATGTCGATGAGCGTTTGCGTGTCCTCGTTGCCCCAAGCTGCATCAAAGGAGATGGCACACATTTTTTGCCCGGGCCGCTCCACCGAATAGATGGGAAGCTGCCGCGTTGATGCCGCCGCGCTGACAGAGGTGGGGTAGTAGGCAACATAGAAAATCCCGGCACTCAGAGCCAGAGCGGCCAGAAGCGCCACATACCTGCGCCGCAGCAGAAAAATTTTGGGGGCGCGTTTCCCCATAAGTATCCCGTCCTTTTCCATTTTTTGTACCAGACTATGAGGAGGCAGGGAGAAATATGCGCATTCAGCTCTCCGTGCGGATGTTATAGTCGGCGTTGAGCACCAGATAGAACTGCGAGCCCCTGCGCATCAGACTCCACAGCCCCACGCCTCGCAGACCGCTGCTCGCTGCCAGACGCAGCTTGGCCTGTGCACTGCGGGCGTCCTCAAACCACACCTCGTGGGCGCGTCCGTCCCGGGCCGTATAGCGGAACCATGGCGCCTGCGCCGTTTCGTCGTATTGGATGTCCGTGCCTGTATCGCGTGCCAGTGCCAGCGCCTGATCGGGGGACAGGGATTGCGCCCGAGTAATGCCCTGCTCATAGGGGAGCGGCCAGTCGTAGCCGTAGAGCGGGATGCCCAGATAGATCTTTTCCGCCGGTATCACGGACAGGGCGAACTGCAGTACCTGCTGTACCTGCGGCAACGGCGCCACAGCCAGCGGCGGGCCGTAGGTATAGCCCCATTCGTAGGTCATCAGCAGTACCGCGTCCGCCGCCGCCCCCAATGCGGCGTAGTCGTGGGCCTCGTACAGAAGTCCCGGCTGATCGGCATAGGTTTTGGGCGCCAGCGCCACCACCACGGTATACCCCTGCGGCGACAGGTTTTGCTGCAAAAAGCGGATGAAGGCGGCATAGGCGTCTGCCAGATCGCCTCGGATGTACTCGAAATCCACATCCAGTCCGGTGTAGCCCTTCTCCTGCATCACCGTTTGGATCTGCTGCAAAAGACGCTGCTGCAGCGCGGGATCGGTCAGCACCTGTTCGGCGCGCTGTGAGCTGAAATTGCCGCCCTCCGTCAATGTGGACAGGTGCATCCACGGAGCCACCTGATAGCGCTGCGCCGAAGCAAGCAGTACCGCGTCGTTCAGCATGACCAGATCGCCCTGCGCCGTGATGCCGTAGGTAAAGGGCGTCAGATGCGTCATGTAGGGCAGCGTTTGATCCAGAAGTGCCGTGTCAATAAACGGGTAGGCGTAGCCGTTTACCGACAGCGTGCCCTGCTTTTCCCCGGACAGGCGGATTATCAGCTCATCGCCTGCTTGAAGCGTGGGCTGTCCGGCAAGAAAAAAGTTGTTCTGGTATAGCTCCCGCACCGTAATGCCGTAGGTATCGGCGATGCTCTGCGCGGTTTCACCGGACTGCACCGTGTGGATTTGTTGGGGGAACAGTACCACCAGCGTTTGCCCCACAACAAGCGTGCCGTCGTCGGGAATCTGATTTTGCTTTTGCAGCAGCGTGGGAGATACGCCGTACTGCGCGGCGATGGAAAAGAGTGTCTCTCCGGGAGAGACCACATGAATGATCATTGTGCAACACCTCGCGGAAGTATATGCACGCCGCCCGGCAAAAAGCCCTGCACCGTCAGGAAAGCCGCAGCATAGAATGGGCGGAAAACCTGCGAAAAGGAGAGAGACCATGAAGGAGATCACGGCGGCGCTGGCGGGCAATCCCAATGTGGGAAAATCCACAATATTCAACGGCCTGACCGGACTGCATCAGCACACCGGCAACTGGCCGGGGAAAACAGTGGAATCCGCTGTGGGTACATATCACTGGGGCGCATATACCGTGCATCTGGTGGATCTGCCGGGGACATATTCCCTGTCGGCGGCATCGCCCGAGGAGGTCATTGCCCGGGATTTCATCCGCAGTGGTCAGGCGGATGTGACACTGGTGGTGGCGGATGCCACCTGCCTGCAGCGCAATCTGCATCTGGCCGTTCAGGTGCGGCAGATCACGCCGCGGATGGTGCTGTGTGTCAACCTGCTGGACGAGGCGGAGAAAAAAGGTGTTCATGTGGATCTGGAGCGTCTTGCCCGGCGGCTGGACGCGCCGGTAGTGGGAACGGCGGCGCGTAGTGGTCAGGGACTGGAGGAGCTAAAGGACGCGGTGGAGCGCATGGCGGAGCAGTGTCCCGGCAGTGCGTGGCAGGTGCCCTATGACCGGCCGGCGGAGTGGGCACTGGAGCAGCTGCAGCCGGTGACGGGGCGCGTGCGGGCAATAGAGCTGCTGTGCCGGGAGCGGGAGCCGGAGAACGAACGGGAAGCGGCGGCACTGACGGAGGCGCAGAAAATATTGGAGCGCAGCGGCTGGGATACCCGGCGCGTGCGGGACAGCCTGACTGCCGCGCAGGTGCGCATGGCGGAGGAGATCGGGAACGACTGCATTTGCTGCGACCATTCGCCGGCGGATCGGCGGGATCGGCGTCTGGATCGGCTGTTGACCTCCCGGCGCACGGGGATGGCGGCAATGCTTTTGCTGCTGGCGGTGATCTTCTATCTGACCATCTGGGGAGCAAATTATCCCTCCAAGCTGCTGTGGAAGGTGCTGTTCACGCTGCAGGAGCCGCTGCAAAACGCGCTTGCCGGTGCGCCGTGGTGGCTGCGTGGTGCCGTGGTGGACGGCATCTACCGTACGGTGGCGTGGGTGGTATCGGTGATGCTGCCGCCCATGGCTATCTTTTTTCCCCTGTTCACATTGCTGGAGGATATGGGATATCTGCCGCGGGTGGCGTTTAATCTGGATCGTTTTTTCCGCTCTGCCGGCGCACACGGGCGGCAGAGTCTGACCATGTGCATGGGTTTTGGCTGCAACGCCTGCGCCGTCACCGGCTGCCGCATCATAGACGGCGAAAGGGAGCGGCTGATCGCCATACTGACCAACTCGCTGGTGCCCTGCAACGGGCGCTTTCCCACGCTGATCGCGCTGATTACCCTGTTTTTTCTGGGAGGCAGCGCGGGTCTGGGGCGCTCGCTGCTGGCCACGGCGCTGTTTCTGGCGACCATTGTGTTCGCCGTGCTGATGACATGGGTGGCGTCGCGCCTCCTGTCGGCCACGGTGCTGAAGGGCGAGAGTCCGGCATTTTCACTGGAGCTGCCGCCCTACCGTCTGCCGCAGTGGGGGCAGGTACTGGTACGCTCGGTGCTGGATCGCACGCTGTTCGTACTGGGGCGCGCCGTTACGGTGGCGGCGCCGGCGGGTCTGCTGATCTGGATTTTGGGCAATGTCACTGTGGGCGGCGTTCCGCTGCTGCACGCCATCGCATCATTTCTTGACCCGGCAGGGCATCTGTTAGGGGTAGATGGCATGATTCTTTTGGCATTTTTGCTGGGCTTTCCGGCCAACGAGATCGTCCTGCCGGTGTTGCTGATGGGGTATCTCCAAAACGGCAGTCTGACGGAATACAGCGGTCTGGAACAGTTACAGACGATTTTGCTCCAAAATGGCTGGACATGGCAGACGGCGCTGTGCGTGATGGTGCTGTGCCTGCTGCATTTCCCCTGCGGCACCACCTGCCTGACCATCCGGCGGGAAACGGGGAGCCTCAAATGGACGGCGGTAAGTATTCTGCTGCCCACGGTGATGGGCGTTGGAATCTGCCTGCTGATTCGCGGCGCGGCATATCTTATGTAGGTCGGCAGAAGCTGCCGACCTACATCATTGGGGCGTTACCAAGAGGTGTTTTCGTTGTCCGTCAGATCGCCGTCCACATCGTGTACACGACCGTTGGCGACCATCTGCTCGTAGGAAGCGCCGTCGAACTGCGCCGTGCCGTTGGCGGGATTGCGGGAGTCATACGCGGCGGCACCGGTATCGTTGCCGGCATCGCGGTTACCCTTGGCGGTGCGGTTTTGGTTGTCCGCATTGCGTTTGTCCTTGGCACTGCCGGTATCGCGGTTACCGTTGGCGTTGTTGTTGCCGTTGTTGTTGGCGTTGTTGTCGTTGTTGTCGTTGTTGTTACCGTTGTTGTTACCGTTGTTGTTACCGTTGTTGTTGCCGTTGTTGTTGCCGTTGTTGTCATTGCTGCGGGCGGTGGCGCCGCTTCTGTCCCTTACGCCGTCGGTGCTGTCCCCGCCGAAAAGCGTGTCGCCGGCCTTGTTGGCAATGCCCTCATCGCCTAAAATGTCGTTGTCACCGGAGTACATGGTGCCGGTGGCGCCGCAGGCGGTCAGACCGAGGATCAGCATGGCGGACAGCAGTACAGAGAAGAGTTTTTTCATGACTTTGTTCTCCTTTCCTGACAAAATAAAAATCAGCGCATTGCGCTGACGATAGTATTTGCCGCCACAGAACATTTAGCGGCAGTAAGTTTTTGCAGGAAAAGAGAAAAATAACAGGCGTTGCAATTTTTGTGAAAACAAAGTATAATCATCCTGTTAAGTGCCGTATTCGGAGCGCAACAGGAGGGAAAAATTATGCAAAAGCTGGAAAAACAGTTTCATATCCAATGCACGCAGGGCGATGTGGGCCGCTACTGCATTCTGGCCGGAGATCCGGGCCGCTGCAAGACCATTGCCGCCCATTTTGACAACGCGGAATTTGTTTCCAGCAACCGCGAATTTACCATTTATACCGGCACGCTGCTGGGTGAAAAGGTATCTGCCTGCTCCACCGGCATCGGCGGGCCCTCTGCGGCCATCGCCATGGAGGAGCTGCACAACATCGGTGCGGATACCTTCATTCGCGTGGGTACCTGCGGCGGTATTGATATCAATGTCCGCGCCGGCGATGTGGTGATCGCCACCGGTGCCATCCGTTATGAGCATACCAGCCGGGAGTATGCCCCCATCGAGTACCCGGCGGTGCCGGATTTTGATGTGCTGTCGGCGTTGGTGCAGGCGGCCAAAAATCTGAATATGCCCTATAAAACCGGTGTGGTGCAGTGCAAGGATTCGTTTTACGGTCAGCACGATCCCAACCGGATGCCGGTGAGCTACGAGCTGCTGAATCTGTGGGAGGCGTGGAAGCGTCTGGGCGTCAAGGCCAGCGAGATGGAGAGCGCGGCCATGTTTGTGATCGCCGATGCGCTGCATTGCCGCTGCGGCTCCTGCTTCCATACCATCTGGAATCAGGAACGGGAGGCAGCCGGCATCGACGAGAATATGACCACCGATGTGGGCTCGGCTGTTAAAACGGCGGTGGAGGCCGTCAAGCTGCTGATTCAGTCGGATCGGCAGTAAGACCAACCGGATAAAAATACAGCAGGAGACCAAATGACCATGTGTCGTAAGGATCTTTTTTAAGGAATTGGTGTAGTCCCGAAAAATCGGGGTTACACCTTTCTTCGTTTTACGTCGCATATCTGTATTTTTTGGATTTTTCTGCACTTCTTCCGTTATTGCTTGGATTTCCTTTTCGTCGGAAATATCAAGTTCTCCAATCAGTTTACAGTTTCTGAGATTGATTTCAAAACTTTCAGAGGATAAACATCTTCGTTATAGATGCGGATGCCGAGCCAGATGATTTTCCAAAAAACCTTTGCCGCCCCCGCCCAGAAGCAAAGCAGAGCGCCAATCAGCTTTTGAACAGAAATCCGATGAGGATCATACTGCCGCCGAAGAAAAGCACGGGAAGCGCCTCAACGATGACAAGCGACAGTGTAAAGTTTTCGGGAATTGTGCTTTTTGTCATCCTCGGTTTATCTGATATCTTGGGTTTTCGCCTCCGGAAAAGTGATATCGAATGGATCAACGCGGATAACGGCGATGGGACGGCAGACCGAAACATCGGGGAAAAGATCGGGATTGATCTTTATATTCTTGATTTTTGCAAAATGTCCCTTGCCTTTTCCGAAGAAGTTTGTGAAATAATGCTTGCTCTTATACTGCTCTACAAGCGGAAACGGAAGTAACTTTGTGCTGACCGGAAACGAGAATTTCCCGGACTTCAATGTGAATTCCGCCGCAGTTTTGCCATCCACCGATACGGTGGCTTTTTCTGTATTTTCGCCGATGTTCTCAAAAGAGAAATCCGCTTTTTCTTTCGGGATGCCCCAGTTGGCTCTGCCGTTTACGACACTTTCCATTGTAGAGACATAGATCTTGCTGATCGTATCGAGCTTCTTTCCGCCGAAACGGAATTTGCCGGGGATGAAAAGAAGTTCGCCATAAGGCCCTGCATCGGATTTTTCGTAATCAACAAGCATCACGCTGCCGAACCCGCCGGCAAAACTGCCTTTCAGGAATTCGGGCACGGTCCCGTATTGATCAACAAAATTCTTATTGAATTTATAAATGAAGATATATCCCTTGCCCTGAAGATTCCACGGTGCGGGGTATGCTTTTACGCTGTTATCCATATTCATGCCGCCTTTCCGTTAAGCCATTTTCTGAATGCCTTGTTGTTGATATCCACATAGATTTTGAAAACAAACGGGAATACTCTGCTCACTGCGTTTGTTATGCGGAACATCGTTGACGGGAAGATGTGATTTATGTCTTTTCGGATGTCCTTGATCACACGCTTCGCAACAGTGGCGGCATCCTGCGTCGGCCAGGGAACGGGCGTACCGTTTCCCGCACGCTTGAAGAATTCCGTCTTTGTTGCGACCGGATAGACCACCTGAAAATGCTGACCTCTTTCAAGCTCATGGCGGTAAGCGTCTGCAAATCCTCTTACCGCCGCTTTTGTTCCGCTGTAAAGTGCATATCCGGGAAGAGATAAGAGTCCCATTGCACTTGCCGTTACAACAAAATTGTACGGTTTTGTACCGTGCGTCTGCTTCATTTTTTCTGCGGCATACACGGCGCTGATGAAGTTGGTATCCATGATCGCTTCGGCGTGTTCCCAGTCGGGGCCGCCGATTTTTTCGTAATATGCAAAGCCGGCATTGGATATGTATAGATCGATTCCGCCGAGCTTTTCTTCGGCGAACTCAAAGAAAGAATCAATTTCCTCTTTTTTTGACACATCACACTTTTTCAGAAAGAGATGATCGTCCTTGATGTCTATGTTTTCAATATGTCTTGCACAAGCGGCAACACGGCAGCCGTTTTCAAGCAGAAGCTTCAGTATTTCAAGACCGATGCCGGAGGAAGCACCCGTAATCGCAACATTTTTGCCGTCCAATATCATTGTAAGTGCTCCTTTCCGGCTATATTCCGGCTCAGCCAATCGAGGATCATATCCGATGTCTGTTTTTGTTGTTCCTCTGCCGTGATGGTCGCGTCGTTGTCGCGTGGCTGTTTTCCGTAATCACCGTATTGTGCGTGGTTTGCGCCAGTAATGATATATTCCTCAAAATCAGCCGGATTCCACGCCTTACGCTTTTCGTACAAGCTTTTATTCATAACACCGTCGGTATCGCCGAATATAGCAAGTGTCGGCAGTTCGGCATCACTCATATCGCGGTTTGTATAGGCGGCTATGAGAATAAGACCGTCAATCGTGTCCCGATGGTCGTCTGCAAAGCCGGAAGCGGTAAGTCCGCCCATTGAATGTCCGGCAAGGACCCAAGATTTTATCTCCGGATGTGCACTGATAATTTCTTCTGCGGCTAGCGGTTCCAGTGCCGCCATGTTGAATGTCAGATTCGGAATAAAACAAACATATCCTTGTTCTGCTATCTGCGCCAGAAGAGGAATATAGGCATTTGGTTTGATTTGTGCACCGACATAAAAGATGAGCCCTATCTTGGCATCTTCTTTGTTTTGCGGAAGTATTTCCACGCCGCCGTCATCATCCACATTGATAATTGTATCGAAGTATGCACTTTGGTATGTTGCAACGGCTTGAACGGCGGGCCTTTCATTGAACAGACACATACCGACGACCACTGCGGAAAGGAGCAGGATGGCGGCTATGACGATCAAGACGATTCTGGAAGCGGTTTTTCTTTTTGTATGTTTCTTTTTACTCATTTACGATGGCTCCTTTCAATGTGGAAAAATCGGTTTTCTTAATTTTCATCTACAGTATAAAAGTATCCGCAAGGTTATAGACCATCACCAAGATCATGGCGATCAACGCTGGGATGCTGTTTTTGATGACGATCTTCTGGATGGAGTCGGTCTTTCAGGCTTCGATCGCTTTTGGTTTATTTCCGTGGTTCATTGGTGGTTTCCCTGTTGTTGGATGTCAGTTTTTCTGCGGCGGCAAGTAAGCGCTCGCAGTAATCCTCAAATTGCTGCTGTTCTTCCTCGGAAAGGCAAGTCATAATTTCACGAAGCCAATGATTATGCAGGTCGACCAGCTCCGATACTTTTTCATGCCCGGTTTCGGTCAGCGAAAGGCGTTTGATCCGTTTGTCCGCTTCATCCTGCACACGGATGACGCAATTTTTCTTTTCCAGCGATGCAAGTGCTTTCCCGATGGTCGTCTTGTCGGTTTTCAGTGCGACCGACACATCGCCCTGGGAACAGCCTTCGTGCGAAAAGATATAAGAACAGATCATACATTCGGTGTCGGATAATTCCTGCAACCGGATCTTCTCGCGGTTGAACTCCTTGTTACACCGAAACAAGAGATTGAGTGTTTGATAATCCATGATGTCCTCCTTAATAGTAGAACTTTCTACTATCATATCACGACAATCAGGAAAATGCAAAGGAGCGTAGAATAATGGTTGTGGAATTATGACTTTTAAGTGAATCATCTTGGAAATTGATTTAAAAGAGGTACAATAATGGCGAATTTTACGAAGAAAGCAATCAAAGATATCTTTATTGCCTTGCTTGGAGAACAACCTCTTTCCGAAATCACGGGAAAAGCAAACAGATAAATCGAAAGTGTGGATTCCATATATACAAAAACAGACACTGCGAAAAGCATTTTTGCAATTCACGGTGTCTGTTTTCCTTTGCGATGTTCGACTTAATTCAGCTTCTGAAAAACATCCTTATCACGCGTCAGCAAATCTCCTGCTGTTATTTGCTTTGCGAAAAGTATTCTCGGTATTCCTGCGCTTCACGCACATAGAAGGCGGCGCTTTCCCGGTTGGCCTCGATCTCCTCCGGGGTCAGCGGACGCCTGACGCGACCCGGCATCCCCAGCACCATGGAGCCGTCGGGGATCTCTGCATTCTGCGGCACCAGCGCACCGGCGCCGATCAGGCAGTCGCGTCCGATTTTTGCGCCGTTGAGCACGATGGCACCCATGCCGATGAGGGTATTGTCGCCGATGGTACAGCCATGCAGAATGGCACCGTGTCCCACGGTGACGCCGTCACCGATGATGACGGGAATGCCCTCCTCCACATGGAGGATGCAGTTGTCCTGCACATTGGTACGCCGCCCGATGACCATGGGCGTATGCTCGGCACGCATCACGGCACCGAACAGCACGCTGCTGTCAGCTCCAATGGTGATGTTGCCCAGCACGGTGGCATTCTCCGCCACAAAAACGGAGGGGTCGATGACGGGTCGTTTTTCAATCATGGTAAACCTCCTTAATCAAACAGCCAGCGACAGATCAGGATCACCACGCAGGCACCGCCCACGCCGATAAGGATCGCGCCGATGGAGCCGGTGGCACCAATGCCGATACAGCTTGCCAGAAAGTTGCCCACAGCGGAACCGACAATACCCAGAATCAGATTGCGGATAAGGCCACCTTTGGTGCCCATGAGCTTGCCGGCGATCCAGCCGATCAGCGCACCGAGAAGAATGGAAATGAGCATATAAGACTCCTTCTTTATTTTTCCAAAATATGTACATTCAGATGGTTGTAGGTCATTTCGATGTTGTTTTCGTCAAAGGCGACCTTGATATTCTCCAACAGACCGAAATAGACATCCCAGTAATCGGCGGCATCGCACCAGCAGCGCACGACATACTGGATGCTGCTTTCTCCGTAGGAATTGACATAGACCTCGGGTGCGGGGGCATTGATGACGGCTGCGGTCCTGTTAATGGCGGACAGGCAGGCCCTGCGCACATCGGTCACAGCGGCGTCATAGGAAGCGGTGACAGTATGCTCCACGCGGCGCTGACCGCGGGCGGTGTAGTTGATGATCTTGCCGGCGGACAGGTTGCTGTTGGGGATGGAAATGCGCAGACCGTCGAAAGTATCCAGATGGGTGTAGGTCAGGTTGATCTCCTTCACGGTGCCGGTGCCGTCATCGCATTCGATGAAATCGCCAATCTTAAAGGGTTTGGTGATCAGAATGATCAGGCCGCCGGCGATGTTGCTCAGCACATTCTGCACGGCCAGAGAAACAGCCAGAGACAGGACGGACAGCAGCGCCACCAGCGAGGTCATGGGAATGCCCAATTTCTCGGCAACGATCAGGGTGGCAATGATCCACATAACGCAGCGCAGGGTGCTGAGAGCATATTTCTGCAGGCGCTTGTCCAGCGGTGTTTTTTCCAGAATGCGGTGCAGAAGCGTGGTGATCACGCGAATGGCGATCAGGCAGATCACCAGCGTCAGCAGAGCAGTCAGCAGAGAAGCCAGCGCCACATCGCCCAAATGCAGTGCCGAAAGATCGATGGTGCTGCTCATAGCATCAGAAACATTTGGCATAATTGAAATCTCCATTTCAAAGTATTTCCTTTTGCGCATCGTTATTATAGCGCGCGGCGCCTTTTTTGACAAGAAACAAAAGAGAAATAGTTTTCAGCACGCGGTGATTGCGTGACGCGTCGGCGGAGAACTTATTCGGAAATTAGCTGTGCTTTAGAGAGCAAGGCACAGTTGCTATGAAAAAAGTGCGGGAAAACGCTTACATTTTGAAAGAAAATGTGGTATAATATCCGCAGAAACAGATCGGAACGGTTATATACGGCGCGACTTGCGCCGCGTATCTTGCAGAAAGTGAAGAGGTGAGAGCGTTGTTTGCAGCAGGAGATCTGGTGGTATATGGCGGCGAGGGAGTTTGCCGTGTGGAGGGAATCAGTGCACCGAGCATACGGGGCGTTGATAAAGCGAAGCTGTATTACACGCTCGCCCCCCTTGGCCGCAGCGGTCAGGTAATGACGCCGGTGGATACTGCCGTACTGATGCGCCCGGTGATGTCGCGCCGGGAGGCGGAGAAGCTGATTGCGGAATTGGGCGAGTTGGAGACCGAAGCACCGAAAAGCAGCAATATGCGTGGGGTGAAGGAATACTACCACGGTATCGTGATGTCCTATGATTGCCGGCAGATGGCGGGGCTCATTCGGATGACCAGCCGCAAGCGGAAGTGGGCGCTGACTCACGGGAAAAAGGTCAGCCAGATGGACGAGCGTTATCTCAAACGGGCCGAGGAGCAGCTTTACGGCGAACTGGCGGTGGCATTGGAGCTGCCGAAGGCAGAGGTGCTGCCATATATCCGGCAGGTATATCCCGGTTGGCCGGAGGAATAAAACCGGATAAAAAGCCACGGTTTTTCCGTGGCTTTTTTTGTTGGCGTTATAAGGGAAAAGCTGTCGATTATTCGGTAATTTACTGTTGACAAAAACGAAAGAATTTAGTAAACTGAAGGCGAATTGCGAAATTATGGAAAATGCAATACCTTATAAATGAAAAATGATATTATATGAGAGCGTTTTTAATATTAGCTGATGAACCGCGCGGGGACTGACCCTCTCCTGTGTGGTGATTCATAAAGCCCCGTGGGAGGTTTCCCACGGGGCTGATTTAATTAGACGAGGGTTGGAAGCGTGATGGCTTATTCTACAACGGTGCCGTCCTCACGGACAAGCAGCTCACGGGGCGGAATGTGGCTGGAGAACTTTTGCGCCGTCAGCGTACAGGCGTAGGCACCGGCGTTGCCCACGGCGATGAGATCGCCCACCTCCAGCTTGGGGCCGGTAAAGTGCTCACACAGCATATCCTGAGCACAGCACAGATTGCCCACAAGGTTGACAGTCTCCGTTTCCGCTTCATTTCCCATAGCGGTGATGGGGAAGGCGTATTCCGAGGTGAACATGGGCTCCTGCGGGGTGATGGCACCCGTGGGAATGGCATGACGCAGCATCACGCCGATGGCGGGTTTCTGCAAACCGTTCATGCAGTTTTCGGTGATGACATAGGTGGTGCCGCGGGAGGTCTTCTTATCCACCACCTTCAGATAGTATGTACCCATCTGGCAGGTAAGGAAGCGCCCGGACTCAATCATCAGCCGTGCCTTCAGCGTGCGGCTGTTCTCCTCGGCAATGGCATCGGTATAGGCGCGCAGCTTCTGAAAGTCCAGCGGTGCCTCGCGGCTGAGGTCATAGGCAATGCCAACGCCGCCGCCGAAGTTGATGTAGTCCATATCACACGCCAGAAATTCCTTCACGCGCTTTGCCAGCGCGAAGCAGCTGCGGTAATATTCACCCAGAATCCGATAGTCCAGATTTTGAGAGCGCAGATGCACATGGATGCCGCAAACGGTGACGGGGATGGCGGACAGCAGCTCCTTCAGCTGCGGCAGATCCTCCTCGTCGATGCCGAACTTACTGCTGGTGCCTGCACCACCGTCCATGTTGAAGCAGGGATTCAGGCGGATGCCGATGCGCATGGTGATGCCGCGGCGTTGTGCCAGCGCACCGATGCGTGCCACCTCACCGATGGAGTCGGCGATGATGTGGCCGTGTCCCAGCGCGGTCTCCAGCGCGGTGTCGGATTTTCCGGCGGCGGAGAAGTAGATGTCCTCTTTTTTCATACCGCACTGCTCGGCCAGCAGAACCTCCTGCGCCGAGGCGGCATCGGCGCCGATGCCGAAGCTGCCCAGTGCCTTGACCACGGGCGGGAAGGGATTGGCCTTGACGGAAAACAGGAAATCATAGGCGGGAAAAACTTCCCGCAGCTTGGCGGCCTGCTGCGCCAGCGTTTCATAGGAATAGATATAACAGGGTGCATTGGCGTCAATCAGACGGCGCATGGTTTCGTTCATAACACGACTCCCTTTCTGTTTTTGTAGGAAATGCACTGCATACAGTATAGCACAACAATGCCCGTTCATGGAGAAAAAAGATAGGACAGGCGAAAATTTGAGTGATTTCCACCATAGAACGGCTGTCTTTTCGGCAAAATACCGAAAATGAAAAACCGATGAGCCACATTTCGACTCATCGGTTTTTTTTAGATGGTGTGTCAGCGCTCCAAAATGAGATAACCATGGGAGCGCAGATGATCGTAGATCTGCTCAATGTGGCGGTGGTCGCGGGTCTCCAGCAGCAGATGCACCACGCAGGAGCCCAGATCCGCCTTCAGATTGCTGCGTTCGTGGTTGACCTCCAGAATGTTGGCGCCCAGATCGGACACAATGTTCAGAAGTCCTGCCAGCGTTTTGGGCTTATCGGGCAGCACGGTGGCAAAGCTCATGGTGCGACCGGCCTTGGCAAGACCACGGGTGATGATCCGCTCCAGCATGGTCACATCCACATTGCCGCCGGAAAGGACGGCACAGACCGTTTTGCCCCGCAGGTCAATGTTGCCGTACATGGCGGCGGCAATGCCCACGGCACCGGCGCCTTCTGCCACCAGCTTCTGCTTCTCCAGCACGGTCAGAATGGCGGAAGCGATCTCGGTCTCGGACACGGTGACCACCTCGTCCACATACTTGCGGCACATATCGAAGGTCAAGTCGCCGGGGGTCTTGACCTTGATGCCGTCGGCCATGGTGTCCACGCTGTCCAGCGTGATAATGCGGTTGCCCTTAATGGACTTGTACATACTGGGCGCGCCGGCGGCCTGTACGCCGATCACCTTGCACTCGGGCTTCAGATGCTTGATGGCATAGGCCACGCCGGAGATCAGTCCGCCGCCGCCGATGGGAACAAACACCACATCCACATCGGGAAGCTGCTCGATGATCTCCAGACCGATGGTGCCCTGACCGGCCATGATCTGATAATCGTCAAAGGGATGGATGAAGGTCAGGCCCTTTTCATCCCGTAGGCGGCAGGCTTCATTGTAGGCGTCATCGTATACACCGGGCACCAGCACCACATTGGCGCCGTAGCTGCGGGTGGCCTCGATCTTGGACAGCGGAGCGCCCTCGGGGATGCAGATGGTGGCATCAATGCCCATGTCCCGGGCGGCAAATGCCACGCCCTGCGCATGGTTGCCGGCGGAGCAGGCAATCACGCCCCGGGATTTTTCCTCATCAGACAGAGAGGAAATTTTGTAGTAAGCGCCGCGCAGCTTGAATGCACCGGTCTTTTGCAGGCAGTCGGCCTTCAGATAGAATTTACAGTCGGGAACGAATCCCTTTGCGGGGATCATCGGGGTCTGATTGATCACGGGGGAAAGCACGCGCTGCGCGTCGTGCAGCATATCCATACTCAGCATAATAAGCCTCCTGTTCTCAGTATAGAAACATATCTCGTTGGAAATGTACCTGCGTTATATACAGCTTTAGAATAAGGAGCTGGTAAAGAAAAGTCAAGTATTTCTGCGTAAAGAATACGAAAAAATTGCGGAAAAGCAACGCGGTGTCGAATAGTGCGGCGAAAAAAAGATACTTGATGCTTGCGGCGATCTGTGCTACAATTGTCAGCACACGCGGGTATGATGGAATTGGTAGACATGCGAGATTTAGGTTCTCGTGCTTCACGGCGTTGGGGTTCGAGTCCCCATACCCGCACCATAGTATTATGCTCCGAATCCTATGCCAATCGGCATAGGATTCGGAGCATTTTAACATGATTTTTACCGGAGTCCAGCGCAGGGTGTTGACAGAAATATGTTTTTATTGCTAAAATGAAATACCCCCCAAAAATGTGAAAAACAGAAGCAGGAGAGAAATTATGAAAAAATTGGTTTCAGTTGTTTTGGCGCTGCTGATGATCGCCGCTCTGGCGGGCTGCGGTGCTGAGAAGACGGAAGAAAATGAGATCACCAAACTGTATAGTGAGGGTTATCAGTGCACCATGTCCACCGCCACGGAGGGCTCCTGGAAGGGCGTTTTCCAGAAAGAGGACAGCTATGACACGCTGTATATGGTAATGGCTGCCATGTCTGCAGAGGAATATGAGGCATACGATGCCATTCCCTATGACGACGAGGACGCCGATGCCCAGAAGGAAGAGCTGCTTGGCAAATTGAGCGATGTCACCGTGACGGACATCACCGATAAGATCCCCACACAGGAGGAGTTGGACGCCTATGTGGGCAAAACGCTGGGTGATCTGGAAAACGACGGCTTTGAAAATACCGGCTACTCCATTGATGACAAGTGCCTGTTCTCCTATGACGGCCCCGTGTATTGCTGCACGGTGACCTTGGACGAGAGCACGAAGATCAAGACCGTGGAGGATCTGGACAATTACTCCGCCAATGATCTGCGGGCGCTGAAGATCGCTGCAGTGGAATTTTCGGGGATGTCCTCCATGCTGCTGGATGCGGAATAATCTGCCAGGAATATCCACCGTGCATTGCGCGGTGGATATTTTTATGAACCGAGGTGTAATGGATATGACAGCAAAGGAACTGATGCGGCGCTATGAGATGCATACCCATGTGGAGCACGGCGCATTTTTGGAACGGCACGATCCGTCCCCATCGGCAGGGCGGGCAGCGTCGGGCCTGATGTATTACTATGTATCGCCGGGTGAGCGGACGGAATTTCACCGCATCGACTGCGACGAATACTGGTGCTACGCCGAGGGTGCGACGCTGGAGCTGTGGACGGTGTCGGAAGACGGCCATGTGTCCACGGCGCGGCTGGGCACGGCAGATGGCTGTGAGCCGGTGATCCTAGTCAAAAAGGGAATGGTCTTCGCCGCAAAATGTCCGGCAGGGGATGATGGCACCTTCCTTTCGTGCATCACCGTGCCCCGTTTCCGTCAGGAGGCGTTGGAGCTGTTTACAAAGGAGGAGCTGCTGGCGCGCTTCCCGGCACTGTGTGAGTTTTATTGGGATTGAAAACTGGTATTATCAAATAGGATAAAACTGATTGTTTTAATAGCCCCAGTGCCGTGCTATACTAACAATGCCCGATATGAGGGAAAACCAACACAAAAGGAGCATGACAATGAAAAGAATTGCCAGCATTCAAGATATTTCCTGCTTGGGTCGCTGCTCGCTGACCGTGGCGCTGCCCATCGTCTCCGCCATGGGGGTGGAGTGCGCCATTGTGCCCACGGCGGTGCTCAGCACCCACACCATGTTCAGCCGCTTTACCTGTAAGGATTTGAGCGACCAGCTGCTGCCCATTGCGGCGCATTGGCAGGAGGAAAAGGTGCATTTCGACGCCATCTATACCGGCTATCTGGCCGATTCCCAGCAGTGCAGCGATGTGTGCCGATTTTTTGATATGGTTAGAAGCGACGATACCCTGATCTTCGTGGACCCCGCCATGGCAGATGACGGCAAGCTGTATCCCGCCTTCGGTGCAGATTTCCCCGCCGAGATGGCTAAGGTGGTATCCTGTGCCGATGTGGTGGTGCCCAATATCACCGAGGCGTGTCTGCTCACCGGTATGGAATATCGTGAGAGCTATGACGAGGCGTATATCAAAGAGCTGCTGCACAAGCTGGTGGCATTGGGCGCCAAGCGTGCCGTGCTGACCGGTGTGTCCTTTGAAGAGGGCAAGGTTGGCGTGATGGCATACGACCCGTCCGATGAAAGCTACTTTACCTACTTTAATAAGAAGCTGCCGGTTCATTTTCACGGCACCGGCGATATTTTTTCCTCCACCGTCATCGGCGGCATGATGCACGGTCTGCGTCTGGAGGAAAGCCTGCGTCTGGCGGTGGACTATACCCTGCATTGCATCGAGATTACCGTGGCCGAGGGCGAGAACGCACCGTGGTACGGCGTGGAGTTTGAGCGTGCCATCCCCATGCTGGTGGAACGGCTGGAAAAGTAAATCCAAGTACCGAATGACAAAAGCGGATGACATCAGTCATCCGCTTTTGTTGCAGTATACTTATTTTATTGGTCATTGTTTTCTTCTTCCGGCACATCCTCCGCGGGCATTTCCTCCGCGGGAACATCCTCGGAAACGGTTTCCGGGGTTTCCTCCTTGTTGTCGTCGTCAAAGTCCGGCATGGGGATGGGCTCGGACACGATGTTGATGTGCTTGGCAGGAGCCTCGATGACATCGGGGGTGCTGGGACGGAACAGCTTCTGCTCGTCCTCGCGGGTGGCGCCGTAGTTATCCACGGTTTCGGGATCGCGGCCCTCGATAATGGCCATCATTTCCTGACCGGTGATGGTTTCCTTCTTCAGCAGATACGCCGCGATCTTGTCCAGCAGCTCGCGGTTATCGCGCAAAATCTGCTTGGCGTCCTCATGGCACTGGCGGATGATGGCGATGGTGGCGCGATCTGCGGCGGCGTAGGTTTCCTGCGCGCAGGTCATGGAGTAGCCGCCGTCCAGATACTGGCTCTGCACGGAGCCCAGCGCCATCATGTCGAACTCCTCGCACATACCGAAGCGAGCCACCAGATTGCGGGCCAGCTCCGTGGCGCGCTCAATGTCATTGGCGGCACCGGAGGTCATGGTGTTGCATACGATCTCCTCGCTGGAGCGTCCGGCCACCAGCGTGCGGATCTCGGTGAGGATATCCTCCCGGGACATGAGGAACTTTTCCTCCTCCGGCAGATGCAGGGTGTAGCCCAACGCGCCCTGGGTATGAGGCACGATGGTGATCTTGCTGACGGGCTGGGCATTTTTCTGCTTGGCAGCCACCAGCGCATGACCCACCTCGTGATAGGCGATGATCCGCTTTTCTTCCTGTGTGATGACGGTGCCCTTCTTTTCGCTGCCGGCGATGACCACCTCGAAGGCAGCCAGCAGATCGTTCTGGTTGACGGCCTTGCGGCCCTTGCGCACGGCGCGGAGCGCGGCCTCGTTCACCAGATTGGCAAGATCTGCACCCACACAGCCGGCAGTGGCCTGAGCAATCTTGTTCAGATCCACATCCTCGGACAGATGGATGTTGCGGGTGTGTACCTGCAGCGTGGCCAGACGGCCCGCCAGATTGGGACGATCCACGGTGATGCGGCGGTCAAAGCGGCCGGGACGCAGCAACGCCTTGTCCAGTACCTCGGGACGGTTGGTGGCACCCAGCACGATCACGCCCTTGCTGGGGTCAAAGCCGTCCAACTCGGCCAGGAGCTGATTGAGCGTCTGCTCACGCTCGTCGTTGCCGCCGAAACGGCCGCCGTCACGGCTCTTGCCGATGGTATCGATCTCGTCGATGAAGATGATGCAGGGAGCCACCTTGGCGGCTTCCTTGAACAGGTCGCGCACGCGGCTGGCGCCCACGCCCACGAACATCTCCACAAAGTCAGAGCCGGAGATGGAGAAGAAGGGGACGCCCGCCTCGCCTGCCACGGCCTTGGCCAGCAGCGTTTTACCGGTACCGGGGGAGCCCACCAGCAGCGCGCCCTTGGGGAGCTTTGCGCCGATGGCGGTGTATTTCTGGGGATTGTGGAGGAAGTCGATGATCTCCTCCAGCGATTCCTTCGCCTCGTCCTGACCGGCCACATCGCGGAAGGTGACGCCGGTAGATTTTTCCATATAGACCTTGGCGTTGGACTTGCCCACATTGCCAATACCGCCGATGCCGCCGCCGTTCTTGCTGAGAAAGCGCATCACCAGCATGAACAGACCGACCATCACGATGGTGGGCAGGATATAGGCGATCATGAACTCAAGAATGGGGCTCATCTTGGCCTTGTAGGGGCTGGTGTAGTTCACATGATGCTCATCCAGCAGAGCCAGCAGATCGGGGTTATAAAGCTCCGTGGTGTACAGCGTCAGGCCTTCCTTTTCGGACTGGGTGTAGTCCTTGGGATTTTTTTCGTTGGTCGTGTCGGTGTAGACATAGCCGTCCACCGGCGTGGCGTAGATGGTGTTATCCTCAAAGGTGACCTCGGCGACCTTGTCGGACTGCACCAGCTCGATAAACTGGCTGTACTTGATCTCAAAGCTGGTGGTTTTGTTGGCGGCGTTGCCGCTGTATGCGCTGATATAGTTGAACACCACCGTCAGGACGATGGCCCACGCCACCAGTGTCAGGATCCCGCGCAGATTGCGGTTTGGCTTGTTGTTTTTGTTGTCTTTGCGATTGTTGTTCTTTGAATCCATGCTGCGCTCCCTTCATAACCGCATAAACGGATGATATGACTATTTAAGTGGCAGTATACCATAGAAATAAAGAAGCCACAAGCGGCATACCGCAGGATTTTGTGTAAAATTTCTATGAATGATACTTTATCTTGCCGAAAGAATATGGTATACTTATAAAATCGCGTATAATATATCATTTTTTCAAACCGAGGGTCGAATATATGAGAGAGAAAGAAAACCGTGCCCCGCTGCTCCAGGCCGAGGCCGATGGCATTATTGAGGGACGCAACGCGGTCATTGAAGCGCTGCGCACCGATACCGCCATCGACAAGATCTACATCAGCAAGGGCGAGACCGACAAGACGCTGGGCCACATTGCCTCCCGCGCCCGGGACAAGGGAATCGTGGTGGTGGAGGCAGATCGGCGCAAGCTGGATAATATGAGCCGCACCCATGCCCATCAGGGCGTGATTGCGCTGGCCGCCGTCCGGGAATATGTGACGGTGGAATCCATTCTGGAGAGCGCCGCCCAAAAGGGGGAAAATCCTCTGCTGGTGGTTTGCGATGAGATCTCCGATCCCCACAATCTGGGCGCCATCCTGCGTACCGCCGAGTGTGCCGGTGCCCACGGCGTGGTGATCCCCAAGCGCCGCAGTGCCGGCCTGACCGCCGTGGTGGCCAAGACCTCCGCCGGTGCCGTCAGCTATATGCCGGTGGCTCGTGTGCCCAATATTCCGGCACTGCTGAAGGATCTGAAAAAGCAGGGCGTGTGGGTGTTCGGCACGGCTGCCGAGGGTACCACCACGCTGTACGAGGCAGATCTCAAAGGCCCTGCTGCCATTGTCATCGGCAGTGAGGGAGACGGGATGACCCGTTTGGCTCGCGAAAACTGCGATTTTCTGGTTAGTATACCCATGAAGGGACGGATTTCCTCCCTGAATGCGTCGGCCGCAGCTGCCATATTGCTGTATGAAGCAGTGCGCCAGCGTGGATAAATATCAGGCGAAACGAGGAGAGCTATGAGCAAGTACACGGATGAGGAATTGTTTCATACGCTGGGAGAAACAGACCGCCTGCTGCAGGGCGTAAAAGCTCTGGAGGGCGAGGAGTATTCTCTGGAGGCCATTCTGGCGGAATTTGGCCAGAGTGCGGCGGAGCCTATGACGCTGGCGGAAAGTATTCCGAAGCAGATGACGGAAGAGCTTCCCGCGGTGGAAGAATTCCAGAAAAAGGAAACAGAAAAACAGCCGGAGAGCGCATCTGCGGCGCCGGCACAGGAAATGCCTGCCGCGAAAGTGGAAACGGAAGCGGTGACGCCTGTCAAGGGAGCACCTGTACCGGAAATGATCAATACCGCAGATCTGCGAAAGACCATTGCTCAGGCAGTGGATGAAGTCATGGTGGCGCAGTCTGCCCAGTCGGCCGAGGACACCAAAAATTTGAAGCGCTCTCGCGGCGTATTCCATTTCCTGCACCGGAAGAACGCACCGGTTACGGTAGAGGAAGTACCCGCGCCGAAGGCGGAGATTGAGACCGTGACGGTGGATCTGGCCAAGCAGGATGCTGCGGAAGAACCCGTTGAGGAAGTCCCCGCTGTGGAGGCGGAAGAACCCGTCGAGGAAGTCCCTGCTGTGGAGACGGAGGAACCCATCGAGGAAGTCTTCGCTGTGGAGGCGGAAGAACCCATCGAGGAAGTCCCCGCTGTGGAGGTGGAAGAACCCGTTGAGGAAGTCCGTGCTGTGGAGGCGGAAGAACCCGTTGAGGAAGTCCGTGCTGTGGAGGCGGAGGAACCCGTCGAGGAAGTCCCTGCTGTCGAGGTGGAGAAACCCAACGAGGCGGAAAGCACTGAGGAATCCGCCGAGCCGGAACTTGATGAGCCGGAGGGTTATCCCGGTGAGCCGGAGGGCAACGGTAAGGCGATATCGTTGGAGCAGGTTATGGCTCAGACGGTGGATGCCGTTTTGGAGGAAGACGATGCCATTCTGGAGCCGCGGCCCTCGCTGAAGGAGCGGCTGACGGGCCTGAGCGCGGCCCTTGCATCGAAGGTGTCCGGCTCCGGCAAAAAGAAACCGAAGAGACAGGAAGCAACGCGGGAACCGGATCCCATCGAACTGGAGCCGGAACCCGATATGGAGCAGGCGGCACGGGATAATAAACGCCTGTGCAAGAAATGGCACAAGAGTTTGCTGTACATGACAGTTCCCACGGGATTGTTGGTGGTACTGTCCGCGCTGGACGCGCTGGGTGTGATGCCCGGTGCGTGGAAGAATACCACGCTGCTGCGCTTTGGCATGATGGGTGTGCTATTGCTGGTGACGATGATCTTTGCTGCACCCGTGTGGAACAGCGTGTCGGAGGATCTGCAGAAACACCGAATCGGATGCGAACTGGCAGGGTGCATCAGCGCGGTGGTGGCATTGGCAAACTGCTTGGTGGGTGCGCTGTCCGGCAGCGGAGAAAATCTGCCCTTTGCCGCGCCTGCGGCAGTGATGCTTTGCCTGTGCCTGTACGGGAAACTGCAGGTAGCCAATTCCCGGCGTGAAGCGTTCCATCTGGCGGATCTGGGCGGCAGACCCCCCTATGGTGTTGCTGTAACTGCTGCCGGTGCCTGCAAACAGAGCGGCAGACTGGATGGGTTTTACCATCTCAGCAACCGCGACGATCCGGCCCGACGCTGGCAGATTTTGCTGGTGCCCATGCTGCTGATCATCGCCACGGTGCTGGCGTTCGTGGTCTGCCTGAGCGATCATAAAATGAATCAGTTTCTGTGGATCTGGTCTGCCTTGCTGACAGCCGGTCTGCCGCTGTCCCTGCCGCTGACAGGCACCTTATCCATGTGCTGGCTGAATCGCCGCCTTGTCAAAAGCGGCAGCGCCGTGGCTGGCTATTTTGGTGCGCAGATGGTCAGCCGCTCCAAGCGCATGGTGCTGACGGATGACGATCTGTTTCCTCCCGGAACGGTGAGCTTCAATGGCCTGAAGATCTACGGCGAGGAGATCGGCAAGGTGGTGTCCTACGCCGCCACGGTGGCGCGAGCATCCCACAGTCAGCTTTCCCCACTGTTTGAGCAGCTCCTGACCAGCGAGGGCGGCTTCCACAAGGAATTGACGGATCTGCACTACTTTGAAGAAGGCGGCGTCGGCGGCACCATCGAGGGCGAGAGCGTGACCATGGGCAGCGCCTACTTTATGAAGAAGAACAAGGTCAATCTGCCCCGGGAGTTGAAGCTGAAAACCGGTATATTCCTGGCGGTGGACGGACAGCTGATTGCCATTTTCGCCATCAAATATCAATCGTCCCGGAATGTGGAATGGGCGCTGCAGGCCATTCGCCGCAGCCGGATCCAACCGGTGCTGGCGGTACGCAGTGAAAATATTACACCGGGTCTTTTGCAGCGAAAGTTTAATCTGGATGTCAAGCCTGTCTATCCGGATGTGTCCACCCGTCTGGCGCTGTCCGACCTGTCGAAGGAAACGGTGGAGCGCGCAGGTGCGGTGATCTACCGCGAGGGCCTGATGCCATTTGCCGAAACGGTGATCGGCAGCCGCCGTCTTGTCCAGGCGGTGCGGATCTCCACGGTGCTGTGTTATATCGGCGCGGTGGCGGGACTGTTTTTGAGCTACTACCTGACCCATGTGGGGAGCTACGATTCCCTTGCTCCGCTGCGGATGCTGGCGTTCCTGCTGCTGTGGCTGGTACCTACGCTGTTGCTGAGCGGTACGGTGAAACATTTCTGATATCAGAAAAACAGGGGGGAAGCAGTGCTTTCTCTCTGTTTTTTCATGCCCTGTCTGCAAAATCGCATGACGACTCCCTATAAATGTCTATTTTTTTCGGTACATTTGCTAAAAAAACAAAAAAATATAGTTGTCAGGTCTTAAAAAATATTATATAATTCGAGTATTGAGCGATTGCGCATAGCTTTATGCGTTTAACAAAATGAAGGGAGAAAACTGAATTATGACTGCCAATGACATTCGCAATATCGCCCTGCTGGGCCACGGTGGCTCCGGCAAGACCTCTCTTGCTGAGCAGATGCTCTTTATGACCAAAGGGACTGATCGCCTGGGTAAGAGCGCAGACGGCAATACCGTGTGTGACTACGACGCCGAGGAAATCAAGCGCCAGATTTCCATTTCTCTGGCTTTTGCTCCCGTCAACTATAACAAGGTCAAGATCAATGTGATGGATGCCCCCGGCAACTTTGACTTCGCCGGTGAGGCCGTGTGCGCCATCCGCGCCGCCGAGTGCGCCGTCATCGTGGGCGCTGCCAAGGACGGTCTGTCCGTTGGTATGGAGCGCAGCTGGAAAATGCTGGGCAGCAAGCCCCGTATGATCTTCATCAACCGCACCGAGGAAGACAATAGCGATTATCAGTCCTGCCTGGACGCCATCAAGGAGAAGTTCGGCACCGCTATCGCCCCCATCGTTGCCCCTGTCATCGACGGCAACAAGGTTGTCACCGCCATCGTGGATCTGCTGCACAACAAGGCCTACGAGGTCAAGGGCGGCAAGGCTGTGGAGTGCCCCATCCCCGCTGACATGGCCGACGAGGTCGAGGCTCTGCGCGCAGAGCTGATGGAAGCCGCCGCCGGCGCCGATGAAGAACTGATGGAGAAGTTCTTCGAGGAGATGGAGCTGTCCGCCGAGGATATGGCCAAGGGCCTGAAGATCGGTGTGCGTGAAGGTACCGTCTGCCCTGTGATGTGCGGCTCCGCTGTCACCGGTCTGGGCGTTGAGATGCTGATGCAGACCATCATCGACCTGGTTCCCGTGGCTACCGATATGCCCGCCGAGGAGGCCGAGGATGATGACGGCAACGCCATCGAGGTGGCTTATGATCCCAACGGCACCACCGCCGCTCTGGTGTTCAAGACCATTTCCGACCAGTACGGCAAGTATTCCATGATCAAGGTCATTCGCGGTAAGGTCACCGGCGATATGTCCCTGTACAACATGACCACCGGCAACACCGAGAAGATGGGTCGTCTGTACTACATGAAGGGTAAGAAGACCGAGGAGACCAAGGAAATCTGCTGCGGCGATATCGCTGCCATCGGCAAGATGGATAAGGTCAAGACCGGCGACACCCTGTGCGAGAATAAGACCTATGTCAAGTTTGCTCCCATGGCCTTTGCTCCCGCCTGCTATGAGCGCGCCATCTCCCCCAAGACCAAGCAGGAGATCGAGAAGCTGGGTACCGGCCTGAACAAGCTGAACGAGGAAGATCCTACCTTCTCCGTCACCAACAACGCCGAGACCCACCAGACCGTTATCTCCGGCGCCGGCGATATCCAGATCGATGTTCTGTGCGCCAAGCTGAAGAGCCGCTTCGGTGTGGATTCTGAGCTGGATACCCCCCGTGTTGCTTATCGTGAGAAGATCCGCAGCACCGTCCGTAAGCAGGGTCGTTATAAGAAGCAGACCGGCGGCAGCGGCCAGTTCGGTGATGTTCATATCATCTTCGAGCCCCAGAGCGAGCAGGAAGAGATGATCTTTGAAGAGAATGTGTTCGGCGGCTCCGTGCCCAAGAACTACTTCCCCGCAGTTGAAAAGGGTCTGCGTGAGAGCTGCCTGCACGGCGTGCTGGCCGGCTATCCCGTGGTGTACCTGAAGGCCACCCTGGTGGATGGTTCTTACCACCCCGTTGACTCCTCCGAAATCGCCTTCAAGCTGGCTGCCAACCTGGCATTTAAGGCCGCTCTGCCCGAGGCAAAGCCCGTCCTGATGGAGCCCATCGGCGAGCTGAAGGTCACCATTCCCGACAGCTATCTGGGCGATGTGATGGGCGACCTGAACAAGCGCCGCGGCCGCGTGATGGGCATGAATCCCACCGGTGACGGCGAGCAGGTGCTGGAGGCCGAGGTTCCCATGGCCGAGATGATGAGCTACGCCATCGATCTGCGCTCCATGACCCAGTCCCGTGGTACCTTCACCTTCAACTTTGTCCGCTACGAGGATTGCCCCGGTGCGGCACAGGAGAAGGCAATTGCCGAGGCCAAGGCTCTGGCTGAAGCCGAGTAATTGTATTTGTTATCGTAATAAAAAAGCGGCTGCCACAAAGCAGCCGCTTTTTTAGGGGAGAGGTCATTTTTTCTTAATCTTATTGATAAGATAATCAAGTATAATATATTTTTTCTGCGTGATAGACAACATTTGTTGACAAAATATTGATGATTTGATAGTCTAAAATTAGAGTTTCCAGAAAAGGAAGGGGGAAGCGTTATGACCAGATTTGTGAAGCGTTTCGGACTTGTGATGGTGCTGATCATGCTGGTTTCCGTGATCAGTATGCCCACTACCGCGTATGCGGCTACGGCGAAGGGAACGATTGCCGCATTGAGCAATACGGCAACCGGCATCAAGGTCACCTGGACCAAGGATTCCGCAAAGATGGGCTACTATATTTACCGCAAAGCCGGCACAGCCAAAAGCTATCAAAAGGTGAAGCAGATCAAATCTGCTTCCACCACCAGTTGGACAGATCCCAATGTGGCAAACGGTACCCGATATATGTATAAAGTGTGCAGCTATAAAGGCAGCAAGATAACCCAAAGCAGCACCGCAAAAACAATTTACAGACTGGATCGGCCGACGATTTCCTCGTTGAGCAGAGCCGGCGGAACATCTGTCAAGGTGCAGGCTTCCAACGCAAAGGCCACCGGATTCCAAATCAGATATTCCACAAAATCGGATTTCAGCAGCTATAAGAGCATTACGGTCAAGGGCACAAAGCTGAATAAGACCATTACGGGGCTGGCAAAGAATACAAAATATTATGTAAAGGTCAGGGCCTATAAAACCGTAAGCGGCACAAATTATTACAGCGCATTTTCCGCATCAAAAAACGCTACGACATATTATGTCAATCAAGCAACCATTTCCTCCCTGAGCAAAGCAAGCAGTACATCCATCTGTGTGAAGGCCGCAGATGCAAAGGCCACCGGGTTCCAGATCAGATATTCTACAAAATCGGACTTCAGCAGCTATAAGAGCATTACGGTCAAGGGCGCCAACTTGAATAAGACCATCGCCGGTCTGACAAAGGGCACAAAGTATTTTGTCAAGGTCAGAGCATATCGGACGATAAACGGCAGCACATACTATGGCGCGTTCTCTGGTGTAAAGAGTGTGGTCACCTATTACACAGCGTATACGAAGAATGTTACCACGGCGCTGTATACCAAGCCGACCAGTTCTTCTGATTATAAGACGGTTTACTACAATCAGAAGGTCACGCTCTATGACAATGAGGCATCATATGCCAAGGGCGAATGGCGCAAGGTGAAGTATGACGGCACGATGTACTACTGCTGGATTGACGCCGGTGAGCAAAAGTTTACCACCACGCCGGATCGATATGACCACTATACAAATCCGGATAACGCGGTGTATCAGCAGGAAGTGGTGGACTACGCTGTTTCATATATGAGCAAGCCCACCAATTATGTTAAGGGCGGGGTCGGCGAGAAGAACGACGCCGGACAGTATCAGTTTGACTGCTCCGGTTTCGTCTCCCATGTTTTGAACAAGGTTATGAAGCAGTACAATCCGGTCTATCTTCTCTCCGCCAATATAAACAGATTGCACGACAGCAGAGAGCTTTACAACCAGGGCTTTGATACCCGGTTTAAGGCAACGGTCGTGTGCGAATACACCAAGGCAAAACCGGTGGATTGGGCGGCTCTGCAGCCGGGCGATGTGGTGTTCTTCAATGAACGCAGTGATACGGATAAAAGCACCTATACACACTGCGGAATCTACCTCGGCGACAAGCAGTTTATCCAGTCCACAAAGTCCACAAGCGGCGTGTCTATTATGCCGATGGACAGCGGTATCTATTACAACCGCTTTGTGCGTGCCATCCGCTATCTGCCGGATCAGGTGCAGCCAATCAACCAGACTGCAACCGTTACAAACCAGTGGGGAATGGCGGTTTATACGGAACTGGACACAAGTTTTGTGAAGGCGGGTACAGATAAAGAGCAGCTGAAGGCCGAGGGCAAGTGCATTACGATTCCGGCCGGTGAGCAGATGACCGTTGAGTATTATAATGATATGTACGGTTATAGTACCTTAAGCGATGGCACAATTGTCGGTCAGCCCTGGGCGGCGATTCAATACGACGGTCAGCGTTACTATGCCTATAAGCTGTTCGATAAGGCTGATTTGTCCTGACGGATTGCGTAATTACCAAAAGAAGATATATATGATGAAAGTATGCGATTTTTTCCTGTGCAGGGGAAATCGCATACTTTTTATAATATTTGCATTTTGCGCTTGACATCAGAGAAAAATGAGATATAATATCAATTGAGAACAATTATTGTTAAGGGGGGCGAACACATGGCAGAACGACACACCGTACAAAAAGATATTATTTATGCTGTCCTGTGCGAGCTTGCCAACCATCCCACGGCGGATATGGTCTATGAGCAGGTGCAGCTTACGCACCCCTCGGTAAGTAAAGCCACGGTGTACCGTGTGCTGGGCCGCATGGCGGAGCAGGGAAGCATCCTGCGTCTGCCGATGTCGGACGGTGCGGATCATTTCGACCATCAGACGCACCCGCACTACCATGTGTACTGCGAGGAATGCGGCAGGGTGGCTGATGTAATCATGCCGGAGCTGGGCAATCTGTGCGCCGCGGTGACAGATAGCTGCGGCTATGAACTGACGGGATACCGTGTGCTTTTCAAGGGTCGGTGCCCCGATTGCAGGAAGTGAATCGACGCAGGGGAATCCCTGTGCATCAATAAAAATCTATTTTAAAAGGAGAATATGATTATGAAAAAGTGGGTTTGCAGCGTATGTGGTTATGTTCATGAGGGCGACACCGCTCCCGCCGAATGCCCTGTTTGCCATGTGAGCGGCGATAAGTTCATTGAGCAGGCAGCCGAGAGATCCTGGGCCGCTGAGCATGTTGTGGGTGTTGGCAAGGCCTTTGGTGCTGATGTGCCCGCCGAGGTTCAGCAGCAGATCATTGATGGCCTGCACGCCAACTTCGAGGGTGAGTGCTGTGAGGTCGGTATGTATCTGGCCATGGCTCGCGTGGCACACCGCGAGGGTTATCCCGAAATCGGTATGTATTGGGAAAAGGCCGGCCTGGAAGAGGCTGAGCACGCTGCCAAGTTCGCCGAGCTGCTGGGCGAGGTCGTCACCGACAGCACCGAGAAGAATCTGGCCATGCGCGTAGATGCCGAGAACGGCGCTACCGCCGGCAAGTTCGAGCTGGCCAAGCTGTGCAAGCAGTACAATCTGGACGCTCTGCATGACACCATCCATGAGATGGCTCGTGACGAGGCCCGCCACGGCAAGGCTTTCGAGGGCCTGCTGAAGCGTTACTTCAACAAGTAAGAGATTCTGTGTGTCGATCAGGAGGGGAGAAACCGTGTGGGAGGTTTCTCCCCTCTTTTTGTGGCCGCAGCAAGGCGCAGCATCGGTTAAAATGTCAAAAAAGTGATAAAATGACCGCGTGTACTTGACACTTGTCCACTTATGGCGGTATACTGTTAACAGCAAAACTCCGTCCCAATGATAGATGATAAAATATAGGAAAAGGAGTAATATTGTGGATATTAAGAACAAAATGGAAGAAATCGTCAATAAGATCAAGAGCGATGACGGTCTGGCCAAGAAGTTTGCCAAGGAGCCGGTCAAGACACTTGAGGATCTGCTGGGCGTCGACCTGCCCGATGAGCAGATGAAGCAAATGATCGAGAAGATCAAGGACAAGGTCGATTTTGAGGAGATCGAGGGCAAGATCAAAAATAAGGTCGATTTCGATGAGATCGGCGATAAGCTGGAAGATATCGGCGGCAAGGTCAAGGACAAGGTCGGCGACCTGCTGGGTAAGAAATAAGAGGAGGATTGTGGAATATGGGTAAGTTTGTTGTAAAGACCACCAAGACCGGTTTCGTGTTCAATCTGAAGGCCGGCAACGGCGAGGTAATCGCTGTCAGCGAGGTGTATACTACGGAGAATGCCTGCATGAAGGGGATTGCCAGCGTGAAGAAGAACGCTGTGGCTGCCAAGCTGGAGGATCAGACCGTAGAGGGCTTTGAAAAGGTCACCAATCCCAAGTTCGAGGTCTATACCGACAAGGCCGGCGAGTTCCGCTTCCGCCTGAAGGCACGCAACGGTGAGATCATCGCCACCGGCGAGGGCTACAAGGCCAAGGCTTCCTGCCTCAACGGCATCGACTCCATCCGCCGCAACGCACCCGAGGCTGAAATCGTAAAGATCGAGGAATAACAGCACAATTCCGAAACCGGAGCAGATCTCTGCTCCGGTTTTTCCTGTCCGGCAAGGTTTACAAGCGGAGCATTTTTTGCTACAATAGCGGAAGAAATCAAGGCGTCCGAAAGGGGATTTTTGATATGAACAATGCCTATCAGTCTGTTTTGAGCCGGGTGGATCATACCCTGTTGGCCCCCAGCGCCACATGGGCGGAGATTTGTACCATCTGCAATGACGGTATCCGCTACGGCTGCGCCAGCGTGTGCATTCCCGCCAGCTTCGTCAAGCGCGCTGCGGAGTATGTGCAGGGGAAGATCGCCATTTGCACGGTGATCGGTTTCCCCAACGGTTATTCCACCACCGAGGTCAAGTGTTTTGAGGCGAAGAACGCCGTGGAGAACGGCGCGGAGGAGATCGACATGGTCATCAATGTCGGTTGGGTAAAGGATGGTCTGTACGATCAGGTGCTCTCCGAGATTTGCGCGGTGAAGAAGGCCTGCGGCGGCAAGCTGCTGAAGGTCATTATCGAGACCTGTATGCTCACCGAGGCGGAGAAAATTGAGATGTGCCGCGTGGTCAGCGAGAGCGGTGCGGACTATATCAAGACATCTACCGGTTTCGGCGGAGGCGGCGCCACCCGGGAGGATGTGGCGCTGATGAAGGCGCATGTGGCGCCCCATGTAAAGATCAAGGCCGCCGGCGGCATTGCCAATATGAAGGACGCGGAGGACTTTGTAGCATTGGGCGCCGACCGACTGGGCACCAGCCGCATCGTCAAAGCGGTGAAGGCAAGTGAAAAGGAAGAATAAGAAAAAGACGGCCTGGGGGCCGTCTTTTTGCAATGTGCGAAATGGCGAGAACGGGGTAAGAAAATAAGGACGGCTGTGGAAATTTGCCAAAAAAATGTTGCCCTTCCGGGGACGGTTTGCTATAATACCAGTATCTGGGGCAATGTCCCTGAATAATAAAAAAGGAAGGTATGAATCATGAAAAAGTTTCTGGCTCTGATCCTGGCTTTGGTTATGGCTCTGTCTCTGGTCGCCTGCGGCGGCGGTGCTGCCACCGAGAACAAGGACATTCCTGACGAAATGACCAGCGATGACGGCACCTACGAAATCGCATTCGTGACCGATGTCGGTCAGCTGAAGGATAAGTCCTTCAACGAGGGTACCTGGAACGGTGTGAAGAACTTCGCTTCCGCCAACGAGAAGTCCTACAAGTATTATCAGCCCGCCAACGGTGCTGATGCTACCGATGATGACCGCTATGATGCCATGAAGGCCGCTGTGGATAACGGCGCCAAGGTGGTTGTGTGCGCCGGCTTCATGCAGGGCACCGCTCTGGCCAAGGCTGCTGCCGAGTTCGCCGATGTCAACTTCGTGTTCATTGATGGTTGGTCCCTGGGTATGCCCAATGTGGCCGGCATCGTGTTCCACGAGGAGCAGTGCGGCTATCTGGCCGGCTATGCTGCCGTTATGGAAGGCTACACCAAGCTGGGCTTCTGCGGCGGTGGCGGCGGCACCAACGATGCCTGCTGCCGTTATGGTTACGGTTATGTTCAGGGCGCCGAGGCTGCTGCAGCCGAAAAGGGCGTGAAGGTCGAAATGAACTACACCTGGCTGTATGGCGCAAACTTCCAGCCCTCTGCTGAACTGCAGGCTCTGGCTGCCGGCTGGTATGAGAACGGCACCGAGGTCATCTTCTCCTGCGGCGGCTCCATCTTCGATTCCATCACCGCTGCTGCTTCCGCCAATGACGCTGCTGTCATCGGTGTGGATGTTGACCAGTCTTTCTCCTCCGAGACCGTTATCACCTCCGCTCTGAAGGGCATTGGCCAGGCTGCCGAGATGGCTCTGACCGCTGCTTATGATGGCACCTTCGTCGAGAAGTTCGGCGGTGACAACTGCGCCAACCTGGGTGCTGCCGAGAACGCTGTGGGTCTGCCCACCGATACCTGGTCTCTGCAGAACTGGAGTGTGGATGATTACAACGCCATGTTCGCCAAGATCGTGGACGGCACCATCGCTATTGACGCTGACTTCGCCAACCTGGCTTCCACCGCCAATGTGACGCTGAACATTGTCAAGTAATTGCATTTATGCATAAAAAAGAAGGAGAGCTTCGGCTCTCCTTTCTTTTTTGAAAATCAGGCAGCGGAAGGAATTTTTTTATGATATGTACCGGCAGAAGACGCATCGGAAACTTGCAATGCTTCTATAAAAGAATTATAATACAATTATCATTCTAAACCCTTATGGAATTTAATGAGAGAGAAAGTAGGTGACGGTATGGAGAATGCTCCCCAGTATGTGATCGAAATGAATCACATTACGAAGGAATTCCCGGGCATCAAGGCAAACGATGACATTACGCTGCAGCTGCGTAAGGGTGAGATCCACGCGCTGCTGGGCGAAAACGGCGCCGGCAAGTCCACGCTGATGTCCGTTTTGTTCGGCCTTTACCAGCCGGAGGAGGGCGAGATCCGCAAAAACGGTGAGGTCGTGACCATCAACGACCCCAACGATGCCACGGCACTGGGTATCGGCATGGTGCATCAACACTTTAAGCTGGTGGATGTGTTTACGGTGCTGGACAATATCATTCTGGGCGCGGAGGACACCAAGGCCGGCTTTATCCAGAAAAAAGCCGCCAGAGCGAAGGTGACGGAGCTTTCCCGGCGCTACGGATTGAAGGTGGATGTGGATGCCAAGGTGGAGGACATCACCGTGGGCATGCAGCAGCGCGTGGAGATTTTGAAAATGCTCTACCGCGACAACGAGATTTTGATCTTCGATGAGCCCACCGCTGTTCTGACCCCGCAGGAGATCGACGAGCTGATGGCCATTATGAAAAATCTGGCCGCTGAGGGGAAATCCATCCTGTTCATTTCTCACAAGCTGAACGAGATTATGACGGTGGCCGATCGCGTCACCGTGCTGCGTAAGGGCAAGTATGTGGGCACTGTGAACACCTGCGATACCAATAAGCAGGAGCTCAGCAACATGATGGTAGGCCGCCCGGTGCAGCTGGAAGTGGTGAAGGATGAGGCTAAGCCCACAGATGTGGTGCTGAGCGTCCGCGAGCTGTGTGTACCGTCCCATCTGCATAAGAAGGACGCGGTGCACAATGTCAGCTTTGATGTGCGCAAGGGCGAGATCGTCTGCATTGCCGGCATCGACGGCAACGGCCAGACGGAGCTGATCCACGGTCTGACGGGTCTGGACAAGACCAGCCACGGCACCGTTACCCTCTGCGGTCAGGAGATCTCCCACGCTTCCGTCAAGCAGCGCGGTATCAATATGAGCCACATCCCGGAGGATCGCCATAAGCATGGCCTGGTGCTGGACTTCACGCTGGAGCAGAACATGGTGCTGCAGCGCTATCAGGAGCCGCAGTTCCAGAACCACGGCTTTATCCGCTTCGATGCGGTGCGCAAGTATGCCGAGGGTCTCATTGAGCAATACGATGTCCGCAGCGGACAGGGTCCCATCACGGTGGCTCGCAGTATGTCCGGCGGCAACCAGCAAAAGGCCATCATCGCCCGCGAGGTAGATCGGGACAAGCCCCTGATCGTGGCGGTTCAGCCCACCCGAGGACTGGATGTGGGCGCTATCGAGTTTATCCACAGCCAGCTGGTGCAGGAGCGCGACCGGGGCAAGGCTGTGCTGCTGGTGTCGCTGGAGCTGGACGAGGTCATGAGCTTAAGCGACCGCATCCTTGTCCTCTATGAGGGCGAGATCGTGGGCGAATTCAACCCGAAGGAAATCACCGTGCAGGAGCTGGGTCTTTACATGGCCGGCGCCAAGCGCGCGGAGAAGGGAGGCGAGCAGGCATGAAGCAGTTCTTTGGCAAAGAGGGCACAAAAAATGTCCTGTCCTCTCTGATTTCCATCCTCATCGGTCTGGTGGTGGGCGGCATCGTGGTGTTCATCGTGGGTATGTGCACCGCCAAGATCACTCCTGCCGCCGCATGGGACGGTGTCCGCATCATCTTTGCCGGCATTCTGACCACCGGCCGTGACGCCGCAGGTGCGCTGACCTGGGGCTTCAATGCCGCCAACTGGGGTAATATGCTCTTCCGCGCCACGCCCCTGATCATGACGGGCCTGTCCGTGGCGGTGGCATTCAAAACCGGCCTTTTCAACATCGGCGCACCGGGTCAGTACCTGATGGGTACCATGGTATCGCTGATGCTGGCGCTGGGTATCCCCTCCGATGTGGTGCCTCCCGCGCTGATCTGGATCATCGCCTTTCTGGGCGGTATGCTGGCCGGTGCCGTATGGGGCGCTCTGCCCGGTATCGCCAAGGCATTTCTGAACATCAACGAGGTGCTGGCCTGCATCATGACAAACTGGATCGCAGCCAATGTGGTCACCTGGGCATTTGATGTCAGCAATTTCAAAAACATGGTGGAGAACACCAAGTCCGGTTATATCTACAAAACCACCTATAACGGCGTGGCAACGCCCAAGCTGGGTCTGAACCATATCTTCCCTGGCTCACAGGTTAACGCCGGCATTCTCATTGCCATCGTGTTTGCCATCCTCATGTACATCCTGATGAACAAGACGACGCTGGGCTACGAGCTGAAGGCCTGCGGCGCCAACCGTCACAGCGCCCGCTATGCCGGTATCCACGACAAGCGCAATATCGTGCTGTCCATGGCCATTGCCGGTGCGCTGTCTGCTGCCGGTGCGTCGCTGTATTTCCTCTCCGGCAATACGGAGTTCTTCTGGTCCACCTACCAGTCCCTGCCTGCCATCGGCTTCAACGGCATCCCTGTGGCTCTGCTGGCGCTGAATAACCCCATCGGCGTGGTGTTTGCCGGTATCTTCATGGCGATGCTGGATGTGGTGGGTATGCAGCTGACCAACCTGACGGCATACAACGAATATATCACCGATGTGATCATCGCCGTCATCGTGTATCTGAGCGCCTTCTCGCTGGTGATCCGTATGTGGCTCAGCGGCAAGAAGAAAAAGACGGCGAACACGGCACCTGCCGCCAAACCAAAAGCGGAGGAACCGACCGCGGATGCTGTGGTGGCGGAAAGCGCGAAAGGAGGCGAAAACGCATGACATTTCTGATCCAACAGACGCTGATCTATGCAGTGCCCCTGATGATCGTGGCATTGGCAGGCGTTTTCGCGGAGCGAAGCGGTATCATCAACCTGGCGTTGGAAGGTATTATGATCTTCGGCGCGTTCATCGGCGTGCTGTTTGTGCGCATGATGCAGGGCGATGCCGGCATCCTTGCGGCGAAGCAAGCGGGCGACTGGCTGTCGCTTCAGGGTCTTGAGCTTCTGGCCATGTTGGTGGCAGGCATCATGGGCGCCATCTTCTCGCTGCTGCTGTCCTTTGCCGCCATCAATCTGCGTGCCGACCAGACCATCGGCGGCACGGCGCTGAATATGCTGGCTCCCGCGCTGGTGCTGTTTCTGGTGCGCATCATCGCTAACCAGAACACCCTGCAGATGGCCACCGGCGACTCCGCCAGCTGGTTCATGATCAAAAAGACCGCGCTGGGCATCGACAAGAACACCGACATGGGCTTCCTCTTTGAAACCTTTGTTAACAAGGTCTATCTTGCCACCTATGTGTGCATTTTGCTGTTTGTCATTTTGTCGGTGATCCTCTATAAGACCAAGTTCGGCCTGCGCCTGCGCTCCTGCGGCGAAAATCCGCAGGCCGCGGACTCGCTGGGCATCAATGTGCGGAAGATGCGCTATATCGGCACCACCATTTCCGGCTTCCTGGCCGGCATGGGCGGCTTTGTCTACGCCATGACCACCGCCAACTGTACCTCCAACGGTGATGTGGCGGGCTTCGGCTTCCTGGCTCTGGCTGTGATGATCTTCGGTAACTGGAAGCCGCTGAATATCGCCGGCGCGTCGTTGCTGTTCGGCCTGTGCAAATGCGTGGCCGCGGCCTACTCCACGCTGGATATCAATGGCGACGGCGTGTATGCGCTGGCCAATCTGGGCATCAGCGCCCACCTCTATCGTATGCTGCCCTACCTGATCACCCTGATCGTGTTGGCCTTCACCTCCAAGAAGTCCCGCGCCCCCAAGGCAGAGGGTATCCCCTATGACAAGGGTCAGCGATAACAGAATACGGACGAAAAATGACCGCTGCTTTCGGGCAGCGGTCGTTTTTTTAGGGAAACAGCAGCATACTCACCGGTATGGCCAGTATGGCGGACAGGATCGCCTGCACCAGCTTTCCCGCAAGGCAGCGGCGCATGGATAGTCCGGTGCCCCCCAGTACGGCAGCAGTCTGGCAATGGACGGACAGGCCGCCCCAGCCAAGCAGCGCGGCGGCATAGACGAAGCCCTGCCGGGTGGGCGGCAGACGCAGAATGCCGCCGGTCAGCTCGATTGCGCCAATAATCAGCGGATGGGAGATCCCGGTGAGGGAGGTCAGAAGCTGCAAAATGACGAGGAAAAAGGCCACGAAGCCGCACAATTGCAGCATGGCCAATGCACCGTCTCCCACGGCCTGTACGAAGGCGGAGGGAAAATCGGCGCGCGGCGATGCGAGGCTTGGATGCGCGTCGGGATTGATGCGGTGGGGCAGACATCCCACCAGAACGGCGGCGAGAACATGGATGCCCCAGAGCCACACGCCGCAGCGCGGATCGTGGAAGCAGCCGGCACCCACCACGCCCAGAATGAAGGCAGGACCGGCATTGTTGCAGAAGGACAGCAGATGCTCGGCCTCGGCGGCGGTGCAGCGTCCGGAGCGGTACAGCGCCCCCACGGCCCGCCCACCCACGGGATAGCCGCCTATCAGCCCCAAAAAGAATGCGGCAGCGCCGGCATCGGAGCAGCGGAACAGGCGGCGCGTCAGCGGAGAAAACGCACCGCCGATGAGCTCGGCGTAGCCGAGAGAAACGAACAGACTCGACAGCACAAAAAAGGGAAACAGCGCCGGGATCACCGATTGGACGCACAGCGTCAGTGCCGTGCGTACCGCCTGCGCCGCCTGCTCCGAGCAGATCAGCAGCAGTGCCATGCATCCCAACAGACCTGCCATGGAGAAAAGGCGCTTGGTCATGCACTCACCTCCCGGGAAACTCTATGCGCCGGCGGCGGACAGCATGACAGGGACAGGCAAGTTTTGCCGCCCCGGCGCATAGAGTTGCCAAAAGAAGGAGAGGTGTCCATGGAACGAGAAAAAAGACGGCACATAGCCGACTCCACCCGGCGCGCCATGGAGCAGCTGGATCTTCCTGCGGAGCTGGCAGGTGTGCCGCGCATGGAGCTGATGGGCAGCAGAGAGTTTTACATGGAGCAGCATCGGGGCGTACTGTCATACAGCACGGAGGCAGTGGAGATCAACGGCGGCGACATGGTGGTGCGCCTGTCCGGCAGGGAGCTGCAATTGCTGGCCATGACGGAAACGGAGCTGCGGATCGGCGGGAGAATTGAAAAAATGGAGCTGATCGAGTAAATGTATCGGAGAGTGATCAATTTCCTGCGGGGTCATGTGGCACTGCGGGTAAAAACGCCGCATCCCGAGCGAATATTGAACCTGTGCGGCGCACACGATATCCCATTCTGGAATTTTGCGTGGCTGTCGGCGGAGGAGATCTCACTTTGCACCACGCGATCGGGACTGCGCCGTCTGCGGCAGGTCTGCGACGAGGAAACGGAGATCGCCACGGGGCGGGAGCGGGGTGTGCCGGTGCTGTGGCAGCGGATGAAAAAGCGGTACGCACTATTGGCGGGACTGGCGATTTTCTGGCTTGCGCTGTTCGGCGGCAGCATTTTTATCTGGGACTTTGAGGTCACCGGAAACGACACCGTTGCCACGGAGACCATCCTTCGCGCCTTGGAAAACTATGGCCTGACCGTGGGCTCAATGGGCATCAGCATCGACCAGGAGGATGTGCGCAACCATGTCCTGCTGGAACTGCCGGACATATCGTGGCTGGCGGTGAATGTAAAGGGCTGCACCGCCCATGTGCAGGTGGTGGAGCGTCTGCGCCCGCCGGAGATCGTGCAGGAGCAGGAGGTGACCAATGTGGTGGCGCGGCGCAGCGGGCTGGTGACGAAGGTACAGGCGTTGGACGGAAAGGCACAGGTGCTGCCCGGCACCACGGTGACGGAGGGGGAGCTGCTGATCTCCGGTGTGGTGGACAGTGACCGCCACGGAATGCGGCTTTTGCACGGCTGCGGCAGTGTGTGGGCACGCACCTGGTACGATCTGTCGGTGCGCGTGCCGCTGAACGGCGAAAAAAAGACGCAAGAAAAGAAAAATACCACCCGCATCGCGTTGGATTTTGGGAAAAGACGGGTAAAATTCTATGGAAAGGGTAGCGTAACAGGCGGAGAATGTGATAAAATAATACGATACAGGCCCGTCAGCGTTATGGGTCTGCGCCTGCCGCTGACATGGGTGACGGAGCAGACCGTGCGCTACGATACCGCGGCGCAGCGCAGAAGCGATGCGTCGGCGCGGCAGGAGGGGGAAGCCCAACTGCTGCGGGAGCTGAAGGAGCTGTTGGGCGAAAACGGCACCGTGGAACATACCCGCTTTGCCGCGGCACGGCAGGGCGATATGCTGGTGGTGACGCTGCGGGCGGAATGTGAAGAGCAGATCGGGGAGACGGTTGTGCTTCCCACGGAATAGAGGATGAAGGAGGTGCGCTGATACATGGAACAGCGCGTCAGCATTGAGCGGGTGGAGGAAGCCATCAATCTTTTCGGCTCCTTTGATGAGAATATCCGCCTGCTGGAATCGGAATTTCAGGTGACGGTGGTGAACCGCGAGGGTGAGATCGTGATCTCCGGTGAGGCGGAGGACACCATGCTGGCCACCAAGGCCGTGCAGGCGCTATTGACTCTGACGGCGAAGGGAGAGACCATCACCGCCCAGCATGTGCGCTATGTCATCGGTCTGTGCCGCAGTGGTCAGTCCGAGCGCATCACGGAGCTGACGCAGGATGTGATCTGCATCACCTCCAAGGGTCGCCCGGTGAAGCCCAAGACCATCGGCCAGAAGCAGTATGTGGACAGCATCATGGACAATTCCGTGACCATCGGCGTGGGGCCTGCCGGTACCGGCAAGACCTATCTGGCGGTAGCGGCGGCAGTAGCGGCCTTCCGGGACAAGCAGATCAACCGCATCATTTTGACCCGTCCCGCTGTGGAGGCCGGCGAGCGTCTGGGCTTCCTGCCCGGTGATCTCCAGAGCAAGGTGGACCCGTATCTGCGTCCACTGTACGATGCCCTGTTCGATATGCTGGGGCCGGAGACTTATCAGAAGTATCTGGAGCGCGGCAACATCGAGGTGGCGCCCCTTGCCTATATGCGCGGCCGCACGCTGGACGACAGCTTCATCATTCTGGATGAGGCGCAGAATACCAGTCGCGAGCAGATGAAAATGTTCCTGACCCGTATGGGCTTTGGCTCCAAGGTGGTCATCACCGGCGATGTGACCCAGATCGACCTGCCCGGCGACAAGCCCAGCGGACTGAAGGAGGCCATGAAGGTACTGCGCGGCGTAGAGGGTGTGGGCATCTGCGAGCTCACCGGCGCTGATGTGGTGCGCCATGTGATGGTGCAGCGGATCATTGAAGCATACGCCAAATATGAACAGAAGAGGAAGTAAATCATGCAGCATACCATTTCCGTTACCTCCAACCGCAAAGGAGTCAACAATCCCACGCTGGCATCCCAGCTTCGCCGTACGGTGAAAACGGCGCTTTCCGCCGAGGGCATGGATTTGCCCTGCGAGATCAATATTCTGCTGACCGACGATGACGGCATCCATGAAATCAACCGGGAGATGCGTCAGGTGGATGCTCCCACGGATGTGTTGAGCTTCCCCATGTTTGACCTTGCCCCCGGCGAGCACCCGGATGAAATGGACGCCGACCCTGATACCGACCGGATCCCGCTGGGCGATATGTGCATCTCCGTGGAGCGGGCACAGGCACAGGCACAGGAGTACGGCCATAGCTTCTTACGAGAAATCTGCTATCTGGCCGTCCATTCCACGCTGCATCTTTTAGGCTACGACCATCTGGACGAAGGCCCCATGAAGCGGCAGATGCGTGAGCGGGAAGAAACCATTATGACCACATTGAACCTGGAAAGATAAGAATAAAATTGCTCAAAAGAAAGTTGAGGATTACCTATGAACATTACGAAAACCGCCATGATCACCGTTTGCGGGCGGCCCAATGTGGGCAAGTCCAGCTTGACCAACGCTCTGGTGGGCGAGAAGATCGCCATCGTGTCCAACAAGCCCCAGACCACCCGCAACCGCATCTACGGCGTGATGAACCGCGGCGACACCCAGTATGTGCTGCTGGACACGCCGGGCCTCCACAAGCCCCGTTCCCGTCTGGGGGACTATATGGTGAAGGTGGTGCGGGAGAGCTTGCAGAGCGTGGAATGCGCCCTGCTGCTGGTGGAGCCCATCGCCCATGTGGGCGAGCCGGAGCGTATTCTTTTGCAGCGTATCACCGAGGAGAAGATCCCCGCCATTTTGTGCATCAATAAGATCGACACCGTGGAGCGCAAAGATGATCTGCTGGCCGTGATTGCGGCATACAGCGAGGTCTACGCCGACTTCAAGGCCATCATCCCCATTTCCGCCCGCACCGGTGACGGTCTGGAGGCATTGGTGGAGGAGATGCACAAATACGCCCAGCCCGGCCCGCAGCTGTTCCCCGATGGCATGACCACCGATCAGCCGGACGCGCAGGTCTGCGCCGAGATCGTCCGGGAGAAAATGCTGTACTGTCTGGATAAGGAGATCCCCCACGGCACGGCAGTGGAGGTTACCCGATTTACGGAGCGCGACAACGGCATCATTGATCTGGATGTGACTATCTACTGCGAGAAAGCCAGTCACAAGGGCATCATCATCGGCAAGCACGGCGCCATGATGAAGCGCATCAACACTTTGGCCCGCCATGACATTGAAAAATTCATGGGCACGCAGGTCTATATGGAAACCTGGGTGAAGGTCAAGGAAAATTGGCGCGATAATGTGAATTTCATCCGTATGCAGGGGTATGATGAACAGTAAGCGGCAACAGCATTGATATTATTTGTGTGCCAATTTTCCCGCGAGCGAAGCGAGCTTTCATAAAACCGCTTGCCTGCAAAATGCAGGCAATTGGAGAGATAATGTGAATTTCATCCGTATGCAGGGGTATGATGAACAGTAAGCGGCATTCAGCAGTTATTATTTAGCATCTTGCATTTCCCCGTCAGGTGATAATTACCACCCATAAACTGCCCCGTGCCCTCACACAATATCCGTGAGGTGAGGGAGATGGACTACTGGCAGTTGTTTTTGGCCACCGGAGCGCCGGAATGGTATGTGCTGTACAGACAGGAGGACACATCATGCAAAACTCAAAACGAGTGACCTCCGGCATCGTATTGCGGGAAACGGAGACGAAGGAAACCGACAAGATCCTGACTGTTCTGACGCCGGATCTGGGCAAGATCAGCTTGATTGCCCGGGGTGCCAGACGGAAAAACAGCCGCCTTGCCGCCTCCTGCCAGCTTCTGGCGTATTCGGAGATGACGCTTTATGAGCGTGGCAACTGGTACTATTTAGACGAAGCCGGCACCATTGAGCTGTTTGACGGTGTACGGCAGGACTTTGAAAAGCTGTGTCTGGCGTCCTATCTGGCAGAGCTGACAGAGTCAGTGAGCGATGGCATCGCCGCGCCGGAGATTTTGTCGCTGCTGCTGAACGCGCTGTACGCGCTGTCGGCACTGAACAAGGAGCCGCTTCTGGTGAAGACGGCCTTTGAACTGCGGCTGATGGCCCTCAGCGGGTTTGAACCGTTTGCAGATGGCTGTGCCGTCTGCGGCAAGCCGGAGCCGGAAAGACCCATGCTGGATGTGGTGCAGGGCGTGCTGCACTGCGCCGCCTGCCGGCAAAAGGGGGGCTTGTCCCTGCCTCTGACGGCGGGAAGCGTGGCGACACTGCGCCATGTGCTGGGCTGTGACAGCAAAAAACTATACAGTTTCCGCACATCGCCGCTTTCGCTGCGGCAGTTATCTCACGCATCGGAGGCATTTGCGGCGGCACAATTAGAGCGCAGTTTCCGCACATTAGACTATTACAAAACCATTCGATCCTCACAGGAGGAAGATACATATGACTGAACTATTTGAAAAATCCATCCGCACCCTGGAGCTGCCGGCGGTGCTGGAAATGCTGGCGCAGCGGGCGGTGAGCGAGGCGGCCAAGGAGCGCTGCCGCAAGCTGACCCCGTCCACCGAGGTGGAGGCGGTACTGCGTCTGCTGGCGGAAACCGATGCCGCCAAAGACCGTCTGGGACTTTACGGCAGTCCGTCCTTTTCCGGCGTGAAGGATGTGTCGGCATCCCTGAGCCGCGCCGACCACGGCGGTATGCTGAATACCCGTGAGCTGTTGGACATCGCCGCACTGCTGACGGCCAGCCGCCGGGTGGCGGAATATGATGCGGAGCGGCAGGGCGAGGCCACGGTGCTGGATCAGATGTTTTCCTCTCTTCATGCCAACCGTTTTCTGGAGGAGAAAATTCACGCCACCATTCTGGATGAGGACACCATCGCCGACAATGCCACCTCCGAGCTGGCGGATATCCGCCGCAAGATGCGCATTGCCGCCACCAAGGGCCGCCAGATCCTGCAGCGGATCATCTCCTCTCCCAGCTACGCCAAGGTGCTGCAGGAGGCACTGATCACCCAGCGCGACGGCCGCTTCGTGGTGCCGGTGAAGGCGGAGTGCAAGGGCAGCCTGCCGGGACTGGTACATGATATTTCCTCCTCCGGTGCCACGCTGTTCGTGGAGCCCATGGGCGTGGTGCAGGCCAACAACGAGCTCAAAGAGCTGCAGGCCAGAGAGGAAAAGGAGATCGACCGCATTCTGCGGACGCTTTCTGCTGATTGTGCCGACCAAATGAACAATATATTGTGGGATTATGATATTTTAGTGCACCTTGATGTGATTTTTGCCCGGGCACAGTTGAGCTATGCCCTCAATGCCAGCCGCCCCGAGGTGCGCAAGCGCGGCGGTGTGGTGCTCCGGAAGGCACGCCATCCGCTGCTGGATCAGGCCAAGGCCGTTCCCATTACCGTGTCGCTGGGCGACACCTTTGACACATTGGTGATCACCGGTCCCAACACCGGCGGCAAGACGGTGACGCTGAAAACGCTGGGCCTGCTGTGCCTGATGGCGCAGTGCGGTCTGCATATCCCTGCCGACGACGGAAGCGCCGTGCAGGTCTTTGAGCGGGTGCTGGCGGATGTGGGCGATGAGCAGAGCATCGAGCAGAGCTTATCCACCTTCTCGGCGCATATGTCCAACACGGTGGAGATCTTGCGTCAGGCAGATGAAAAGAGCCTGATTTTGTTCGACGAGCTGGGCGCCGGCACCGACCCCATCGAGGGCGCGGCACTGGCCATTGCCATCATTCAGCACGCCCGTGGCAAGGGCGCGCTGACGGCGGCTACCACTCACTATGCCGAGCTGAAAACCTTTGCCATGACCACGGCGGACGTGGAGAATGCAAGCTGTGAGTTTGATGTGGCCACCCTGCGGCCCACCTACCGTCTGCTCATCGGCATTCCCGGCAAGTCCAATGCCTTTGCCATCGCCTCGCGTCTGGGACTGGACGAGAGCGTGATCGAAGCGGCCAAGGAACAGATGGACAGCGAGAGCGTGCGCTTTGAGGATGTGCTGACCCAACTGGAGGAAAAGCGCCAGCGTCTGGAAAAGGCGCAGGGCGAGGCTGACCGCCTGTGGCGTCAGCGCGAGGACGATGCCAGAAAAGCACGCACCTTCCGGGAGCAGATGGAGCGCGCCAAGGATAACGCCCGCAGCAAGGGCGAGGCCGAGGCCAGACGCATTGTGCGGGACGCACAGCAGAAGGCGGAGGAGATTTTCGCCGAGCTGGATCAATTGCGCCGTCAGCAGCAGAAGGCGGCCAATTTCCAGGCCATCAACGATGCCCGCACCGCCGTGCGCCACAGTTTGAAGGAGGCGGAGGATGCCCTGCATCTGCATGACGAGCCGACGGAACCCATTCCTGTGCCCAGTCGTCCCATCCGGGAGGGCGATCTGGTGGAGCTTCCCGGTGTGCGCATGGTGGCCACGGTGCTCCATGTCAATGACGACGGGACGCTGTATTTGCAGGCGGGCAAGATGAAGATGACTACCAAGAGCACGCAGGTGCGTCTGGTGGAGGCCGCAGAGGAGATCGAAAAGAAGAAAAAGCAGCAATCCGCCCGTACCTCCACGGGGCCGGCTGTCCGTCTGGCATCCCGCGCATCCTCCGAGCTGGATATCCGCGGCATGGAAACGCTGGAGTGCGAGAGTGTGGTGGAAAACTATCTGGATGCCGCTGTGATGGCGAAGCTGAACACCGTGACCATCATCCACGGTAAGGGGACCGGTGCCCTGCGCAAAAAAGTGCATGAGCTTCTCAAGCGGAACAAGGCGGTAAAGAGCTTCCGGCTGGGCCGTTACGGTGAGGGCGAGGCCGGCGTGACCGTGGTGGAACTGCGATAACAGCTGTTTTCGTGGAAAATACCAAAAGAATAAAGTTATTTCGGACAAAATCTGAAAAAATTTGGTGGAATGGCCATTGCATTATTTCCATATTTCTATATAATAGGTTACACCAAGAGTTTCGGATTTTTTGAAAATAACGGCGTAAAGGAGACTTGGTTTGATGTATACTCAGGAAATTACTGTAAAGAATGAGGTCGGCCTCCACGCCAGACCTGCCACTTACTTTATTCAGAAGGCCAACGAATTCAAGTGCGGCATCTGGGTGGAGAAGGAAGAGCGTCGTGTCAACGCCAAGAGCCTGCTGGGTGTGCTGTCTTTGGGTATTGTGAAGGATACCGTCATCACCCTGATCGCTGATGGAGCCGACGAGAAGGAAGCCGTGGAAGCACTGGCTGAGTTGGTCGAGCACGAATTCGGCGAGTAAGCAACGCAATAAAAAAGACCTGATCCGTATGGATCGGGTCTTTTTTGCTGTTATGAAAAGAATACTTCAGCGGTGAGCCTCGCCCTCCCGCGCTACACGCAGCAGCCATTCCACGCTTTGTGCGGGATAGCGCCCCTGCGCCGTTTCGTTGGTCAGCATCAGTGCGTCGGCGCCATCCAGACAGGCGTTGTAGATATCCGATACCTCCGCCCGGGTGGGAACGGGATGGGACACCATGCTGGCCAGAAGCTGTGTGACCACCAGAAAGGACTTGTGGCTTTGGCGGCAGATTGCGGCGATCTCCTTCTGCACACGGGGCAGCGTCCACAGCGGCAGATTGCTGCCCAGATCGCCCCGGGCGATGGTCACCACATCGCAAAGTGCCATCCAGTCGGGCAGATTTTTAAGACCGGTTTCATCCTCCACCTTGGCAAACAGCATCAGATCGGCGATGCCGTGCTGCGCCATGGCCTGCCGCACCTCCACAAGATCGCGGCGGGATCGGACAAAGGGCTGCATAATGCCCGTGATCCCGTATGTGCCTGCCAACGCGAAATCGGCGTGATCCTCCGGCGACACGGCGGGGCGCTCCAGCGTAATGCCCGGCAGGGTGATGCCCTTCTGACTGCCCAGCACGCCGCCGCGGGTGCAGCGGCAGGCGGCGCTTTGCCCGTCACGCGATGCCACCGTCAGACGGATGGTGTCATCATCCACCAGAATGTCCTGCCCCACCGTCAGGGCAGCAAGGATGTCATCATCCAGCGGCAGACCGTCCCTGCCGAAGGTAACGGTGTCGCCCTCCTGCAATGTGATGGGTCGGGCGAGCTTGCCGGTGCGCAGCTCGCCGCCCCGCATATCTATGATGAGCTCGGGATGGGTGCCGGTCTGCCCGGCAGCCGCGGACACCGCGTGGAGCCAATCCTCACATTCCGCCAGGGCGGTGTGGGACAAATTCAGACGAAAGCCGGTGAGCCCGGCGCGGAGCATATCGCACAGGGTCTCCTGATCCATACAGGCCGGCCCCAGGGTGGCGTAGGTTTTCATGTGGTCTCCTCCTTGTGGAAATGGTCATAGACCGCCAGCGCGGCGGATTTGGGCACGACGGCGGAGAGCTCCTCCACCGATGCCTGACGGATGGCCTTGATGCTGCCGAAATGCTTCAACAGCGCCGCCTTTCGCACCTCGCCGATGCCGGGGATGCCGTCCAGACGGGAGGCGTAGGCACTGCGGGTGTGCTTTTCATGGTGATAGGTGATGGCGAAGCGGTGCACCTCCTCCTGAATGCGACCGATGAGGGCAAACAGCGGGGGGCTCTGCTGAATGCCCAGCTCCTGTCCCTCCGGCGTCATCAGCGCACGGGTGCGGTGGCGGTCATCTTTGACCATGCCCAGAATGGGAATGTCGAAAATGCCCAGCTCCGCCAATGCCTGACGCACGGCGCGGGCGTGGGTTTCCCCGCCGTCAATCAGCAGCAGATCGGGCTTTTGAGCAAATTTTTCATCGCCGTCCAGATAGCGGCGGAAGCGGCGGGAGAGCACCTCCTGCATGGCGGCGTAGTCGTCGGGTGCCGACAGCGTTTTGATCTGAAAGCGGCGGTAGTCACGCTTCAACGGCTTGCCATCCACAAATACCACCATAGAGGCCACCATGTCGTCGCGGCCGGTGTTGGAGATGTCGTAGCTTTCCAGTCGGCGTGGCGGCGCCTCCAGACCGGCCAACTTACCCAACTCACAAAGGGTCTTGCTGATGCGCTCGGCATCGGAGGTGATGCGCTCCACCTCCTCCCGGGCGTTGCGGCGGGCCATGCGCAGCAGGTCGGCCTTTTCACCCCGTTGGGGGATGCGGAGGGTGACCTTGTGACCGCAGCGCTCCGAGAGCAGGGCGGCAAAGGTGTCCATATCCTCCCAATCCACCGGCAGCAGGATCTCCGCCGGCAGCACCAGCTTGTCCAGATAGTATTGGCTCAGCACGGCGGACAGGATTTGCCCCTCGTGGGCGGTGTCGGCGGCGGAGGAGGGGAATACCTCCACCTCGCGGCCCAGCAGATTGCCGCTTTCAATGTGCAGAACGGCGCAACCGCAGCGCACCTGACCGGGATAGACGCCCCATACATCGGTGTCGGCGCAGACGCCGGCAATGACCTGCTGCTGCTTGCCCAGCATGGAGATGGCACGGATGCGGTCGCGCAAGGCGGCGGCCTTTTCAAATTCCAGCGCCTCGGCGGCGTTCTCCATCTGCTGCTGCAGCTCGCCGGTCAGCTGACGGTACTTTCCGCTGAAAATACGCACCGCCTGATCAATGCGCTGGCGATATTCGACTTGATCGGGGCCGTCCGGACGGCAAAATCCGTCACAGCGGCCAATATGGTGGTTCAAGCAGGGACGCTCCTTGCCGATATCCCGGGGGAAGCGGCGGGAGCAGGTGGGCAGCTTCAGCGCGCCGCACACGGCGTCGATGGCCAGACGGGTCTCGTGCCGCCCGCCGAAGGGACCGAAGTATTTGGCGCCGTCATCGGCGGCCTTGCTCACCAAGGTGAAGCGGGGATAGGAAACGCCCGTGTCCAGACGGACAAAGGGATAGCCCTTGTCGTCCTTAAGCAGAATATTATAGCGGGGCTGATGGCGCTTGATGAGGGAGTTTTCCAAAATCAGCGCTTCAAACTCGGAGGAAACAAAAATGGTGTCAAAATGATCTACCTGGGAAACCATGGCACGGGTCTTTTCATTGTGGCCGCTGCCGCTTTGAAAATATTGGCTGACGCGGTTTTTCAGTTTTTTGGCCTTGCCCACATAGATGACCCTGCCGGTTTTGTCCATCATCAGATAAACGCCCGGGGCAAGGGGCAGATCGTTGGCTTTTTGGCGCAGCTCATCGCGTGTCATGGCGTCACCTCCTTCGTTGTGCGTGGCTCTATTGTAGCACGGCGCGGAGGAAAAGAAAAGCGGAAAGTCGTGTGCTTGCCGCGCCGGGCGCGGACTTGTATTTTGACCGGGAAACGGGTATAATGATACAAAATCACAGGAAAAGAGGGGTTTGCATGATTCAGGATATCGGCGCCCACCGATTTGATCGGTCATACAGTCTGGCGCGGCCCGAGGATGGCGATGTGGCGCTGTGCTATCTGCCGGGCAAGGTGCTGCTGCGGAAGGTGGAGGGCGGCTATGCGCTGCCGCATTTCAGCGATTTTCCGGCGGAGCTGGCGCCGGATCGGGAGAAGTGTATGCACCTGTTTGCGTTGGATGGTGCCGGATGCTATCTGGCAGACCCCGACCCGGCGGAGGAACAGCTGCCGGACGCTTCATGGGAATATGTATCGCTCCAGATGATCCGCAGTGTGCGGCCCATGGAGGTGGCGTTCACCGCCATCACCGGCGCACAGCTGGATCGCTGGTATCGCAGCCGGCAGTTCTGTGGGCGCTGCGGTACAAGGACGGAGATCAGCAAAACCGAGCGGGCCATGGTATGCCCAAAATGCGGCCTGACGGAGTATCCCAAGATCTGCCCGGCGGTGATCGTGGCGGTGAAGGACGGTGACAAACTGCTGGTGACCCGCTATGCCGGGCGTCCGTTCCGCGGCTGGGCGCTGATCGCCGGCTTTGTGGAGATCGGCGAAACGCTGGAGGATACCGTGCGCCGGGAGGTCATGGAGGAAGTGGGCCTGCGGGTCAAGAACATCCGCTACTATAAAAATCAGCCATGGGCCTTTACCGATACGCAGCTGGTGGGCTTTTACTGCGAGCTGGATGGCGAGGCGGACATTACGCTGGATCGCAACGAGCTGTGCGAGAGTGTGTGGCTTGGGCGGGATGAGATTCCCTCCCGGGAGAATGACATCAGTCTGACGGCGGAGATGATGGAACGCTTCCGTCTTGGTTTGGAAAAATAAGCAAAAGAGAGTCCCGATGGCTGTCGGGACTCTCTTTGTTCAATTCAGACTGTCGGCGTTGACTTGAAACAGCTCATAGATGCGCCGGCGCAGGATGCGGTGCGCCGGATCGGAGAGCGTCGGATCGGCGGCCATTAGCGCCTTGGCGGCCTGCTGTGCCTCGTCCAGCAGGCGCATATCGCAGCTCAAGTCCGCCACCTTCAAGCTGGGCAGGCCGTGCTGCCGTGCCCCGAAGAAATCACCGGGGCCCCGCAGACGCAGGTCCTCCTCGGAGATCTTGAAGCCGTCATTGGTCTTTGTCAGCGCCTTCAGACGCTGCTTGCCCTCCTCGGTGGGATCACGGCTCAAGAGAATGCAGTAGCTTTTAGCGCTGCCGCGCCCCACACGGCCGCGTAGCTGATGGAGCTGGGAAAGACCGAACTGCTCGGCGTTCTCCACCACCATGGTGTTGGCATTGGGGACATCCACGCCCACCTCGATGACTGTGGTGGACACCAAAATATCACTTTCGCCTGCGGCGAAGGCAGCCATCACGGCGTCCTTTTCCTTTGGCTTCATCTTGCCGTGGAGTACCGCCACCCGAAGGTCGGGGAAGATCTCCTCCTGCAGCTTTTTGGCATAGGCGGTAACGGCCTTGCGCTCGTCAGGGACGGTCTCGTCATCTCCCACCAAGGGACAGACGATGAATACCTGATGCCCCTCCTGCACCTGACGGCGCAAAAAGGCGTTGATGCGCTCACGGTAGCTCTCCCCCACGGCGTAGGTGTCCACCTTCTGCCGCCCGGGGGGCAGCTCGTCGATGACGGATACATCCAGATCGCCGTAGATCACCAGCGCCAGCGTCCGGGGAATGGGGGTGGCAGACAGCACCAGCATATGGGGATTTTCCGCCTTCTGGGACAGCGCGGCACGCTGATTGACGCCGAAGCGATGCTGTTCATCGGTGATGACCAGACCCAGCTTCCGGTACTGCACATCCTCCGTCAGCAGAGCGTGGGTACCGATGCACAGGTCGATGGTGCCGTCAGCAAGACCTGCCAGAATGTCCCGCCGCTCCTTGGCTCGTGTAGAGCCGGTGAGCAGGGCACAGCGGATGCCGAACCGGGCAAACAGCGGGGATAGATTGTCATAGTGTTGGCGAGCCAGAATTTCCGTGGGTGCCATCAATGCCGTCTGCCAGCCGTTTTCCACGGCAAACCAGATGCACGCGGCGGCCACCATGGTCTTGCCGCTGCCCACATCGCCCTGACAGAGGCGATTCATGGGGCGGCCGGAGCACATATCCCGCACCGCATCGTCAATGGCGCGGCGCTGGGCGTTGGTCAGGGAAAAAGGCAGCTTTTCATAGAACGCCGCCAGCGCTAATGCCTGACAGGCAGGCCCCTTCACATCGCGCCGCCGATGCCGCAGCAGCGACAGGCCGCAGGTCAGCAGAAACAGTTCTTCAAAAACAAGCCGCCGCCGTGCCACCTCCAGCGCCTCCGGCGAGGTGGGGAAGTGAACATTTTCGTAGGCGTAGTTAACATAACACAACTGATGGTCGCGCCGCACCGCATCGGGCAGAAAATCGGGCATCAGCTCCCGGCATGCGTCCAATCCCTGCCGCACGGCGCGGCTGAGGATCAGCTGGCTGATGCCGGCGGTGAGGGGGTAGACGGGCATGATGCGCCCGGTGAGGGTCTGCTGCCCCTCCCGCTCCAGAATGGGATTGACCATCTGGCGGCGGAGAAGATTGCCCTCTACCTTACCGAAAAAGATGTAGGTTTCCCCGGCGTGGAGGCCGTTTTTGCGGTATTCCTGATTGAAAAATACCAAGTCCAGCGTCCCGCTCTCGTCCACGGCGCGGGCTTTGACCAGCATTTTGCCGCCGCGGATGCGGTGGGCGGTGGGCTCGGCGGCGATCATGGCGCGGACGCAGGCACTTTCCCCCGGCACCAGCTCCCGGATGGGACGGCTCAGGGTGCGATCCTCATAGCCTCGGGGGAAGTAGGAGATCAGATCCCGCAGGGTAAAAATGCCCAGCTTATTCAGCGCCTTGGCGCGATTTTCGCCAATTCCCTTGATATAGCGCACATCGGTGGTAAGCTCCGCCATGGGATGACCTCCTTTTAGCGTTTTTTTCATTGTATCACAATCGCCGGGGCGTTGCAATGCGTGCCGTCCCATGATAAAATGGGGAAAACTGACAGATAAAGGGTGAGAAGCATGAAGCAGTATTACCTTCGCTACATTATTGCACTGCTGATTTTCGGCTCCAACGGCGTGGTGGCCAGCCACATTCCGCTGAACAGCTACGAGATCGTGCTGATGCGCACGGCCATCGGTATCGTGATGCTGTGGAGCATCTTTTTCCTGACGAAGCAACAATCCACCGTGGGGCAGTATAAGAAGGAGTTCATCTTTCTGGCACTCAGCGGCATCATGATGGGACTGAACTGGCTGTCGCTCTACGAGGCCTTTCAGCAGATCGGCGTGGGTTTAAGCATCCTGGCCTGCTACTGCGGCCCGGCGCTGGTGATGGTGCTCTCGCCGGTGCTGTTCCGAGAAAAACTGACATGGTCCAAGCTGCTAGGCTTTGCGGTAGTGCTGGTTGGCATGGTGCTTTGCAACGGCGAGATCGTGGTGGAGGGTCACTCCGCGTGGGGCATTTTCTGCGGCGCCATGGCGTGCCTGACCATGGCCACGCTGATCGTGCTGAACAAGAAGGCCGCCCACATCACGGGATTGGAGAACACAGCATGGGAGATGACCTTCGCCTTTGTGACCGTGGCGATCTTCGTGGGGTGCAAGCAGGGCTTCGGGTTTGTATCCACCATCGGCCCGGCGTGGCCGTGGGTGCTGACGCTGGGTATCATCAACACGGGACTGGGGTGTTATCTTTATTTTTCCGCCATTGGCCGCCTGCCGGTGCAGAGTGTGTCCATTCTGGGCTATCTGGAGCCGCTCAGCGGCGTGGTGCTGTCCATGATCTTCCTGCAGGAAATCATGACACCGCTGCAGATGGTGGGCGCGGTATGTATTCTGGGCGGCGCCGCCTTTGCCGAGTGTTATCGACCGAAAAGCATGGCGAAAACCTGACACAAAAACACAGCGGAACGGGATCAACCGTTCCGCTGTGTTTTTTAAAAGCCGTGATAGGAGGTGAAATCTGCCGGCGGCACGAAGGGAGTCGGGCCGGTGGAAACCTCGGATGAGTCGGGAAGAATACTATTGTCCTCCTCGCAGGCGACATATTCCACAAACTGGAAACGCGTACCGTTTTCCTCCATGACCTCACTGCAGTGTTCCACCTGCCAGCGGGGATCATCGTCCAGATCGGGGAAGAACGCGTCAGCCTCCGCGTCGGCCAGAACTTTGGTGACATACACCCGGTCACAGGCAGGGAGCAGGGCGCGGTATACGCTCTCGCCGCCGATGCAGAAATCCTCCAGTCCGCAGGCAAACACCGCCTGCAGAGGGTTACACACCGTTTCTACATCGGGGGCGGTGAAATCGGGATTGTGGGTCAGCACGATGTTGCGGCGGCCGGGCAGTCCTTTCTGACCGGGGAGACTTTGCAGCGTCTTGCGGCCCATGACCACGGTGTGACCGGTGGTGAGTTCCTTGAAGCGCTGCAGATCGGCCCGGATATGGAACAGCAATTCGTTGTCCTTGCCGATGCCCCAGTTGTTGGATACAGCGACAATAGCTTGCATGGTAAAACCTCCTTAAATCGCCACAGGGATCTTGTCTTCAAAGGGATGAGGATCGTAGCCCTCCAGGGAGAAGCTGTCACGGGTGAACTGATAAAAGTCGGTGACGCTCTCGTCAATGTGGAACTTGGGGGCGCTGCGGCCGTCCTTTTCCAGCATCTTTTCGATGATGGGCACATGGCGGTCGTAGATGTGGCAGTCGGCGATGACATGCACCAGCTCACCGGCCTGCAGTCCTGCGGCCTGTGCCATCATGTGCACCAAGACGCTATATTGCACCACATTCCAGTTGTTGGCGGCCAGCATATCCTGGCTGCGCTGGTTGAGGATGGCGTTCAGCGTGTTGCCGGACACATTGAAGGTCATGGAGTAGGCACAGGGATACAGCGCCATCTCGTGCAGATCCTGGAAGTTATAGATGTTGGTGAGGATGCGGCGGGAGGCGGGGTTATGCTTCAGGTCGTACAGTACGCGATCCACCTGATCCATCTCGCCCTCGGGGTACTGGTGCTTCACGCCCAGCTGATAGCCGTAGGCCTTGCCGATGGAGCCGTTTTCGTCGGCCCAGCTATCCCAGATATGCCCGCGAAGATCCTTGATGTTGTTGGATTTCTGCTGCCAGATCCACAAAAGCTCGTCGATGCAGGTCTTGAAATAGGTGCGGCGCAGGGTCAGAATGGGGAATTCCTCCTGCAGATTGTAGCGGTTGACAATACCGAATTTTTTCACGGTGTGGGCAGGGGTGCCGTCGTCCCAGTGGGGACGGACATTGAGATCGGTATCCCAGACACCGTTATTCAGAATATCCAGACAGTTTTGCTTGAAAATTTCATCAGCACGACTCATAGCAGCGCCCTCCTGTATTTTTTATATATTAAACTTTAGTATACTACAAAACGAATCCATTTGGAATAGCAAAGCGAAAAATAAATGGATTGAAATATCGCAGAGAAACTTGTATAATTAACATGAAAAAATATGGATACGGAGGTATCTTTATGACTTATGATGTTTTGATTATCGGCGGCGGCCCCGGCGGCATCTACTCTGCCTATGAACTGCTGGAGAAAAGACCCGATCTGCGCATTGCCATGTTTGAGTCCGGCCATACGCTGGCAAAGCGCCGCTGTCCCATCGACGGCGACAAGGTGAAGTCCTGCATCAAGTGCCCCACCTGCGCTATTATGAACGGCTTCGGCGGCGCCGGCGCCTTCTCTGACGGCAAGTACAATATTACCAACCAGTTCGGCGGCACGCTGCACGAGTACATCGGCAAGAAGCAGGCGCTGGAACTGATGGACTATGTGGACGAGATCAATATGAAAAACGGCGGCGAGGGCACGCATCTCTACTCCACCGGCGCCACGCCCATCAAGAAGCTGTGTCTGGAGAACGACCTGCATCTGCTGGATGCCAGCGTGCGTCATCTGGGCACCGACATCAACTATGTGGTGCTGGAGAACCTGCTCAACCACCTGCAGGGCAAGATGGATCTCTATTTCGACACGCCGGTGAAGCGCGTGGAGAAGATCGACGGCGGCTACCGTGTTGTCACCGAAAAGGAGAGCTATGATGGCACCTACTGCGTGATCTCCGTGGGTCGCAGCGGCAGCAAGTGGATGGAAACCGTGTGCCGCGAGCTGGACATCAACACCCACTCCAACCGTGTGGATATTGGCGTGCGCGTGGAGCTGCCCCATCAGGTGTTTGCCCACCTGACCGACGAGCTTTATGAGAGCAAGATCGTCTACCGCACCAAGCGGTATCAGGACAAGGTGCGTACCTTCTGCATGAATCCCCACGGCGTGGTGGTCAATGAGAACACCAACGGCATTGTCACCGTCAACGGCCACAGCTATGAGGATCCTGCCCTGCACACCGAGAACACCAACTTTGCCCTGCTGGTGTCCAAGCATTTCTCCGAGCCCTTCAAGGATTCCAACGGCTACGGCGAGAGCATTGCGCGCTTGAGCAATATGCTGGGCGGCGGCGTCATCGTGCAGCGCTTCGGTGATCTGATCCGCGGTCAGCGCTCCACGGCCAAGCGTCTGGGTGAGAGCTTTGTCACCCCCACGCTGGCTGCTACCCCCGGCGATTTGAGTCTTGTGATGCCCAAGCGCATTCTGGACGGCATCATCGAGATGATTTACGCACTGGATAAGATCGCTCCCGGTACCGCCAACGATGACACGCTGCTGTACGGCGTGGAAGTCAAGTTCTATAACATGGAAGTGGAGCTTACCGAAAATCTGGAGACCTGCCATCCCGGCCTGTTCGTCATCGGCGACGGCAGCGGCGTGACCCATTCTCTGAGCCATGCCAGCGCCAGCGGCGTGTATGTGGCGCGCCACATTGCCGCGATCGCAAAATAAGCGGCGCGTAGAAAAGAAGGAAATGCCCAAAGATACCTAAAAGGGCGCTCACGGGTACCGCAGGAAGCGCAGCGGTTATCACCTGATTACGGGGAAAAGCATGGTGCGCACCTTCGGCAAGGTGCTGATCAACGATCAGCCGGATATGCAGGTGCTGCAGCGAACAAAGTATTATCAGATTTTGGACGCAAATAAGAGAATAAGAATAAAAAATGAAGGGCGTATGCCCTTCATTTTTTATTCTTCGATATCTACCGTGATGTGGTCGGTGCCGTAGCGCTCGAACTCACCTAAGTACTCATTTGTTCGCTCCATGACCTCATTATAGTTTTCCGGCGTCAGGGGTGGATCGTTCAGATCCCGCAGTGCCAGCTCCTGCGCCAGAATCTCAAAGAGGATGGCGTCCTCATAGGCCATGATGGCCTCGTGGATGCCGCCCTCGGCAAAGGCACGGGAGGGGATGATCTCTCCCTCGTACAGCTCCGTCAGAGCGGACATATCCTGCGTAAGACAATGGGAAAATATCAGACTCTCCACCTTGTCATAGTCCCGGATGCGGTCGTCACCCCGGGTGGAGTTCAAGACCCAGTTGCCGATATAGACCAGATCCAGCAGACGCCGGAACTGCTTTTGTGTCAGCTTCAGCTCCATGTGACACCTCCTGTGGGAGAAAAGTTTTGCTTTGCGGCCATTATATCACGGCAGCGCACAAAATACCACTGAAAAAAAGTGGGTGGGAATGATAAAATTTACTTGTGAAGCGGCATATTACATTGTATAATAAACAGGTTAATGATAATGCGAGGAGTATCGCTATGGATAATAGACCTGTGGGCGTATTTGATTCCGGTCTGGGCGGCCTGACAGCCGTACGGGAGATCCGGAGCATTTTGCCCTTTGAAAACATTATATACTTCGGGGATACATCCCGTGTCCCCTATGGCGGGCGTTCGCGGGAAATTCTGCTGAAATATGCCCGGCAGGATGTGCATTTCCTGCGCTCGTTTGACATCAAGGCCATCGTGGTGGCCTGCGGCACCGTGTCCACCACGGCGCTGCCTACGCTGCGGCAGGAAAACGAACTGCCCATTCTGGGCGTGGTGGAGCCGGCTTGCCGCCGCGCCGTCAAGCTGACGAAAAGCAAGAAGGTGGGCCTGATCGCCACAGCCGCATCGGTGCGCTCCGGAACATACGAGAGCACCATTCGAACCATCGACCCGGAGGTGGAGGTCATCGGCAAGGCGTGTCCTCTGTTTGTGCCGCTGGTGGAAAACGGACGCTATCGTCCCGGTGATACCGTGATCGAAACGGTGGCGCGGGAGTATCTGGAGCCGCTGAAGGAAACCGGGATCGACACGCTGATTTTGGGCTGCACCCACTATCCGCTGCTGACGGAGGTCATTGGACAGATTATGGGTCCGGAAATAGAGCTCATCAACGCCGGCGCCGAGGCGGCGTGGGAGCTGAAACGCACGCTGAAGAGCACCGATATGCTGGCGCCGGAGCGTGCAGGGGAGGCGGCATTTTATGCCAGCGACCGGCCGGCGGATTTCGGCTTTCTGGCGTCGCAGTTTTTGCAGCAGGATGTCAGCCGCACGGTACAGCCGGTAGATATTGACCAATATTGAGGAGAGAGTCATGGAAGGACAGGTAACAGTAAAGGTGGAAAGCCGCAGTTGCTTTGGCGGCGTAAATGATGTGATCCATTTCGAAGGCAGCGGAATGCTGGAGAAAACGGACTACGGTTGGCATCTGCGCTACGATGCCGTCAATAAGGAGGACGGGAAGTCCGCCATCGCCTCAGATATCAAGCTGGAAAAGGAAATGAACCGCGCGGTGGTGATCAACGAATCTGCAGAAGGCGGTTATGGCTTGCTGCTGGACCCCAAACGCGCCACTGCCACCCAGATCCAGGCCGGTGAGGGCGTGATGAATTTGAATGTATCCACCCGCGAGGTCAAGTGGGATCTGGGCGCCAAAAAGAGGGGCACCATCAATCTGCAGTACGCGCTGCTGGTGGGACTGCAGCCTCTGTCTGTGCTGAATTTGACCGTGATACTGGAAAAGGATTGAGAGAAAGGAATTACCGACGATGAATATGATCCAAAAGGCCAAGGAACAGGTGCTGACCCTGACTTTGAATGCTTATAATGACGCGGTTGCCGAGGGTCTGCTGCCCGAGGGCGTCAGCGTCAAACCCAGCGTGGAGATCCCCAAGGATACCCGCAACGGCGACTATACCACCACCTTCTGCCTGGCAGCCGCCAAGGCCATGCACAAAAATCCCCGGGAGGTGGCCACCATCCTCAAGGAGCGCATGGCGCTGGAGGGCAGCTACTTCACCTCCGTGGAGATTGCCGGCCCCGGCTTCCTGAATTTTACGCTGGGCGGCAAGTGGTTTGCCGATACCGTGGCCGCCATTGAGACCGAGGGCGAGCACTACGGCGAAAACGACAACCTCAAGGGCAAGAAGTATATGGTGGAATTCGTGTCCGCCAACCCCCCCGGCCCCATGCACATGGGCAACGCCCGCGGCGGCGTGCTGGGTGATACGCTGGCAAGCGTGCTGCAGAAGTCCGGCGCGGAGGTCTGGCGCGAGTTCTATGTCAACGATGCCGGCAACCAGATCGAGAAGTTTGCCAAGTCCATCGAGGCACGCTATTTCCAGCTCATTCAGGGCGAGGACGCTGTGGAATTCCCCGAGGACGGCTACCATGGTGACGATATCCGGGAGCTTGCCAAGGCATACTATGAAGAAAACGGCGACGCCTTGATGCAGGAAGCTGAAAGTGTTCGCCACGAGAAGCTGGCGGCCTTCGGCCTGCAGCGCAACATTCCCAAGATGAAGGCCGATCTGGAGCGCTACGGCATCCACTATGACCAGTGGTTCTATGAGTCCTCCCTCCACGAGAGCGGCTATGTGGCCGACAGCGTGAAAGCGCTGAGCGAGATGGGCTATACCTACGAAAAGGACGGCGCACTGTGGCTGGCTACCTCCCGCATTATGGGCGAAAACCTCCGCAAAGCCGGGAAATCCGAGGAGGCCATTGCCAAGCTGGAGCTGAAGGACGATGTGCTGCGCCGTGCTAACGGGTTCTATACCTATTTTGCTGCGGACATCGCCTATCATCGCAACAAGTTTGCTGTCCGCGGTTTTGATAAGGTTATCAACATCTGGGGTGCCGACCACCACGGCCATGTGGCGCGGATCAAGGGCGCCATGGATGCACTGGGTCTGGATGGCGAAAACCGTTTGGACATCGTGCTGATGCAGCTTGTCAAGCTGGTGCAGGACGGCGAGGTGGTGCGCATGAGCAAGCGTACCGGCAAGGCCGTGTCCCTTACCGACCTTCTGGATATGGTGCCGGTGGACGCCTGCCGCTACTTCTTTAACGCCAAGCCGGAAACCCAGATGGAATTCGATCTGGGTCTGGCCGTCCGTGAGGACAGCGAAAACCCCGTGTACTATGTGCAGTACGCCCATGCCCGCATCTGCACGCTGCTGAAAAATCTGGCCGCCGAGGGCTATCAGGTGCCCCGCGCCGCCGATGTAGATTTCAGCGTGCTCACCGAGGAGACGGAGGTGGCACTGATCAAGGAACTGGCCCGTTACGGCGATGTGGTAGCGCTGGCTGCCCGCAATTATGATCCCAGCCACATCAACCGCTACCTCACCGAGCTGGCTGCCGCGTTCCATAAGTTCTATAACGCCTGCCGCATCAAGGGCGAGAGCGAGAATGTCCTGCTGGCGCGTTTGAAGCTGGCGGATACCACCCGCAGCGTTCTGCGCAATGCCATGACCCTCATTGGCTGCACTGCGCCGGAAAAGATGTAAGAGGCAACGCAAACCCTTATAAAAATGAGCCGCCGATTTTCGGTGGCTCATTTTGCGTTTAGTTACGCTCGTTTATGTGCCGAAGAACAGCCGCACGCACCAGGCGGCGCTGAGAAAAGCCACCAGATCCGCTGTCAGGGCGGCGGGGACGGCGTAGCGGGTGCGGTGAATACCGGCGGCACCGAAATAGACGGCGACGGTGTAAAATGTGGTCTCCGTGCAGCCCAGCATCACCGCGGCGGTGCGGCCGATATAGGAGTCGGGGCCGTATTGCTGCATCAGTTCACTGCCCACCGCCAGTGCTCCGGAGCCACTGATCGGACGAATCAGCGCAAGCGCAGTCATCTCCGGCGGAATGCCCAGCTTTTGCAGCAGCGGCGAAAGAAGTGTCGTAAGAAATTCCATGGCGCCGGAAGCACGGAACATATACACAGCAGTAAGCAATCCCACCAGCGACGGCAGAATTTTGACGATGGTGCTCAACCCCTCGCCGATGCCGGCAGTGAGAGCACCGTAAACATCTACCTTTTTCCCCAGCGCATACGCCGCCGTACCCGCCAGCAGTGCCGGGACGATCAGAGCAGAAAAATCCATATCAGTTCCTCCACAGATGTGACAGCAGTTTGGCCATCAGCAGTCCGCCACTCACCGACAGCACCGAGGATACCCACACCGCAGGCAGAATGTCGAAAGGGGTCTGGCACCCGCAGGCGGCGCGGACACCGGCCACCGTGGTGGGCAGGAGCTGGATGGAGGCGGTGTTCAGCACCACCAGACGGCACAGCTCATCGCTGGCAATTCCCTGGCAGCCCCGTGCCATGCGCCGTGCCGCCTGAATGCCCAGCGGCGTGGCGGCATTGCCCAACCCCAGCAGATTGGCCGACACATTGGCTGATACCGCCGCCAGCGTCTCTTCATCCCGGCTGGCCGCGGGCAGAAGACACCGCAGCAGCGGGCGGAACAGGCGGGCAAGACGGGACGCCAGACCGCAGCGATTCATGATCTCCATGATACCCGTCCACAGGCAGAGGATCCCAGCCATGCTGAGACAGAGCTCTACCGCCGCCTGTGCACCCTGCAGCGCCGCAGCGCCTACGGCTGCCGTTTGACCGGTTATCAGACCGAATAGAAGGGAGAGCACCACCATTCCGGTCCATATCCATGCCATTGTCATCGCATCGCCTCCTGTTTGATGTATATGCACAGAGCGGGGCGAATTATTTAGCGTAAATTTGGAGAAAATGTCAATGGCTGGTTGACAAAAAGTGAAAAATATGCCATAATGTGCATACAATACAAACACATTATGGCACAAAATAGCAATGAGGATCAAGGAGAGTTATCGTGAAATCAACAGGCATCGTGAGAAAGGTAGATGAATTGGGGCGAATCGTGCTGCCCATCGAGTTGCGCCGTACGCTGGATATTGCCGAACGAGACGCCTTGGAAATCTATGTGGAAGGGGCATCCATCGTGCTGAAGAAATATCGGCCAAGCTGCGTTTTTTGTGACAGCAGCCGCGAGGTGATATTGTTCAAAGGCAAGAATATCTGTCCCAAGTGTCTGAAAGAACTGAAACATAGTATGTAAACTGAAAAAGCAGTGCTTTTCGATGAAGCACTGCTTTTTTATGGTTTCTTACACCGTCATCCGCCGCAGGATCTCCAGCGTCATCTGCCAGACGCGCTGTACAGAACTGACGGACATGGTCTCCCGGCAGGTGTGGATCTCCTTCAGATCGGGGCCGTAGGACACGCAGTCCAATCCCGGCAGCTTGTCGCTGAAAAAGCCGCATTCCACACCGGCGTGCATGGCCTCCACCACCGGAGGACAGCCGTACTGTTGAGTATATACCTCCGTCATCAGTTCGCGCAGGGGGGAGTCGGGGCAATACTGCCAGCCGGGGTAGTCGCCGGATACCGTCACCGTGCCGCCCAACTGCGCCATCAGGCAGCGCAGACGATCCACCAGCATCTCCTTTTGCGTGGCGACGCTGCTGCGGACACAGAAGGATGCCTCCATCGCCGTATCGCAGGTAACCAGAATGCCCAGATTCAGCGAGGTCTGCACCAGACCCGGCATATCGCCGCTCATGGCCTGCACTCCGTTGGGCAGGCAAGTGAGCATACAGACGGCGCGGTCGGTGGACACCTTGTCCATCGCCGGCAGGTCGCAGGTGATATGCTGTGCCGTGACGGTGATGCCGCCATCGGTGGAGGCGTACTCATGCTTCAGCACATCGTCCATTTCGGCGCAGACGCTCTGGGCGGTATCCGCATCCTGCACCAGAATGACCGCCGTGCACTCCCGGGGGATGGCGTTGTCCTTCTGTCCGCCGCAGACGGATACCAGACGCATCCCGGTGCGGTGGCTCACGGCGTACAGTATCCGCCCCATTAGCATATCGGCGTTGCCGCGCCCCTTATGGATCTCGGCACCGGAGTGGCCGCCCATGAGACCGGACACGGTGAGCTGCATCGCTGTTCCCACAAAGCATTCCCGCTTCACCGGCAGCGTGCATTGCGACACATTGCCGCCGGCACAGCTTACGATGAACACGCCCTCCTCCTCGGAGTCCAGATTCAGCATCCGACGCCCCTTGAGCGGGCTGGTATCAAGGGCCTCGGCGCCCAGCATCCCCACCTCTTCGTCTACAGTGAATACACATTCCAGCGGCGGATGGGGAATGTCGTTGGCCTCCAGCAGCGCCAGCATCATGGCCACGGCGATGCCGTCATCGCCGCCCAGCGTGGTGCCCCTGGCATAGATAGTGTCGCCGTCAACGGCCAGATCCAAGCCTTCGCGGAGCATATCCTTGCCGCAGTCCGGGGCCTGCTCGCACACCATGTCCATGTGCCCCTGCAAAATCACCGGCGCGGCCTTTTCATAGCCGGGTGCGGCGGATTTCCACATGATTACATTATTTGCCGCGTCCCGGACATACTGTAGTTGATGCGCCCGGGCAAAGTCCACCAGCCAGTCGCTGATTCCGCGGGTGTGATAAGAGCCGTGAGGAATGGCGCAGATCTGTTCAAAATAGGAAAAAACGCCATGCGGCTCCAAATGCGCTAATACTGCCATGAATATCGCTCCTTATCATTTCATTCCCTTTGAGTATACAACGGTCAAGGCGTTTTGGCAAATCCCATGTAGGGCAAAAACGGACGGATATTGACAAGGCGTGGTACAATAAAAATAAAAAAGGAGATCGAACAATGACATATACCTATACTCCCCGAGGTGTCTGCTCCCAGCGCATGACCGTGGAGCTGGAAAACGGCATCATTCAGAATGTGCAGATTCTGGGCGGCTGCAGCGGGAATCTGCAGGGCATCAGCAATCTGGTGAAGGGCATGAGTGCGCAGGACGCTATCAAAAAACTGAAAGGCATCCGCTGCGGTATGAAGCCTACATCCTGCCCCGATCAGCTCTCCATCGCATTGGAGCAGGCGCTGGCAAAGGAATAAAACAGAAATCGTCCGACGAAGGAACAACTCGTCGGACGGTTTTTATGTATTTTCCAAATGTGACAGACTGTCTGCGAACAGAGACCAGGGATAGCCATCCGGCGGCAGATGACACACATCCACCGGTTTCCCGGTAATGGGATGGGTGAACGCCAGACGGTATGACCACAGCGCGGCGGAGCAGTTGGGATCCTTGCTGCCGTAGCGGATGTCCCCCAAAAGCGGCAGACTGCGAGAGGAAAACTGCACGCGAATCTGGTGGGTGCGTCCGGTGTGAAGCCGGATCCGCACCAGTGACAGCGCATCGGTGCGCCCCACCTCACGGTAGGACAGCCGGGCCTCCCGCACGCCCTTGCGCATCCGCTTGACCACGAAGCTCTTGTTGTGAGCGGCATCGCGGAACAGAAGATCGGTGAGCTCGGCGGAGGGCTGAGCCGGATGCCCCCGAAGTATCGCCAGATATTCTTTGGTGATCTGGTGGGCCTGCACGGCGGCGGTGAGCTTGCCGGTGACCTCTTTGCGGCGGGAAAACACCATCACGCCGCCCACCACCTTATCCAGCCGGTGCACGGTGGCGATGTAGCTGTTTTTCCCGGCGGCACGGTAATGTTCCCGCAGCATGGCAGGCATACACCGGGCGGTGCCGCTGTCCTCGGACAGATAACCCACCGGCTTGAGGCAGATAACGATGTGGGGGTCTTCGTAGAGAATAACAGGCTGATCCATAGAAACACTCCTTTGTAAAGCGGGAAAAAGGCAGGCGCGGGGCACCTGCCTTTTTTAAAATTCAGAGGGGGGAGGATTACCGTCTCCATCTGCCGCGGTAGGTGCGCTGATGATAGCGCTTGCTGCGGCGTCCGTAGCGGCGGTCACGGTGGAAGAAGCGCAGCCACACGAACAGAGCGATCGCCAACACCACCAAAACTACCAGCGCAACCTTTACAATGGTGCGGGAGAAGAAGACCTTGATGTCGTGCTTAGCGGTCAGAAAACGGGAGGCGGGCACATCGTACTGCGCCAGCAGCGGCACGGTGACGCACTCGTTGCCGTTATAGCTGATGGTGACGGAGCCCAGCTTATCACCGGTGGTGATGGGGGCATAGGCCACCTCACTGTCCAGCTTGACAGTCTGCTCTACATCTTCCAGCTTGGCATCTTTGGGCAGCAGAGCCGCGGCGTCCTGCGCCGGATGAACCACCACATAGTTGGTCACCTTGCTCAACTCTACGGGAACCTGACAGACCATGTCGTCCTTCGTGAGAACGGTCTGGGTCTGGAAATTGTCAAATCCATAGTCGAACAGGCGGCTGGTCTCGGAGAAGCTCTGTACCTGCTCACCGACTTCCTTGGCACCCAGCACCACGCTGATCAGACGGCGGTCACCCCGTACGGCGGAGGCTACCAGACAGTAGCCCGCGTCATCGGTGGAGCCGGTCTTGATGCCCTCAGCACCGTCATAGAGGTAGCCCAGAGCGCGCCAGTTGGAGATCAGATAGTTGGTGGAGTGCAGCTCGCGCTCATCGCTCTTGTTGGTCTTGGGCACGATGTAGGACTTGCTACCGCAGATGGTCATGAAATCGGCGTGCTTCATGGCCTCGCGGGTGAACAGATAGATATCCCACGCAGAGGTGTAGTGCTGCGGATCATGCAGACCGCTGGGGTTGACAAAGTGGGTGTTTTTGCAGCCCAGCTCCTGCGCACGCTGATTCATCAGTTTCACAAATGCGTCGGTGGAGCCGGCAATCTGATCGCCCAGAATGTGGCAGGCCTCGTTGGCGGAGACCACCAGCATACAGTAGAGCAGTTGCTCCACCGTCAGTACCTCGCCGGCCTTAATGTCGGCGCTGCTGCCGTCCTCCGGCAGACCGGCAAGAGAGGAGGCGGACACGGTGATCTTCTGATCCATTTTCATTTCACCCCGGTCGATGGCCTCGAAAACCAGCAGGGCGGTCATCACCTTGGTGATGCTGGCGGGATAGAGCTTGTCATTTTCATTCTGCGCGTGCAGCACCAGACCGGACTCCTCGTCCACCAGCAGCGCCGCCTTGGCGGCAATTTTGATGGAGGGGGTTTTGGCGTAGGCCGTGGGCACCAGCAGACTCAATAGTAAAGCGGTCAGCAGAAAAACAGATAGGATGCGGCGAATTTTCATAGTTTCTTTCTCCATATTATATGGTATAATGGTCACAAAGCGATGATATGACAATATCAGGATGCTTTTTCAAAAAAATCATGTGCGTGCGCCAATGGAAGGCGCCTACATTTATTATAGCAAAAAATAAGGGGTAGTCAACCATGGGAAAAGTGACAAAAACGGAAATATTTTTGCTGGTGCTGACTGCCGCGTTTATTCTGCTGCTGTTGGCCTCGATGCTGATCCGCCCATTTGACAGCGGCAGCTACACGATTACGCAGGAGCACGCGGAAAATGCAGAGCGGCAGGCAGAGCAGCAGGATGTCTATGTGCATCTGAATACCGCCACCGAGGAGGAACTGCAGCGCCTGAACGGCATTGGGCCGGTGCTGGCGCAGAGCATTGTGGCATATCGACAGGAGCACGGGCCGTTTACCTGCCCGGAGGAGTTGCTGGCGGTAGATGGAATTGGGGAAAAGACGCTGGATGAGATTCGGGATGTGCTGATCATAGAGGAGGAACCATGAAAATTCTGGTTGTGGATGACGAAAAATTGCTGGTTAAGGGCATCAAGTTCAATCTGGAGAACGAGGGGTATCAGGTGGAGACTGCCTATGACGGTGCCGCTGCCGTGGAACTGGCGCGGCAGGGCAATTTCGACCTGATCATTCTGGATCTGATGATGCCGGTGCTGTCGGGCAGCGATGCCTGCATCAAGATCCGTGAGTTTTCCAATGTGCCCATCATTATGCTCACCGCCCGCAGTGAGGATGCCGACAAGATCATGGGCTTCGCCTGCGGCGCAGACGACTATGTGACCAAGCCATTCAATATTCTGGAGCTGAAGGCGCGGATCCGCGCTCTGCTGCGGCGTGCCGGCAGTGCCGCGCAGCAGAGCAAAGAGACGATCGGCTTGCTGACGGTGGGGGAGCTGACGCTGGATACCCGACAGCGTGTAGCCATCCGTGATGGCAAGACCATCGACCTGACAGCCAAAGAGTACGATCTCATCGAGCTGCTGATGAAAAATCCCCGGCGGGTCTATTCCCGGGAAAGTCTGATGGATCAGGTGTGGGGCTATTCCTTTGCCGGCGATTACCGCACGGTGGATGTCCACATTCGCCGCCTGCGTGAGAAGCTGGAGCCGACGCCGGCGGAGCCGGCCTATATCATGACCAAGTGGGGAGTGGGTTACTATTTTAAAGGGGAGAGTCAGCCTACAATTTAAATTCAGCATGAGCTACATCGCTATTATCGCGGCGGTGCTGGTGCTGTTGAACACCTATCCGCTGCTGGTTTCCCAGAATCTGGTATTTCGCTCCAAAGAGAGCTCCATGGCCGGCAGCGTGAAGGTGGTGGAATCTTCCCTCAGCGGGCTTCAGAAGCTGACGGAGGAAAATGTGCTTCAGGCACTGAACGGACTGGAAAATTCCGGTGTGTCCTGCGTGGTGGTAACGGATTCCACGGGACAGGTACTGTACGATACCCGCGAGGGCGACAACAATATCCGTGGGGAATATGCCTCCTACGACGAGATTACTCAGGCGCTGCAAGGCAACGATGCCTTCTCCTGTAGCTATGACAGCACGGCCTTTTTCAGCCGCGGCGCGGCACCGGTGGTGTTCCGCAGCCAGATCATAGGCGCAGTCTACGCCTGCGAGTATGACACCATCCAGGCAAAGCTGCTGCAGAGCTTTCAGGGCAATCTGGCGCGGCTGTCGGTACTGGTAGCGGTGCTGGTGGCAGTACTGAGTGTGCTGCTGTCCCGTATGTTCACCGGACAGATCAGCGAGCTGCTGCAGGCCATCCGCAAGGTGCGGGAAGGCGCGTACAGCCATCGTGCTGCGGTGAAGGGCAGCGATGAGATCGCCCAGATTGCCACGGAGTTTAACAGTCTGACTGATCGCCTGCAGACCACGGAAAACGCGCGCCGCCGCTTCGTGTCGGACGCATCCCATGAGCTGAAAACGCCCCTGTCGGGCATCCGGCTGCTGACGGATTCGATTTTGCAGACAGAGAACATGGATGCTGCCACCACCCGGGAATTTGTGCAGGATATCGGGCAGGAAGCAGAGCGGCTCAGCCGAATTACAGAAAACCTGCTGCGTTTGACCCGATTGGACAGCGAAGCGGTGGAGGAGCCATATCCGGTGGCGGTGTCACCGGTGCTGGAGCGCGCCGTGCGGATGCTGACCATGGTGGCGCGGGAAAAGGAGATTTCCCTGTCCTATGAAACCGATGCGCGTGCCGTGGTACTGGCCACGGAGGATGATATCCATCAGGTGATTTATAATCTCGTGGAGAATGGCATCAAATATTCCGGCGCCATGGGCTTTGTCCACGCCAACCTCCATGTGGAGGATGACACGGTGATCCTGGATGTGGAGGACAACGGCATCGGCATTCCGGACGAGGACATGGAGCATATCTTTGAGCGATTTTACCGGGTGGACAAGATGCGCTCCCGCTCCGTGGGCGGCACGGGATTGGGGTTATCCATCGTGCAGGATACGGTGCGGCAGCGCGGCGGTATCATTACCGTGGGTCATCGCCGTGCCGGCAGCGGCACCGTATTTACTGTCCGTCTGCCGCTGGCAAAGGCGGAAGAATAGGCGGCGGTTTGACGCTTGCCAAAATTTTACAGACGGCATATAATAGAAATACTGCGGAGTGATTTGCTCGCAATGAGGAAGAAACAACATCGTGAGATAGGAAGCGTTTATATGAGAAAGACGAAAATTGTATGTACCATCGGCCCGGCGTGCAGCGATGAGGAAACCCTGACCCAGATGTGTCTTAGCGGCATGAATGTGGCGCGGCTGAATTTCTCCCACGGCACCCACGAGGATCATCAGGAGAAGGTGAACCTCATCAAAAAGGTGCGCGAAAAGCTGAATCTGCCCATCGCCATTCTGCTGGATACCAAGGGGCCGGAATACCGCATCGGGATGTTTGAGGGGCACAAGGTGGAGATCCACGAGGGCGACACCTTTGCCTTTACCACGGAGGATATTCTGGGTGATTCCCACCGGGTGTCCGTGAGCTACAAGGGTCTCGTTCACGACCTGAATGTGGGTGATACCATTCTGGTGAACAACGGCCTGCTGGCGTTTTGCGTCAAAGAGCTGACGGATACGGATATCATCTGCACCGTGACGGCGGGCGGCGAGATGAGCAGCCGCAAGAGCATGAGTTTCCCCGGCAAGGTGCTCAAGCAGGTGTATCTGAGCGAGCAGGACAAGCAGGATCTGCTGTTCGGTATCCGCAACGATGTGGATTTCGTGGCCTGCTCCTTCGTGTCCCAGAAGCAGGATATTCTGGATGTGAAGGCATTTATGGAGGCCAACGGCGCCCATGGCATTGACTTGATCGCCAAAATTGAAAATCAGCCCGGTGTGGACAACATCGAGGAGATCTGCGAAGAGTGCGACGGCATCATGATCGGCCGCGGCGACATGGGCGTGGAGATCCCCTTTGAGGAACTGCCGGTCATTCAGAAGCACCTGATCACCAAGTGCCGCCTGCTGGGTAAGCGGGTCATCACCGCCACGGAGATGCTGGAGAGTATGATCTCCAAGCCCCGGCCCACCCGTGCCGAGATTTCCGATGTGGCCAACGCGGTGTATGACGGCACCAGTGCCGTGATGCTCTCCGGCGAGACCGCCACGGGCAAATATCCCGTGCTGACGGTGCAGACCATGGCGAAGATCGCGGAGTGCACCGAGAAGAACATGGATTATGTGCACCTGTTCCGCAATGCTGACTTCCGTATTCAGGACAAGGTGGATGCCATCAGCCACGCTACCTGTGCACTGGCCATTGATCTGAATGCCAAGGCCATTGCCGCCTGCTCCCGCTCCGGCGCCACGGCGCGGATGATCAGCCGTTTCCGCTGTCCGGTGGACATCATCGGCCTGACCATTGACGAGAAAACATGGCACAAGCTGGCACTCTCCTGGGGCGTTATGCCTATGCTGATGGAGCCGTATGAGTCCACGGATGTGCTGTTCTATACGGCGAAAAATTTGACAAAAGAGGCGCTCGGGCTGCAAAGGGGCGACAATATCGTGCTCACCGGCGGCATTATCAACGGCCTGCCCGGCAACACCAGTCTGCTGAAGGCGGAGACCATCTGACAAAAAAGAAACCGACTGAAAAGGAGAAGCCCTTTCAGTCGGTTTTTCGTTTGTATATACTGTCAGCTCACCAGATACTGCGCCAATCCCACGATCAGCGGCATGGTGATCACGGAGAACAGCGTCTGCACCGCCACAATGCCGGAGGTCAGTGCGGTGTCGCGGTCAAATTTGGCGGCGAACATGGTCAGGATCGCTGCTGACGGGGCGGAGGATGCCACCACGGTGGCAATCAAAACCGGGGCGTCCAGCCGGAAGATCAGGCACAGCACCAGAGCGGCGGCGGGCAAAATCAGCAGGCGCAGTGCGGTGCCCACCCACATACTGCCGTGGCGCAGTACGGCGCGCAGATCGGCTTGGGACAGCTGATAGCCCAACACCACCATGGGCAGGGGCGTGTTCAGATTGCTGAGCCATGTCACAGGAGTCAGAATGATTTCCGGCAGCGTGATACCCAGCAGATACAGCGTCATGGCAACCGCCACGCCCAGAATACCGGGGTTGAAAACCAGCGGACGCCATGACAGCTTGCCCTCCTTGCCGCCCATCAGCCACAGACCGTAGGTCCATGCGGCGATGTTGAAGATCAGCACATAGGCCGAGCCGTAGAATACGCCGATGGTGCCAAGAAGTGCCGTCTGCAGGGGGTAGGCCATGAAGCCGGAATTGCTGAACACCGTGCTGAAGCGCAGTGCCTGCTGCCGCTGCAGATCTTTGTCCCGTACCACGGTCTGCGCTGCGGCGATGTTCAGCAGGTGGATCACTGCCGCCGCTGCCAGCGCCACGCAGAAATTGCGGAAGGTGTCTGCCTCCAACGGTCGCTGAAAGGCCACCACCAGCATACACGGCGACACCACATACATCACCAGATTGCTCATGCCCACGCTGGCTGGGCCGCCGATCAGCTTGACCTTGCCCAGCACATAACCGATGGCCACGATGATAAAAAGGTGCAGAACCTGCTGCCCCACCATGAAAAAGGATTGTATCATCCTGCACCTCCTGCATTAAAACGCGATAAAAAAAGTCTATCACAAAACCGGTGCCTGTCAAGAGATGATAGTTGTACAACCATAAAAAAAGAGGTATAATAAATTATTACGAAAGAAACTGCCGGGAGGAGAATATCCCATGAAATTGATGGTTTTAGACGGCAACAGCATCATCAACCGCGCCTATTACGGCATCCGCCCCCTGACCACCCGGGACGGACTCTACACCCATGCCGTGTACGGCTTTCTCACCACGCTGCAGCGCCTTCTGGACGAGGAACAGCCCGAAGCAGTGTGCGTGACCTTTGACCGGCGGGAGCCAACCTTCCGCCATCTTGCGGATGAGAACTACAAAGCCACCCGCCACGGAATGCCGGAGGAGCTGGCCGTGCAGATGCCGGTGCTGAAAGAGGTACTGGACGCCATGAATATTCCCCGCTACGAGCTATCCGGCTACGAGGCTGATGACCTGCTGGGTACCATCTCCCGCAAATGCCAGCAGGCGGGTTGGGAGTGCGTGGTAGTGACCGGCGATAAGGACAGCTTACAGCTCATCACCGAGCGCACCAAGGTGAAGCTGGTGTCCACCCGCATGGGGCAGACCACCACCCGTGACATGACCGTGGCGGCGTTCCGGGAGCAGTACGGCTTCGACCCTATCCACATGATCGACCTGAAAGCACTGATGGGTGACTCCTCCGATAATATCCCCGGTGTCCCCGGCGTGGGCGAAAAGACCGCCATGGCGCTTATTCAGAAGTATCAGAGCATAGAGAATATCTATGAGCGCCTGCCGGACATTGAAGCCAAGCCCAATGTCATTAAAAAACTGACAGAAGGACAAGATAGTGCGCGAAAATCACAATATCTTGCAACAATCGTCACGGATGCCCCGTTGGAATTCGTGCCGGAGCGCAATCTGCGTCAGGCATTCAAACCGGAGCTCTATGACATTTTTCTGCGTTTGGAGTTCAAAAAGCTCATCGATAAGTATGATCTTCGCCCGGCGGAGGTGACCATGGAAGCACCGGAATATCACGCCACGGTGGAGACGGTGATGGATGAAAAGCGGGCGGGGGAGCTGTTGACGCTGTGGCGCAGAGCCGCGCAGGTGACGGTATATGCCCTGCCGGATATCAGCGCCGTGGCGGTGGAGTGCGATACCGGCGCGGATAGCTCGACCATGGCACTCCTGTTTGCCCATCGCTACGAGGGCGATTGGAACGGTCTGCTGAAAGCGCTCTTTGCTGCGGATATTGCCAAGGTCAGCCACGGCGTCAAGGATTTGATGCGTATGCTGTTGCAGCAGGGGATTGACCCCAATGGATTTGTATTTGATACGGCGCTGGGCGCCTATCTGCTGGATGCCACGGCGGCACAGTATGATATCGACCGGCTGTTTATCAGCTATTTCAACGCGGAGCTGCCACAGCCCCTCCATCTGGAGACGGATGCCTTTTCTCTTTTGGGCGATACCGCCGCGGCGGAGGCATCGCTGTGCTCGTGGTGCAGCGCCGTCAGTGCGTTGCATGAAGCGCAGGAGCCAAAGCTGCGTGAGAGGGAAATGTGGGAGCTTTTCACCACCGTCGAGCTGCCGCTGTGCCGGGTGCTGGCGGAGATGGAGTTTGCCGGTTTCCGCTGTGACGGGCGGCGGCTGGCAGACTTCGGTGAGATGCTGTTGGGTACCATCCGTCAGATGGAGCGGCAGATTTATGACGCCGCCGGCAGCGAGTTTAACATCAATTCCCCCAAGCAGCTGGGCAAGGTGCTGTTTGAGGACTTACAGCTTCCCCACGGCAAGAAAACCAAGACCGGCTGGTCTACCAACGCCGATGTGCTGGAGAAGCTGCGCCATAGCTATCCTATTGTGGAAGATGTGCTGACCTACCGGCAGTACAGCAAGCTGAAAAGTACCTACGCCGACGGACTTTTGAAGGTGATCGACCCGGACAGCCGGGTGCGTACCTGCTTCCAGATGACCGTTACCGCCACCGGACGCCTCAGCTCCACCGAGCCGAATTTGCAGAATATCCCCACCCGCACCGAGCTTGGCAGCCAGATGCGGAAGATGTTCACGGCGGAGGAGGGGAATGTGCTGGTGGATGCCGACTATTCCCAGATCGAATTGCGCCTGCTGGCACATATCGCGGGAGACGAAGCCATGATTTCGGCGTTTTTATCCGGTGCGGATTTCCATACCGTCACTGCCGCAAAGGTGTTCCATGTAGAGCCGTCGGAGGTGACATCGGAGATGCGCCGCCGCGCCAAGGCGGTGAACTTCGGCATCGTCTACGGGATTTCCGCCTTTTCTCTGAGTCAGGACATCGGCGTCACCGTGGCGGAGGCCAAGGAATATATGGATCGCTATTTTGCCACCTATCCCGGTGTGGCACAGTATATGGAGGATGTGGTGGCACAGGCGAAGGAGACCGGCTATGTGGAAACGCTGCTGCACCGCCGCCGCGACCTGCCGGAGTTGATCTCGTCCAATCATAACCTCCGCGCTTTTGGCGAGCGGGTGGCGCTGAATATGCCCATTCAGGGCACCGCCGCCGACATCATCAAGCTGGCTATGGTGCGGGTGCATCAGCGGCTGAAGAACGAAGGCTTGCAGGCAAAGCTCATTATGCAGGTGCACGATGAGTTGATCGTGGAGTGCCCGCAGGCAGAGCAGGAGACCGTGAAGCGCATCTTGCGTGAGGAAATGGAGGGCGCGGCGGAGGTGTCCGTGCCGCTGATCGCCGAGGCCCACAGCGGCAGCGATTGGCTCAGCGCCAAGGGATAAGAAGGAGAAACCCTATGGAACGAATGAAAGTAAACATCGTCCCGATGAACGCCGATCATCTGGATGAATTGGAAAAACTGGAGCGCATCTGCTTTTCCCGCCCGTGGTCGCGGAAGATGCTGGCGGAGGAGCTGGAAAATCAGTGCGCCGCCTTTCTGGTGGCGGAGGAGCCTGTCACCGGCCGCGTGATTGGCTATGCGGGGCTTTTAGTGGTGGCCGACGAGGGCTATATCACCAATGTGGCGGTGTTTCCGGAGTACCGCCGCCGTGGCATTGCCGCGCAAATCATTGATGTGTTCTGTAAGTTCGGTCAGGGCAATCATCTGGCGTTTCTGACGCTGGAGGTGCGGCCTACCAACACCGCTGCCATTGAACTGTACCGCAGCTTCGGCTTTGAAGAGGTGGGTCGGCGAAAGAACTACTACGATCTGCCCAAGGAAGATGCGCTGATTCTGACGCGAAATTTTGTCTATGAGGAGGAATTAAAATAATGTATATTCTCTCGTTTGAATCCTCCTGCGACGAAACCGCCGTGGCGGTGGTGGAGGACGGACGCCGTGTGCTGTCCGATGCCATTTTGTCTCAGGCGGATATGCACGCACTGTATGGCGGCGTGGTGCCGGAGATCGCCTCCCGCAAGCATGTGGAGGCCATTGCCGGACTGACCGACAAGGCATTGGCCGATGCGGGACTTGAAAAAAGCAACATTGACGCCGTGGCGGTGACCTACGCCCCCGGTCTCATCGGCGCGGTGCTGGTGGGGGTCAGCTTTGCCAAATCCGTGGCCTATGCGCTGGGAGTGCCGCTGGTACCGGTGCACCATGTGCGCGGCCACATTGCCGCCAATTATCTGGCATTCCCGGACTTACAGCCGCCGTTTTTGGCGCTGGCCATCTCCGGCGGCAACACGCTGATCGTGGATGTGAAGGACTATACCGACATGGACATTCTGGGTGCCACCCGGGACGATGCCGCAGGGGAGTGCTTCGACAAGGCGGCTCGTGTGCTGGGCCTGCCCTATCCCGGCGGCAAACCCATGGACGAATTGGCGCGGCAGTCCCAAGGCGGCAAGTATGTGCTGCCCCGCGCCCATGTGGATGGTGCGGAGTTGGATATGAGCTTCTCCGGATTGAAAACAGCGGTGGTCAATCTGGCGCACAACGCACAGCAGAAGGGCGAGGAGTTGGACGCGGCGGCGCTGGCGCATGACTTTACCCGTGCTGTCAGCGATGAGTTGGTGCCTCGTGCCATGCAGGCTGCCGAGATGCGTGGACGAAAAACGCTGGTGGCGGCCGGCGGCGTGGCGGCCAACTCCATCATCCGCGCCGATCTGGAAAAGGCCTGCCGGGAGGCGGGGATCAAACTGTATCTGCCGCCCCTGAAATGGTGCGGTGACAACGGTGCTATGATCGGTGCCCAGGGATACTATGAGTACATGGCCGGACGCCGCGCGGACTTGACGCTGAACGCCTATGCCACTATGGATTTGAGTGAAAAGTAAAAGCAGGAGCAGTCTTCCGTGCAGGAGGGCTGCTCTTTTGTTGGTGCCTTCAAGGCGTGAAAATAAACCTCCGGTTCTACCGGAGGAAGAAAAACAGCTTTAGCATGAGTAAAACCTCCTATTGCGGTATACTGGTAAAGG
>JAGHUH010000015.1 GCA_018064925.1 Candidatus Cacconaster stercorequi | reverse complement strand
AATCATGACCACCAGTAAACTGGTGGTTTGACCAGCCCCTAAAAGGGGCTAATACGACCGTAGCCCCTAAAAGGGGCGCTGAAGGTTTGACACCGCATTACCATTTCAGGCAGCCGCTTCAAGCGGCTGTCTTTTTATGCCCTCCTATGCTTGTCACCCGTAAACGGGTCCGTATATTCTTTAATACTCATCTGATCTGCGGCATGGTCTTCCTCCAGTTGGTTTCGGATATACTCAGCTATGATCTTTTTATTGCGTCCCACAGTATCTACATAGTGCCCTCTGCACCAAAAGTTCCTCGATCCATACTTGTACTTCAAATTTGCATGTCGGTCAAAGATCATCAAACTACTCTTTCCCTTGAGGAATCCCATAAACTGTGCTACACTCAAATACGGTGGGATGCTCACCAACATATGTATGTGGTCTACGCATGCTTCCGCTTCAAGTATTTCCACATTTTTCTGCTTACACAGTGTCCGCAATATTTCACCGATATCCTTTTTCAGCTGTCCATAGATTTCTTTTCTGCGATATTTCGGTGCAAATACAATATGATATTGGCAACGGTATCTCGAATGTGCTGTGCTTTTGATTTCGTTCTTTTCGTCTTTCTTAATTTGCATAAAACCTCCTATTGCTCTGGTAATGCGGTCGCCAAACCTTTACCAGTATACCGCAATAGGAGGTTTTACTCATGCTAAAGCTGTTTTTCTTCCTCCGGTAGAACCGGAGGTTTATTTTCACGCCTTGAAGGCTCCAAGAAAAATACCGCACGGGGCGTTTCCGTGCGGTATGGGTATTTAATGTTGCTCCCGTTTCAGGCGGCGGATATCCTCGCCGATAAACGGCAGGATCTCATACTCGCCCTCTATGCGAGAGAGCACCTGGGGCGAATAGCGGCAGCCGATCTCATCGGGGCTGAGGTTGGTATTGATGATGGTCTTTTTTCCGCTTAACAGGCGGCCGTTCACCACCTGATACAGGGCGCTCTGGACAAAGGTGGTGACCATCTCCGTACCCAGATCGTCCATGATCAGCAGGTCGCAGTTCATATAGCGGCTCACATCTCCCTCCACCGTCTCGTCTTCGTCGCGGCGGAATTTAGCCGCCTCCATCTGGCTAAAAATATGGCCGGCGGTGTCATACACCACGGAAAAGCCATCCTCGCTGACCACCCGGGCAATGCAGGCGGACAGAAAGGTTTTGCCCAGGCCCGGTGCGCCGAACAGCAGCAGGTTGCCGCTTCGGGTGCCAAATTCCTCCGCATAGCGGCGGCAGACCTCAAAATTATGCCGGGCGGTCTCTCGGGGGGAGTAGCGGCGGCCGCCGCGCTCATCGGAATACCAGTCCAACTCGAAGGTTTCAAAGCTCTGGGTGCCGATATCCAGCAGTTGGGACAGCTCCAAAATCTGCTCGCGGGCATAGTAGCTCTGCAGGCAAGAGCAAACGGTACCTTTTCGGTAGCCGGTATCGCCGCAGAAGCTGCAGCGGGGCTTTTCCTCCAGATAATCGGCGGGATAGCCGCGGCTTTTCAGCAATTCGGCGCGGCGCTGCTGCAGATCCAAATTTCTGTCACGAATGACCCGAATGGCAGGCAGCGGGTCTGTGCCGCGCTGCAGGGCCGAGGAGATGATCTGCGACATGGTGCTGCGCAGCTCCTGCTCGATCTGCAAAAGCTCCGGCTCCTCCGCAAATACCTTGCGCTGCCGCTGCAAAAATTGCTGGGCGCGGCGCTGTTTATCCGCATCAAACCGGGTCAACGCCCGGCGCATGATCTTTCCATCGTAAGGCAAGCTGATTTCCTCCCCTCACCACTTCATATATTTGTCAATCTGGGCGTTCTGCTTATCCTGCTTCGTGTTAGGCGCGGTCTTTCGGCTCTCGCCCCGTTCCACTTCCTCCGCGGTATGCCAGCCCTGTTCATCCCAGCGGCGCAAAATCCCGTTGAGATACCGCCAGTTCAGCTCCTTTTTATAAAACACCGTCTTGTCGTAGGCCAATGCCACCGCCTCGGGGGCAAAGCCCTTGTCGATCCACGCGGTGATATAGCGCTGCTCGCTGGCCACCGGGCGACGGCCGCTCAAACCAAGCACCTGCATATAGTGGCTCATGCGCTCCTGCTTGTCCGACCAGCTTTTCAGATAGTTCGTGGCAAGCTCCTGGTTAAAGATCCCCTGACTTGCCCAGTTATAACCTTCCTTTTCGATCTGGCGCATGGTGGGGCGGCGGCCGGGGCCGTAGCGCTTCTCCGAGCGCTCCACGCAATGGCTCACCAGCAGAAAGATCACATCCGCCGGCAGACCGAGATCATCATATAATCCCGCCAGCATCTGGAGATCCTTTCCGTTCAGCTTTTTCCCCAGCTTTTTGTCGATCTGGGGCACCAGCATCCGGAAATCCGCATCGGTTTGCAGCATTTCCGCCACTTCCTCCGCCGTATATGTAGCCCGTTCCTCCGCCGGAGCCGGCACATCCCGGGCCGGGGTGTCCAGCAGGCCCATCTGCTGCAGGGCGGTTTCCGCCGCGCTGAGCTTCAGCTCGCTCCAGCCCAGGCGCTCCATCAGCTCCGTCGGCGTTACGCCGCGGTCGGTGCGATGCAGGCACAGATACAGCAGTGCCGCATCGCCGTTGCGGCTTTGCAGCAGGCGATCCACCTCTGCCGGTCGCAATATCACATCGCGCTCCGCGCCACGAATAATATATCCTGCCATATATGCACCTCCCTCTTTCATCGGTATTGTACTATTCTACACGAAAACCCTTTTCGCGTAAAGGGACGGCGGGCAGGATTTTGTAAAAATTCCGGCTTTCCCAAGAAAGTTCTTTTCCTTGTTGAAATTTGTGCTATAATAGATTATGTATGATTATCGGCATTTACACATAGAGAAAAACAGGAGGTCGTTATGGCTAATCGCGTTACGATGAACATCTGCGGGGAGGAATATACTCTGGTCGCCGAGGAAACCGCCGGCTACATGGAAAAGGTCGGTTCTCTGGTAGACAGCAAGATGCAGGAAATGATGGATGGGGCGCATGTAGGCCGCACGGATGCCGCTGTGCTGGCCGCAATCAATCTGGCAGATGAACTGCTGAAGGCACAGGACGCATCCGAAAATCTGCGCCGGCAGTTAAAAACCTATCTGGACGAGGCCACCCGCGCCAAGAACGAGGCGTCCGATCTGAAGCGCCAGCTCTTTAAGGCACAGAACCACAAGTAATGGCAGAGCTGCTCTCCCCCGCCGGCAGTTGGGAGTCCCTGATTGCCGCCGTGCAAAGCGGCGCTGACGCCGTATATATGGGTTTCGGCGCGTTCAATGCGCGCCGCAACGCCAAAAATTTTACCGACGAGGAATTCTCGGCGGCGGTTTCTTATTGCCATTTGCGAGGCGTTAAGGTCTATCTGACACTGAATACCCTGCTGACAGACCGGGAGCTGCCCGCTGCCGCCGACACGCTGCGAAAAGCCTCCGCCATGGGCGTGGATGCCGTGCTGGTGCAGGATTGGGGTGTATGGGCGCTGGCTCGCGCCGTGGCGCCGGATGTGCCGCTCCACGCCAGCACGCAGATGAGTCTGCACACACTGGGCGGCGCCAAGCTGGCCGCCGCACTGGGTCTGGAGCGCGTGGTACTGGCCCGTGAGTTGAGCCGGGAGGACATCCGCACCATCTGTGACGGCTACGACGCGGAGATCGAGGTATTTGTCCACGGCGCGCTTTGTATGTGCTATTCCGGGCAGTGCGCCATGAGCGCCCTGATCGGTCAGCGCAGCGGCAACCGCGGCACCTGTGCCCAGCCCTGCCGTCTGCCCTATGGGGTCAACGCCCCCGCCAAAGGCGGCCATCCGCTGAGCTTGAAGGACGCCAATCTCTCCGCCTATCTGCGGGAATTGGATGAGATGGGCGTGGCGTGTCTGAAGCTGGAGGGGCGCATGAAGCGGCCGGAGTATGTGGCGGTGATCACCTCCATCTACCGACGGCTGCTGGACGAAAAGCGCCGCCCCACAAAGGAGGAGAGCCGACAACTGGAAGCCGCATTCTCCCGCAGCGGCTTTACCGACTGGTATTACCGGGGCAAAAAGGGCGTGGAAATGTTCGGTACCCGGCCCGAAAACGCCCGGTGGCCGGAGGAATTATTTGCCCGCGTACGCCAAAACTACGAAAAGGAATCGCGCACCCTGCCGGTACATTTTCGCTGCACCGTTCAGACCGGTGTACCTGCCACACTGGAGGCCAGCAGCGGTGATACCGAGGTGTCCGTAACCGGCGCTGTGCCGGAAGCGGCCCGCAAGCGTGCGCTGACCGCCCAGGAACTGCGCACCCGTCTGGGCAAGACCGGCGGCACCGCATTTACCGCCGACACGGTTGATGTTACGCTGGACGAGGGACTGATGCTGAGTGCCGGTGCTATCAACGCTCTGCGCCGGGATGCGCTTTCCGCATTGGAGCAGGCGCTGACCGCCATGCCGGAGCGGCGCACCTGTGATACACCACCTCTGCCCCCGTGTGAAAAGAACACTACCGCCGCGCCGCGGCTCACCTGCTCCATTGTAAAGGCAGAACAATTGACAGAGGAACTGGTGGCTTGCCGCCCGGAGATGATCTATCTCCCGCTGGAATTGCTGGAGCAGGTCGATCTGACCCCCTATCTGGGATGCACCCGTTTCTGCGCCGTGCTGCCCCGCATCTTCCGCACGGAGGACGAGGACACTTTCCGTGCCGCGCTGCAACGCGCCCCCGGTCTGGACGCCGTGGCGGTGAGCAATCTGGGACATCTGCCCATCGTGGACGGCTTGGGATTGGAAATTCGTGGTGATTTCGGACTGAACATATTCAACTCCCGCTCCCTGCTATTTCTGCGGGAGCTGGGTTTACAAAGTGCCACGGTTTCCTTTGAGCTGCGGCACCAGCAGATCCGCGATCTGCGCAAATATCTGCCCTGCGAGGCCATCGTTTACGGACGCCTGCCGCTGATGCTGATGGAAAACTGCGTCATCGGCAACCATGTGGGCTGCCGATGCGAAAAGGAGAATTACCTTTCCGACCGCACCGGCGCACAATTCCCGCTTCTGCCCGCCTGGGGACACCGCAACGAAATTGAAAACAGCCGTGTGCTGTTTCTGGCCGACAAGCCGGAGATGCAGCGCGTTGGCCTGACCTGGGCACGGCTGCGCTTCACCACCGAGTCCCCACAGGAGTGCGTGGCCATCTTGCGCCGCTATCAGGGGCAAGGCGATTGGCAGCCCCTTGATTATACCCGTGGTCTCTTTTATCGCGGGGTAGATTGATTGCAAATCGTAATAATTTATTGATATTTTACAAATAGTTTTCACTTTCGACAGAAAAAAGGTGTTATGATGGAGCTTAAAATCAAGGCCCTGTCCCCCAAGATCGGGCAGGAGATCCCCTATCCACACTTTGCCACCGCCGGCTCCGCCGCCATGGATCTGTGCGCCTGCATTGACGAGCCGATCACCATTCCCCCTCATGGGCGGATGCTGATTCCCAACGGCATTGCCATTGCCCTGCCATCGGCCGACTATGTGGCGCTGGTGTGCGCACGCAGCGGTCTGGCCAGCAAGAAGGGCATCGCCATGGCCAACGGCGTGGGCGTCATTGACAGTGACTATCGCGGCCAGTTGTCCACGCCCGTCATCAACCAGTCCGACGAGCCCTACACCATTCAGCCCGGCGACCGCATCGCGCAACTGATGGTGCTGCCCGTGGTTCAGCCCCAGATCACCGTGGTGGACGAGCTGGACGAAACAGATCGCGGCGCAGGCGGCTTCGGCTCCACGGGACGGTGAGCGGTATGAGCAATATTGTACTGGCCTCCGGCTCTCCCCGCCGGCAGGAGCTTTTGCGCCGGATCGGCATTGACGAATTTGTGATCCGCGTGCCGCAGGTGGAGGAAACCTATCCGGAGGATTTGTCGCCGGAGGAAATCGTTTCCTATATCTCCCGTAAAAAATCTCTGGCGGTGCCCTCGACACCCAACGAGGTGGTCATTACCGCCGACACCATGGTCTTTTTAGATGATAAGCGGCTGGGCAAACCTGTGGACGAGGCTGACGCCCTCCGTATGCTGACGGCGCTGGCAGGTCGGCGCCACACAGTATGCACCGGCGTGACGGTGCGACAGGGTGAGCACATCATTACCCGCGCCCAATCCACGGATGTCCTCTTCCGCCCGGCAACGCAGGACGAGCTGTTATCCTATATTCGCGGCGGCGAGCCCATGGACAAGGCCGGCTCCTACGGCGTGCAGGGGCAGGGCGCGTTGTTGGTAGAGCGTATTTACGGCGACTTTTTCAATGTGATGGGGCTGCCGGTGCTGCTGTTGAGCCGCATGCTCCGTGAATTTGACATCAACCTATTGGCATAAGGAAATGGTATTATGAAAAACTTTTTTTCCAAAACCGGAATCTGGCTGTTGGCCGCTGCCGCAGTGATCGCGGTGGCGCTGTGCGTATTGTCCGCCGTCAGCTCCAACTCCAGCTTCCTGCACAATGCCGCCGGCGTGGTCACATCGCCATTCCGCGCCGCAGGCTCCGCCGTTTCCGGCTGGGTGGGCGGAATTTCCGACCGCTTTGAAAAAGTGGAGAAGCTGCAGGAGGAAAACCGTGAACTGCGCAAGCAGCTATCGCAGCTTCAGGAAACCGTCCGACAGGGCAAGGTAGACAGCGAGGAAAACCAGCGGCTGCGCAAGCTGCTGAATTTGAGCAAGCAGCGAAGAGACTTCACCTTTGAATCCGCCAATATCACCGAGCGCAGCACCTCCAACTGGGCCTCTACCATGACGCTGAGCAAGGGTACCGCACAGGATGTGGCCGTGGGCAACTGCGTGGTCAGCGACGAGGGATATCTGGTAGGTGTTGTATCCGAGGTCGGATTGAACTGGTGCACCGTGACCACTGTTCTGGACACCGATTGCCAAATCGGTGCCAAGGTCTTTCGCACCGGTGAGGTGGCGGTGGCCATGGGCGATCTGGGGCTGATGGCTGAAAATCGTCTGAAGCTCTCCTATCTTCAGGGCAGCAGCAGCCTCATCGGAGGCGATCAGGTGCTGACCTCCGGCTTGGGTGGCTATTATCCCTCCGGTCTGGTGATCGGATCGGTGGAGGAGTTGAAAACCGACGACAACGGCCTGACCAAGTATGGGGTACTGATTCCGCAGGTGGATCTGAATGCGCTGAAAGAGGTCTTTATTATCACCTCATTTGACATCGTTACCTGAAAAAGCGAAAGGATCGTTGTATGAGTCGACACGATTTATTCTATAAATGGTTGTTTTACGCCGCGGCCAGTTTGCTGTTCATTGCGCTGCAGAGTTTGGTATTCAACCGCATTTTGGTGCAGCAGACGCACCCCTTCGTGTTCCCCATTCTGGTGGCTGCTGCCGCATCGCTGGAGCCGCCGCGGGAAGGGTTTATCTTTGCGCTGGTACTGGGTGTGCTGTGTGATCTGACCATTCCGGGCGTATGGCCCTGTCTTTACACCGTCACCTTTGCGCTGGCGGCGCTGCTGTGCATTTTGATTGCCGAAAAGCTGATTGTACCCGGCTTCTGGTGCTGCATCGTCTGCGGTGCGGTATCCATAGCGCTGTGTGACACTTTCAATGTTGTTATTCTCCACTACCGATGCGGTGCCGCTTATCCGGACGCACTGACACGAGCCGGGCTGGAGCTGATGCTGTCTATTCTGCTGGCACCCTTTGTCTATCTGCTGTTTCGCCGGATCAATCTGCGCACCGTGCAGGATTGATCGTTTTTCCTTCCGGAAGGAGGCCCCTTTATGAAAAAAACACAACCTGTCAAGCTCCGCCTGCAGCTGCTGATCGGCTTTGTGTGTCTGGTGGTATTGCTGTACTTTCTGGTGCTGTACAACACCCAGGTGGTACACGGCAGCGAATACCGCGCCCAATCCCTGTCCAGCAACGCCACCACGGAGACCATCGAAGCATCGCGCGGCATCATCACCGACCGAAACGGCAAGGTGCTGGTCAGCAATCGTCTGACCTACACGCTGAAGTTTTCCGATGACGATTTTGCCGACAACGCCGAGACCAACGCCGCTATCTGGCGTCTGATCCAGCTGTGCCAGAAAAACAAGGTCAAATGGCAGGATACCTTTCCTGTTTCCAGCAAAACACCCTACACCTTTACCGGTTATGTCACCGGCGGTGTGTTCAAAAACTATCTGGATGATCAGGAGATCTCCGTTTCGGGTCTGAAAGCACCTGCTATGATGAAAAAGCTGCGGGAAAACTATGAGCTTGGCAGTACCTACACCGACAAGCAGGCTCGCCAAATCATCGGCGTGCGCTACGAGCTGGCGCTGGCGGACTACTCCGAATCCGATTATGTTTTTGCCAAGGATGTTACCGTGGAGTTGATCAGTCAGGTGATGGACGGCAATTATGTCGGCGTTTCCACCGGTACCTCCTCTGCCCGCGTGTATAATACCACCTATGCCGCCCACATCCTGGGGCAGATCGGCCCCATTTACAGCGAGGATTGGGATAAATACGATGCCATGGGGTATTCTATGAATGCTCTGGTGGGCAAGGGCGGCGTGGAAGAAGCCTTTGAGGAATACCTTCACGGCACCAACGGCACACGACTGCTGACCACCGACGCAAGCGGCAAGCTCAGCGGCGAGGTGTACACGAAAGAGCCGCAACCCGGCAATACCGTGTCGCTGACACTGGATATCGACCTGCAAAAAGCCGCCGAGGATTCGCTGGCCGGCACCATCGACAGTATGAATGCCGCCGATGGCAGACAACGCGGCGGCGCAGCGGCGGTGGTAGCCGTCGGCTCCGGCGAAGTGCTGGCGCTGGCCTCCTATCCCTCCTTTGACCCTGCCACTTACAGCGAAAAATATGACGAGCTGCTGAAGGATGAGCGTCTGCCCCTGTTCAACCGCGCCATTGACGGCACCTATGCCCCCGGCTCCACTTTCAAGCCCTGCACTTCTGTGGCAGCGTTGGAGACCGGTGTGATCACCCCCTACACCACCATTCTTGACCAAGGTATCTATACCTATTACGAATACCCCCAGCCCTGCTGTTGGATCTACAACGAAGGCGGTGGTACCCACGGCAGCGTCAATGTTACAGAGGCTATTACCGTGTCGTGCAACTACTTCTTCTACGAGGTTGGCCGCCTGACCGGCATCAAAACGCTGGATGACTATGCTACCCAGTTTGGTCTGGGGCAGCATACCGGTATTGAGATCGGTGATAACCCCGGCGTGCTGGCTTCACCGGAATATGCCGAGGAAAATGAGCTGGATTGGACTGACGGCCAGACCATTACGGCCGCCATCGGCCAAAGCTACAACCTGTTTACCCCACTGCAGATTGCCAACTACGCCGCCACTCTGGCAGGCGGCGGCGATCACTATGCCGCACATCTGCTGAAAAATGTGAAAACCTACGATAATTCCTCCACCGTGTATGTCTATGATAAGGAACCGCTGAATACCGTGAAGATGAGCGAGAGCACCAAGGAGGCCATCCGCACCGGTATGCATAACCTGACCACCGGCAGTCTGTACGGCTCCTTCTCACGCTGTGTGGTAGACGCCGCCGCCAAGACCGGCTCGGCACAGATTGGTACCGATATTGCCAACGGCGTGTTCATTTGCTACGCCCCCTATGACGATCCGCAGATTGCCGTATCGGTGGTCATCGAAAAGGGCGGCTCCGGCAGCGCGCTGGCCGATACCGCCGTGGATATTCTGAACGCCTATTTCTCCCGCAAGGAGATCGCCACCGTGGTGGTTGGCGAAAACACTCTGCTGAAATGAGGACTTCCCATGACCTCCGTCTTTGACTCCCGCAATGAAAAATGTAAATCCCCTTTCGGTGCCGTTCCCTGCGGCACCGAAATTTCCTTTACCCTTTTTCCCGATCCGTCTGTGACCGCCTGCACCATGCTGCTGTTCCGGGAGTTTGCCTATGTTGACGAGGAACTCCCTCTTTCCCGGCAGGACAATTTCTATACCGGCACGCTGACTGCACCCAGTGCTCCGGAGCTGATCTGGTACGGTTTTCGTCTGGCGTATCAGGACGGCTCCGTGGCTTATCTGGGACGCAACGGCACGGGCAGTCGGCAGGAAATGCAGTGCTGGCAACAGACCGTTTACAGCGCAGAAAGTCAGACACCGCAATGGTTTGGCCGTGGTATAAGCTACCAGATATTTCCAGACCGCTTTTGCCGCACTGCCATTCCCGATCCCGCGGGGCTGGTGGGCAATCGCACCATACATCAACGGTGGGATGAGCCCATGGAGTACCTGCCGGACGCACAGGGCGAAATTCGCAACTGCGACTTTTACGGCGGTAGTCTGGCGGGAATTATCAGCAAGCTGGATTATCTGCAAGGCCTGTCGGTGACCACGCTGTATCTCTGCCCGATTTTTGAATCGGCCAGCAACCATCGCTACAATACCGCCGATTATCTGCGTATTGACCCCATGCTGGGCACCGAGGAGGATTTTCGCCTGCTGTGCCGCGAAGCGGAGCGCCGCGGGATGCGGGTGATGCTGGACGGAGTATTCAACCACACCGGCTCGGTCAGCCGCTATTTTAACGCCAACGGCTTCTATCCGGAACTGGGCGCGGCACAGAGTACCGATTCCCCCTTTGCCGCATGGTACAGCTTCCACCCCTGGCCTGATAATTACGACGCATGGTGGGGTATCAAAACGCTGCCTGCCGTCAACGAAAACCACCCGAGCTACCGGGACTTCATCATTTCCGGCGAAAACAGCGTGGTGCGGCATTGGCTGCGCTGCGGTGCTTCCGGCTGGCGGCTGGATGTGGCAGACGAGCTGCCGGATGATTTTATTGCCCAGATTCGTCAGGTTATGACGGAGGAGCGACCCGATAGCTATTTGCTGGGCGAGGTGTGGGAGGACGGCAGCAACAAAATTGCCTATTCCCAACGCCGCCGCTACCTGCTGGGCAATGAGACCCACGGGCTGATGAACTATCCCTTCCGCAACGCCGCGCTGGCGTGGCTGACAGGCGGCGATGCGGCAGATTTCCGTGAGGTCATGGAATCCCTGCGCGAACATTATCCGCCGAATGCCTATTACGGTGCCATGAACTTTCTGGGCACCCACGATACGCCCCGTATTCTGACGCTGCTGGGGCTCTCCCCCGATGCCGACACCGATACCCGCGACAAGCGTGCCTGCTACCGCCTGTCCGATGAGGAACAGCAATTGGGTCTGTCTCGGCTGCGGTTGGGCGCCATGCTGCTGTACGCCTTTCCCGGCTCGCCGACCATCTATTACGGCGACGAGGCGGGGATGCAGGGCTTTGAGGACCCCTTTAACCGCGGCACCTTCCCATGGGGGCACGAAAACGACACGCTGTTGGATTTTTACCGCACGCTGGGCAAGCTGCGCAAAGAGCGGCTCTCTCTGCAATGCGGCAGCATTGACTATCTGCACGCACAGGGCGGTGGGCTTGTTTTGCAGCGCCAATACGACGATGAAATTACCCTCATCGCCATGAACGCCGGACGGGATGCGCTGACCGTCACCCTCCCCTGCGAACAGCAGTTGGTAGCCGATGCGCTGACCGGTCAGCAGTTCCTTGCGCGGGGCGGTCTTCTTCGCCTGACCCTCCCCCCTGTCAGCGGGTTGCTTCTGATTTGATAACAGGCTGGAGAATGTTTCACATGAAACATTCTCCAGCCTGTTTCTTATTTCCGGATTGTTTCATGTGAAACATTTGTGAAATTCAATTTTTCTTTGATTTTCTATTGAATGATTTTTTCTTTGTGTTATACTATATTATTATTGTACACAAAAAAGGAGGGCAGCGGCCGTGGCAAAGATCGTTGCAATTGTGAACCAAAAGGGCGGCGTGGGCAAAACCACCACCTGCGTCAATTTGACCGCCGCACTAAAAGCCGCCGGCAAGCGCGTATTGCTGTGTGATTTTGACCCGCAGGCCAACTCCACCTCCGGCATGGGCGTGGACAAGTCCGTGTCCAACGGCGTGTACGATGTACTGATTAACGGCGTAAAACCCGAACAGGTATTGGTTACCACCCCCTATGGCGATGTGCTGCCAAGCAGCAAAGCATTGGCAGGTGCCGGCATCGAAATGATCGAGATGGACAAGCGTCAGTTTTTGCTGAAAGCTGCTTTGGATGAGGTAGGCGACCGCTACGATTACATGATGATCGACTGTCCCCCATCCCTGGAGCTGCTGACGCTGAACGCGCTGTGCGCCGCTGATTCGCTGATTGTGCCGGTGCAAGGCGAATACTATGCGCTGGAGGGGCTCAGCGACCTGATGAACACCGTGCGCATTGTCCGCCGCAAAATGAATCCCCGGTTGGAGATCGAGGGTGTTCTGCTGACCATGTTTGACGGGCGCACCAATCTGGCGCTGCAGGTTGCTCAGGAGGTCAAGCGCTTCTTCCCCGGAAAGGTCTACTCCACGGTGATCCCCCGCAATGTCCGGCTCAGCGAAGCACCCAGCCACGGAAAACCCATTACCGCTTACGACCGCAGTTGCCGCGGCGCAGAGGCGTACAACAATCTGGCAAAAGAGTTTTTAAGGAAGAACAACGATACATAATAACGAAAGGAGTGTGCCGCCTATGGCATCCGCGTCAAAGGGCCTTGGCAAAGGTCTGGCCGCCCTGTTGGGCGACGATGTGATGGAAACGCAGGAAGAAAAGAATAGTCTGTATCTGCCCATCAGCCAGGTGGAGAGCTGCTCCGCCCAACCCCGCAAACAATTTGATCCCGATGCACTGGCTGATCTGGCCGACTCCATCCGGGAGCACGGCATTATCCAACCCCTAACCGTACGCAAGCTGCAATCCGGCTACTATCAGATCATCGCCGGTGAGCGCCGTTGGCGTGCCGCCCGCATGGCCGGCTTGAGTGAGGTACCCGCCATTGTCGTCGAAGCTGATGACCGCAAAGCCATGGAGCTGGCCATGATCGAAAACCTGCAGCGGGAGGATCTGAACCCCATTGAAGAGGCCGAGGGCTATCATTCCCTGATGACGCAGTACAATCTGACGCAGGAGGAAACCGCACAGCGCGTGGGTAAATCCCGCAGCGTGGTGGCCAACGCTCTGCGTCTGCTGCATCTGTGCGAGCCGGTACGCGCCATGGTGGAGGATGGACGCCTGTCCAACGGACACGCTCGCACCATCCTTCCCCTCTCCCCCGAAATGCAGGAATCTGCCGCCACTGCCATTTTAAAGGGTGATTTGTCCGTGCGTCAGACCGAGCTGCTGGTGAAAAAACTCACCGCCGAGAGCAGGGAAAAGCCCACAAAGCCCGGCATTTCCGTAAATTATGCCGAGGAAGCCGCCAAGGAGCTCAGCAGCAAGCTGGGTCGCGGCTGCAAAATCGTATCCGGCCGCAAAAAGGGCCGCATCGAATTGGAGTATTACGATGTGGACGACCTGAACAACCTGCTGGATGCCCTGCACACATTAAAAACGAAATAATCAACACTTTGTCAAATAAAAAGAAAGAGGTATTTTGATTTATGCTTGATATCCGCTTTGTCCGGGAAAATCCCGAAGCCGTCAAGGAAAATATCCGCAAGAAGTTCCAGGACGCCAAACTGCCGCTGGTGGATCAGGCCATCGCTTTGGACGCCGAAAAGCGTCAGGCCATTCAAGAGGGTGACGCGCTGAAAGCCGAGCGCAACAAGCTCAGCAAGGCCAACGGCCCGCTGTACGGCCAGCTGAAAAAGTGCACCGACGAGGCCCGCAAGACCGAGCTGCAATCCCAGATCGAGGCCAACAACGCCGCCGTCAAGGCCAACGCCGACCGCATGGCCGAGCTGGACGAGCGCATCGCCCAGGTCACCGAGGAGCTGAACCGCATCATGCTGGTGATCCCCCAGATCATCGACGACAGCGTGCCCATCGGCCCCGATGACAGCTGCAATGTGGAGGTGCAGCGTTTCGGCGAGGCAACCGTGCCCAACTTTGAGATCCCCTACCACACCGAGATTATGGAGCGCTTCGACGGCATTGATATGGACGCCGCCGGCCGCGTGTCCGGCAACGGTTTCTACTATCTGCTGGGCGACATCGCACGCCTGCACGAGGCCGTACTGGCCTATGGCCGTGACTTCATGATTGACAAGGGCTTCACCTACTGCATCCCCCCCTTCATGATCCACGGCAATGTGGTGGAGGGCGTGATGAGCCAGACCGATATGGATGCCATGATGTATAAGATCGAGGGTGAGGACCTCTATCTCATCGGCACCAGCGAACACTCCATGATTGGCAAGTTCATTGACCAGATCGTTCCCTCGGACAAGCTGCCCCAGACGCTGACCTCCTACTCCCCCTGCTTCCGCAAGGAAAAGGGCGCCCACGGCATCGAGGAGCGCGGCATCTATCGTATCCATCAGTTTGAAAAGCAGGAAATGATCGTGGTGTGCAAGCCCGAGGAGTCCAAGGAATGGTACGAAAAACTGTGGAATTACAGCGTAGAGCTGTTCCGCTCTCTGGATATTCCCGTGCGTCAGCTGGAATGCTGCTCCGGCGATCTGGCCGACCTGAAGTGCAAGTCCTGCGACATCGAGGCATGGTCTCCCCGTCAGCAGAAGTACTTCGAGGTCTGCTCCTGCTCCAATCTGGGCGACGCGCAGGCCCGCCGCCTGAAGATCCGCTACAAGGACGAAAACGGCAAGATGCAGCTGTGCCACACCCTGAACAACACCTGCGTGGCACCTCCCCGTATGCTGATCGCTTTCCTGGAGAACAACCTGCAGCCCGACGGCTCCGTGCTGATTCCCAAGGTCCTTCAGCCTTACATGGGCGGCAAAGAAGTCATTATTCCTAAAAACTAATTGTAATATCCATCGCGAAATATACAAGGTGTAATTAAAGGAGAAGGAAAATGAAAAAGTTTTTGAACGAATTTAAAGAATTTGCCATGCGCGGCAATGTGATTGACCTGGCTGTCGGCGTTGTCATCGGCGGCGCTTTCGGCGCTATCACCACCTCCCTGGTCAACGACATCATCATGCCCCTGATCTCCATGCTCACCGGCGGTCTTGATTTCTCCGCCTGGAAGTGGATCCTGAAGCCCGGTGTCGGTGTTGAGGGCGATCCCAATTTTGTCGCTGAAGTGGCTGTCAATTTCGGTAATCTGATCTCCGTGATCCTCAACTTCATCATCATCGCCTTTGTGATCTTCCTGGTCATCAAGGCCATCAACAAGTTGAAGAAGCCCGAAGAGCCCGCTCCCGAAGCACCTGCAGGCCCCACCTCCGAAGAGCTGCTCTCCGAGATCCGCGACCTGCTGAAGGAAAGCAACAAGAATGAATAAGATTCTCAACGCCGGTTTGACGGCGCTGGATCTTCCAACAGACCGCGTTCCGATACTGGAGGAGTACGCGCGCCGTCTGCTGGAGAAAAATCAGGTCATGAATCTGACCGCTATTACGGATCCGGCAGATGTGGCGCGGCTGCATTTGCTGGACAGCGCGCAGCTTTTGAAAATAGCCGATTTTCGCGGCAAACGCGTGGTGGATGTGGGCACCGGCGCCGGGCTGCCCGGTATGCCCCTGCGTATTCTGGAAAGTGATTTCGACCTGACGCTGCTGGACAGTCTGGGCAAGCGCGTCACATGGCTGCAGGAGGTCTGCAACGCCATGGCGCTGCAGCGTGTTGCCTGCGTACATGACCGAGCCGAAGAGTTCGCCGCGTCACACCGGGAACAGTTTGATATTGCCACCTCCCGCGCTGTGGCGCAACTGAATGTTCTTTGTGAGCTGGCCCTGCCGCTGGTGAAGGTAGGCGGCATATTTCTGGCCATGAAGTCCGTGGATTCCGACGAGGAGATCCATGCCGCCAAAAGCGCCATTGCCCAGTTGGGCGGCCGTGTGGGAGACATCGTGGACTACACCATTCCGCAAACCGAAATCCGGCACCGGGTGGTCGTCATTCAAAAGGTAAAGCCCACTCCGGCGGCATTCCCCCGCGCATTTGCCCGGATCAAAAAAGCGCCCCTGTGAGAAGCGCTCCCCCACCACCCTATTAAGCGAGGTATAACTATGGGTAAAATTATCGCTGTGGTTTCCGGAAAAGGCGGAACCGGCAAAACATCCTTTGCAGCAAATACCGGTATCGCACTGGCCGATATGGGATACCGCACCCTGTGCATGGACTGCGATGTCATGCTGCGCAATTTGGATCTGGCATTGGGACTCAGCGACCAGGCAATGATGGACTTTTCCGATGTAGTTGACGGGCGCTGCACCCTGTCTGATGCTGTTGTGACACACTCCCAGTATCCCAAGCTGCAGCTTCTGGCATCCCCTACCTCTTCCATGGCCTCCGGAATCAGTCGCAGCAAATTTCAGAAAATGATTCAGGAGATCCGCGAAAGCTACGATTACTGCCTCATCGACTCCTCCGCCGGTCTGGGTCTGGGCTTCCAGATGGCTACCGCTTTTGCTGACAGCGCTATTGTGGTCACCACCACCGATATCAGCGCTCTGCGCGATGCTCAGCGCACCGTGATTGAGCTGAATCGGTTCCCCGCAGGAAAGCTGCATCTGGTGGTCTGCCGTGTCCAGCGCAAGCTGCTGAAGGATATGCACACCACCATCGACGACGCCATTGATACCGCCGGGCTGCCCTTATTGGGCGTGGTACCGGAGGACATAGATGTATTCTTCGCCCTCAACCGTGGTATCCCCCTGCGGGAGTATAACTACTACGCCGCCCGTGCTTACGAAAACATTGCCAAACGCATAACGGGACTGCATGTCCCCTTAATGAATATCTGACGAAAGGAGAGCTCCATGAACATCGCATTGATCGCTCACAACAACAAAAAAGAACTGATGACCCAGTTTTGCACAGCCTACTGCGGTATTCTGGCGCAGCACACCATTTGCGCTACCAGTACCACCGGGCAGTTGGTCGCTGAGGCCACCGGTCTGACTATTCATCGTTTCCTGAGCTTCGCCCACGGCGGCGGACAACAGATTGCTGCCCGCATCGCCTACAACGAAATCGACATGGTGCTCTGTTTCGGTGATCCCAACAGTAAAATCCCCAACGAGGATATCAGCTATATTTTCCGCCTGTGCGATCAGAACAACATCCCCTACGCCAGCAATTTGGCCACCGCCGAAATGCTGGTGCTGGGTCTGGCGCGAGGCGATTTGGACTGGCGCGATATTGTCAATCCCAAAAACAAGCCCTTCACAGCTTGACTTTTTCCACATCATACAATAAAATGTTTTTTTAGCAACACCGCAATGAAGCAGCAAGAGTAACTCTATCACCACCGCTTACAGAGAAATGCACCATCGGCTGGAAGTGCATGGCGGAAGGCAGAGCCAAGACGGCTGCCAAGCGGGGATGGAAACATCCACGGCACGCTCCCCGTAACAGGAGTCAAAGGGCCCGATATCGGGCTGAATTTGGGTGGCACCACGAAGTGTATTTTTACGCTCTCGTCCCAAGACACGGGACGGGAGCGTCTTATTTTTATATCAAAGTAAGGAGCTGTATATGGAAAAACTCACCTACTATTTCACCCCATTTGTTATCTTTTTTGTCTACCGCATCGGTATGTGCTTCTGGGAGTTGAAGCGCAACGAAAAAGAGCGCGTGAAAACAGGCGTATTTCACGCCGTGAAGCACATCTACACCGAGATCGGCCTGTTCATCGGCGCCACCATCGGCGGCGTACTGATCTTGCTGTTCCCGAAGCTGTGGTATGTATTCGCTGTCATCGGCGCGGCATTGTGCTACTTCGGCTTCAAGATGGGTCGTGAGCGCGGCATCGCCTTTGACAATGCACTGCGTGAGCTGGCATTGGAGATGAAGAAGATGGAAACGGAGGAGCTTACCGCCGAGGAGCACCCCGCCATTGCAGAAAACGCCACCCCCGCAGAGAACACCGCACCCGCTGAAAACGAGGAAACCGTTTCCGCTGCGGAAGAAGAAACTGCTCCCGCAGAAGAAGAACAAAAAGGAGAGATCAAGTAACATGGCAAAGATGACCCCCCGGACGCTGTCCGGCTTTATGGAACTGCTGCCCGCACCCCAGCAGCAGATGGAGCGCATGATGGAAATCCTGCGCAGCACCTATTCCCGCTACGGCTTCACCCCGCTGGACACCCCCGTGATCGAGGCCAGCGAGGTGCTGCTGGCCAAGGGCGGCGGCGATACCGAAAAGCAGATCTATCGCTTTCAGAAGGGCGACGCCGATCTGGCGCTGCGCTTCGACCTGACGGTGCCGCTGGCCAAATATGTGGCCCTGCACTACAATGATTTGTCCTTCCCCTTCCGCCGCTATCAGATCGGCAAGGTCTATCGCGGGGAGCGCGCCCAGCGTGGCCGCTTTCGTGAGTTTTATCAGGCGGATATCGATGTCATCGGCGACGGCAAGCTGGATATTACCAACGAGGCCGAAATCCCCTCCATCATCTATCAGACCTTTACCGCGCTGGGTCTCCGCCGCTTCCAGATCCGCGTGAACAACCGCAAGATTTTGAACGGCTTCTATGCCATGCAGGGTCTTACCGAGAAGTCCGGCGACATCATGCGCACCGTGGACAAGCTGGATAAGATCGGCCCCGACAAGGTGCGCGTCTGCCTCATGGATGACTGCGGCCTCACCGATGCACAGGCCGACGAAATTCTGAAGTTTATTGCCATCACCGGCAGCAACAGTGAGGTGCTCTCCGCACTGGAGGACTATCAGGGCAAAAACGAGGTGTTCGATCAGGGTCTTTCCGAGCTCCAGACCGTGGTGAAGTATCTGGCCGCCTTCGGCGTGCCGGAGGAGAACTTCGCCGTGGATCTGACCATCGCCCGCGGCCTTGACTACTACACCGGCACCGTGTATGAGACGACGCTTCTCGACCACCCCGAGATCGGTTCCGTCTGCTCCGGCGGCCGCTACGACAATCTGGCGGAGTACTACACCGACCGCCAGCTGCCCGGCGTGGGCATCTCCATCGGCCTGACCCGCCTGTTCTATGTGCTGGGCGAGCAGGGGATGCTGAACAGCGCCCTGCCTACCTCCCCTGCCGATGTGCTGGTGCTGCCCATGACAAGCGATCTGGCCCCCGCCATTCAGCTGGCCACCGATTTGCGCGGCGCAGGCGTCCGCACCCAGCTTTACACCGAGGCCAAGAAATTCAAGGCCAAGATGAGCTACGCCGACAAGCTGGCCATCCCCTATGTGATCTTCCTGGGCGATGACGAGATCGCGCAAGGCGTGGTGTCCTGCAAGGATATGACCACCGGTGAGCAGACCAAGCTGCCCTTTGATGAAACGCTGGCGCGCATCCGGAGCGGTCTCGCCCAGCGCAACAAGGGCTGTGTTATCGTGGAACAGTGAGGAGCGGAAACCCTATGGACAACATCACCGCATTCGTCAAAAACGACGCGGATCAGCTGCCCACCTATAAGACGGTGAAAGCCAACGCCATTTTTTTGGCCGTGCTGTCAGGCATCTGGCTGATGGCCATTATCGATGAGCCGATTGGCGGCGCTTTTACATGGATCGCTGTATTTTTGCTGCTTTTCGCCGTCGGGATCATCGTCTATGTTGTCCGCCTGCGGCACATCGAAACACTTTCTCTGGATCAGCACCTGCAGCTGACACTGCGCTTCAGTCTGTGCAATTACGTTTACTTCGCTGTGTGGATGTGCAGTATGTGCAGCGATAGGGAGCTTCTCTCCGCCTGCATCACCACTATTGCAGCCGCCTGCGCCGTCGCGCTGGCGGAGTTTGTCCTCATCAAAATCCGGCTCAGGAGAAACACCTATCTTCGCTGGGCGCAGCGGGAAGACACCACGATTTCTCTGGGGAAAACCCTACTGGTGATCGCGGCCTTTGGTGTTGGGATTTTCGCACTTTATAAAATTCTGTTTCAAATTGTTCCCTTCGGCATACGCGATTGCCTGTTCATTTTATTCTGGGCCATGTATTGTGCCAAGAAAATTATCGATTGCGCCATGAAGCGCAGCTACATCAAAAAGTATCACCTGACGCCGGACAACCCCCAGGTGTTTAACGAGCGTGCCGTGCTGAAACAGGCAAAAAGTGAAGAAACCGCCGACAAATGTAATTCCGGTCTGTAATATAATGCAAAAATTATACAAAACATAATCATTTCACAATAAGGAGAGCGATTTTTTATGATGCAAATGCGTACACATACCTGTAATGAACTGCGTCTTGCTGACGCAGGCAAGCAGGTGAAAATTGTGGGCTGGATGGAAAATGTCCGCGAAGTGGGCAGCAATTTTGCCTTCGTCGTGCTGCGTGACTTCTACGGCACCACCCAGGTGGTCATCGAGTCCGAGGATATGATGGCAGCCATCCGCGAGGTCAACAAGGAGTCCACCATCAGCGTGGAGGGCGTGGTGCGCGAGCGCAGCAGCAAAAACCCCAAGCAGGCCACCGGCGAGATCGAAGTAGTGCCCAGCAAGATCGAAGTACTGGGCCGCTGCCGCTACAACGCCCTGCCCTTCGAGATCAACCGCAGCCGCGAGGCCGACGAGACCCAGCGCCTGAAGTACCGCTACCTCGACCTGCGCAACCCCGCTGTAAAAGCCAACATCATCCTGCGCTGTCAGGTGGTGGCCGCGCTCCGTGCCGCTATGACCGACCACGGCTTCCTGGAGATCACCACCCCCATCCTGACCGCTTCCTCCCCCGAGGGCGCCCGCGACTATCTGGTGCCTGCCCGCAAGCACCCCGGCAAGTTCTATGCCCTGCCGCAGGCTCCCCAGCAGTTCAAGCAGCTGCTGATGACCTCCGGCTTCGACCGTTATTTCCAGATCGCCCCCTGCTTCCGTGACGAGGATGCCCGCGGCGACCGCTCCCCCGGCGAATTCTATCAGCTGGATATGGAGATGGCATTCGCCACCCAGGAGGATATTTTCGCCGTGCTGGAGGATGTGCTGCCTCCCATCTTTGCCAAGTACGGCACCTATAATGTGGCGTCCTCCGCACCCTTCCGCCGCATCGCCTATAACGACGCCATGGAGACCTACGGCTCCGATAAGCCCGATCTGCGTATCGACCTGACATGCAAGAATGTTACGGCGCTGTTTGAAAACAGCGAGTTTGAGGCCCTGCGTGGCAAGACCGTGAAGATGGTGGATATCTCCAACTGCAAGCTGACCCGCAAGCAGATCGAGAAAGTGCTGACCGACTGCGAAGTGCAGAGCGGCAGCAAGGGCTACTGGTTCAAGGTGGATGAAAAGGGTGAGATCGCCGGCGGTATCGGCAAGTTCGTCACCCCCGTTAAGGACGAGCTGGCCAAGGTGCTGGATCTTGCGCCCAACACGCTGGTGGTGGTGGCCGCCGGTGAACTGGCCACCAAGAGCGTGGGCGTGCTGATCAAGACCTTCGGCGCCGCCTGCGAGGGCCACATGGACAAGGAACGCTACGAATTCTGCTGGATCGTGGACTTCCCCATGTACGAGATCGGTGACGAATCCGGCGAGCTGGAATTCTGCCACAATCCGTTCTCCATGCCCTCCGGCGGTCTGGATGTCCTGCTGAAGGCCGAGCGCGGCGAGATCGATCCCCTGACCATCACCGCCGACCAGTACGATCTGGTCTGCAACGGCGTGGAGCTGTCCTCCGGCGCGGTCCGTAACCACGATCCCGAGATCATGATCAAGGCCTTTGAGCTGGTGCGTCTGGGCGAGGAGGATGTGAAGAAGAAGTTCCCCGCCATGTACAACGCATTCTGCTACGGTGCGCCTCCCCATGCCGGCATCGCGCCGGGCGTGGATCGTATGGTGATGCTGCTGGCAGGCGAGAGCTCCATCCGCGAGATCATCCCCTTCCCCATGAACAAGAACGCACAGGATATCATGATGGGTGCTCCTTCCGAGGTGACACAGGCACAGCTGGACGAGCTGCACATCGCCGTCACCGCCACCGAAGAGGAATAAGCCTATGGATCAGGAACCCATCTACCCCGAAAGTCTGCGGAAATATACGCCCATCATCGCGGCGCTTGGTATCGTGCTGCTGGTTGTCTTTTTCTTCCTGCCCAAATCCGCTGCCAGCGTCATGCATGTGGACGAGGCGAAGGTCACCGCTGTCCGCGTCAGCGTGGATGATGGTACCGCGCATGACCTCTCCGCCCAGCAGATGAGCGCCCTGTTGGACGCCCTGCGCAGTACCCGCATCAAGCTGTCCTCGAAAGGCGGCGCCGTGGCACCGTCCTCCTACACCGTCAACATTGTCAGCGGCGAAAAGGAGCTGTCCTTTTCCATCAGCCCGGAGGGCGTCCTCTATTATGACAGCGCTGCATACCGCATCCGCGGAGAAAGCGAACTGATACCGCTTTTGCAGGAAGCGGCACAATAACCGACAAAGGGACGGCCACGCGGCCGTCCCTTTCTGCATCCTTGCGTTTTTTGCCCAACTGTGCTACCATACTGCCAAAAGGAGTGAGCGAGATGACTGTCAAATTTGTTTCCGCCATTGAGCAGCCGGAGCTGCTGCGCCCGTTGTTCGATGCCTATGCCGCCATGCTCTATCAGGTGGATGACGGGATGCGCGCTTGCCTTGCCAACCAGAACTACGACGAGGAGCTGTCCCACCTCGGCCAGAAATACGCACCCCAACAAGGGAGCATCTATGTGGTCAAATATGACGGCGCGGTGGCCGGCATGGGCGCGCTGACGAAGCTGACAGAGGACTGCGGTGAGATCAAGCGCATTTTCCTCTATCCCGAATTTCGCGGCAAGGGGATCGGTCTTGCGCTGATGGAGCGACTGGTTCAGGATGCCCGTCAAATCGGCTATCGGCATCTGCGGCTGGACACCTTCCCCGCCATGACCGCCGCGCTGGGCCTATACGAAAAGCTGGGCTTCTACCTCATTCCCCGCTACAATGACAATCCGCTGGCGCGAGCCATATTCTATCAGAAAGATCTGTAAAGGAGCCTCCCATGGAAACCAAAAAGCTATACTATGACAACGCCTTCCTGCGGGAATTTGACGCAACGGTCATCTCCTGCCAGCAGGAAAAGAAAAACTATCTGGTGGTTCTTGACCAGACCGCCTTTTATCCCGAGGGCGGCGGGCAACCCTGCGACTACGGCACCTTGGGCGGTGCAAAGGTCACCGACGTCCACGAAAAGGACGGCGTGATCGTCCACACCTGCAATAAACCGCTGGAGGAGGGCGAAACCGTCCACGGCGAGATCGACTGGACGCGCCGCTTTGACCATATGCAGCAGCACTCCGGCGAGCACATCGTGTCCGGTATGCTGTGCAGCGCCTATCACTGCGACAATGTGGGCTTCCACCTGGGCAACGACACCGTGGTCATCGACTACAACGCCGACATCCCCTGGGAGGGCGTATTGGAGATCGAACGCCGCGCCAATCAGTACATCTGGGAAAATCACGATTTCGTGGTGCAGTGGCCCACGGCGGAGGAGCTGAAAGCCCTGCCCTATCGCAGCAAGAAGGAGCTCTCCGGCGCGGTGCGCATCACCTCCTTCCCCGGCGCGGACATGTGCGCCTGCTGTGGCACCCATGTGGAAAAAAGCGGTCAGGTGGGCTTGGTGAAGTTCATCGGATGGCAGAAATTCCGTGACGGTGTGCGCCTGGAGCTTCTCTGCGGTCAGCGCGCGCTTTCCTATCTGGCACAGAACTGGGAGCAGAACCGCGTCATCGGACAGGCACTGTCCGTAAAAACCGATAAGACTGCCGCCGCCGTGGAGCGTCTGCAAAACGAATTGCAGGAGGTGAAGGCACGGTGCGCCGCCATGGAGGAGGCCGCCTTTGCCCGCATCGCCGATGAAAACCGCCATCGGGGCGATGTACTGCTGATTGAAAAGGCCATGTCCCCCGACGCCGCCCGCCGTCTGTGCGACATGGTGAGCAAGACTGCCGGCGGACGCTGTGCCGTGTTTGCCGGCGAGAGCGGCAGCTACAAATACGCCGTCATTCATCCGGGACAGGACATCCGCGGCTTTATCAAGGAGATGAACGCTGCGCTGAATGGCCGGGGCGGCGGCCGGGACGGCTTCGCGCAGGGCAGCGCCGCGTGTGACGAGGACACCATCCGGAAATTCTTTGGGACGCTGTAAAGCGAAATTCGTTCGCGCAGCGAAGTATTTTTCATGTTTTTGATAAAACGAACCCCCTGAAAAGTCACATTTTATGGCTTTTCGGGGGTTTTCTTTTATCCTCGTACATGGTAAAATAAACTGTTAACACATTCTGTTGAAGGAAGTTTAGAATATGGAACAAAACAAACTGGGCACCATGCCCATTTCCAAGCTGATCTTTAATATGTCGCTGCCCATTATCGCCTCCATGCTGGTGCAGGCGCTGTACAACATCGTGGACAGTATGTTCGTGGCCATGCTGAGTCAGGATGCGCTGACCGCCGTATCACTGGCATTCTCCGCCCAGCAGTTGATGATCGGTCTGGCTACCGGCACCGCCGTGGGCGTCAATGCGCTGATGGGCCGCGCCTTGGGTGCCCGCAATCAGGAGCGTGCCGACAAGGTGGCCATCAACGGCGTATTTCTGGCATTCTGCGGATTTGTCATCTCTGCCACACTGGGACTGCTGTTCAGCAACGCGTTGTTCACCTTCCAGACCAAGGATCAGAACATCATCCATCTGGGCAACCAGTATCTGCATGTGATCTGTGGCTGCTCCTTCGGTATCTTCGGGCAGGTCATGTTCGAGCGTCTGCTGCAAGGCACCGGCCGCACCATCTATTCCATGTATACCCAGGGTCTGGGCGCCATCATTAACCTGATCCTCGACCCCATCTTCATTTTCGATACGCTGGATCTGAAGCTCTTTACCCTCCACGGCTTCGGTCTGGGCGTTTCCGGCGCCGCCATCGCCACCGTCATCGGTCAGTGCTGCGGCTGCGCTCTGGCGCTGTTTTTCAACATCAAGATCAACAAGGATATTCACCTTTCCCTTAAGGGCTTCCGCCCCAACTGGTCCATCATCGGCAACATTTATGCCATCGGCCTGCCCTCCGTTATCATGATGGCCATCGGCTCGGTGATGACCTTCCTGATGAACAAGATCCTCATCACCTACCACTCCGCACACGAAACTGCCGCCACCGCCTTCGGCATCTTCTTTAAGCTGAACAGCTTCGTATTCATGCCGGTGTTCGGCCTGAACAACGGCGTGGTGCCCATTGTGGCCTATAACTACGGCGCGCAGCAGCGCAAACGCATGACCGACACCGTCAAGCGCAGCGTGATCTATGCCACCTGCATCATGGTGTTCGGTATGATCATCTTCCTGACCATTCCCCAGATTTTGCTGAAGATCTTCTCGGCCGGTGATGAGCTGATGAGCGTGGGCGTCCCCTGCCTGCGCATTATCTCCTTGAGCTTCTGCATGGCCGGCACCTCCATTGCGCTGATCAGCGTCCTGCAGGCGCTGGGCAAATCGGTCTACTCCATGATTACATCCTTTGTCCGCCAGCTGGTGGTGTTGATCCCCACCGCTTTTGTGCTGGCGCGGTACGGCGCCAGCATCGGCAACAGCAATCTGGTGTGGTGGTGCTACCCTATTGCCGAGATCTTTGCCCTGACGATGACGCTCTTCTTCTATCGCCATGTGTATAAAACGCTGATCGCCAAGATTCCCCTGTATGGCCCGGAAAACAGCCGGCAGGAGCTGTAACAGACAAATAAAAAAGGACGGCAGTAATGCCGTCCTTTCTATTTGCCGCAGGCACGGAATGTTTATTTCTTCTCCGTCCGTTCTTTGATTTTTTTGCCTGCCCACTGCGCCAGCTTCAGGCATGCGGTGGAGGCGGCCGCCAAAAGGGCACCGCCCAGCGCCAGTTGCTTCTTCATTTTCATGCGTTGCCCTCCTTGTCGGGAAAAACAGGCGCCGACAGCCGTCTGCCCCTGTTTTTTATTGTCATCAATAGGCCAGCTTCTCGGTGAGATAGGCCTTCAGCTCACTGATGGGGATGCGCACCTGCTCCATGGTATCGCGCTCACGGACGGTAACGCAGTTGTCGGCGGCAATGCCCTTGGCCTCGTCGCCCACCGTCTCAAAGTCCACGGTAATGCAGTACGGCGTGCCGATCTCATCCTCGCGGCGATAGCGCTTGCCGATGGAGCCGGTCTCGTCATAGTCCACCATGAAGTCCTTGGAAAGTTCTGCGTAGACCTCACGGGCCTTGTCGCCCAGCTTCTTGCTCAGGGGCAGCACGGCAGCCTTGAAGGGAGCCAGCGCAGGATGGAAGTGCATCACCACGCGGGTATCGTTCTTGGCCTCGTCCACTACTTCCTCGTCATATGCCTCCACCAGGAAGGCCAGCACCACGCGGTCGGCACCCAGAGAGGGCTCGACAACATAGGGGATATAGTGCTCGTTGGTTTCAGGATCGAAATAGGTCATATCCACGCCGGAGGTATTCTGATGCTGGGTCAGGTCGTAATCGGTACGGTCTGCCACGCCCCACAGCTCGCCCCAGCCGAAGGGGAACATGAACTCAAAGTCCGTGGTGGCCTTGGAGTAGAAGCACAGCTCCTCGGGATCGTGGTCACGCAGACGCAGATTTTCGTCCTTCATGCCCAGACCCAGCAGCCAGTTATGGCAATAGCTGCGCCAATAGTTGAACCACTCCAGATCGGTGCCGGGCTTGCAGAAGAACTCCAACTCCATCTGTTCGAATTCCCGGACGCGGAAAATGAAGTTGCCCGGGGTGATCTCGTTGCGGAAGGACTTACCGATCTGGCACACGCCGAAGGGCAGCTTGCGGCGGGTGGTGCGCTGGACATTATTGAAGTTGACAAAGATGCCCTGTGCGGTCTCGGGACGCAGATACACGGTGTTCTTGGCATCCTCGGTGACACCCTGGAAGGTCTTGAACATCAGGTTGAACTGACGGATGTCGGTAAAATTATGCTTGCCGCAGGAGGGGCAGGGAATGTTGTGTGCCTCGATAAAGTCGCTCATCTCCTGCTGGGAGAAGGCGTCGATGGGCTTGGGGAGCTCCACACCCTGCTGGGCGCAGAAGTCCTCGATGACCTTATCGGCGCGGAAGCGCTCCTTACACTCCTTGCAGTCCATCAGCGGATCGCTGAAGCCGCCCAGATGGCCGGAGGCCACCCAGGTCTGGGGATTCATCAGAATGGCACTGTCCTGCCCCACATTATAGGGGTTCTCCTGCACGAACTTTTTCCACCATGCCTTTTTGACATTGTTCTTCAGCTCCACACCCAAAGGGCCGTAGTCCCAGGTGTTGGCCAGACCGCCGTAAATCTCGGAGCCGGCAAAGATAAAGCCGCGGTTTTTGCACAGGGCCACAACTTTTTCCATGGTCTTTTCCGTGTTTTTCATGTTGATTTCTCCTTTATCTGCATTTTTTGATTGATTTTGGTGAAAGGCCTACAAGGGAATAAAAAACGCCCCGAGCCTGTCAGCAAGGCTCAGGGCGAATAGAAATCTATCCGTGGTTCCACCTGAATTTGGATCACTCCACACTCTCATGACCTTAACGCGATCCCACGGCGGGCATTTCCTCCCGCGGCTCAGGGGGCGCCACCCCCGTCAATGCCTTTGTACTTTTTCAGAATATCATCTTTTTGCCGCGCCGTCAAGTCCCTTTGTGGTGCCATCCTCCGCGATCTCTACCTCCGCGCCGTCGCGCCATACGATCCGCCACCGGCCGGTCAGCACATCATAGGAGCCGACCTCCGGCTCGTCGGTCATTTCCGGCAGCGCCGCGCGCGCCAGTTCCACCGCCTCACCGTATGTCATGCAGCCCTCGCCCAGTGTCGCCTCATCGATCATGCCCAGCACGGCGTTGCGATATTTCTCCCACAGCATGGTGGAGATTTGGCCGCTCACCACATAGTCACCGGGTGCCTGATGAAAAAGAATGGTTACCATCACGGATTTTCCGTTGTCGGCAGGCTCTGTGGCCACGGTCAAATCGTGCAGTCCACTCACCTGTGCAAAGTCCACCCCCGTGCCGCACATGGCAAACACATGCGTCCAGCACCGGAAGGAAAACCGCACCTCCGGGTCCGCCTCCGGCCAGAAATCAAAGCCCACGGCATCCGGCAGATCATCGTTCCAGTCACTTTGACCGAATTGGTTGTGTTCGTCGCTTTCCCAACACCACCCCTCCGGCAGCGGCAGCTCCATATTCACCCGGTTCCAGACATAGTGGATCTTTGCCGCATTTTCTGCAGGGGCAAAATGTTCCGGCTCCATCGGCTGCGTGGCCTGCTGCGTGCAGGCACAGAGGCTCCCCAGCAGCGTCAGCGCCAAAGCTAAGGCAAAAATTCGTTTCATGGTATCACTCCTCTCAACCATATAGACGCAAAGCGGCAACAAACCTAACAAAAGAAAGGAAAAAGGACATCCTGACGGATGTCCTTTGGTTTGGTTCAATTAGCCAATGTGGTTCAGCTTCAGAGTCAGAGCACTCTTCTTATGGGCTGCGTTGTTCTTATGCAGCAGACCCTTGGCGGCGGCCTTATCGATCGCCTTCACTGCGACCTTGTAAGCGCCCTCGGCCTCGGTGCGATTGCCTTCAACGGCAGCAGCCTCGAACTTCTTGACAGCAGTCTTCAATGCGGATCTATTTGCCTTGTTGCGAGCATTTCTCGCCTCTGCCACCAGAACACGCTTCTTAGCAGACTTGATATTGGGCAAACCAAACACCTCCCCGGCAATAAATTTGCGCTCGGAAAATTTACACTTCCACGCAGGATGATATTTTAGCACCTTTCTACAGAAATTGCAAGCACTTTTTCAATTTTTATTATCTCTTTTCGCATATTTTCTTTGCAGGGCTGCAAACTAATAAAAATCCACAACATTTTGTGTTTATAAAGGAGATGCAACCACAAACATGAAGGCAATACGCACCGATCTGGCACTGGAAATGGCGGAAAATCTTGGCTACGGACAAAAAAATTTTGCGCCGGAGGGCATTCACGCTGCCGAGAAAACACGGGAGGGCTACACCGTCACCGACATCCGCGTGGAGAGTTCATCCGCTGCTCAACAGCTGGGCAAACCCGTGGGGCGCTATATCACCATCGACCTGCGCCCCTACTTCCGGCGGCAGACCGGTTTCTTCGTACGGGGCGTCCGGTGTCTGGCGCAGGAGCTGACAGACCTGCTGCCCGGCGTGGGACAGGAATTTTCCACACTGGTCGCGGGTCTGGGAAATCCCGCCCTCACCGCCGACGCCGTGGGACCGCTGACGCTTCACAATCTGCTTGTCACCCGCCACATGGTCACGCTGCTGCCCCTGCAGTTCAGCACCTTCTCCCCTGTCGCAGCGCTGGAATGCGGTGTCACCGGCTGCACGGGACTTGAAACGCTGGAGCTGCTGCAGGGCGTGGTGGAAAAGATCCGACCCGCCGCCGTCATCACCGTTGACGCATTGGCGGCGCAAAGCCGGGAACGCCTGTGCGCCACCATTCAGTTGGGCAACACGGGATTGATTCCCGGCTCCGGCGTGGGCAATCATCGCGCCGCCATCAATCAGGATACGCTGGGCGTGCCGGTGATTGCCGTTGGCTTGCCCACGGTCATCAGCACCACGGTACTGGGAGACAAGGGCGGCGATGAAGTATTCGTCACCCCGCGGGACATTGACCAGCGGGTGCGGGAGCTGAGCCGTCTCATTGGCTATGGTATCACCGCCGCCTTGCAGCCCGCTCTGACACTGGAGGATATTTCCGGTCTGTTGGGGTAAAAAAGAAGTGGCAAACTTCTTTTGCGCCTGCGGGCGCAAAACTCTGCGAGGCTTTTTGGGGGTAAGCTGTAAAAAAAGAAGTGGCAAAAGCCACTTCTTTTTTATTTTTTATTGGGGTTATAGTAATCGGTGGTCTCCTCCAGCACGATAGGCAAGCCGTTCTGATAAACCGGCAGCGTCTGGAACTTGAAACGGCTGACGCGATGCTTGCGGTCGATCTGCTCCTTGATCTCCGGGTCCACGATGCCCTTGCGGACATATTCATTGACGGCGTGATAGGTAAAGCCCAGATTATCCTCGTCCGTCAGGCCGGTGAGACCGTCGGAGGGTGCCTTGGCCACAAATTTCTCCGGCAGACCCAGCTCACGGCCCAAGTCGCAGACCTCCTCGGTGGTGTACATACCCAGCGGGGAGAAGGCGCCGGCGCTGTCGCCGTAGATGGTGCAGTAACCCACCCAGTCCTCGGAGAGGTTGGAGGTGTTCAGCACGATACCGCCGGGCACACTCTGTGCCACGGCATACAGCACGGCCATGCGAATACGGGACGGCAGGTTCACCTTGGTCTGACGGCTGGCGTCCAGACCCACCCGCGCCAGCTCATTCAGCACGCCGGAGGTGGCGTCATGGATATTAAAGGTGCAGTGGGGGATGTCCAGCACCTCCACCAGGCCGTTGGAATAGTCGATGTCCGGCTGGATGCCGTCGGGCATCAGCACGCCGTAGACATTCTCCTTGCCATAGGCCGCCACGGCCAGCGCCGCCACGGTGGAACTGTCCTTGCCGCCGGAAATACCGATGACAGCGGTCTTGCCGCCGCAATTCTTCATCTGCTGCCGCATCCAGTCCAGCAGACCGGGCAGCTGCTGCTTTGCATTAAATTCCATGAGGGGGCTCCTCCCTTTTTTATTCGTTGTCCATATTGTAGCACAAATAGCGGCTTTTGCAACAAGAAAAGCACCCTGCCAAAGCAAGGTGCTTTTCTTTGTGTGTTTGTTAGGAGAGAGAGAAAATCACATAAGGAATTATCTTTTGTACAGTTAGAATAATACTTTGTAAAGATGGCGAAATCATGAAATTCACATGAACTTTTTGTGAACTTCCACTCCTTTTCAGAATTTTCTGCTCTCCGCCACGGCCAGAGCGTCACAGCGGTTGTTTTTTTCGTTCTCCGCGTGACCCTTGACCCAGTGATAGTGTACCTCATGCCGTGCAATCAGCGGCAGGAGTTGTTCCCACAGATCCACATTCTGCGCCGGCTTCTTATCGGATTTCACCCAGCCGCGCTTTTTCCAGCCGTAGACCCAACCCTTTTGCAGTGCGTCAATGACATATTTCGAGTCGGAGTACAGCTCCACGATGCACGGCTCCTTCAGCGCCGCCAGCGCCGTGATGACGCCGGTCAACTCCATGCGGTTATTGGTGGTGTCGGCCTCACCGCCGGACAGCTCTTTTTCATAGCCGTTCCACTCCAATATCGCGCCCCAACCTCCCGGACCGGGATTGCCGCTGCAAGCGCCGTCGGTGTAAATGGTTACTGTTTTCATATACGCATCCTTACGCTCCATAAACGAACTTCTCTGCATCCGTCTGTGCGACGGCGCTTGCTGTCCATCTTGCGCGGTTGCCGCTTTAGCGGTGAGCGCAAGGGACATTAAAACGAAACCGCAACGCGGATTTCGCCGTCGGTGTAAATGGTTACTGTTTTCATAAGTCCTCCACACCGCAGACCGTCAGGATGTCGCCGTCTACGGTGAATTTCACATTCACAGCGCCAAAGCGCATCCCATACACACGCCGGGGATCCTTCTGATACCGGGGACGGGGATCGCTTGCCAGAACGCCCAGCAACCCGCTGCGCTCCGCTTCCGGCACCCTTTGCAGCAGTGCGTCGGGAAAATCCACCTGCAATGCCCGATTGTCCGCACCGTCCGTCCAGCCGCCCAACGCGTCGGGGTGGCTGTCGCAATAGGGCAGATACGGTTTAATGTCAAAAATCGGCGTACCGTCCATCAGATCGGCGCCGGATACATGGAGCACCGGCCCCAGTTTGGGGTCGATCTCGATCCTCTCCAGCTTTACGCTGGAAAGTCCGATCTCGTTGGGGCGAAACGGCGAGCGGGTGGCAAACACGCCCATGCGCTGATTGCCGCCCAGACGGGGCGGCCGCACCGTGGGTGACCAGCCGTCACGCACCGCCTGGCTGAACTGCCAGATCAGCCAGATATGGCTGAAGCCCTCCAGACCGCGCACGGCGTCGGCGTTACGATAGTCTTTTTCAAACACGATCTGTGCCCGCAGACTATCCACCAGACCGCTCTGACGCGGCACGCCGAACTTTTCCGAAAACGGACTGCGGATCCGGGCGATCACTTTCATCTCAGGCATTCTCGTCGTCCTTGTCGGCCAGTGCCATGGAGATCACGCTGTCGCCTTCTTCCTTGAAGCGCATCACGATGACGCCCTGTGTGGCGCGGCCGGTGGTGCGGATGGACTCCACCGCCGTGCGGATCAGAATACCGCTCTGGGTCACCAGCAGCAGGTCCTCCTGGCCGGTAACGATCTTCATGCCCACCACATGGCCGGTCTTTTCGGTGACCTCATAGTTCTTGATGCCCAGACCGCCGCGGTTGGTGATGCGGTATTCCTCCACCGGCGTCTGCTTGCCGTAGCCCTTTTCCGTGATGGACAGCACCTTCAGACCCTCGGCCGCCTTACCGGCACCGATGACATAGTCACCCTCACGCAGGCGGATGCCGCGCACGCCGCCGGCCGCACGGCCCATGCTGCGCACATCGTTTTCATCGAAGCAGCAGGCCATACCGTCATGGGTGGCGATGAGGATATGGGACGCGCCGTCGGTCTCGATGACGCTCACCAGCTCATCGTCCTCGTCCAGATTGATGGCGCGCAGGCCGCTCTGACGAATGTTTTTCAAAAGCGCCACATCCAGACGCTTGGTGGTGCCGTTCCGGGTGACCATGGTCAGCTTCAGATCGTTGGCCGCATCCATGTCGCGGAAGTGCAGCATGGCCTGTACCCGCTCGTCGGTCTCCACCTGAATGATGTTCACCACGGCGATTCCCTTGGCCGTCTTGCCGCTTTCGGGGATCTGATAGCCCTTCTTGCGATAGACCTTGCCGGTATCGGTGAAGAACAGCAGATAATCGTGGGTGGAGGCGGTGAACACATCCACCACGCTGTCCTCATCGCGGGTGGTGATGCCCTTCTTGCCCATGCCGCCCTTGGACTGCGCAGCATACTCGCTGACGGGCGTGCGCTTGATGTAGCCGTTGCGGGTCAGGGTATAGACGCACTGCTCCTCCTCGATGAGATCCTCGATGTCGATCTCGTCCTCCACATCCTGAATTTCCGTGCGGCGGTCATCGCCGAACTTGTCGGAAATGGCGGTGAGCTCCTCCTTGAGGATGGACTTCACCAGATTTTCATCGCCCAGCACCTGACGGAAGTAGGCAATGCGCTCGGACAGCTCGTGATATTCGTTTTGCAGCTTCTCACGATCCAGACCCTGCAAGGCTTTCAGGCGCATATCCAGAATGGCCTGTGCCTGCACCTCATCCAGACCGAACCGGGACATCAGATTTTCTCTGGCATTGTCGTAGCTGGTGCGGATGATGCGGATGACCTCGTCGATGTTGTCCTGCGCGATCAGCAGACCCTCCAGCAGATGGGCGCGCTCCAGCGCCTTTTTCAGATCGTACTGCGTGCGGCGCACGATGATCTCTTCCTGAAACGCCAGATACTCGTCAATGATATGCCGCAGGGACAGAATTTTCGGCTGCTTCTGGTCGTCCACCAGTGCCAGCATATTGATGGCAAAGGAGGTCTGCAGCGAGGTCTGGGCAAACAGGCGGTTGAGCACCACCTGGGGGTTGGCATCACGCTTGAGCTCGATGACGATGCGCATACCGTTGCGGTCGGACTCGTCACGGATATCAGAAATGCCCTCCAGACGCTTATCCTCCACCTGATCGGCCATGTTCTTGATGAGCATCCGCTTGTTGACCTGATAGGGCAGCTCCGTGATGATGATGCGGATCCGGTCGTGGCCGAATTCCTCGAACTCATGGCGGGCACGCACCACGATCTTGCCGCGGCCGGTGGCATAGGCGGCACGGATGCCGCTGCGGCCCATGATGATGCCCCGCGTGGGGAAATCCGGGCCCTTGATATGCTCCATCAGGTCGCCCAGCGTGGCATTTTCATCATCCAGCACGCAGATGCACGCGCCGATGACCTCACGCAGGTTGTGGGGCGGGATGTTGGTGGCCATGCCCACGGCGATGCCGGAAGAGCCGTTCACCAGCAGATTGGGGAAGCGGCTGGGCAGGACACGGGGTTCCTTGCGGCTCTCGTCAAAGTTGGGATCCCAGTTGACGGTGTCCTTCTCGATATCCCGCAGCATCTCGTTGGAGAGCTTGCTCAAACGCGCCTCGGTATAACGGTAGGCGGCGGGGGGGTCGCCATCCACGGAGCCGAAGTTGCCGTGGCCGTCCACCAGCATATAGCGCATGGAGAAATCCTGGGCAAGTCGCACCATGGCATCATACACGGAGGCGTCGCCGTGGGGGTGATACCGACCCAGCACATCGCCCACGCAGGTGGCGGACTTCTTAAACGGACGATCCGAGGTCAGATTGTCCTCGTACATGGCGTAAAGGATGCGGCGATGCACCGGCTTCAGGCCATCGCGGACATCCGGCAGGGCACGACCCACGATGACGGACATGGCGTACTCAATATAGGAGTTCTCCATCTCCGGCACCAGCGGGGATTCGACGATATGTTGATTGGGGTACCGAATTTCTTCGGGATCATATTGGGGTTTTTTACTCATTTCTACCCCTCCTTAATAGTCCAGATTGACCGCGTACTTGGCGTTCTTTTCAATGAATTCCTTACGCGGCTCCACCTTTTCGCCCATCAGCACGGTGAAGGTGGCGTCGGCTGCCACGGCATCGTCCAGCGTAATGCGGCGCAGCGTACGCTTTTCCGGGTCCATGGTGGTCTCCCACAGCTCGTGGGGGTTCATCTCGCCCAGACCCTTGAAGCGGCTGATGTCAATTTTGGCGTTGGCATTGTCCGCGCGCATCTCGGCGGACACGGCGTCGCGCTCCTCGTCGCTGTATGCCACCCGGGTGGTCTTGCCGCGCGTCAGCTTGTAAAGCGGCGGCACGGCGGAATACACATAGCCCTGCTCGATCATGGGACGCATAAAGCGGAAGAAGAAGGTCAGCAGCAGCGTGCGGATATGGGCACCGTCCACATCGGCATCGGCCATGATGATGACCTTGTGATAGCGCAGCTTGTTGGTGTCGAACTCCTCGCCGATGCCGGCGCCCAGCGCCGTAATAACGGGCTGCAGCTTATCGTTGCCGTACACCTTGTCGGCTCGTGCCTTTTCCACATTCAGCATCTTGCCCCACAGCGGCAAAATCGCCTGAAAGCGGGAGTCGCGCCCCTGGGTGGCGCTGCCGCCTGCGGAGTCACCCTCCACGATGTAGAGCTCGGTGAGCTCGGGATTGTTTTCGTTGCAGTCCCGCAGCTTATCGGGCATAGCCGCACCGCCCAGCGCCGTCTTGCGGCGAATGGATTCACGAGCCTTGCGGGCTGCTTCTCTGGCGCGGTTGGCGGTAAGCGCCTTATCCAGAATGGTACGCGCCACCACGGGATGCTCCTCCAGATAGACCATCAACTGATCGCTGACCACCTGATCCACCAGCGTGCGGATATGGGCGTTGCCCAGCTTATCCTTGGTCTGCCCCTCGAACTGTGCCTCCGTCAGCTTCACGGAGATCACAGCGGTGATACCTTCGCGGCAGTCCTCGCCGGACACCTTGTCATCGCCCTTGATCATGCCGTACTTGATGCCATAGGCATTCAGCACGCGGGTCAGCGCCGCCTTGAAGCCGGTTTCATGCATACCGCCGCCCGGCGTATGGATATCGTTGGCAAAGGAAATCAGCGTTTCGTTATAGCTGTCGTTATACTGCAGAGCGATCTCGGCGGTACTGTCTCCCTTGGCGCCGGAAACATAGATAACCTCGGAGTGCAGTGCCGATTTGTTGCGGTTGATATAGGTGACGAACTCACGGATACCGCCGGCATAGCACATGGTATCCGTCTGCTCCTGTCCTGTCCGCGCATCGGTGATGGTGATGCGGAGCCCCGCGTTCAGAAACGCCTGCTCCCGCATACGGGTGTGCAGCGTTTCATAATCGTACACCAGCGTGTCGAACATTTCGGGATCCGGCTTGAAGGTCACGATGGTACCGGTATGATCAGTGGTACCCACGATTTCCATCTCGCTGGTGATATTGCCGCGGGAGAAGTGCATCTCGTGGATCTTACCATCCTTGTGCACCTGTACCACCAGCCATTCGCTCAAAGCGTTGACCACCGAGGCGCCCACACCGTGGAGGCCGCCGGATACCTTGTAACCGCCGCCGCCGAACTTGCCGCCGGCGTGCAGCACGGTGAACACCACCTCCAGCGCCGGACGGCCCGTCTGGGGCTGAATATCCACGGGGATGCCGCGCCCGTTATCGGTGACGGTGATGGTATTCCCCTCGTTGATGGTTACGGTAATGTCGGTGCAAAAGCCGGCCAGTGCCTCGTCGATGGAGTTATCCACGATCTCATACACCAGATGGTGCAGACCGCTGGCACTGGTGGAGCCGATATACATACCGGGACGCTTGCGAACGGCCTCCAGACCCTCCAGCACCTGAATATTCGACGCGCCGTACTCCTCGGCCGCCTGGGTTACTTTTTCGAGTTCAGACATATTGATCTTCTCCTTCTTCGCTGCGCCCACGCAGCGTCTGGGAATTTAACTGGGATATATAAACGATCTGGCGGTGATAGGGATGGTCGCACACCACAAAGGATTTGGGAATGTCATCGCAGGCATTCAGCACCACGCCTTCCTCCTCCGCCATTTTCAAAAAGGCGCGTGTTTGTTTGGATTGGGAGGTAATATCCAGATCAAAAATACCGATGATCCGCTTATCCTCCAGCATCACATTCTGTCCGATATGCAGATAACCCATCACAGCACCTCCCCATTATGGATATGGAACACCTTGCCCTGTAACAGTGCGTCCAGGCGGTCATTTTCACAGCAGGTGATAAAGACCTGCCCGCCGGAAATACGGTTGAGCACATATTCCTGCCGCTTGGGATCCAGCTCACTTAACACATCGTCTAAAAGCATCACGGGATATTCCCCGATGGCGTTTTTGTGTATTTCACGCTCCGCCAGTTTTAAGGACAGCGCCGCCGTGCGTACCTGCCCCTGGGAACAGAACTGCCGGGCGCTTCGTCCGTTGATGGTGACCTCCACATCGTCCTTATGTGGGCCGGAAAGGCATAGTTTGCTGGCGATTTCCGCCTGATAGTGGGAATTTTGATGCTCCGTCAGCGCCGAAACCAGCTCGGCGTGGGGCGCAAAGGGGTTTTCCACGGTTTTCACCGTCTGATAGGCAAGCGTCAGCTCTTCCCGTCCGCCGCTGCACTCAAGGTGCGCCTGTGCGGCGTATTCCTGCAGCGCACGGCAAAAGCGGGCGCGATAATGGATCAGCACGGCACCCACCTCACAAAGCCGCATATTAAAATCCGGCAGCATTGCAAGAAGCTGCGGACACTCCTCGCTGTCCCGCAGAATGCGGGTCTTGTGCTCATACAGCCGGTGATACTCCGCCAATGCCGAAGCATAGCGCGGACGAAGCTGACAGAGGGAAATGTCCATGAACTTTCGCCGCGCCGCCGCACCATCACGGATCAGAAACAGATCCTCCGGCGCGAAAAACACCGTATGCAGCACATCGCTAAGGGCGGCGTTGCTCTTGGCCGGCACGCCGTTGACGCTCATCTTCCGCCGTTTGCCTCTGTTCAGCGTGATCTCCATGTGAAAATCCCGCTCCCGGGCATAGACGCCGCCGATAATTTTTGCGCCGTCACGCTGAAACCCGATCAGTTCCTTATCGCTGTGGGCACGGGGTGATTTGCCGCAGGACAGCAGCACGATGGCTTCCAGCAGATTGGTCTTGCCTTGGGCGTTCTCGCCGTAGATCACATTGCAAGCGGCATCGAAGGTCAGCGCCTGCCGGTCATAGTTGCGGAAGCCGTCCAGCTCCAATCGTTCAATCCGCATAGGATACGGTAAAGTGCTCGCCGCCGATGGCTACATCGTCACCGGGACGGATCTTCTTACCCCGCTGGGTGCAGACCTCGCCGTTGACGGTCACTTCCCCCTCCTGCACCATAATCTTGGCCTCGCCGCCGGTGGAGGCAATGGAAGCAAATTTCAGCAGATCCTGCAGCTTGATAAATTCAGTTGTAATCGCAATCGTTGTCATAAAAATCACTCTTTTTCTTATTGTGCCTTCAGTCTCACCGGCAGCACCATGTAAAGGAAATGCTCCTCGTCATCCACAGGGGTGATGATGCAGGGAGAAATACCGGTATTGAGCTGCATCTTCACGCTTTCCGCCGGAGCATAGCGCAGCGCATCCATGAGATAACGGTTATTGAAGCCGATCTCCAGACCGTTGCCGCTGCCGTCTACCGGGCAGATGTCCTTGGCCTCGCCGTTTCCGGTCTTGGCGGACAGATAGACCTTTCCCTCGTCAAAAATGCAGCGCACGGGGCTTTTCAGCTTTTCGCTGATCACCACGCTAACGCGGTCTAAACTCTGGATCATGGTCTTGGTATCCACCTGCACACAGATGGGATTGTTGCGGGGGATGGCATTCTTATAATCCAGAAATTCGCCCTCCAGCCGGCGACAGATCAACTGGGTCGTGCCCGCCTCAAACAGAAGATGGCGCTTTCCCTGAATGATGCTGATCAAATCGTCGCACTCCTGACAGATGTTCTCCACTTCCTTCAGCGCGGCACCGGGTGCCACAAAGCGAAAAGCACCCCCGTCGATCTTCTCCAGCGGCTCGGTACGCAGCGCCAGACGAAAGCCGTCCACGCTGACCACGGTCAGACCCTTTTCGTTGATCTCAAAGAGTGAGCCGGTATGGACCGGGCGACTCTCGTTGGTGGACACGGCGAAGCTGGTCTGATTGATCATGGCCTTCAGCGTTTTCTGCTGCAGGGAAACGGAGAATTCATCGTCCACCTCGGGAAGCTCCGGATAATCCTCGGCGCTGAGACCCAGAATATCAAAGCTGGCGTCGCCGCAGGTGAGATGCACCATGTACTTCTCGTCGGCGGAGAAGGTAATGATATCGTCAGGCATCTTGCGAATGATCTCGCCGAACAGACGGGCGTTCAACACGATGCGGCCCTTTTCGGGAATATCGGCCTCGAAGGAGGTGCGGATACCGGTCTGCATATTGTAGCCGGACAGCGTCAGCATTTCTTCGCCTTCCAGAAGGAGACCTTCCAGAGCGGGAATAGAGCTCTTGGCGGCCACAGCACGGGAAACTGTTCCCACGGCGGCCTGCAGCAAAGTCTTTTCACAGGAAAAACACAGCATATTCAGGCAGTCCTTTCTAATGAACTCAAAATTTTTCTTGGCATATTTTTTAAGAAATAAACATAAACTAATCTATTTATTAGTTGCAGTAGCAGTAGGGGCTGTGGATTGTGGAAAAAGGGGTCAAAGCGTTGAAATAAGAGGAAAATTTATGAACCCTTCTTTTCACAGTATTCTTCTTTTTTTTCCACAAAACAGCCGTTTCTTTTTTATCCACAAGATTTCCCTGTTTATTCCACGGGAAAAGTGGAAAAAGGTCACCGTTTGGCATTGATGTTGGTGGTGACCTCCTTCACCATTTCAGCGAAGTTGGGATTGGAGCGCATCTCGCTCTCCACCTTGTTCAGTGAGTGCAGCACGGTGGTGTGGTCGCGTCCGCCGAATTGCTTGCCGATGTCAGTCAGCGCCAGGTTGGGATTCATGCGGCGGATCAAATACATGGCGATCTGACGGGGCATCATAATGTCGCGCCCGCGGCTCTGCCCACGCAGATGCTCTTCACTGACATTGAAATATTTGCAGACATAGCTGATGATCACCGTGGGCGTGGGCACATACTCCGACTCGGTCTTCAGCATATCGCTGATGGCGCGGTTCAGCGTGTCCTGATCCATGGTGTCGTCTAACAGATCACGATAGGCCAGAATTTTATTCAGCGTGCCCTCGATCTGACGGACATTGGCGGTAACATTTTCGGCAATGTTCTCGGCAATGCTGTCGGACAGATCCACGCCCAACAGCGCGGATTTATTTTTGATGATGGCCAGACGCGTTTCAAAATCGGGGGGTGCCACATCCACCATCAGACCCCATTCAAAACGGGTCCGCAGACGATCCTCCAGCTGCGTCATCTCGCAGGGCGGACGGTCGGAGGTCAGTACGATCTGCTTGCCGGCTTCATAGAGCGTATTGAAGGTGTGGAAAAATTCCTCCTGCGTCTGCTGCTTGCCGGCGATAAACTGGATATCATCCACCAGCAGCAAAGTCGCCTCCCGATATTTCTCGCGGAACTCGGCATTTTTGCCCTCGCGGATGGAGGCCACCAGCTCGTTGGTGAAGTCATCGCCCTTGATGTAGACCACCCGGGCGTTCTCGTCCCGCTTCTTCAGCTGATGGGCGATGGCGTACAGCAGATGGGTCTTTCCCAGACCGGAGTTGCCGTAGATAAAGAGGGGATTGTAGTTTTCCGCAGGCTTTTCCGCCACGGCGCGGGCGGCGGCATACGCCAGCTTGTTCTGCGGACCCACCACATAGGTTTCAAAGGTAAAGGTATCGGATTCGTTCAGTCCGCTGGAGGTTGCCTTCGGCACGCCGTGGTAATTGGATAGTTGCTCGTCGTCCAGCAGCTTGATCTCAAAGTCGGCAGAGAAGATCTCCCGCAGAGCGTCCTTGATATGGCGCATATAACGGGATTCGATGATACCCTTTTTAAATGTATTGTTGCAATGCAGCACAAAGGCGGAGTCCTCCATGGTGACCACTTCTACCTCATCAAACCAGGTTTTGATAGTGATCTCGGAGAGCTGCACGGCCATGTGATCCAGTACATTTTTCCAAACATCGGTTATTGAGTTCAATGAAAGCGCTCCTTTCCCTTATATTTCTCTATCTTTTCGATGGTATTTTTTATCTTTTCCAAAAAGGGCAAACTACCCCACATCATTATATCAAAAAACTGTGGAAAAGTCTATACATATTCTAATATTAAGTTTTATTTTTTTCCACCGTCGCTATACCATATATAGGGATGCAATTTGGTATAAAAACCCAACATTTTGGGTGGGATCAGGTAGAAAAAGCCCATATTTTCCGACAAATTCATGGCCTTTTTTCTGAAATTTCTGTTGACATGCGCCAATTCCTTATGTATAATAACTTTTGCGCTGTTTTACAGTGCCTGATTACATCAACTGCGGGACGGGTCTGTGGCCTGTCCGCCGTCGAGTAAGTGTGCCGGAGAACTGCTTCCGGCGCCGGATTTTATCAAAATGGAGGTGTCATGCAATGTTCCGTACCTATCAGCCCAAGAAGCGTCAGCGCTCCAAGGAGCACGGTTTCCGCAAGAGAATGGCCACCAGAAACGGCCGTAAGGTGCTGGCTCGCCGCCGCGCCAAGGGTCGCGCTCGCCTGACCCATTGAGGTCACGGAAGGTGCATCGCGCATAGATAAACAACAAGGGACGGCTGTCGCAATGCTGCCGTCCCTATTGCTCTATCTGTGATATTGAAAAAACGCACGCAAACCAGAGCAGGAGGAACCCATGAAAGCATCTTGTACGGTAAAAGAGAATTATGAATTCCGCCGGATCTATCGCAAGGGCCGGTCTGCCGTATCCCCCTGTCTGGTGGTATACTGCCAGAAAAACCGCAAGGGCAACAGCCGCCTGGGCGTTACCGTCAGCACCAAGCTGGGTCACGCCGTGGTGCGCAACCGTGTCCGCCGTCAGCTGCGGGAGATCTATCGGTTAAATAAGGATAGGATGCTCCCCGGCTATGATGTAATTCTGGTGGCCCGTGTCCGCGCTGTCCATACGCCCTATCGCAGGATAGAGCATTCCTATCTGCAGGCGCTGGGGCAGTTGAAGCTGCTGCGGGAGGAAGAGAAATGAAGCGCGCCCTTTTGAAGCTGTTTCGTTTTTATCAGGCGTCCGTTTCCCCCCTGTTTCCGCCGCGCTGCCGCTATATCCCCACCTGCTCGGAGTATGCCGTGGAGGCGGTGGAGAAGTACGGCGCCGCAAAGGGCGGCTGGCTGGCTTTCCGGCGTTTTATGCGATGTCATCCATTCCACAAGGGCGGGTATGATCCCGTCCCGTAAGGGGATCACCTTACAAAAAATTTTCCCCAGCAACCTCGTAAAACAACATAACGGAGGTAAACTTCATGTTTGCAAAACTCGGATATTACATCTGTGTGCCGTTTGCCGCTCTGACCCGCCTGTTTTACAGTTGGACGGGCTCCTACGGCGTGGCACTGGTCCTGTTTACTCTGGTGGTCAAGCTGGTGCTGCTGCCCTTCCAGCTCAAGAGCAAGAAGAGCATGCTGCGCATGAACCGCATGCAGGGTAAGATCAAGGATATCCAAACCCGCTTTGCCAACAACAAGGAGCGTCAGCAGCAGGAGATGGCCGACCTCTATGCCCGGGAGGGAATCAATCCCATGTCCGGCTGCCTGTGGTCCTTTATCCCCTTCCCCATTCTGATCGCTCTGTACTACATCATCCGTTCCCCCATGCGCTATCTGATGATGTTGTCCACCGAAACCATCGCAAAGATCGAAACCATGGCCACCGGCCTGGGCTATGCCGCCGCCGAGGCCGGCACCCGCAGCGCCGCCTACGATCAGATCTATCTGGCCAAGTTTGTCCACGAGCATTGGTCTGATTTTGCCGGTCAGTTCAAGGGTCTTATCGACCTGGATTACTCCTTCCTGGGTGTGGATCTGGCGTCCCGTCCCTCTGAGCTGTTCAGCCAGTTCCCCCACGGCGGCTGGCCCATGTGGGGTCTGTTCCTGCTGCCCGTGATCGCAACGGTGCTGCAGTTCGCCATGACCGTCATTTCCATGAAGTCCAATCAGGCTTCCAACGCTGCCGGCGGCGCCTCCACCAAGGTCATGATGTATACCATGCCCCTGATGACGCTGTGGATGGGCTTCATCCTGCCCGGCGCATTGAGCATTTACTGGGCAGCCAACGCCGGCTTCTCCGCTTTGCAGGAGCTTACGCTGAACAAGTATTTCAACAAGGTGCTTGACCGCGAGGAGACCGCCAAGGAGAAAGAAAAGCGCGAAAAGCGCTATGCTAAGTATGAAAAGCAGAAGGCCATGTATCAGGCAGGCCCTGATGGCATGAAGAAGCAGTCTCAGGCACAGCCGAAAAAGAAGGCCGCGCCTAAGAACGACGGTGACAAGCGCAGCACCAATCAGAACGGCCGTGTGGGTCAGCGTCCCTATGCCCGCGGCCGCTCGTACAGCGAAGACCATTATAAAGACTGATGAAGGAGTTTTGCTATGAGTTATATTGATGTAACGGGCAAGACCGAGGAAGAGGCCGTCCGAAAGGCCCTTGCCCAGTTGGGTATGGATCGCGACGATGTGTCCGTGGAAATTCTGGAGCGCGCCAAGAGCGGCTTTTTGGGAATCGGAAGCAGTCCTGCCCGTGTCCGTGTGACCTATGGCATGGATGAAGAAGAACCCGCCGTTCCCGTGGAGGAGCCCAAGCCGGAGGGAAAGCCGGAGCCCAAGCCCCGGAAGAAGGCGGAAAAGAAGCCTGAACCCGTTCAGGAGAAGAAAGCACCCGTTCAGCCGGAGGTGAAAACCGCTCCGGAGGAAGCTCCCGCCGTACAGGCGACCGTTGCTCCCACGGAGGAGGACGGTAATATGCAGCGCATCCGCGCCTTTTTGGAGGGTCTGCTGCAGCATCTGGACAGCCCCGCCCGGGTGACCATCTCCGAGAGTGAGAAGGGTCGCTATAAGGTCATTCTGGAGGGTGAGAAGCTGGGCGCTCTCATCGGCCGCCGGGGTGAGACGCTGGATGCCATCCAGCAGTTGACCAACTATGCCGTCAACAGCGGTGCTGAAAAGCGCATCCGCGTCCATGTAGATGCTGAGAATTACCGGGAAAAGCGGGAACGCAGCCTGGAAGCTCTGGCAGCAAAGGTGGCAGGTAAGGTCATTCGCTATCGCCGCAGCGTCACGCTGGAGCCCATGAACGCCTACGAGCGCCATGTGATCCATGCCGCTCTGCAGGAGTATAACGGTGTGACCACCTATTCCATCGGTACCGAGCCCAACCGCCGCGTGGTGGTGGCATTTGATCGGGAAAGCCGATAACGAAACAGTATAAAAAAGACTGAAGCATTTCGCTTCAGTCTTTTTTTATAAATTCCGCAATATCCTCCAGACGGCAATCCAATGCCGTACAAAGTTTATCCAGCGTTTTGGTTTCCATATTTTCATTGGCACGCAGACGACGAATTGTTTTGCTGTCAATACCGCATTTTTCCCGAAGCTGGTAGGTGGAAATGTTTCGCTGTTCCATCGTTTTCCACAGTTTATCAAAAGAAATCACGACAATACCCCCCATCTTGACTTTTTTCATTATGGGGGTTATAATCTCTGTAAATAAGGGGATATAACCCCCATAATGGAGATAAAACATGGAACCTTACGAGGCAATATTTGAAAAAATAAAAAATGAGGTAATCATTCCGGAAATAAAATTTCGTAGAGAGTATGCTGTGGAAATGGTATGCTACGAAGCAATAAAAAAAATACAGACCATCGTGCATGACGATAGTCTGCCTGATGAAGAGTGCTTTATGAAGGTGGAAGAAATTATCTGCGTTTTGGAAGAAATTGGATTGCATGGCGGCAGCAGACATGATTTTGGCTGATAAAAAAAGCTGAAGCATTTCGCTTCAGTCTTTTTTCTTGTGTACAGGAGGAACAGTACATCCTTTACAAAAAAAGAAAAAAGCTGTCGGCCACAACAGCAGCCGACAGCTTTTTTATAACGATGTACGCGGATTAGTACTTCAGGATCTTCTCTTCGCCGGTCAGAGCACGCAGAGCGCCCTGAGCCAGAGCCAGCAGCTCGTCCTCGCCGGGATACACGGTAATGGGAGCGATCCAGCTGACCATCTCGGAGATGGCATCAACGGTCTCCTTGCCGTAAGCGATACCGCCGGTCAGGATGATCTGATCGACCTTGCCCTTCATGGCAGCGGCCATGGAGCCAATCTCCTTAGCGATCTGATAGTGGAAAGCATCGATGACTTCCTGAACCTTCTCGTCGCCGTCAGCGGCCATCTTCAGCAGGTCGCGCATATCGGTGGAACCGGTGTAGGAAACCAGACCGCCGCGGCCGACCATCATCTTGCGGATCTGAGCCTCGGTGTACTCACCGGAGAAGCACAGGTCGATGATGCCGCCGGTGGGCATGGAGCCGGCGCGCTCGGGGGAGAAGGGACCTTCACCGTCCAGAGCGTTCTCGGTATCAATGATCTGACCCTTGACATGAGCACCAACGGACACGCCGCCGCCCATGTGGCAGACGATCAGGTTGATGTCCTCATACTTCTTGCCGCTCTCCTTGGCAAAGCGCTTGGCAACGGCCTTCTGGTTCAGAGCGTGGAACTTGCTCTTGCGCTCCAGAACGGGGTGGCCGGTGTATCTGGCAACGGGAGCCATCTCGTCAACAACGGGAGGATCCACCACGAAGGAGGGGATATCCAGCTCCTCGCCCATTTCGCGGGCAATCAGACCGCCCAGATTGCAGGCGTGCTGACCCTGAACACCCTTGATGCAGTCAATGATCATAGCGGTGTTGACGGAATAGGTACCGCCGCAGATGGGCTTGATCAGGCCACCGCGTGCGGAAACGGCATCCAGCGTGTTGATGTCAAAGTTGTTCTCTGCCAGAGCTTCGATCACCAGATTCTTACGGAAGTCCTTCTGATCGGCGATGGTAGCATACTTGGCAATTTCCTCTGCGGGATGACGCAGGGTCTTGTCAAACAGCATCTTCTCGTCTTCGAAGACACCGATCTTGGTGGAAGTGGAACCGGGATTGATAACAAGGATTTTGTAAGACATGGGAATCTCCTCCTAAAAATTATTCTTGTGATACAAGATATATTTGTTATGCTTTCCAACATTCTACATTATACAATACATGAGAGTGTCTGTAAATGCTATTTTTTTCATAAAAATAAGTTTTTTGCACACTTGTTCGGGCATCAAAGTGTCAAAATAACGGGGCAATGGTCGCTGCCCATGACTTCCGTGCGGATTTCGGCAGTCTTGATCTGCGGCAGCAGCCGCTCCGACACGATGAAATAGTCGATGCGCCATCCGGCGTTTTTCTCCCGTGCCCGGAAGCGGTAGCTCCACCACGAGTAGCACACCTCCTCCGGGTGCAGGCGGCGGAAGGTATCGGCAAAGCCGCTTTGGAGCAGCTCTGTCATCTTCTCCCGCTCCTGATCGGAGAAGCCGGGGTTCATGCGGTTGGTCTTGGGATTTTTCAGGTCGATCTCCTGGTGCGCCACATTCAGATCGCCGCAGTAGATCACCGGCTTGACGGCGTCCAGCTGGCACAGATAGCCGCGCAGATCGTCCTCCCACTGCATCCGATAATCAAGGCGCTTCAGCTCGTTCTGGCTGTTGGGCGTGTAGCAGCAGACCAGATAGAAATCGGGATACTCGGCGGTGATGATGCGCCCCTCATGGCGGTGTACATCATCGCCGAAATCATAAGTCACGGCAAGCGGCTCCTCCCTCGTCAGGATGGCGGTGCCGGAATAGCCCTTTTTGTCGGCGGAGTTGAAGTAGCGGTGATAGCCCTCCAGCTCGAATACCGCCTGCTCCGGCTGCAGCTTTGTTTCCTGCAGGCACACAATGTCCGGCGCCTCCGCCGCGATATAATCCAGAAAGCCCTTGCCCAGACAGGCACGCAGGCCGTTTACATTCCACGATACCAGTTTCATTGCAAATTCTCCTTTTTCCCGATGGGAATACCGTACGGGGGATATTTTATCATTTCTGCACTGAATTTCCAACTCTTTTGTTGACAAAAACTGTTTTTTGGGTTAGGATTAGGGGCACAAGTGAATAGAAAAGGCAATGAAGGGGAGAGTACCCGGCGAAAACCGCCACAAGAGAGTCCGGTCAGGTGAAAGCGGACGCGGCAATCATCGGCGAACATGGCCCCGGAGCTGTCCGGTCGAACGCATGGCCTTAGACCGGAACGGGAGCGCCCGTCACAGCGCAAAAGTGTGATGGCACTTCATAAGGCCGCTTATCCGTGAGGAAGCGGCGAACCAAGGTGGTACCGCGGCATTTTGTCGCCCTTGACAGTCTGTCAGGGGCGTTTTTTATTTTAGGGAACCTCTGATGAAATCGTCTGCTGCTCTTGCCAATTTCATCAGAGTCTCCTTGCGCTGCATAGCACCGGGAAAAACGGTATACAATAAATTTTTAAGCCATCCTTCCATCCGGGATGGCGGAAAAGGAGAAATATTCATGGATCAGAAAAAGTTCTACATTACCACACCCATCTACTATCCCAGCGACAAGCTGCACATCGGCCACACCTACTGCACCGTGGCAGCCGACACCATGGCGCGCTATAAGCGCATGACCGGCTACGATGTCATGTTCCTCACCGGCACCGACGAGCACGGCCAGAAGATCGAGACCAAGGCCAACGAGGCCGGTGTGACCCCCAAGGAGTTCGTAGACAGAATTGTCGAGGGCGAGCGCGGCGTGCTGGATCTGTGGAAGCTGATGAACATTTCCAATGACCGCTTCATCCGCACCACCGACGATTATCACTGCGAGTCCGTGCAGAAGATTTTCAAGAAGATGTACGAAAAGGGCGATATCTATAAGGGCGCCTACAAGGGCAAGTACTGCACCCCCTGCGAGTCCTTCTGGACCGAGAGTCAGCTGGTGGACGGCAAGTGCCCCGACTGCGGCCGTGATGTTCACGATGCCGAGGAGGAGGCCTACTTCTTCAAGCTGTCCAAGTACGCTGACCGCGTGCAGCACCTGCTGGAGGACACCGATTTCCTGCAGCCCCGCACCCGCGTCAACGAGATGGTGAACAACTTCATCAAGCCGGGTCTGGAGGATCTGTGCGTTTCCCGTACCAGCTTCTCCTGGGGCATCCCCGTGGACTTTGATCCGGGTCATGTGGTGTATGTGTGGGTGGACGCCCTGTTCAACTATCCCACCGCGCTGGGCTTCCTGAATGATAAGTATCACGATTACGAGCATTACTGGCCCGCCGATGTCCATTTCGTGGGCAAGGAGATCGTCCGTTTCCACTCCATCATCTGGCCCGCCATGCTGATGAGCATGGAGATGCCCCTGCCCAAGCATGTTTACGGCCACGGCTGGCTGGTGATTGACGGCGGCAAGATGAGTAAGTCCAAGGGCAATGTGGTGGATCCCTATGTGCTGGCGGAAATGTTCGGCGTGGACGCCCTGCGCTTCTTCCTGCTGCGCACCTTCCCCTTCGGCACCGACGGCAACTTCTCCAATGAGCTGCTCATCGGCACCATCAACACCGACCTTGCCAACAAGCTGGGCAATCTGGTTTCCCGCACCACCGGCATGGTGGAGAAGTACTTCGGCGGCACCCTGCCTGCCACCCACGAGGACGATCCCATGGACTGCGAGCTGAAGAAGATGGCCTCCACTCTGCGTGAGCGCTATGAGGCGGAGATGGAGAAGTTCCAGTTCCAGAATGCACTGGAGGAAATTTTCAAGGTCATCGACCGCGCCAACAAGTATATTGACGAGACCACCCCCTGGACACTGGGCAAGGATGAGAGCCGCCGTGATCGTCTGGCCGCCGTGCTGTATAACCTGCTGGAGACCGTCCGCATCTGCACCACTTTGATGCAGCCCATGATGCCGGAGACCTGCGCCAAGATCTTTGACAAGATCGGTGCCAATTGCGAAAGCTGCCGCAGCTGGGACAAGGCCAATGTCTGGGGTACTCTGTGCGCAGATGTCACCGTGCAGAAGGGTGAAAATCTGTTCCCCCGCGTGGACTTTGAAAAGGCACTTGCCGAGCTGAACGCCATGCAGGAGGCGCAGAAGAAGGCCGCGCTGCCCGCCATCGAGCTGGAGCCCTACGCCGAGGAAAATGTGGACTTCGATACCTTCTGCAAGTCCGATTTCCGCGCCGTGAAGATCAAGAACTGCGAGGCCGTGAAGAAGAGCGACAAGCTGCTGAAGTTCACGCTGGATGACGGCTCCGGCACCGACCGCATCATTCTCTCCGGCATCCACAAGTGGTATGAGCCGGAAACGCTCATCGGCAAGACCGCCGTGGCCATCATCAATCTGCCCCCCCGCAAGATGATGGGTATCATGTCCAACGGTATGCTGATCTCCGCCGTCCACACGGAAAAGGGCGAGGAAAAGCTGAACCTGCTGCTGGTGGATGATGCCATCCCCGCCGGCGCCAAGCTGTGCTGAGGAAACTTTATAAAAATACCCGCCGTCTACTTATGCAGACGGCGGGTATCAGTTTGTCTCTTAAAAATCGTTATGCTTAAAGAACAAGCTGTGGAAAAACTCAAAAAACAGAGCAAATAAAAAACGAAGCATCATAAACCTCCGTTATCCCAAACGCTTAGCACAATATTCGGCGGTCAGCGTCACATAACCGCGGCCATTATGGGCAATGCCCGCCCATTCTAAAATAGCAGCTATGGCAAATACAGGATCATAGGTCGATTCACCGATGGATTTCATGAAATAGTGTGTTCCAATAGCACCCACTACGGTATCTTTGGTGCAGTTTTTCTCGCCAATTTTATAGCGCCCGTTCCCTTTCCGCGCAGAATAGCCCGGTTGATGTAAAAGAAGATCGTCTACAACAGTATCAAAAACACGGTACTGATATTGATATTGCGGAATTTTGTCGCAGGCAAAGGTCTGACCATCTGTATTGGCTCTAATTGTGCAATAATCGCCGTTGAATAGTTTTACCGTTGCCTGACCACCGCTCTCATACAGCTTATTCCTCACAATATCCGAGGCCTGTGTGCTGTCTTTTTCGACCCTTGTAAACATACGCATATCAATCATATCCTCCTTATTATCCTCTATAACATCTATAAAACCCAATGCCGAAAGTAAAGAATCCAGCCGCTTTTTGGCCGTGGGGTAAGAAATACCGCAGCTTGCCTGTACCTCTTTCAGATTGCCGCGACAAATAAGAAAGGTTTTCAAAAATGCGGTATCTTCGCTGGAGAGTTCATCGTACGGCGAAAGAAAACGATCTGCGGGAAATTCGGCGCTACAATCGGGACAAACCAGGCGACTTAGTTTTAATTTTCCACTGCAAACCGGACAACGCCCGATAATCAAATTTGACATATTTATCACCCCTTGCAAATAAGATAGCATAAAAATTTATATATGTCAAGAATAGACATTAAAAATATTAAAGTCTAATTTGGAATTAGAGTGACAAGTAAGAATCTTGCAACGATATGATATGTATGTTACAATAGCCGCAAAGGAGCGTGATTTTTTATGAACGAGCTGACTTTATTTGTGAAATATACCGCCAAGCCCGGGATGCGGGAGCGCTTTGTCCGCACGCTGGTGGAAAAGGGCATCGTCACCGCCATCCGCAACGAGGCGGGCTGTATCTGCTATGATTACTACTTCTCCGCCCAGGACGAGAATGTGGTACTGCTGGTGGAAAAGTGGGAGAGCGCCGAGCATCAGCGTGTCCACATGACCCAGCCCCACATGGCGGAAGTGAAAACCGTCAAGGAACAGTTCGTGGCGGACACTGCCTTCGGTGACGCGGCCTTGAGGTGACGCCATGCTGTTTGACACCCACGCTCACTATGATGACGAGGCGTTTGATGCCGACCGTGACGCTTTGCTGACGGCCATGCCGCAGCGGGGCGTGGGGCGCATCGTCAATCCGGGCTGCACGGTGGCGAGTTCAAAGACCGCCGTGGAGCTGGCGGAGCGATACGACCATGTGTATGCCGCCGTGGGCATCCACCCGGAGGAGTGCGGCGACTTTGTGCCGGCGCACATCGACGAGCTGCGCACTCTGGCGCAGCATGAAAAGGTGGTGGCCATCGGTGAGATCGGTCTGGACTACCACTGGCCGGAAAACCCGTCCCACGAATTTCAGCAGATGGTGCTGCGCTCGCAATTGCGTCTGGCGCAGGAGCTTGCTCTGCCGGTCATCATCCACGACCGGGACGCCCACGCCGATACGCTGGCCATCGTGCAGGAGTATCCGGGACTGCGCGGCGTGTTCCATTGCTACTCCGGCAGTGCGGAGATGGCGCGGGAGATCATCGCCATGGGTTGGTATCTGGGCTTTGACGGCCCGCTGACCTATAAAAACGCCCGCAAGGCCATTGCCGTGGCAAAAGAAGTGCCGCCCGAGCGCATCCTCATCGAAACGGACTCCCCTTACCTGCCGCCGGTGCCCCATCGGGGGGAGCGCAACGACTCCACGCTGGTTTCCTTTGTCTGCGACAAGCTGGCGGAGCTCCGCGGCGTAACCCGGGAGGACATGGAACACATCACCTGGGAGAACGCCTGCCGCTTCTTCGGCATCTGATCCACAAAAAACGAGCACACCGTATGCGGTGTGCTCGTTTTTTGCTTGGTGCCTTCAAGGCGTGAAAATAAACCTCCGGTTCTACCGGAGGAAGAAAAACAGCTTTAGCATGAGTAAAACCTCCTATTGCGGTATACTGGTAAAGG
>JAGHUH010000041.1 GCA_018064925.1 Candidatus Cacconaster stercorequi | reverse complement strand
TCAACCTGCACCTCGGTGGGACCGATTGCAGTCACAATACCGGTTACCTTCTCTCCTGTATTTAAAGTCTTAAAAGATTTTTCCAGCATTTCTTCGAAGCTTTCTTCCATAGCTTCAGTGTTCTTGATTTCTTCGCTCATCGTTGTATATACCTCCTTAATGATGCCCGCCGGGGTGGACGCGCCGGCTGTAAGTCCTGCAGCACGGCATCCTTTCAGAATATCGGCAGGGAGTTCCTCGGCCCGTTCAATTTGAACGACACATGGACATTTCTCGGCGCAGATCTCTGTCAGATGCTTGGTGTTTGCACTCTTACGATCTCCGACCACGACCATTACATCAACCTTGGCGGCCAATTCCGCCGCTTCCGATTGACGCCTGTGCGTAGCATTACATATTGTATCAAATAATTTTGCGTTTGTACACTCTTTTTTTAATATTTCTTCAGAACTTTCCCAAATTGATCGAATGCATGTGGTCTGCGCTACCGCAGTAATGGGCAGATTGCGCCGTTCCGGCTTGTCCGCCAGCCATTTTTCCAATTCGGCGGGGCCGTCAAATATCACGGAACGCACCGACCAACTTGCCACACCCATGACCTCCGGATGGTGCGGCTCGCCGATGATCACCGGCGTCCTCCCCTCCGCATCTGCCTGCGCCACGATCTGCTGCACACGCAGCACATTGGGGCAGGTAGCATCCACACAGTCGGCTCCGATCTTCTTCAGATGGTCGAATACCTGCTTTTTCTCGCCGTGGGCGCGGATCAGCACCGTATCCTCCGGCCGAATCGTTTCCGCGCCGTCGATTTGGCGCGCGCCCAGACTTTCCAGTTCAGCCACCACATTGGCATTGTGAATAATGCTGCCCAGCATCACGCAGCTTCCCTTTTCCCGCGCAGTCTGCTCCGCCAGCTTTACCGCGCGCTCAACGCCGTAGCAAAATCCGGCGCTCTGTGCCTGAATGACCTTCATTTCACACCGCCTAACGCATAGACCTGCTGCATGATCTCATCAGCATTGGCCTGATACTCCTCTGCCGTGCCGCGGCGGCCGGTATATTGCGGCGAATAGGGTTTGCCAAAAATAATCGGCACCTTATGAAAAGCCTTCTTGTCCATGCCGATAAATACCGGCAACAGCTCCACACCGGAACGGATGGCGATCATTGCCACGCCGCCCTTCACGCTGACCTGTCCGGGCTTTGACACGCGGGTACCCTCCGGAAATATCACCAGATGGCAGCCGTCCTTCAGGCACTGAATGGATTTTTTCACCGCATTGATATCCGAATGGCCGCGATCCACCGGGAATGCGCCCAATTTTGTAATCAGCCAGCCGATCACGGGAATCTTGAAAAGCTGCTTCTTTGCCATGATCTGCGTCATCGTGGTCTTGGGCATTGCCGCCGCCAGAAGAATCGGATCCAGCGCATGGGAGTGGTTCACGCAGATCAGCACCGGCCGGTCTGTCGGCAGGTTTTCAAGTCCCTGTACATCCAACGGATGAAACAGACGGAAAATAGGGGAAAAGATCACCCACATGACTTCATAAAAACGATTTCTCATCCTTTTACACGCTCCCTGATGATGGCAAGCATTGCCTCGCGGCTTTCGTCAAAATTCAGTTCACTGGTATCCAGCAGCACAGCATCCTCTGCCTGACGCAGCGGCGCCGTATCGCGATGCGTATCATTATAATCGCGCTGTTGAATATCGTGCAAAACTTCCTCAAAGGAACAGGGTGTTCCCCGTTCTGCCAATTCTTTCATGCGGCGCTGTGCACGCACCTCGGGCGCGGCCGTCAGGTAGATCTTCACCTCGGCGTCCGGCAGCACCACGGTGCCAATGTCCCGGCCATCCATGATGACGCTCTGCTTTTTGGCCATGTCCCGCTGCATATCCAGCAAAAATGCACGCACCTGCGGAATGGCACTGACGGCAGAGGCATACATAGAGATCTCCGGCAGGCGGATGGAATCCGTCACATCCTCGCCGTTGAGATACATTCTCTGCAGCCCATCATCCCCATAGCGCAGCTCCACGCAGATATGCGGCAGTTCTGCCACCACGGCATCTGCATTTTGGGGATTGATCCCGTTCTTGAACATATAAAGGCCGATGCTGCGATAGATGGCACCGGTGTCCACATATAGAATTCCCAACTGTGCCGCAGCTTCCTTGGCCAGCGTGCTTTTTCCCGCGCCGGACGGCCCGTCAATTGCTACGGAATAAATCATGTTACGCATCCCCTGTTCTCTTATTTTCCGCGGCAGAGTTCCCCGCCAGATGCCCGGTAGACCAGGCGATCTGGAGATTAAATCCGCCGGTATAGGCATCCACATCCAACAATTCTCCGGCAAAATACAGCCCGGGCACCTTCTTGGATTCCATCGTCCCCGGCTGCACCTCACTAACCTTCACACCGCCGGAGGTCACGATGGCTTCTGCCACTCCCCGTGGGCCGGTCAGCGAAAGTTCAAACCGCTTCAAAAGCTGCACCAGCGCGCGGCGTGTTACCTTCGTGACCGAATTGACCTTCACGCTGCCGGAAACACCAAGGCGCTCCAAAATCACCGGCACCATGCTGCGATGCACCAGACCGGCCACGATCTTCTCAAAATCGCGATTGGGGTTCTCTCCCATGTCGCGTAAAATTCGCGCATCCAGCTTCTGCTCGTCCAAGGCCGGCTTCAGATCAATGCGCAGACGGTACTGCTCCTTCTCCCAGTTTCTCAAATGGGCGCTGGCAGACAAGATCAACGGGCCGGACACGCCGAAATGCGTGAAGAGCATCTCACCGAATTCCCGAAATACCACCTTGTTTTTCCCGTTTACTGCTGACACTTCCACATTTTTCAGCGCCAGTCCCTGCATGGCACCGCAGCAGGCATCGTCGCTGACCAACGGCACCAACGAGCCGCAGGGCGTTACAATGGTATGTCCCAGTTCCTCCGCCATCCGATAGCCGTCACCGGTGGAGCCGGTACCGGGATATGACATACCGCCGGTGGCCAATATCACTGCATGAGCGGGATATTCTTTCTTTTCTCCCCTCACGCCGCAAACGCCGCTTTCGTCCGTTAAAATCGACATGGCACGGTCACGGAGCCATGTCACACCAAGCCTCTCCAGACGCCGCTTCAACGCGCCGGATACATCAAACGCGCAGTCTGATTGGGGAAACACGCGGTTGCCCCGCTCTGTTTTCAGCGGCACACCCAGCGCCTCGAAAAACGCCATGGTATCCTGACTGTCAAAACGGGAAAAGGCACTGTAAAGAAACCGCCCGTTCCGAGGGATATTCTGCATCAGTTCGTCCACCGGACAGTTGTTGGTTACATTGCAGCGACCTTTGCCGGTGATATTCAGTTTTTTGCCCAGCCGTTCGTTGGGCTCCAGCAGCGCCACCTTCGCGCCACTATCCGCCGCCGTAATGGCGGCCATCAGGCCGGCAGCACCGCCGCCCACCACGATTATCGTATCATTCATCTTCCGATTTACCAAAAATACTGTATTTCGACCAGACCTGTTCCATATCGCCCAAGATCCGGGACAATTCATCCCTCCGATGGCGTCCCACCGCCACAATCAGCGCATTCAGCAGACTCAACGGCGCCGCCATAGAGTCCACAAAGGAAATCATATCGCTGCGTACCAGAAGCGAGGTACTGGCAATCTGATAGGTGGGAGACATCTTACTGTCGGTCACGGCAAGTACCTCCGCACCGCGGTCACGCGCAAACTGCACGGCGTTCACGCCCATTTTGGAGTAGCGTGGAAAGCTGATGCCCACCAGCACATCGCCGGGACCAATATGTACCAGCTGCTCATAGATCTCGCCGGCAGCAGAGCTCTGCACCAGCGTGACATTTTCAAAAATCAGATGGAAATAGAAATTCAGATAGCCCGCCAGAAATGCCGAGGAACGCACACCCAGCAGATAAATATGCTTTGCATGCAGCAGCATCTCCACCGCCCGGTCAAACTGCTCACGATCCACCTGATCAATGGCGGAATGGATACTCTGCATATCGCGCTGCATAACCTCACCCATGATATCCGTACCGCTGAGCTGATCACCGGAAACCTGGATACGCTGAATGGAGGTCAGCTTGCCGCGGATAATTTCCTGCATCGCTTTCTGCATAGCAGGATATCCGTCATAACCTAACTGCATCGCAAAACGAACCACGGTGGATTCGCTGACCTGTGCAGTCTTCCCCAGCCGGCCGGCGGTCATAAACGCCGCCTTATCATAGTTAGCCAATATAAAATCGGCAATCCTTTTCTGCCCTTTGGAGAATTCTTCCATATTGGCCCGGATTGTATGCAGTACATTACTTGTCACGGCTATCGCCTCTTTCTAATGCTTTTAATTCAATATCTGTCAAGTATCTCCACTTGCCAGATTTCAAACCACCTAACTGCAGTATATCTTCTTGAATTCGCTGTAGGCGCAGAACCTCAAGGCCCGATTTGGCGCACATCCGCCGAATCTGCCGGTTCTTTCCCTCGTGGATAGTCACCTGCAGCAATGCCTGTCCGTCTGTGCGCCGCAATTCCTCCACGCTGGCCGAACGGATGGCCTCGCCATCCAAATCGGTGATAGCGGCAAGCCGCTGCGCCGCACCATCCAATGCGCCGCGCACCGTAACGCGGTACACCTTGTTGATTTCATGCTTGGGATGCAGCAGTTTCTGCATCCATGCGCCGTCATTGGTAAACAGCAGCAGGCCCTCGGAGTCGCGATCCAGTCGTCCCACCGGGAACACTCGCACGCCGCAGTCCGCGACCAGCTCTGCCGCCGTTTTTCGACCGTATTCATCGCTCAGGGTCGTCACATACCCACGCGGCTTATTTAGCATCAGATATACCGGCGCGGACTCATTTTCCAGCGGATGACCGTCTATCTCGATGCGATCCACTGCGCTATCGGCTTTGTCACCCAACTGCGCCACATGGCCATTGACCTGTACCCGCCCTGCCGTCAGCAGTTCTTCTGCCGCGCGGCGGGAACAGACCCCTGCACGGGCGATCAATTTTTGCAGCCGTTCGGTCACAGCGCTTCCTCCTGTTTACTCCGCAACACGCTGCAAATGCTCTGCGGTATGCAGCGGTGTCATTTTCTCTTCTGCGTTTGTTCCTCTGACGAGTCGGGTCCGGATTGGGCAAACCCATACTCATACAATGCCTCGTGGTCAACCCAGTCGTTGCCATCCTGCAGCGTCACCGCCACCAGACATCTCCCGTCCTGAATGGCAGATGTGACCAGCGTACGCCCGGCCGCTTTCGTGTAGCCGGTCTTCATACCGATGCAGCCATCCACCATGTGAAGCAGCTTGTTGTGGTTGGTCATGGTACGCCCACCGATGGTCACGCTTTCCGTGGAGCAAAGACGGACAAAGGTTTCATTTTTTGCTGCATACGCTGCCAGACACGCCATATCCCGCGCTGTGGAATAATGCTTTTCATCATCCAACCCATTGGGATTGGCAAAGGAGCTGTCCTCCATGCCCAACTCAGCAGCCTTCTCATTCATCCACTTGACAAATTGCTCCACACCGTTGCCACAGTAGTCCGCCAACGCCAACGCTGCATCGTTTCCGGAGCACAGCATCACGCCGTAGAGCAATTCCTCCACGCTCACCTTCTCGCCCGGCTTCAGATCCATGGAGGAGCCCTCTACCATGTGGCTTTCCTTAATGGTGACCTCGGCGTTCAGATTGGCATGCTCCAACGCCACCAAAACCGTCATAATTTTGGTGGTGCTGGCAATGAGCATCTGCCGATCGGCATTTTTTTCATAGAGTACCCGTCCGCTGTCGGCATCCAGCAAAATGGCTGCCGTGGCAGACACCTCCACGCCATAGGCGCGGCAGGGCGCAAGCAGTGTCAGAAAACATAAAACCAGTAGGATCGTTTTTTTCATGGAATCACCTTTCATCAGTTGGTGACTCCATTATATTCCCTTAGTAGGTTTCTTTTTCCGCTTTTTTCTTGTCGATAAAATTTTCCACGCGATCCATGACCTCGGGCACCAGATCAAGCACGCGGTCCACAGTTGTCACAGCGGGCATGGCAACGGGCATCACGCGGGTAATGCCATCCTTTACCACCAGAAATGCCACCGGCTCCACACGCACACCGGCCGTGCTGGCGCCGCCAAATTTTGGGCCCTGCTTGCCGTAATCACCGCCGCCGCAGCCAAAGCCAAAGCTCAGGCGGGACACGGGGATCAGCGTAACACCATCGGGGGTAACGATAGGCTCGCCGATAATGGTATTGGAGTCCACCATATCGCGGATCTTGCTCATGGAGGATTCCATCAGCTCGGTCAGGGAATTGTTCTTCTTTTCGTTCATTTCCATGGTTATCTCTCCTTTTATTCAGCAATCGTTTCCGATTTTTTCGCATCCTTGTTTTCATCTGCGGTATGTTCCTTTTCGGTCTTTTCCTTCGGCGCTGCGGCGGCGGCTTTTTCCCGCGCCTTTCTTGCCTTTATAAACGGGATAAGCCATTTGAGCAGCGGGATACCGAAGGCAAACGCGATGGCGATGAAATCACGAATCTGGAAGCTTACGCCCACTTCGCCATCCACCCGGGTTTTGAGATCGTTGAAATCCACATCCAGATGGATATGTGGGTCCGGTATTTGCACAAGCTGCTCCAGCTGCGGCATGACCGTCCACATGGCAGTGGATGCCCAACCGTAGGTTTCCGCTACCTTGGACGGATCATCGCCACCAAAGGTCACGCTTAAATCCAGCGGATGGATCCGCATCCGCTTGCGGGTCTTGTGCAGGCCACGCTTCAGCGAGGAAAACAACGCCGGAATTGCCGTGCGGACATCCTGAAAGGTCAGTCCGAGCTTTCCTTTTTTCTTCGGTTTTTCTTTTTCCGGCTCCTGCTTTTTTTCCTTCTTTGGCTTTTTTTCGGGCTTTGGCACAAGCTGCAGCTTCACCGGGCCGATACAGGCATCTACCCGCACCGTTTCTCCCATACGAATGCGCACGCCCACACGGATCAGGAGGATCAGCACAATCAGCACCAGCAATATTCCCAATATCCACAGAGCAACCAATTGGCTCTCCCCCTTTCCTTCTTATTGTCCGTCCATTTCTAAAACCGTACCATCCTCGCCCAAACGAAGCTGACCATCCGTTTCAAGGCCAGGCATCTCCGGCAATTCCTCTAGCGAATTCAGGTGGAACGAGCGCAAAAATGTCTTGGTGGTGCGGTAAAGTCTGGGACGCCCCGGCACCTGCAGCCGACCGCACTCCTCGATCAGGTGTCGATCCAGCAGCAAACCCACGGTGTATGAGCTGTCCACGCCGCGGATCTGATCCACATAGGCGCGGGTAGTGGGTTGGTAGTACGCAATGATAGTCAGCACCTCCAGCGCCGGCTGACTCAACTTGGCCGGCTTCCGGATCTCAAACGCCTTGCGGATGATATCGGCATATTCCGGCGCCGAGCATAGCTGATAGGTGTCCTCCATCTGTACCAGACGAATTCCCCGGCGCTCAAAGCTGTAATAATCCGCCAGTTTCTGCAGTACCAGCTCCACGGTGGGTCTGTCCAGCTCCAACGCCAGACAGATGCGGTCAATATTCACCGGCTCGCCGGAGGCAAACAGGATGCCTTCGATGGCCGACTCAATATCCTTCATTTCCATTGTATCCATATTTGGTAAAACCTCTTATTTCAGTTCCTGCGGTGTTTCACCCTCATAGTCCACGGTGCAGTCCTCAATGCCGCCCGCCAGACGAATGACACGGCTGCGGCACAGCTCCAGCACCGCCATAAAGGTGGCCACCAGCTCGCTGCGGCTTCTGCTGCCGCGGAACAGCAGCAAAAAGCGGGTAATGCCGTGGTTTTTCAGCCGCGTCAGAATTTCTTTGGCCTTATTCTCCACCGGATAGGGCTCCCGCTTGACGATCTCATCAAAGGCATGAATGGGCGGTGTGTCCACCTGTCCCTTGCGATCCAATACCTCCTGCATGGCAATGATCAGATCGCCCGGCTCCTGATCGTATTCATAAATCTTACCTCGCTCCATGGGTTCGGGATTACGCGTCAGCACATTGCGGCCAAACTCGCTCATGGAACCCATTCGTTCGGTCAGCTTTTTGATGCGGCCGTAGGTCTCGCCCCGCTGGCGCTCCTCCAGCGATTTGATCAGGGCGTCCATCTCACTCTGCGCCTCTTCATCTTCGATGGACAGCAACATCCGGGTCTTAATATACATCAGGTGGGCAGCCATGGTGATAAATTCGCTGGCCACCTCCAGATCCATCTTCTGGCGCTGCTCCAGATACTGAAGGTACTGATCCAAAATCAGCGCAATGGGGATGTCCTGAATTTCGATCTTATTCTTGCCCAGCAGAAATAAAATCAGGTCCAGAGGCCCCTCAAAGTCCTCCATGGGCGCATCACCCTTGCCCTGCACCACTTTTTCCAATTTGAAAATAGGATTATCCAATGTGACACCTCGACCAACTTGCTTCTTTACAATCCGACTGCACGGCAAAACAGCCCAAACACCCACGCAATGGCATCGGTCAACCAACTGCCGCCCACGCCGATGATCGACAGTGCCAACAGCACACCCATGCCAATGCGCTCATAGCGCAGCATGGTGCCGTACATCCGATCCGGCAGCAGGGAAAACAGCACCTTTGCCCCGTCCAGCGGCGGAATGGGTACCAGATTGAACAGCCCCAATCCGATGGACAGCAGTGCCGTCTGCACCATGAAATCCACCAGCGCCTGATTAAAATCGGTATACACCGCATGGTCGACCATCATCCGCGTGCCCAGCAGCAATACCAATGCCAGCAGGAAGTTGGATATCGGGCCGGCCAGCGCCGTCAGCGCCATGCCCTGCTTGGTTTTTTTGAAATAGTTAGGGTTGACCGGCACCGGTTTGGCCCAGCCAAAGCCCGCCACCATCATCATCAAAAGGCCCAGCCAGTCAATATGACGCAGGGGGTTTAAGCTCAGCCGATGCTCCCGCTTGGCCGTGGGATCGCCCAATGCATAAGCCGCCGCACCGTGACAGGTTTCGTGGATGGTCAGGCATAAGAACACAGATACCAGCCGCAGTGCCATCCCCTGCAGGGAGCCGAAATCCAATGCATTCCACAAATTTGTTAAATATTGCAAGTGATTTCTCCTAATTAGTAATAATTGCCCAATTTATAAAATATTATATCAGACAACATTCCCAAATACAAGAAAAATTAACCGTCTCTGCCGTGCAGCGCTCCATGGGAAACGGAGTTCTTTCCCGCCTCTGTTACCGGATTGTATCTGTTCCTGTCATCGCTCTGTATCCGGAATGTAATGAATCGTACCAAAGTGCATGATATAGTAAAGGTGTAAATTTGAGCCACGACGAAAGGAGATCATACATATGAAACAGTTCGGATCCATTATTCTGCAGCTGGTCGTCTTGTGCGTAGTCTGCGCCGTGGCTGCATTCCTCCTCCCCGGTCTGCCGGGTACCATTTTCTCCGGCATGACTGTCGTGCTGGCCGGCATTGTGGGTGTGCTGTGTGTCAGCGGTTTGGTATACATTTGGACCAATCGTGTATATACAACGGATTGATTTTTCCTCCCACTCCCCCTCTTTCATTTCAACAGGTTGTGATACCCAGCAGCCCAAAATTAAAAATCAATCCTGCCAAATAAAAAATACCCGAACATGAATTCGGGTATTTTTTATTTGCCTTTGTAGACTTATTTCACGCTTTATGATATACTTTTTTTAATCTGCAAATTGCAGTAATTCAAACGAGGTACAGCTTATGGAGAAAATAAAAAATCTATTCGGCGAATTTCGGATGACCTGGCCCAGAGTCATTCTGCTGGCCGTTATCACCGCCGTCTATACCGCGCTGATCAATCAGGTACCGTTTCTGCATGATACCTCCTTTCAAGACATTGCCATCAACCTTGAATGCTGGTTTTTGTTCGCCATATTCATTATTGTAAACTGCAAAACCTGGTGGGAAGCATCATTAAAGTGCTTTGTATTCTTTCTGGTCAGCCAGCCGCTCATCTATCTGATTGAGGTGCCCTTTATCGGCTGGGATATTTTTCAGTACTATCGCTATTGGGGTATCATTACCATCCTGACAATTCCCGGCGCCGCCATCGCTTTTTTGGTGAAAAAGAAAAACTGGCTCAGTGTTGCCGTGCTGTCCGTGGCCAATGTGTATCTGGCCTATGCCTGCGTGCAATACTTCCGCTCCACTACCTCCGCTTTCCCTCATCATCTGCTCAGCTCTGTGTTCTGTCTGGCGCTGGCGATTTTCTTCACCTTTGTCCTGCTGGAAAAGAAACCCCACCGCATTGCGGCGCTGGCCATCGTCGTGGTCGTCATGGCCGCGTGCCTGGTATACACCCAGCAGAATGTTTCCGATGAGATCACTCTGGGCGACGGCACCTGGAGCTATACCGTGGATGACCCCTCCGTTGTGGATGTGGAGCCGGTAGACGACCACCAGTTCAAGGTAACTGCCAAACAGAATGGCACCACCATGATCTACTTTGAAAGCAGCAACGGCACCCGGCAGATCGCCAATGCCACGGTCAGCGGCGGCGGCGTATTCATCAATATGATGGATGCCGATTGATATTCATTATCGCTTTTATGCATCATAAAACAGCAGCACAGTTTTAAGATGTGCTGCTGTTTTTATTCCTTTACATATTTTTTCACAAGTCTTTTATGCTGCACGATGAGAATCGGCAGCGGCACAATTACAAAAGATGACCATGCACAGGATATCCTCAGACTTCATTTTCTACACCTCGCAGCATCTCACAAAATGCGTTTGCTGTTAGTATAACGGCCGCGCAATTGCCTGTCAAACACATTTTTAACTCGCGTCAAAAGCGCAAAAAATACCGGGAAAAGCATCGCTTTTCCCGGTATTTGATTGGTGCCTTCAAGGCGTGAAAATAAACCTCCGGTTCTACCGGAGGAAGAAAAACAGCTTTAGCATGAGTAAAACCTCCTATTGCGGTATACTGGTAAAG
>JAGHUH010000040.1 GCA_018064925.1 Candidatus Cacconaster stercorequi | reverse complement strand
AGCAACTCTTGTCAAGAACTTTTTTCAAGTTTTTTAAGTTTTACTTCTCGCGGCTGTCGCTCTCGCTGACAGCTATGTTAGATTACCACTTTATTCTCCTCTTGTCAACACCTTTTTCAACTTTTTTCACCATTTTTTTCGCTGTCTTGTTTTCTGCCTGCAAATGGTGTAAAATATACATTATTTAATACTCGATTTCATCCATGTGAGGCGATTATGAACGAGCTGATTTACAACTTCACCGACAATCTGCTATCCTCCCTTCTCTGGTGCGGACGAATTGTGGCGGTCATCTTTGCCATCATTCTGCTGGTGCGCTGCTGCCGCTCTTTTTTTGGCGGCAAAGCGGAGCAGGAGAGTTGGGGCTTTTTGAGCCTGTCAAATGGCGCACGATATGAGCTGAACCATTGGGAGAATGTGATTGGCCGCGCACGCAGCGCAGATATCCGCGTCAACTTCCCCTCCGTTTCCCGCAATCACGCCTGCCTCTGCCGTGACGATGCCGCGCACTGGCGCATTTATCCCGTCAGCGCCTCCGGCAGCGTACTGGTCAACAAGGAGGCCATCACCGAGCCGACCATTCTCAAGCCCGGCGATGCCATCACTGTGGGCGGCGCGGATCTCTACTTCTTCCCCGGCAACGCGGACGATGAGGCGCGCCAAGCAGAAAAACGCACAAAACCCGGAAAAGCGGTGTCTCCCACCGTCAATCTACTCCTTTTGACTATTTTTCAGGTGTTGATGCTGCTGCAGTTTGTCCCCTGCATCAAGCAGGATACTGCCATGCCTATCTTTGTTTCCTTTACCGGTCTGTGCGCCGCGGAGTGGGGCCTATACGGCCTGTACCGCCTGCTGCACCGCACCGCGTTTGAACTGGAAACGCTGAGTTTTCTATTGATCACCGTCGGTTTTTCCATCGCCGCCGCCTATTCTCCCGGTGATCTCTACAAGCAACTGGTGGCCATGTTGCTGGGCATCATCGTCTTTCTGATATTGAGCTTTGTCCTGCGCAATCTGCGCATCGCCATCAAGCTGCGTTGGCCGGTAGCCGCAGCCGCCGCGGCGCTGCTGGCATTTAATGTGCTGTTCGGTCAGCAGATCTTCGGCGCCAGAAACTGGGTCTCCATCGGTCCCATCTCCTTTCAGCCGTCGGAATTTGTCAAGCTGGCCTTCATTCTGGTGGGTGCCACCACATTGGATCGTCTGTTCGCCAAGCGCAACATCATCTTCACCATGCTGTTTTCCGCCTATTGCGTCGGGTGCCTTGCATTGATGAGTGATTTCGGCACCGCATTGATCTTCTTTGTGGCGTTTCTGTGCATTGCCTTCCTGCGCACCGGTGATCTGCCCTCCATTATCATGATGGTGGCGGCGGCGGCCTGCGGCGGATATGTGATTTTGCGCTTCAAGCCCTACATCGCCGACCGCTTCACCGTATGGCGTCACGCATGGGAATTTACGCAGTCCTCCGGCTATCAGCAGTGCCGCACCATGTCGGCCATTTCCAGCGGCGGTCTGTTCGGTACCGGACCGGAAAGCGCATGGCTGAAGTATGTGGGCGCTGCCAATACGGACCTTGTCTTTGGCGTGGTGGGTGAGGAATTTGGCCTGCTGCTGTCCATCTGCTGTATCGCCGTGCTGATCATTCTGGCCGTCTTTACGCTGGAATCCGCCGCCACCGCCCGCTCCACCTTCTATACCATCGTATCCTGCGCCGCCGTGGTGATCCTGATCTTCCAGACGACGCTGAATGTGCTGGGCGCCGTGGATATCCTGCCGCTGACCGGCGTTACCTTCCCCTTTGTGTCCATGGGCGGCTCCAGTATGATCGCCTGCTGGGGACTGATGGCATTTCTGAAATCCGCCGACACGCGGCAAAACGCCAGCTTTACCCTGCGCCTGCCGAAAAAGGCGCGGTCGCCGTATCAGCCGCCTGCGCCGCCGGCAGAAAAAAAGCAGGAGAGCTTCTTTGACAGTATGCCGGAGATCCCCGTGGACGACATCTTCGGAAAGGAGACGCGCAAATGAAAAAGGTCAAAACGCGCACCGTGATGATCCTCCTTCTGGTGCTGCTTCTGGCAGCGGGACTCATTTTATTCTGTGTGCGATATGTCACCTGTGGCGCCCAATGGGCCGCCTTCTCCGCCAACGATCATGTATATACCGACGGGCTTTTGTCCAGCGGTCAGATTTTAGACCGTACCGGCACCATGCTTTACGATTGCACCACCGACACCTATCATGAGGACAGCGCCGTCCGCCGTGCCACGCTGCACGCCGTGGGCGATGAGGACAACAACATTTCCACCTCCGTCCGTGCCGCGCTCACCGACCAACTGGTGGGCTTTAATCCTCTGACCGGCACCTCCGGCGGTGGTCACAAGCTGTATCTGACGCTGGACGCCGACCTCTGCCGCACGGCGTACGAGGAGCTGGACGGGCGCAAGGGTACCGTGGGTGTATATAATTACAAGACCGGTGAGATTCTCTGCATGGTTTCCACCCCCGCCTTTGACCCCGCGGATCCCCCCGAAATATCCGATGATGACGACAGCTACGATGGCGTTTATATCAACCGCTTCCTGTCCGCCACCTTTACCCCCGGCTCCGTGTTCAAGATCATCACCAGTGCCGCTGCGCTGGAAAATATCCCCGACATCATGGAGCGCTCCTTCCATTGCGACGGCAGCGACACCATCGGTGGTGAGACCGTCACCTGTACCTCCTACCACGGCGATATGGATTTTTACGGCATTCTGGCCAATTCCTGCAACTGTGCCTATGCGCAGCTCGCCGTGGAGCTGGGCGGCGAAACGATAAAGCAATACGCTGAGAGCGCCGGTCTGCTGCGCAGTCACACCGTTTCCGGCCTGACCACCGCCGCCGGCAGCTACTCCATCGGCACCGCGGCGCAGGTGGGTTGGTCCGGCGTGGGGCAGGACAACGATCTGGTGAACCCTTGCGCCATGATGACGCTGATGGGCGCCATTGCCTCTGACGGCACCGCCGTACAGCCCCGTCTGATCGCCAAGGAGACTTCCATGAATGGTCTGACGCTCTTTACACAGGAGGAAGCTCCGGACGAAACGGTGTGGTCTGCCGAAACCTGCCGGACGCTGCGCAAGATGATGGCCAATAATGTTAAGCAGTCCTACGGTCAGTCGAATTTCGGCGATCTGGCCATCTGTGCCAAATCCGGCACCGCCGAGGTGGGCGAGGATGTCACCCCCCACTCCTGGTTCACCGGTTTTCTGGATGACGAGCAGCATCCGCTGGCCTTCGTCGTCATGGTGGAAAACGGCGGCAGCGGTGCCCGCGTAGCCGGTTCCATTGCCTCCGCCGTGCTGCAGCAGGCCGTGGAGCAGTGGGAGGATTGAGATGTTCAAGAAAAAACGCCTATCAAAGATTTCACTCCTGCATTACTACAAGCTGATCTTCCGCTCCGCGCTTTTCCTGATTGTTGCCGCCTTTTATCTTTATGACCGCCTGCACAACACCAACGGGCGGATGCTGAATATTTTCACCCGTCACCCGGTGCTGACGCTGCTGATCTGGCTGATTTTTGCCGTGGAGATGATTTTGCGCTTCTTCCCCTCCAATGTAGAGAGCATGGGCTGTCAGAAGCAGTTTGCGCGAAATTATCGCCCCACCGCACCCGATGCGGTGCCGCCGTCGGACAAGTACGCCACCCTGGCGGCGGCCGGCGCCTGGTGCACGCTGAATATCTTCATCGGCATCCTTTACTACACACAGATCATTGATCGGGGGATTCTGCTGCTGATCGCGCTGGCGTATTCCGTCTGCGATATGATCTGTATTCTGTACTTCTGCCCGTTCCAGACCTGGTTTTTGAAAAACAAATGCTGCGGTACCTGCCGCATCTACAACTGGGACTACGCCATGATGTTCACGCCGCTGCTGTTCATCCCCGGCTGGTTTACCTGGAGTCTGGCGGGCTTGGGATTGTGCCTGCTGCTGAAGTGGGAATTGACCCACTATCGCCACCCGGAGCGGTTTTACGAGCAGACCAACGATTGCCTGTCCTGTGCCAACTGCCGGGAGAAGCTGTGCGCCCACAAAAAGCAGCTGCATCGCTTCCACCGAAAGCTGCTTGACCGCGTCCCCAACCTGCCGCTCCCCAATTCCTCCGATTCGCACCATAAAAAAGAAGCACCCTGATGAGGTGCTTCTTTTTTTTGCATTTTGCCGCGGCAGCACCGCTCTTAAAACGATCCAATGGGGATGGAGCCGTCGTCCGTGCCTTTTTTTACGGTCAGGATCTTCACATTGTATCCCTTCCCGTTTCCCATGTCCACATGGACGGTCTCGCCGGCTCTGCGACCCATGACCGCCTTTCCCACCGGGGACTCCTTGCTGATCCAGCCCTTCAGCGCGTCCTGACGCAGGGTCGTCACCAATTGGATGGTACGGCTTTTGCCCAGATTTTCCATAAAAATCTCCACGGTGTCGTAGAGTCCCACCGTCTCCTCGCCGGAGGTGTCCTCGATCACATGAGCCGTTTTGATCATGCGCTGCAAATAGCGAATGCGGCTTTCGTTGCGGTTTTTCTCCTGCTTGGCGCATTTATACTCAAAGTTCTCACTCAGATCGCCGAAGGCCCGCGCCGTCTGCACATCCTCGATCAGCTTGGGGCGCAGCTCCTGCACGCGATAGTCGATCTCCTCCTGCATCTTCTGCAGGTCGCTTTTTGTCAGTTCATCATACATTGCCGTTTTCCTCCTGCTCCAGAATAGTTGCCAGCCGGTCAAAGCCCTCGGCCAGCCGTTCCAACGCGATGCCGGAATAATTCACCACCAGAATATGCCGGCGGCTCTCCCGGGCATCATGATAATAGTCCGACAGCATCATCAGCCGGATGCCGCTTGCGGATGCGCGGCGATGCAGTTCATCATCGGTAATGCTGCTGTTCAGTTTCACCAAAAAGTGCAGCCCCGCATCCTGCTCCATGATCTCCGCCCAATGGGCCAGCGGCCCGGTGCGGATCATGCGGATCACCGCGTCCCGCTTCTGCCGGTAGCGGTTGCGCATCCGGTTGATGTGCTGCTCGTAGCGCCCCTGCTCCATAAACGCCGCCAGCGTGTATTGCTCAAAGCTGGACACCGTGCAGGCGTAAAAGCCCAGATGCTCCCGATACGCCTCCAGCAGATGCGGCGGCAGAATCATATAGCTGATGCGGATGGACGGCGCGATGGTCTTGGAAAAGGTATTCAGATAGATGACCCGTTCGTTCTTATCAATAGAAAACAGCGTAGGGATAGGCCGGCCCACAAAGCGGAACTCGCTGTCATAGTCATCCTCCAGAATATAGCGCCCCGGCTGCTGGCCCGCCCAGCGCAGCAGCTCCTGCCGGCGCCCAATGGGCATCACCATTCCCGTGGGATAGTGGTGTGACGGCGAGATGTGGATCACATCCACCCCCTGCCGCCGCAGCTCGTCCGCAGGCATACCTGCCTCATCCAGCATAATGTGATGCAGCGGCACGCGGTTGCTTTCGTAAATTTTGGCGATCTTGCGGTATCCGGGGTCCTCCACCGCGTAATGCTTCTCCCGCCCCAAAAGCTGCACCAGCAGATTGTACAGGATTTCCGTACCCGCTCCCACGATGATCTGCTCCGGCGACACCGTCAGCCCCCGGAACTGATAGAGGTAGTCCGCAATCGCCTGCCGCAGTGCCAATGCGCCGTTATAGGGCGTGGGGCGCAGCAGTCCTACATCCTGCTCCAGAATGGTGCGGCGCATCATTTTCGACCAGACGGTGAACGGAAAATTTTCCTCCGAGATGGAGTTCGCCGCGAAATCCACCAACCACGGCTCCTCACTTTGCGCGGCGGCGGGCAAAGCGCTCTGCGCCGGTGCCTGCAACGGGCGATCCACCTCGCTGACAAAGTACCCCCGCTTCTCCACGCCGTAAATATAACCCTCGGCCATGAGCTGCTCATACGCATTACGCACCGTCACCACGCTGACCTCCAGATGCTCCGCCAGCATCCGTTTGGACGGCAGCTTTTCCCCTGTCCGCAGGGTGCCGGACAGAATATCCGCCTTGATGCAGCGGTACAACTGCTCGTACAAGCCGTCTTTTCGATTCTTTTCCAATGTGTAGGTCAGCATGATCCGCCCTCCATCTGGTATTATTAAATAGCATTTATATGCTTATTTTATCAATACCAGATTATACTATAATGCATACATAGACCTTTTGCAAGGAGTTTTTCTGATGCATGCGCAAAAAGTTCGGATACTTGTTTTCTCCGCCTTGATGGCCGCGCTGGTCTGCGTTGCCACCATGGTGCAGCTCCCCTCCTCCACCGGTCGCAAAGCCGTGGCGAGTCACCCGCAGCGAAAAAGAAACTGTCACGAAACAGAAATTTCGTGACAGTTTCTTTTTTTACACAGGAATGGGGAAAATCAGCTTCAACACGCCGAACACCGCAATGGATGCCACAGCGCAGATCAGCCAAATTTTTTTGCGCTTCGCGCTCTTTTGGGCTTCCTCCGCATCATCCAGATTTTCCGCACGCACAAGGGCCCACATGAACAAAAGCATAAAGATCACCGGTGCAAAATAAATACCCACCGCCGCTACATAGCACATAGAAACGACCTCCTTCGTTTGCGTATAGTATACCGAATATGAGTTGTTTCGTCAAGAAAAAAAGGCTGCCCCTTGCGGGACAGCCTTTTTATTGTGCAGTAAACGAAATTACTTAGCTTCCTTAGCAGCCTTGATGGACTCGATCAGCATGGGAGTAACCTTGAACAGGTCGCCCACGATACCGTAGTCAGCGATCTCGAACATGGGAGCAGATTCGTTCTTGTTCACAGCGATGATGCACTCGGAATCCTGCATACCAGCCTTGTGCTGGATAGCGCCGGAGATACCCAGAGCAACATAGACCTTGGGATGAACGGTCTTACCGGTCTGGCCGACCTGATGGTCAGCGGAGATCCAACCGGAGTCAACGCAAGCACGGGAAGAACCGACGACGCCGCCCAGGACATCAGCCAGCTCCTCAGCCAGAGCAATACCCTTCTCGACGTCCTTGGAAATACCACGGCCGACGGAAACGATGAAATCAGCACCGATCAGGTCAACCAGCTTCTTGGCAGCCTTCTCAATGGCGACGACATCGGTCTTGATGTCCTCAGCAGTCAGAGCGAACTCGGGGTGCAGGATCTCAACATCCTTCTTGCACTCGCGCTTCTTCATAACGCCGGGACGGACGGTAGCCATAGCGGGACGGAAACGGGGGCAGATGATGGAAGCCATCAGATGGCCGCCGAATGCGGGACGGGTCATCTTCAGGTCGCGATCAACGGGATGATCCTCGCCATTGATCTTCACGGTGCCCAGCTTCTCGATGCGCTCTTCGGGCAGGGTGGAAGCTTCACGCAGGAAGTCCTTGTAGTTGGGCATGTCGATGTCCAGGTGGGTGCAGTCTGCGCACAGACCGGTGTGCAGGCGAGCTGCGCAGCGGGGTGCCAGGTCACGACCGATGTTGGTAGCACCAAACACCAGAACCTCGGGCTTGATCTCTTCCACAGCCTCGACGATCACCTTGGTGTAAGCGTCGGTGGTGTAGTTCTTCAGCAGGGGGCTATTGTACACGTACACCTTGTCGGCGCCGTAGTTGCCCAGCTCAGCAGCGATGCCGTCGACATTGTCGCCCAGCAGGATACCGCAGAGTTCCACACCCAGCTCGTCAGCCAGCTTGCGGCCCTCGGAGATCAGTTCAAAAGTGGTGGGCATCATAACGCCCTGGCGCTGCTCACAGAAAACCCATACGTTTTTGAAGGCGCCGATATCAGCACTATTAAAAGCCATTTTTCTTTCTCCCTTCTCTTAGATGATGTGCTTGGCGGCCAGAATGCCAGCCAGCTTGTCGGTGGTTGCCTTGTCAGCGCCCTCGAGCATCATGCCGGCGCCCTTCTGGGGAGGAGTGAAGGAAGTCAGAATGTTGGTGGGAGAACCCTTCAGGCCGATGGTAGTAGCATCGATCAGAGGATGATCCTTCAGCGTCTCATAGGTCATGGTGACCAGGGGCTTGCTCCAAGCCTCGAATGCGCCGCCCACGGACAGGTAACGGGGCTGATTCAGCTCCTTGATGCAGGTGATCATGCAGGGAGTCTGAACCTTGATCATCATGAAACCGTCTTCCAGCATACGCTTCACGGTCAGAGTGTTGCCTTCCTTGGTGATCTCACCGGCATAGGTGATCTGGGGCAGATGCAGCTTTTCAGCCATCTGAGGACCAACCTGAGCGGTATCACCGTCGATGGCCTGACGGCCAGCCAGGATGATGTCGTCGTCCTCAACACCGTAGGTGTCGATAGCGGCGGCCAGGATCTGGGAAGTAGCATAAGTATCGGAACCACCGAACTCACGAGCGGTGACCAGAACGCCTTCATCGACGCCCATAGCCATCAGCTCACGCAGCATACCTTCTGCGGGAGGGGGGCCCATGGTGAAAGCGATAACCTTGCAGCCCAGCTCGTCCTTCAGGGACAGAGCGGCCTCGACTGCGTTCAGGTCATCGGGGTTGATGATGGTCTGCATGGAAGCACGATCCAGGGTACCATCGGGGTTCACAGCCACCTTACCGGAGGTATCGGGAACCTGCTTAACAGTAACTAAAATTTTCATTTTCCATTTACCTCCTCAATTACTTAATGCCCAGGTTGCTGGAGATGACCATACGCTGGACTTCGGAAGTGCCCTCGTAGATCTCAGTGATCTTGGCATCGCGCATCATGCGCTCCACGGGATACTCACGGGTGTAACCGTAGCCACCGAACAGCTGAACGGCGCGGCGGGTCACATCGGAAGCAGCCTCAGCGGCAAACAGCTTGGCCATAGCAGCGTCCATGCTGTACTTCTCGTGGTTCTGCTTCTTCATAGCAGCGGAGTAGACCAGATACTTGGCAGCTTCCATGCGGGTGTGCATGTCAGCCAGCTGGAACTGGGTGTTCTGGAACTGGGAAATACGCTTACCGAACTGTACGCGCTCCTTGGTGTACTTGATAGCTTCGGCAACAGCGCCTTCGCCCAGACCCAGAGCCTGGGAAGCGATACCGATACGGCCGCCGTCCAGGGTCTTCATAGCGATCTTGAAGCCTTCGCCCTTCTTACCCAGCATACGATCAACGGGGATCACGCAATCCTCGAAGATCAGGTCGCAGGTAGAGCTGCCGCGAATGCCCATCTTCTTCTCGTGCTTACCCTGAGAGAAGCCGGGATCGTCCTTCTCAACAATGAAGGCGGAAATCTCCTTCATGGGGCGGCCCTTCTTATCGGTGGTCTTGCCGGTAACAGCAATGATCACGAAGGTGTCAGCCACATTACCATTGGTGATGAAGCACTTGGAGCCGTTCAGGATGTAGTTCTCGCCGGACTCATCCAGGACAGCGACGGTCTGCTGACCCTGAGCGTCGGTACCAGCACCGGGCTCGGTCAGACCGAAAGCACCGATCTTCTTACCGGAGCACAGGTCGGGCAGATACTTCATCTTCTGCTCTTCGGTACCGTTCTCAAAAATGGGAGCAGCACACAGAGAGGTGTGAGCGGAAACGATAACTGCGGTGGTACCGCAGACCTTTGCCAGCTCCTCAACGCACATTGCATAAGACAGAACATCGCCGCCGGCACCGCCGTACTGCTTGGGGAAGTAAATACCCATCATGCCCAGCTTGCCCATCTTCTCGACGGTTTCCATGGGGAAACGCTCTTCTTCGTCGATTTCGGTGGCCAGGGGCTTTACTTCGTTCTCTGCAAACTCGCGGTACATCTTCTGAACGAGCAGCTGTTCCTTAGTCAGATGGAAATCCATACTCTTTTCTCCTTTACCGATTTTACTTTTTGTAGTTAAAGAAGCCCTCGCCGGACTTGATACCCAGCTTACCGGCGCGAACCATCTTACGGATCAGAACGTTTGCACGATACTTGCTGTCGTGGGTCTCATTGTACAGGACATCCATGATGTTCAGCACGATATCCCAGCCGATCAGGTCGCCCAGGTGCAGGGGGCCCATGGGGTGGTTGCAGCCCAGCTGCATAGCAATATCGATATCCTCTGCAGAAGCAACGCCTTCATGCAGAACGCAAACGCCTTCGTTGCAATAGGGGATCAGGATCTTGTTGACGACGAAGCCGGGAGCCTCGTTGACGACAACAGGAGTCTTGCCGATCTCGACGGACAGGTTCTTGATGTACTCCACCAGCTCGTCGGGGGTGTTGGCACCGGCGATGACCTCGACCAGCTTCATAGCGGGCACGGGGTTAAAGAAGTGCATACCGACCATGGGGTGCTTCAGACCGGCACCGATCTCGGTGATGGACAGGGAAGAGGTGTTGGAAGCGAAGATAGCGCTGTCCTTGCAGATAGCATCCAGGCGGCCCAGCAGCTCCTTCTTGGTTTCCATCTTCTCAGCAACGCATTCGATGACCAGATCGGCATCTGCAGCGGCCTCGAACTCCTCAACGAGAACGCGGCTCAGCAGAGCGTCGCAATCTTCCTGGGTCATCTTGCCCTTGGCGACCTTCTTGTTCAGAGAGGCAGCCAGCTTGTCCTTGTGGCGCTGAGCACTGGCGACGCTGGAAGCATACATCAGAGCGGTGTGGCCCTTAGCGGCGAACACCTGAGCAATGCCACTGCCCATAGTGCCTGCGCCAAAAACTGCTACTTTCATGATTGTTTCCTCCTAATAACATTTTTGGGTTACGGTTTATTTTAATCATCAGGCGAAAACGCCTGTAATTAACTTACTTATTCTGATAGGGCTCGTGCTTACGCTTCTCCAGGAAAGCGCCCATGCCTTCCTTCTGATCCTCGGTCTGGAAGCAGCTGCCGAAGGCCTTCTCCTCGATGACGATGGCCTGATCCATATCGACCTGCAGACCCTCGTTGATGGCCTTCTTGCAGGCGCGAACAGCGATGGGAGCATTCTTGGCGATGGTGGAAGCCAGCTTCTCAGCGGCGCCCATCAGCTCGGCCAGAGGATACACGGCGTTGACCAGACCGATGCGCAGAGCCTCGTCGGCCTTGATGTTCTTGGCGCCGTAGATCAGCTGCTTGGCCATGCCGGGGCTGACCAGGCGGGCAAGTCTCTGGGTGCCGCCGAAGCCAGGGGTGATGCCCAGGCCGGTCTCGGGCTGACCGAACACAGCGGTGTCAGCGCAGATGCGGATGTCGCAGCTCATGCTCAGCTCGCAGCCGCCGCCCAGTGCAAAGCCGTTGATGGCAGCGATGGTGGGGATGGGCATGGTCTCCAGCTTGCGGAACACATCATTGCCCTTCTTGCCGAATGCCTCACCCTCAGCCTTGGTCAGGGTGCTCATCTCGCCGATGTCGGCGCCGGCCACAAAGGACTTCTCGCCGCTGCCGGTGAGGATCATAACGCGGATCTCTTCGTCAGCGTTGACCACATCCACCAGCTCGTTCAGGTCTTCCAGCACCTCGGAGTTGAGGGCGTTCAGAGCCTTGGGGCGGTTAATGGTGGCAACGGCAATGTTGCCCTTCTTTTCCAACAGAACGTTCTTCACGATTCTTCCTCCTCATATCCTTAAATCCGTGCTGCAACCCTCAATGCGCAGACACGCTTGCTTGTGCGAAATTTTATCTTTCCAAAAATGTAGATAAAATCCCCCTCATACAGTTTTCATTATAGTACATCGTTTAAAATTTATCAAGACCCCATTTGCCCCTTTTTCTTTTTTATCATATCTTACAAAAGTTACACAAAATCTTTGCACATTTTACAATTTTGCGTCCCACTTCCGCCGCCCGCTCCCCCTTTTGGCGGGAAAAATAAAATTTTTCATTTACATAAACCACTCTTTTGTGATATAAATGATACGGATCTGCATATTAGGCGGCCGGGCCGCCTTGACGGGAGGATATCATCAATGCGTATGCGTAAAAAGAAAAACCTGGTGCCTCGCATGGAGGAGTGCCGGGATTGCTGGATCACCGATCCATTTGAGCACAAGGGACACTGGCGCGAGCTGATGCCCCGGGCGCGGGAGATCCGCGTGGAGCTGGGCTGCGGCAAGGGGCGCTTCACCGCCGACACCGCCAAGGCGGAGCCGGATGTTCTGCTGATCGCCGTGGAAAAAGTACCCGATGCCATGGTGGTGGCCATGGAGCGGGTGAAAAACGCCGGACTCACCAATGTGTTCTTTATCGACGGCGACGCCGCGCTGCTGGGCGAGCTGTTCGCCCCCGGCGAAGTGGATCGCATCTACATCAACTTCTGCGATCCCTGGCCCAAGAGCAACCAGAAGAAGCGCCGCCTGACCCACGGAAATTTCCTGAAGGTCTACCGCAAGGTGCTGAAGGACGGCGGTCAGATCCATTTCAAGACTGACAACGACAAGCTCTACGAGTGGAGCATCGAGGAGATCCCCCGGTTCGGCTTTACGCTCAGCGAGGTCACCCGTGACCTCCACGCGGACGGGCCCGTGGGCGTGATGACCGATTACGAGGCCAAGTTCTACGCCGAGGGCAAAAACATCAACCGCTGCGTGGCCACCATGGTGGACTGGACGGAGCCGGAGGAACCGGCAGAGGATCCCGAAGAAGCAGCGGAAAGCGAAGCATGATACCCGATGCGGCAGTACCTTCTGCCGCATCTTTCGTTTCGGTGCGCAAGGGAGCAGAAAAAGGGAGAACCTTTCGGTTCTCCCTTTTTATCGTATTTCAGTTACGCCTTCTTGGCGATGTCGCACAGGGCGGCGAAAGCAACGGCGTCGTTGATGGCCATCTCGGACAGCATCTTGCGGTTGATCTCGATACCGGCGACCTTCAGGCCGTGCATGAAGGTGGAATAGTTCATACCGTTCATCTTGCAGGCAGCGGAGATACGGGTGATCCACAGCTGACGGAAGTCTCTCTTCTTCAGACGACGACCCACATAGGCGTAGGTCAGGGACTTCATAACCTGCTCATTGGCCATCTTGAAGTGCTTGGACTTGGCACCCCAGTAACCCTTGGCCATCTTCAGGGTCTTGTTTCTTCTCTTGCGCGTCATCATTGCGCCCTTAATTCTTGCCATATTGTAAAGCCTCCTATTCTAACGCTTCCGACTCTTATTTGTAAGGGATCATCTTGCGGATGGTAGCCTCGGTGGTGCAATCCGCATAGGTGGTGCTGCGCAGGCGACGGCCGCGCTTGGTGTCCT
>JAGHUH010000026.1 GCA_018064925.1 Candidatus Cacconaster stercorequi | reverse complement strand
ATAGATATAGGTTCTGCCGCTCTCCGTTGCGTGGGCATCGGCATAGCTGACGGTACTGCCCGAGCGAATGGTGATCGCCCTGACATAACTCGCGCCGCCGTCACCGCTGCGGTAGATTCGGTACCCGTCCGCACCTGCCACCTTACTCCACTTCACCGTGATGCCATTGGCGGTGTTGGTCAGGCCGGTAATCGTGGGTGATGCCATACTGATTACGCCATCAACCGCAACTATAACACCGTCATTACTCACCGCATAGGCCGCCTCCTGATAGATCTTTTTCTGCGCCGCTGTCATATTGACAACGATACTTTCCCCGTCCTTCTGACAGCCCATGTACGCATAGTCGCCGCTGTTGTGCAGCAATTTTGTATAGCGGATATTCAGCTTTGACAAATTGTTTTTGGTGCAATTCAAATCCATCAGCGCCGTGTTTTTTGTCAAATTCAGCGTTGTCAGACCATTGCGATCACACTGCAGGCAATCCAGCGCTGCATTTTTGCTGACATCCAGTGCCGTCAGCTTGTTGCCGGAACAGTACAGCGCGATCAGGCCGGTATTTCCGGTGACATTCAGCTTTGTCAGACTGTTGTTTTCGCAGCTCACATCGCACAGCGCAGTATTGCTGCCGGTAATCAGTGAGGTCAGTTTGTTATTGCTGCACGCCAATATTTCCAGCGCGGTGTTGGCGCTGACATTCAGCGCCGTCAGGCGGTTTCCGTTGCAGCAAAGATATTCCAATGCAGCGTTTTTGCTGACATCCAACGCCGTCAGGCCCGCGCTCTCGCAGGTCAGCGACTTCAATGCAGTATTTTTTCCGAGATCCAATGCAGTCAATTCACTGTTGTCGCCGCAGGACAACTCCGTCAGCGCAGTATTCGCTGTGAGATTCAGTGCCTTGAGATAGTTATCAAAGCAATACAGCGTCTTTAAGGCGGTATTATACTTGACATTCAGCGATGTCAATCTGTTATCACCGCACGAAAGAAAGGTCAGTTTGGTATTTTTGGTAACATTCAGCGACAGCAGGCAGTTATCCGTACAGGCCAGCTTCGTCAATGCGGTGTTGGCGGCAATATTCAGCGTCTCGATGCTGTTGCCATCGCAATACAGCGTTGTTAGTTTGGTGTTATTGCTGACATCCAATGCCGACAGGCTGTTATAGCTTGCGTCCAGATAGGTCAGATTGGGGAATTTCTCCACGCCCTTCAAGGACTTGATATTCATAAAACTGACATCTATCTTCTTGACTGCATTCAATTCCGTTGCAGAAAGTATGTTATCCTTGTTTGTATCAAACTTTCCCACAAAACTGCGGAATGTGGCATCACTGAAGTTGGTTTTGTTAATGGTAACGCCGGTTGCCCCAAAGGCTACAGCAGGCATCAGCAACAGTAACATAAGTGCCGCCGTAAGAAATACTATCATTTGCTTTTTCGTAGGGCATCCCCCTTCCGCCACTCCTATTTTCATCTGTGTCCAGCCTCTTATCGTTCTTTAATTTTACACTTATCTCCCATAAATAGCAACACTTTCCCCTTAAAATGACGAAAAACCGCAAAAAAAGCAGGACACTGGTATCATTTCGGTGTTCTGCTTCTGTTTCCTTATTTCAATTGCCTGCGCCGACTTCCCGCAGCGTTTCGGTGACAAAGTCATTCCATATTTTGCCAAACACCCGCAGCAGTCCGTCAACGGTATAAAGTCCGCTGCTGCGCGTTTTTTCGTCGGCCAGCGCAGGGACATCGTAGGCGATCCTGCCGCCGCAGAGCGCACGGTAGTCCTCCTTCAGACGGGACAGATGTTCATTCAGCTGAAGCTCCTCCGGACGCAGCACAATGCCGTGCAGATTGGCATTCGCCGTCAGCAGCTCCCTGCGTCGTTCCTCGTATTCCTCAAAACGGTATCAAATCGCAAGCTAATCCCTCCCTGCTGTGTTTGCTTTGTACTATAGCATAGTCCCTGTCCATTTTCAAATCTTTGCGCGTTCGGTTTTCCTCATTGGCAGCAAAAAAGGATTCCAAGCATCTCGCCTGGAATCCTTGTTGGAGGTGACACCCGGATTTGAACCGGGGAATGAAGGTTTTGCAGACCTTTGCCTTACCACTTGGCTATGTCACCATATGGGAGAAACCGTAGCTTCTCCATTTTTGGAGCGGGCGACGAGGCTCGAACTCGCTACCTCGACCTTGGCAAGGTCGCGCTCTACCAGATGAGCTACGCCCGCAGAAATGGTGCCTCCGGTCGGAGTCGAACCAACGACACGTGGATTTTCAGTCCACTGCTCTACCAACTGAGCTACAGAGGCAAATGGCGACCAAGATGGGGCTCGAACCCACGACCTCCAGCGTGACAGGCTGGCGTTCTAACCAACTGAACTACTTGGCCATATTGGTGGGAACAACTGGACTCGAACCAGTGACCCCCTGCTTGTAAGGCAGGTGCTCTAACCAGCTGAGCTATGCTCCCGTCCTTGCCGCTCACCCGAACGGCAAGGATGATTATACTAAAAAAACTTCACGCTGTCAACAGGAAAACGAAAAAATTTTATTTTTTTCTCAGCTTTCCCGAATACCACAGATCAACTCCTGCAGCTCCTCCGCTGAAAAGGCATACACTTCGTCGCAGAACTGGCAGCTCAGCTCACACTTCCCCTGCTCGCGCAGAATGCTCTCCAGCTCGTCGGCGCCCAGCGAGATCAGCGCCCGCTCCACCCGCTCACGGGAGCAGTAGCAGCGATACGCTACGGGACTGCTTTCCAGAATTTTCAGGTCGAAATCCGACATCACGGTGCGCAGCATTTCCTCGGGATCGGGATTTTTTTCCAGAATGGCGGACACATTGCCGGCCGCCATGATGCCGCCCTCCACCTTGACGATGGTATCCTCGTCCGCGCCGGGCATCAACTGGATGAGATAGCCGCCGGCAGATCTGACGCTCTGATCCCGGTCGATGAGTACGCCCAGACCGCAGGCCGTGGGGATCTGCTCGGACTCCACGAAATAGGCCGCGATGTCCTCGGCGATCTCGCCGCCCAGCAGGTCAACGGTGCCCACATAGGGCTCCTTCATATTCAGATCCTTGATCACCGTCATGGTGCCGCCTTCGCAGCCCACGGCGCTGCCCACATCCAACTTACCGTCGCTGCGCAGGGGCAGATCCACCTGCGGATTGCCCACATAGCCGCGCACATTGCCATCCGGGTCAGATACCGCCAGCACCGTACCCAATGGGCCGCCTCCCTTGATCTGCAGCGTCAGACTGGCGCCATGCCCCTTCAGCGCATTGCCCATCATGGACGCACCGGACAGGGCACGACCCAACGCAGCAGTGGCCACCGGCAGAGTCTTATGAATTTGGCGGGCACGCTCCACCAACTCACGGCTGGAAATGGCCGCCGCCTGTACCATGCCATCGGAAGAGATGGCTCGAACGATCCGATCACTCATATCGCAAATACCTCGTATTATCGAAAAATCAAAGGCGGACACAGGAAAAATAGATCCGCTGCTCCCCCTCCGCCGGGCGGCGCAGCTTCATGTCGCCGTATGTTCTGATCTCGCCGAAGCCGGCTGCTTGGAGCCATTCCGTCAACTCGGCCACCGTATAGCCCCGCTCCCGGTGAATTTCCAGACTGCGCTCCCACGCACCGTCCTCCGTCAGGCGGAACAGATCCATATAATAGGTACACAGACCGCGGCTGTATTCGGTGCGCCACACACAGTAGGTGTCCTCCGTCTCGTCCAGAAACACCTGACCATCCAGCGCCGCCAGCTTTTCCACGGTGTTGATGTCAAACACCAGCATCCCACCCGGTGCCACAAACAGGTGCAGCCGCTCCAAGGTGCGGCGCACATCGGCAGGGTGGGTGAGATAATTCAGACTGTCCAGACAGCAGATGGCCGCGTCCACCGTACCGTACAGATCCAGCCGGGGCATATCCTGATGCAGAAAAATGGGGGCGATCCCCTCCACCGTGCCGGACTTCTCCATGGCGGCGCAGAGCATCTCCTCGCTGCCGTCCACGGCGATCATCTCATAGCCTCGTGCGGTCAGGAGCCATGTCATGGTGCCGGTGCCGCAGGCAAGATCCAGCACGGTGTGCACCGGGATATGACTGCGGCGCAGCAGCTTCAAAAGAAAATCCGCCCGCTTTTCGTACTGCACATCGTCCGTCAGTGCATCGTAGCACGAAGCCAACTGATCGTAGCAGCTCATTGCTCCTTCTTCTCCTTCTTCTCCTTCTTCTCCTGCATCTTCTCCAGCACGCTCTCGTAGCCGCCGGCACCGTTGATCAGCGAGCGGTTCACGCGGCTGATGGTGGCACTGGAGGCGCCGGTCTTTTCCAGAATATCGTTGTAGATCATGCCGTCATTCAGCAGCGTGGCCACCTCGTAACGCTGCTCCATGGAGCGCAGCTCGGAAATGGTGCACAGATCCTGAAAGAAGTGATAGCACTCCTCCTCCGTTTCCAGCGTCAGAATGGCTTGATACAGCAGATCGCTCTTTTCCTTTTTCGCAATCTTGGATTTCGCAGCTCTTACCATCGTGTAATAACCTCCATCCCTGTCTTGACCTCAAAAAGCAATGGTTGTCCATGTCTCATTGACAGATATTTTAACATTTTACTTTGTGAAAGTAAACCACTTCCGCAAAAGTTTTTTCCGTTTTGACGCACTTTTTGCATTTCCCCGGCATAAGCTGATTTATCAGCAATTCGGGAGGGTGTTCTTCTTGCAGGGACAGGTGCAGCTAAAACCGTACATCAATGACCAACAGTTTTCCGTCGACGAGCTTCCGCTTCTGACCGTCCGGGCAACGCTCCCCTTCTGGGAGGGAAAAGGCGGCCGCCGCTTCAATCGCTACTACCGCACATACAGCAGCGCGTTTGTGCAATACTGCCGCGCGGAGCTGTTTCCGCAGGCGCAGGAGCTGTATCGGCAGGCACTGCAGAATGCCTCCGCGCTCCCCCAATGGGAGGCCGCGTTGGACACGCAGATCACCTGCCAGACACCGACGCTCATCAGTCTGTACACCACCGGCACGGAAAGCAGCGGTGCGCGCCGCTGTCTTCTGCGGCGGGGGGACACATGGGATCTGCGCAGCGGCTTTCCCACAACACTGCGCGACTTCTTTCCCCGCCGCAGCGGTGTGCGCAGACGGCTTTTAGAGTTCGCCGCAGGGCAGATCCAGCAGGAAGAACAGCAGCAGATCTCCCGCTATCATCCCGATTGGCCCACCCGGCTGAACCGCGCCTTCAACCCCCACAGCTTTTATCTGACGGAGCGCGGTCTCTGCTTTTTCTATCAGATGTACGCCATTGCTCCCGCCGCCGAGGGAATTCCCACCTTCTGCCTGCCGTATGACATGGAACGCGGCCCGTTTCCGCCTGCGCATTTTTCCCCGCCCCCGCCGCAGGAACCATAAAAAGCACCGCCCGCAGGGGCGATGCTTTTTCTTATAAAACCTGATAGATGCGCTGCTTCATTGCCGCCTTGTCCACCGCTTCCCCGGTGAAAAAGGCAAAGGACAGCATAGCCTGATGGATCAGCAGCTCCATGCCGCCCACCGTTTGCAAGCCCAACCGCTCCGCCTCCTGCAGCAGGAGCGTACAGTGCGGATGGTACACCAGATCGTACACCACGGTATCCCGGCCTGCCTGCGCCAAAAAACGCAGATCCGCAAATGCCGCCTTACCGGACATACCCAGGGGCGTGGCATTCACCAAAAGGTCACACGCACCGGCGGCGGCACACATGGCATCATGAGCAAACGGAATGGCCTCCACCCGCACCGGATCACGCAACGCCAATACCGCAGCACGGGACAAATCACGGTTGCAGATCCACAGTTTTTCTACTCCCGCGCCCAGCAGAGCGGCGGCTACTGCTTCTCCCGCGCCGCCTGCGCCCAACAGCAGCACCCGTTTCCCGGCAACGGAAAATCCTCGGGCGGTCAAGCTGTCCAAAAAGCCCTGTCCATCGGTGTTGTGGCCGATGACACGCCCGCCGTCCATGCGCACCGTGTTCACCGCGCCGCACGCTGCCGCCGCGTCCGTCAGTTCGTCCAGCAGCGGCACAATGGCCTTTTTGTGGGGCATGGTCACATTGCAGCCGTCCCACACGCCACGGCGCAGCTCCGCCACGAAATCCGCCAGCTCCCCGCAGGCAACGGGATGGATCTCATAGCGATACGCCGCCCCCGTACAGTCGATCATGCACTGCTGAATGCGCGGGGACAGGCTGTGGGCGACCGGGTCGCCGATAACACAAAGCTTCTTCATCTCCTGCGCTCCATTAATAAATCCATGGCCTCCAGATAGCCGTCAAAGCCGTGCCCCGTGATCTGTGCCGTGCACGCCGGGGCCGTTACAGAGATGCGGCGAAACGGCTCGCGCTGCGTAATATCGCTGATATGCACCTCCACCGCCGGCACGCTGACCGAGCGCAGGGCATCGTGGATGGCATAGCTGTAATGGGCATAGGCGCCCGGATTGAGCACGATCCCATCATAAACGCCCTCCGCCTGCTGAATAGCGTCAATGATGGTGCCCTCGTGGTTGCTCTGGCAAAAGGTCACGCCGCAGTCCATTTCCGCGGCGCGGCGGGTAATCAGACGGCAGAGGTCATGGTAGGTGGCTGTGCCGTAGATCTCCGGCTCACGCCTGCCCAGTAAATTCAGATTTGGCCCATTGATAATCAGAAATTTCACACCTCGTTCTCCTTCCAATATTCCACAATACGCTCTGCCGCCGCCTGGGCGTTCTCCGCCGACACCGTCACATGGGCGCAGGCCAGATAACTCTTCCGGCGCTGGCGCGCAAGCTGTTCGATGGTGTTGGTCTGCAAAAGCGGACGCCCCTCCGCGCCGATGCGCCGGGCAATGTCCTCCGGCAATGCGTCCAGAAAGATCACCCGTCCGCTTTGCCGCAGCAGCTTGCAGTTTTCTTCATCCAGCACCGCACCGCCGCCGGTGGCGATCACCTTAGGCGGCATGGCACACAGCGTAAGGAGTGCCTCACGCTCCTCCCGGCGGAAGTACGCTTCACCCTCGGCGGCAAACAGCGCCGGAATGGTGCGGCCCGTCCGCCGCTCCACCCACTCGTCGCTGTCGGCAAAGGGCAGATGCAGCATTTCGCTGACCAGTCGCCCCACGGTGGTCTTGCCGCTGCCGGGCAAACCTACCAAAATCAGATGCTTCATTGCTGTTCTTCTCTGCTCCATCGCATGATCTCCCGATAGATGGCTTCCACGGCCTGACGGTATTCCGGCGCCAGATCGCCGCGGCTTTGCAAAACCTGCTCCTCACGCCGGGCATCCAGCACCGGCAGACCGTTTGCTTTTTTATAGTCTCCCACGCGGCGGGACAGCTCCATCCGCCGCGCCAACAGCTCCACCAGTTCCTCGTCCGTGTCGTCGATGCGGCGGCGCAGATCGTCCAGCGTTTCCGCCTCCGGCTCCATCAGTTGGCACAGCGCCAGTGCCGCGGCCGCCTCCACCACCGGTGCGGCGCGCAGTACGATGCAGGGATCGTGCCGTCCGGCAACAGAAACAGTGGTGTTTTCCATGGCGCGGAAATCCACGGTGTCCTGCGCTTTGGCAATGGACGGCGTGGGGCGGAAGGTTACGGTGCACACCACCGGCATCCCGTTGGTGATGCCGCCGTTGATGCCGCCGCTGTGATTGGTGACCGTCCATACGCACTTACCGTCCGTGCGGAAGGCATCGTTGGCCTCGCTGCCCCGCAATGACGCGAAGTTTTCCCCTGCGCCAAAGGACACCGCCTTCACTCCGGGGATGGCAAACAGATGCCGCGCCATTTCGGACTCTACCGCATCGTACCAGTCCGGACCGCCGACGCCCGCCGGCAGACCCATGATGGTACAGCGGATCTGTCCGCCCACGCTGTCGCCGTCAGCTTTGGCCTCTGCAGCACGGCGGCGCAGGTCATCCTCGTCCACGATCTGTGCCTCGACGGTGATCTTCTGTTCTTTCAGCCATGTCAGCGCCAGTGCCCCCGCCGCCGTCAGCGGTGCCGTCAGACGGCCGGAAAAGTGTCCGCCACCGCGGTAATCGTTGCCACCTCCGCTTTTGACATAGGCCGTATAGTCGGCGTGACCCGGGCGGGCAACGGCGCGCAGGGCATCATAATCCTTTGCGCGCACATCGCCGTTGCGGATGATGGCCACCAGCGGCATCCCGGTGGTTTTCCCCTCAAACACGCCGGAGAGAAACTCCACCCGATCCACCTCGTGCCGCGCCGTGGCCAATGCGCCTCGCGCCATGCGGCGCTCCATCTGCCGGGCAATAAACGCCTCGTCCACCGTTAATCCTGCCGGCACATGGCGCAGCAAGATTCCCACCACCGGGCCGTGGGATTCTCCGAACAGCGTATAGTCCATCATGGCTCCGTCACCTCCACCGCGCCGTGCAGGCGCACATAATCATTCCAGAAATCGGGATAGGATTTGCTGACGCACCCGGCATCCCGCAGCGTTACCGGCGCCTCGCACACCATGGCGGCGCAGGCTGCCAGCATGACGATACGGTGATCGCCCCAGCTATCCACGCAGCCGCCGGTAAGCTTTGACACGCCGGTGATGACAAGGCCGTCCGCCTGCTCCTCCACACAGCCGCCCAGAGCATTCAACACCTGCGCCGTGCTGTGCAGCCGGTTGCTTTCCTTGCCCCGCAGAAAGGCCGCACCTGTCAGGTGCGTTACCTTGCCGCTTTGCAACGCGGCAAGCAGGGCAAGCGGCGGCAGCAGATCCGGCGTTCGGGACACATCCACCGTATCCGGCAGTGCCTTGCAGTAGGCGCAGATCTGCCGGTCGCCCTGCAATGACTTCTCGTTCATTCCCCTGACGGTGATCTCACCGCCCAGAGCGTTCAGCACCTCATACCACGCCGCCGCTGACCAGTCGCCCTCCACCTGATACGGCGCGGCGCAATATTTTTGGCCGCCGGGGATCTGCCATCCACGAGGCGTTTCACAAAGTACAATGCCGTGGCGGCGCAAAACCACCACCGTCAAGTCCACATAGGGCCGCGAGACCAGCGGCGTGGTCAGAATAATCTCCGAATCCTCCGGGCACAGGGGCAGCGCCATCAGCAATCCGCTGATGATCTGCGAGGTCTGATCACCTGACAACAGATACCTGCCTCCGGTCAGCGGGCGCATAACTTCAATCCCGCCCTCACAGCGCCGCCAGCCGCCGATATCGGGGATGGGGCGCTCCAACAAGCGCCGGCTGCCGGTGAACACCGCACCCACCTGCCGCCGCGCCATGGCAACGGGCAGCAGGAAACGCAGGGTGCTTCCGCTGTCGCCGCAGTCGATGATGGGCGCGTCCTCCTGCCAAAGACAGCGCAGTGCCTGTGCCGTGCGCTGTACATCCTCGGCGGCGTTTTCTGTCGCCGACAGAATTTCTCCCGCCAATGCCGATGCAATCAGCTCGCGGTGCAGCAGGCTCTTGGACGACGGCGGCGTGACCGTGCCCCACAGCCTGCGGGGACTTATCCGCAAGTTCATATCCGCCATCCCTCCGTTAGCTGCTCCGGTGAAAGTTCCCGAAGCTGTGCTCGTCCCGCCTCCGTCACCAGGACAGCAGAGATCACACCGCCGCGGCACTTTTTATCACGCCGCAGATAGTCCCGCGCCGTGGTTGCAGGACAGGCGATCTCCCTGGGTAAATCATACTTTTTAAGCAATTGCGCCAGCCGACCTGTCAGCTCCGATACCGCCTCGCCGTGGGATGCCTCCCAAAAAAGCATCTGCATCATGCCCGCCGCCACCGCCTCGCCGTGGGTCCAGCGGCTGAAATCTCCCAACGCCTCATAGACATGGCCGAAGGTATGGCCGAAATTCAGCATCCGCCGCACACCACCATCGCGTTCGTCCTGCGCCACGATGTCCGCCTTGATGCGGCAGCAGCGCGTGATCAGCTCCGTCATCTCCGCTTCGTCTGCTTCCAACAGGGAAAGGATGGTGTCGTCGGCGATCATGCCGTATTTGATGATCTCCGCCATGCCGCTGTGAATCTCACGCTCCGGCAGCGTGGCAAGGCAGTCCGGGTCGATCAGCACCGCCTGCGGCTGATAAAAGGCACCCAGCAGATTTTTCCCCTCCGGTAAATTCAGTCCGGTCTTGCCGCCCACACTGCTGTCCACCTGAGAAAGCAGCGTGGTGGGCATCTGCACCAGCGGTACGCCCCGCAGCAGCGTGGCAGCGGCAAAGCCTGCCAGATCCCCTGTCACGCCGCCGCCCAGGGCAATGATGCCGCTGCCGCGATCCAGACCAAGCTGCAGCATACGGCGACACAGACGCTCATACACCGCCGGACACTTGCTGCTCTCCCCCGCCGGGAAGGTCACCACTTCTCCCGTCCGACCGGCGCGGCACAAACTCTCCTGCACCGCACCGCCATAGAGCGCCGCCACCTGCTCATCGGCGACAATGATCCAATGTCGCACCGACTTCGGCAGCATGGTGCCGCACCGCGCCAGCAGGCCCTTTTCAATATAAATGGGATAGCCGCGCTCCGGCAGCTCCACACGCACACAGCTCATGCCCGCGCTCCTTTCGCATTTTTCTCTATTCTATCGCGTTTCGGAAAACAAGTAAAGGACTTGCCCGACTTTCCCGTCCGGCAAGTCCTTTATGTTGCTGTAAAATATCATTTCATCCGCTTCACGGCTGTTCTTCCCGGGCTCTTTCCGACTGCTTTCTGCTCTTGCGCTCCAAAATTGCCCCATTCAGTTCCGCGCCCATGATCAGCACGGTACCGCTCATATACAGCCACAGCATCGCCACGACGATAGTGGCAATGGAGCCGTAAAGCTCCGTATAATGTGAAAAGCTCTCCACATAATAAGAAAACGCCACGGACAGCACCATCCACGCCACCAGCGATGCCATGGCGCCCGGCACAATCTCGCGCAGCGGACGACGCCGACCCTGCGCCAGCATATAAAGCGGCAGCATCAAAATCAGCAGGATAAAGCCCAGCAGCACGAAACGCATATAGTTCCACACATTGATAAACTGTGCCGGAATCTGCAGGCGCAGAGAGATCCACTGCAGCGCACGGCGACCCACTGTGCTCAGCATCAGCGACGCCGCAATGGTGACGATCAGCAGCACCGTAAAGATCAGGGTGCGCACCGGCCCGCGCCAAATATTCTCCGGTGGATCTGCGCCATACGCCTTGCGCAGCGAATGCATCAGACAACTGGTGGCGCGCATGGGAAACCACACGGAAAAGATCAGGCTGAACCAGAAAAGCTGACGGCTGGGATTGTCGGACACATAGATAAGATAGCTGCGGATGATCTCCGTCACCTGCTCCGGCGCAAGCTGTGCCACCACGGCAACGATATTCTCCACATCCAGATGCAGCAGACCCAGGAGAGTACTGATAAACACCAGCAGCGGGAAAATGGCAAACAGCAGATAATATGTCAGTGCGGCACTGTCGCGCCCCACATCATGACTGAAATAGCGGCGAATCAGTCCCGCAAGGATTCCTCCCCCGGTGACATTGGATGCACGCTTTCCTTCTTTCTTCATAAAATCTGACCTCACTTAATAGTTTATTTTACCACATACGAGCATAAAATAAAAGCGATTTATATTTTGGCTGTTTTGATAGCGGATAAATCATTTTCATTTGCCATAAGTTATCTTTATTTCAAGCAGAAGAGAAAAATTTTACAAACACATTAAAATAATTATTGCGTTTTTCTTTCTTTATGGTATAATCTGCATAATCAATTTATAGATATCTATTGGTATTTTTTGTAAAAGAGGGTCACACTATGGATAATCTCACTAAAATCGTTCGCACAGAAATTGCGCGGCAGTATAAGAGCGTTCGTCAGTTCTCTTTCGCCGTGGATATTCCCCTGTCCACCATCAACAGCGCCCTGCATAACGGCATCGGCGGTTCCTCCTTTGACACGGTGATGCAGATCTGCAACACGCTGGGCATCAAGGCCATCTCCAATGACGCGGCATTCTATCTGACCAACGACACCCAGACCATACTGAATCAGTATGCGCAGCTGGACGATTATGGCCGCCATACCGTGGCCACCGTGCTGAAGGTCGAGTATGACCGCTGCACCGAGCTGTCCGCTCCCACCGAGGGCGACGCACTGAAGTAAGACACCATCCGTATTGTCAGCGACGCGGTAGGCCGGTTGTCCACCGTGTCAATATGATTGTTGCTTTTTACAGTATCTGTATTTTCCAAAAAACCGATCCTTCAGGGGATCGGCTTTTTTCTGCCGCTTTCTTGTTGTACGGTGAAAAGTGTGATACACTCATGATACACTACAAACACGGAGGCATCTGAAATGACAGTCGTAGAACGATTTTTGAAATATGTATCCTTCCACACCACATCCGATGAGAATGCCCCATCCTTCCCCTCCACGGCGCGGCAAAAGGTATTGGGACAGGCGTTGGCGGAGGAGCTGTCCGCCATGGGACTGGAGAACGCTCACATGGACGAATGGGGCTATGTGTACGGTGTTCTGCCCGCCACTTCCGGCTATACCGGCGAGGCGCTGGGGTTGATCGCCCACATGGATACCTCTCCCGCCGTGTCCGGTGCCGGCGTTGTGCCGCAGATCGTCCGCTATACCGGCGGCGATATTCCTTTGGGCGACGGCAGCGTGGTGACCCGCGCCGCCGATTTTCCTGCGCTTCAGAAATACATCGGGCAGGAGCTGATCGTCACCGACGGCACCACGCTGCTGGGTGCCGACGACAAAGCCGGCATCGCGGAGATCTTTACCGCCTGCGAATATCTGGCGGCCCACCCGGAGATTCCACACCGCACGATTGCCGTGTGCGTCACACCGGACGAGGAGATCGGACGCGGCACCGACCACTTCGACTTTGACGGCTTTCCCGCCCGCCGCGCCTACACCGTGGATGGCGGTGAGCTGGGCGAGCTGGAATACGAAAATTTCAACGCCGCCGCGGTGACGCTGACCGTGCACGGCGTGAACATCCACCCCGGCGAGGGGAAAAACAAGATGAAAAACGCCGTGCTGATGGCACACGATTTTCTCTCCCTCCTGCCGCCGGCGGAAACTCCCGCCCACACCGAGGGCTACGAGGGTTTTTACCATGTCTGCGACATCGCCGGCGATGAGAGTTTGGTCACGCTGCACTTGATCGTCCGCGACCATGACCGCCGGCGCTTTGAGCAGCGCAAACTCTTTCTGCGCAGCACCGCCGCCTATCTCAACGATGTCTGGGGCGCGGGCAGTTTCGTGCTGACCGTCACGGACAGCTACTACAACATGAAAGAGAAGATTCTGCCCCACATGGAGCTCATCGACGCGGCGCAGACCGCCATGCGTGACGCCGCCGTCACGCCGAAGATCGTCCCCATCCGAGGCGGCACCGATGGCGCGCGGTTGTCCTACGAGGGAATTCCGTGCCCCAACCTGTCCACCGGCGGCATGAACTTCCACGGTGTCCACGAGTGCATCCCCGTTTCCTCCATGGAGAAAATGGTGGAGGTGCTTATCCATCTGGCAAAATGACAGAAAAAACTCCCGTGCAGTGCACGGGAGTTTTTTTGATGCGCGTATTGCTTAGATTCTCTTCCACTTGGCGCCGCCGGCCACATCGGTGACCTCGATGCCCTGCGCCTTCAGCTCGTCGCGGATGCGGTCGGCCTCGGCAAAGTTCTTGGCCTTCTTGGCATCGGCGCGGGCGCGGATCATGGCCTCGATCTCGGCGTTCTCCTCGCCGTCCTCGCTGACCACGGTGAACACAGCGGGCTGAGCAGCCAGCTTGGCCTGCTTCTCGCGCTCGGCGGTGGCCTTCTCCAACAGCTTCAGACCCAGCACGGCGTCGATGGCGTCAATGACGGCCAGCTTGGTGGCGTCGGTGGTCTTGGCCTTCAGGATATCGTACAGCACCGTCACGCCCATGGAGGTGTTCAGGTCGTTGTCCATGGCCTTGCTGAACTTGGCTTTCAGCTCGGCAAAAGCGGCCTCGTCCACATCGCCGCCGTCCTTCAGCTTGGCGATCTTGGCAATCAGCTTATTATAGGCCACGGTGGCATTATCCAGATTCTCCCAAGAGAACAGCAAGCCCTTGCGGTAGTGGCTCTGGAGGCAGAAGAAACGGTACACGATGGGATCGTAGCCCTTTTCCTCCAGCAGCGACACGGTGAGAAACTCACCCTTGGACTTGGACATCTTACCGGTCTCGGTGTTCAGATGCGCCACATGGAACCACTGGGGGCACCAGGCGTGGCCCAGATAGCTCTCGGACTGGGCGATCTCGTTGGTGTGGTGGGGGAAGGCATTATCCACGCCGCCGCAGTGCAGGTCCAGGTACTCGCCGTTGAACTTCATGGAGATGCCGGAGCACTCAATGTGCCAGCCGGGATAACCCACGCCCCAGGGGGAGTCCCATTTCAGGGCCTGATCCTCGAACTTGGACTTGGTGAACCACAGCACGAAGTCATTGCGGTTGCGCTTGTTGGGATCCTCCTCCACGCCCTCGCGGACGCCCACGGCCAAATCATCCTCGTTGTGCTCGTTGAAGATATAGTAGCGCTCCAGCTTGGAGGTGTCGAAATACACATTGCCGCCGGCGATGTAGGCATATTCCTTCTCCAACAGGCGGGTGATAATGTTGATATAGTCGTCAATGAGGCCGGTGGCGGGCTGGACGATGTCGGGGTACTTGATGTTCAGCTTCTCGGTGTCGGAGAAGAAGGCGTCGGTATAGAACTTGGCGATCTCCATGACGGACTTATGCTCGCGCTTGGCGCCCTTGAGCATCTTATCCTCGCCCTCGTCGGCGTCAGAAGTCAGGTGACCCACATCGGTGATGTTCATCACGCGGTTGACATCGAAGCCGGCAAAGCGCAGATACTTCTCCAGCACATCCTCCATGATGTAGGAGCGCAGGTTGCCGATGTGGGCGAAATGGTACACGGTGGGGCCGCAGGTGTACATCTCCACATGGCCGGGGGTGTGGGTCTTGAATTCTTCCTTCTTGTGGGTAGCAGAGTTATAAAGATACATAATGTTTCTCCTTCTATATGATCAATTTTGATTGGCAAAATAAAAAACTCCCATGCCGCAGGGCATGAGAGGCGAAATGATCGCGGTTCCACTCTCGTTTATCACTTGAGGTCGATGGGGTAACGGCCATCATCCCGGAGGGCATCCACATCCCCCGCGCTCCCGGACGCACTTTCATCCCGCACTCGGTAACAGGGCTTTCAGCCGGTGACCCCGTTTCTCTTTCCCGGTGGCTTGAGATTACTCTTTCCGCTCAACACGCTATGCAATTGTAGTTATTTTAACATCCTTTTCCGGTGGTGTCAATGGGTGGATTTGCCTTTCGCCGGAGCATATGGTATTATGAAAAAAAACGCGAAGCAGGGAGAGGATCACAATGAAGCTGACGGCACAAATGGAACGCTATGCCGCCCAAACTACCGAGGATGTCAAACAGTTCATCCGCGCTCTGGCGGTGATTCCGGCGCCGTCCCACCACGAGGCACAGCGGGCGGCGTATGTGATGGATTGGCTCCATAAGCAGGGCGTAGACAATGCCTATATCGACGAGGCGCTGAATGTGATTTGGCCCATGGGCGTAACGGAAGAAAACGATCTTTATGTTTTCATGGCACATACGGATGTGGTGTTTCCCGACACGACACCTCTGCCCTTCCGGGAGGACGGCGGCCGATTCTACGCCCCCGGCGTTGGCGATGACACCGCCCGTCTGGCAGTACTGCTTCACGCCGCCCGATATTTTCAGCATCACGCCCCGAAAACAGGCGTTTTGATCGTGGCTAATTCCTGCGAGGAAGGGCTGGGCAATCTGAAAGGCTGCCGCGCCATTGTGGGCACCTTCGGGAAACGCATCAAGGGCGTCATCACCGTGGACGGCAATCTGTCCGACCTGGTCACCCGGGCGGTGGGTTCCCACCGCTACCGCGTCACTGTCCGCACGGAGGGCGGCCACTCCTATAACGATTTCGGCAGAAAAAACGCCATCGTTGAAATGGCCGCGCTGATTGGTGCGCTGTACGCTGTGGAGCTCCCCAGCCACGGAGACAGCAAGACCACCTGCAATGTGGGCACCGTCACCGGCGGCACCTCGGTGAACACCATCGCTCAGGAGGCCACCATGCTGTATGAATACCGCTCGGATGACATAGTGTGCCTGGACGCTATGCGTCAGCATTTCCTCCGCATCATTGATGCTTTCCGCGCTGAGGGCACGGATGTGGCAGTGGAGCTGCTGGGCGACCGTCCCTGCGGTGCGGAAATTCCGGGTTATGACGCCTATCTTGCCCCCATTCTCGCCGCAGGGCGGGAGGTACTGGGGGTGGAGCTGCGGTGCACCTCCGGCTCCACCGATGCAAACTACCCTCTGTCGTTGGGCATTCCGGCGGTGTGTATCGGCGGCTGTGATGCCCACGGCTGCCACACTCGGGAGGAATGTCTCCACACCGACACGCTGCAAGATGGTCTGCGGTTCGTCATGGCGGTGCTGGGCGACTATTTCGGATAACAAAATACCTCCGATTTCCCGGTGAAAGGCCGGACTCGGAGGTATTTTTTTGCCTTATGCGCGCTTCTGCTTGCGCTGGAGGCTCAAGCGATCAGCGATCATGGCGATAAATTCACTATTGGTGGGCTTGCCCTTAGCGGAGTTGACCGTGTAGCCGAAGTAATCCTGCAGGGTCTCCAGATCGCCGCGATCCCATGCCACCTCGATGGCATGGCGAATGGCGCGCTCTACGCGGGAGGGCGTGGTGGAAAACCGCTTGGCTACCTCAGGGTACAGCACCTTGGTAACGGCGTTAATGACCTCCATGTCCTCCACGGCGATCATAATAGCCTCCCGCAGATACTGGTAACCCTTAATGTGCGCCGGCACGCCAATCTCGTGGATCACCTCGGTGACCATGGCCTCCAGCGTTTTGGAAAAGTCATCCTCCTGTTCCTCGGTGCGGCAGGCCTGACGCATATGCTCCAGCAGAGAGTCTTCGTTGCAGGGCTTGGGCAGGAAGAAGTACACGCCCAGATCCACCGCCTCCGCCACGGTACGCTGACTGCAAAACGCCGACACCACGATGACCTTGGGCATCTCCTCCTGGGAAAGCTGACGCAGCACGCCAAAGCCATCCAGACCCGGCAGCACCACATCCATAATCAGCAGCTCCGGCTTTTCCCGCCGCAGAAGCTGCATCGCCTCGTTGCCGTCGCCGGTGCTGCCTACCACCGTAAATTCTCCTGTGCTCTCTATATGTTCCTTCAACAAAATGCGAAATTCTTCACTGCCATCGGCAAGAAGCACTCTTGTTTGATTTTCCATGGCTCTCCGTCCTCTTCCTGAATCAAGATTTCCGGTCATATATGCTGCGGGGCAAATCCGCTTTTGTCCCGCGACCTGTGTATAATCTATCAGAAAGAGACAGCGTTTTCAAGACATTTTTGTCGAAAGTATGCCACTTTTCATCTACATTTTTCGACATTTTGCAACATTTTCGATGTTTTGTGGTTGTCATAAAATTTCTCTGCCACATCTTGTAGATAAAGCCGATATGGATGAAAACCATCGTTTTTTGCCGCAGGAAGCCGGGGCAAACGCCCCGGCTTCCTTTTGCCTGCTATCCCGCCGCATTGAGCATATTTTCTGCGAATATGCCGTAGCCCTGGGTGGGATCGTTTACCAGCACATGGGTCACGGCGCCCACCAACTTGCCGTTTTGCAAAATGGGACTGCCGCTCATCCCCTGCACGATGCCGCCGGTGGTTTCCAGCAACCGCGGGTCGGTGACGCGCACCAGCATATTGCGGGTGGCCTGACTGCAGGGATAAATTTTCACGATCTCCACAGAATATTCCTGTGTGTCATCGCCGCTGATGGTGGACAGAATGGTGGCTTTTCCCGTTTTGATCTCGCTGCTCTGCGCCACCGGCACTGCGTCACCGTCGGTCAGGAAATCCTCATCCGCCACAGTGCCGAAAATGCCGCTTTCCGTGTTGGCGCACAGCGTGCCCACATCCCGCTGGGTGGAAAAATCGCCCTTCAGCTCGCCGGGTGTACCCTTTTCACCCCTGCGCACCGCCTTGACCTGTGTTTCCATGATGGAGCCGGCGGCCAGCGGCATCAGCTTGGCGGTGTCCACATCGGTAATGCCGTGCCCCAGCGCGCCATACGAACAGGTTTCGGGATCATAATAGGTCAGCGTACCGATGCCCGCCATGCTGTCGCGGATCCATGCGCCCAGACGGTACACACCGTCATCGCAGTGCACCGGCGTCACCGACAGGTTCAGCGTCCGGTCGCCGCGCTTGATGCAGAGCGTCAGCTTTTGGGTGGCGTTGGCCTGCAGAATGGACTGCACATGCTCCGTTGACTCGACTTTTTCATCATTGATGCGGAGAATCAGGTCCCCTTCCTTCAAGCCGCAGTCCTCTGCCGGAGAGATCGTCTGTCCGCCGACCTCCAGATCCGAAACGGCCGCCACCAGCACGCCGTCGGCAAACAATTTAATACCCACCGCTTTTCCCGACGGGATCACGGTGCGCTCACCGCCTGATGCCCACGCCTGCGGCAGAAGCATCGGGCAAGCCAGCAGCAGTGCCAGCAGGCAGGCAATGATGCGCTGCATGGTCTGTTTTTTACGCGTTTCATGCATTCGATCACCCTTATTTTTTTGTTTTTGTCGCCGACGACGATCTTACTTTGTGCCGAAACGGAGTGTTTCATTACGGGCAAAATCAGGTCGGATTGGATGGCGATGCACACATCACGGCAACAGACGCAAAAAAACAAGCACCACAGGTAAAACCTGCAGTGCTTGCATTATTTTTCCATCAAAACTTGTCGTTGCGATTGAAAATCTTCAAAATCTCATCGAAAGATTTGTCAGCTTCCTCCTCGGATGCTTTCTCGCCCTCGACCTCGTCCAGCGGTTGGGGGATCTTGGGAGCGTCTTCCTGCTTCTCCTCATCGTCCTCGACAGCGCAGCCGTTGCCGTCATCAAAGCCGGTGGCGATCACGGTGACGCGGATCTCATCCTCCATCTCCTCATCAAAGGTGGCGCCGAAGATGGTCAGGGCATCGGGATGTACAGCCTCCTGCACCAGAGATGCAGCCTGCTCCACTTCCTCCAGACCGATATCGGCAGAGCCGGTAATGTTGATCAGCACGCCCTTGGCGCCGGTAATAGAGGTCTCCAGCAGGGGACTGGAAATGGCCATGCGGGCGGCTTCCTCGGCCTTGCCCTTGCCGGCTGCGCGGCCAACGCCCATGTGGGCCAAGCCGGCATCCTTCATCACGGCGGACACATCGGCAAAGTCCAGGTTGATGAAGCCGGTGTCACGGATCAGATCAGAAATGCTCTGCACCGCCTGACGCAGTACATCATCCGCAATTTCAAATGCATTGGCGAAGGTGATCTTCTGATCGGTGGCGTACTTCAGCCGATCGTTGGGAATGATCACCAGGGAGTCCACCTTGCCGCGCAGATCCTCAATACCCTGCTCGGCAGCCGTCATACGGCGACGACCCTCGAAAGCAAAGGGTTTGGTAACCACGCCAATGGTCAGAATGCCCATCTCCCGGGCAACCTCGGCCACAACGGGTGCACCGCCGGTGCCGGTACCGCCGCCCATACCGGCAGTAATGAACACCATGTGGGCGTCCTCCAATGCCTTGGCGATCTGGTTGCGGCTCTCCTCAGCGGACTTGCGGCCCACCTCGGGATTTGCGCCGGCGCCCTGACCGTGGGTCAGCTTTTCGCCGATCTGAATTTTATAATTGGCGCTGGACGAATTCAGCACCTGCTTATCCGTATTAACAGCAATAAACTCAACGCCCTTGGTGCCGGTCTTGACCATGCGGTTAACCACATTGTTGCCGCCGCCGCCAACGCCGATCACTTTAAGAATGACCACATTTTCCGGGCCTGTTTCCAATCCAAATGCCATGATGGTTCCTCCTGCCATAATTTGTATCACAAAGACAGCTTATCTGCTCGTAACCGCTACATATAGTCTTTTGCTTATTGTATTACGGTTTTCCGCCCGGGTCAAGTGTTCTTCTGATTTTTTCCCGCAATTTCTTCTCGTCAAAATCCGTCAGGCGGGAATGAAGCGTGCCTCGCCGTCCTGCGTCAGGATGATGGTGCCCTTTTCATTCTCCTCCAGCTTTTCCACCACCGCCGCCAGATAGTTGAGCTTATAGTCCCAATCCGTGCCCCACAGGAACTCCACATCAAACGCTTTCATATAGCGGATGGTGATCAACGCGGGATTCTCCAGATGGATTGCCTGCACATTGGCCAACATTCCTTTTTCGTTCAGCAGATGCAAGATTTCCAGAAGCTCCTCTGTCACCTTCTCGTCCTCGCCCACAATAATCTTGCCCACCTTGGGGTTTTTCAGCTTGATGCCGGTGATCATGGAATGCTTCGACTTGGCCTTGGCATCCAGCATATCCACTACGCGGCCGGTGCCGCACAACACCCACAGCTTGCCATCCTGCTCCACGCCCATGGCATTGGGACACTCGGAGATGGCAATGGTCAGCGTGTCCGGCAGGCGGCGTCTGATCTGTACCGACTCCACATACGGCAGGCGGCTGCGGATCCGCTCGGCCACCTCAAACTTATTCAGCAGATACAGGTTGTCGCCGGTCTTGATGCCGCTGGCTTTCAGCACTTCTTCGGCGGTGTAGTGGTCGTTGCCGGTGATCTTTATCTCGTCAGCCTTGAAAAACAGCGCCATAGCCACCACGATAGCACCGCAGATAGCCAAAAATGCTAACACCTTATAAAGGGCGGCAAAGCGTCCTTTTTTCCGTCTGCGATTGTTTCTTCGTCTGGCCATGGCCCGCTCCTTTCTGTATTATTCCGCCAACCGGATCTCCGCGCCCAGCGCGTGCAGATCGCCCGGCAGGTCGCTGTAACCGCGTTGAATATATTGCACATTTTCCACGGTGGTGCATCCCTCGGCCTGCAGCGCTGCTGTTACCAACGCCGCACCGCCTCGCAGTTCTGCGGCATACACCGCCGCGCCGCACAGACGCGGCCGTCCGCACACCACCGCCACCCGGCCCTCTGTCCGGATCTCCGCACCCATACGCTGCAGCTCCGGCACATGGCGATAGCGGTTGGTAAACATATTTTCCACGAATACCGTGGTCCCCTCGCTGCGGCACAGCGCCGCCATGACCACCGCCTGGGCATCTGTGGGAAACCCCGGGTAGGGCGAGGTATGTATCGGCGGTACGGCACGCAGCCGCCCGTCACTTTGCGCCCGCATCTCCCGGTCGCCGCAGGTAATGCGGCATCCCGCCCGGATCAGTACCGTTGTTACGGCGGACAGGTGGCGATAGTCCACATTCTTCAGGCAAATGTCACCTCCGGCCCCGGCCGCCGCACTCAAATAGGTGGCCGCCGCGATGCGGTCGCCGATCACCCGATGGGTGCAGCCGTGCAGCTCTCTGCCGCCGCACACCGTAATGGCGGAACTGCCTGCCCCCCAGACATCCGCCCCCATTTTCCGCAAAAATGCCTGCAGATCCACGATCTCCGGCTCCCGGGCCGCGTTGCAGATGGTGGTGGTGCCTTCAGCGGTGCACGCTGCCAGCATGGCGTTCTCCGTGGCGCCCACGCTGGGCAATGACAGCACGATCTCCGCACCACGCATGGTTTCCCCGCGGCAGAAAAAACGCCCGTTTTCCTCCCGGGTTTCCGCACCCAGCGTACACAGTGCCGCCAGATGCAGGTCGATGGGCCGCGGACCCAGCTCACAGCCGCCGGGAAAGCTCAACTCCGCCTCCCCGCAGCGTCCCAAAATGGCGCCCAGAAAAATCACCGACGAGCGCATCTGCCGCATCAGCGCATCCGGGATGTCACAGCGCGTCAGATGTCTGCTGTCCACCACCAGATCGTCACCTTCCCACGCCACCCTGCAGCCCAGATGCCGCAAAATGGCCGTGGTGGTCTCCACATCCCGCAGGCGGGGACATTTCTGAATGACGCAGGTATCGCGGCACAAAACCGTTGCCGCCAGAATGGGCAGCACGCTGTTCTTCGCGCCCTGCACGGTCACCTCGCCGCAAAGGGGTCGGCCGCCCTCCACCACTATTTTCCCCATTTATTTCTCCGCCTTTCATAGACTTTTCAAAATATTCTATGCAGCGGACAGGCGGCGGGGTACCCGCCGTTTTTCGCATCAATTATTTTACTTCAGCAAAGCCATCACGGTGTCATAGATGCGGTCGGTGGCATCCAGAATGCCCAGCTCCTTCATGCCCCGATGCATCCGCTCCTGACGCGCCGGATCGGACAGGATCTCCTGCGTGGTGCGATAGAGCTTTTCGCCGGTGGCTTCGTCCTCCTGCACCATGCAGGCGCCACCGTGCTCATGGAGCAGCGTGGCGTTCTTCACCTGATGGTTGTTGGCCACATACGGCGAGGGCACGATGATGGTGGGAATGGCCAGCGCCGTGATCTCGCTGATGGTGGATGCGCCGGCACGGCAGATCACCAGATCCGCCGCACGCATGACCACCGCCATGTCATCAATATATTTGCGAATGTCCAGCGCCGGGCAATCCGTCAGCCCCTGCGCCGCCAGTTCCTTGCTCATGAAATCCCAGCTCCCCGCACCCACGGCATGGATGTGGTGGAACGGAAAGCCCGCCTCCTTTTCGCGGTGGAAGTAGTCCAGCATCTCGCGGTTCATGCTGCTGGCACCCAGACTGCCCCAGAAGGACACCACCAGTGGCCGACCATCGGTAAGACCCAGCTTATCCCTCGCCTCCTCGTGTGTCAGCTCGAAGAAATCGCCGCGCACCGGCGTGCCGGTGACCTTGATCTTCTCGGGATGCTTATAGTGTCGGCGGCAGTCCTCAAAGCCCACCATGACGCAGTCAGCGTAGTTCTCCAGCGTCTTGGTGGTCAAACCGGGGATCATGTTGGACTCGTGCACCGCCGTGGGGATGCCCGCCTTGGCAGCGTACTTCACCATGGGATAGCTGGCGTAGCCACCGGTACCGATCACCAGATCGGGACGAAATGTACGCAGCAGCTTTCTGGCCTTGCTCCCCGCTGTCAGCAGGTGTACGACGCTGCCCATATTGTAGCGGATATTCTCCCAGTTCAGCCGGCGCTCAAAACCGCCGATCTCGATACCCCGAAAGTCGTAGCCGGCCTTGACGATCAGCTCGCGCTCCATGCCGGTGGGGGTGCCCACAAACAGGATATTCACATCCGGGTGCTTCTTCTTCATATACCCCGCCAGCGCCAGCGCCGGGTTCACATGACCGGCCGTACCGCCGCAGGTAAAAATTACATTCATGGCGTATCCTCTCCTGTTATCCGGCACGCGGCGCGGGAATCTGCCGCGATACACTCAATACAATGCCCATTTCCACCAATTGCAGCGTCAGTGCCGTGCCGCCGTAGCTGAAGAAGGGCAGGGAAATGCCCGTAGCCGGGACGAGGCCGCTGACCACCGCGATGTTCAAAAAGGTCTGCAGACCCAGATGGGTGGTAACGCCCACCACCAGCAGTGTGCCGAAACGGTCACGGGCGCGGAGGGCAATCCAGAAGCCGCGCAGGATCAGCAGGGCAAACAGCAGCATGATCAGGCACGCACCGATGAGACCCATCTCCTCACACACCACGGAAAAAATGAAGTCGTTGTGCCGCTCGGGCAGATAGAGGAACTTCTGGCGGCTCTTGCCAAGTCCCACACCCAGCAGTCCGCCGGAGCCGATGGCAATCAGGCTCTGGCACATCTGGAAGCCCTCGTCCAGCGGGTCGATCCACGGGTCCTTCCACATGGCGATGCGGTTGGAGCCATATTCGATGACGCCGCTCTCCGCCAGCTTGACAAACAGCACGCCTGCCACGCCGGCGCCGCCGATACCCGTGCCCACCAGCCAGCCCGGAATGCCGCCCACGATCATCATCACGGCACCGGTACCCACGATGAGGATGGTGCCGGACAGGTGCGGCTCCAGCAGCATCAGCACGGACAGAACGCCCAGAACCCCCACATACGGCAGAATACCATAGCGCAGGGTGCGCATCTTATCACGCTTTTTGGAGATGCTGTCGGCAAACAGCACAATAACCGCCAACTTGGCGATCTCCGACGGTTGGAAGGAGAAACCGCCCACACCCAACCAGCGGGTGGCGTTGTTACGGGTCAGGGCGATGGGGTTATGGGGGATAATGACCAAAATCAACAGCAAAAACGCCGTGTACATCAAAATGCGGGAGGCGCCGCGCCAACGCTGATAATTGATCTTGGATACCACAAACATGGCGGCAATGCCCAGCGCGGCAAAGATGCCCTGACGCTTCAGATAATAGGTGGGGTCGCCGTCCTCGTATGCAGCAAAGGGGAAGCTGGCGGAAAACAACATGATCAGTCCGATGGCTGTCAGCAGCAGCGTCAGCAGCAGAAACGGCAGATCCATAGGGCCCTTGGCGGCTTCACGGTGCTTGCGCTCCACCTGTCTGGCGTGCTCTTTCCGCGCTTTTTTGGCGTGATATTCCTGGCGGGTCATGCGTTTTCCTCCTTTCCGGATCGATCTTTCAATCCATTATGCACCGAAACGGTTCATCACGCCCAGATAGGCCAGAACACAGAACACGGCGCTGACGGCGGTGAACACGGCCACCACCTTGGTTTCCTTCCAGCCGCACATCTCAAAGTGATGGTGCAGCGGTGCCATCTTAAAGATGCGTTTTCCGTGGGTCAGCTTGAAATAACCCACCTGAATGATATCGGACATGGTCTCGCAGATATAGACGATGCCCACCAAAATCAAAATCAGCGGCATATCGTAGGCAAAGGCCATGGCCGCCACGGCGCCGCCCAGAAACAGCGAGCCGGTATCGCCCATGAACACCTTGGCGGGATAGTGGTTATACAGCAAAAAGCCCAGCAGGCCGCCCAGCAGAGCGCCGGCAAACATGGCGATCTGGTCATAGCCGGACCAGACATAGCCCAGCACGCCGAAGAACAGCGCCACCGGCACCGTCACGCTGGAGGACAGACCGTCCACGCCGTCGGTGATGTTCACGGCATTCACCGTGCCCACGATGATGAAGGCGGCCAGAACCAGATAGACGATCCAATCCAGCACGATGTGGGTATTGAAAAACGGGATGTACAGATTGGGGCTCAGCATCCCCTCATAGCGCATCAGGCACAGAAATGCCACGGCAGCCGCCAACTGCAGCAAAAATTTCTGGGTGGCGGTGAGGCCTGTGTTCTGGTGATGCTTCACCTTCTGATAGTCGTCAATATAGCCGATGACGCCGAACACCAGAGCAAACAGATAGATGTACAGGTGCACGAAATTGCCGTGCAGCATCTCCTGCCAGCCGAAAATCAGGATGGCAACGCCGATGCCGATAATGAACATCAAACCGCCCATGGTGGGGGTACCCTGTTTGGACATATGCCACTTGGGGCCGATTTCCTTGATGCTCTGACCGGCCTTCAGGCTGATCAGAACGGGAATCAGCAGCTTGCCGGCAATGGCGGTGACAATAAAGCTGACCGCGCAGGCCAATAAAATCTTCATGGTTTCTCTCTCCTCTCGCCCCCATAGGGCGGCGTTTCTTGCGTTTAATGATGCAGCCAGTCGCGGACGATCTCGCGCTCATCCATGTGGAACTTCTCGGTGCCGATGACCTGATAATCCTCGTGACCCTTGCCCGCCAGCACGATCACATCACCGGGCTGCGCGTGATCCATGGCGTAGTGAATAGCCTCCACGCGGTCGGGCACAACGGTATAATTCTCGCTGCCGGCCATACCGGCTACGATATCGTCGATGATAGCCTGCGGCTCCTCGGTGCGGGGATTATCGGAAGTGACGATGGCAAAATCCGCCAGACGCGCCGCGATGGCGCCCATCTGGGGACGCTTGGTGCGGTCGCGGTCACCGCCGCAGCCGAACAGCACCACCGTGCGGCCCTTGGCAAAGCCCTTCACGCCCTGCAGCACATTTTCCAGTGCGTCCGGCGTATGGGCATAGTCATTCAGAACGGTGTAATTCTTGCCGGGAGTAGGGATGACCTCCATGCGGCCCTTGACGCCGTGGTTGCGGCGCAGGGCGGCAGCGCAGTCCTCCATGCTGACGCCCAGATTCCAGCAGGCAGCAATGGCGTCCAGCGTATTATATACCGTAAAGGGGCCGGGAATACCTACAAATACCTCCGCCCACTCGGTGTCTCCCTCGACCTTGTAGGAAACGCCGGAGGCGCTGAGGCTGACATCCTTGGCCATCAGATCCGCCTCGCCGGTCACGCTATACGAGAAGCGGCGGCTGCGGCAGTTCTCCAGCATCTTCCAGCTCCAGTCGTCGTCGCTGTTATAGATGGCGATATCGCTGTTTTCAAACAGCAGTGCCTTGGCAGCGCAGTAGTTTTCCATGGTGCCGTGGAAGTCCAGATGATCCTGCGTCAGGTTGGTGAAAATACCCTCGGCAAAGCGGATGCCGTATACGCGATCCAGCGCTAAAGCATGGGAGGATACCTCCATCACCACATGGGAGCAGCCGGCATCGGACATCCGGCGGAACAGTTTATGCAGCTCAAAGGATTCCGGCGTGGTGCGCTCGGTGTGGATCACCTCGTTGCCGATCATGTTCTGGATGGTACCCACCAGACCCACCTTGGCGCCGGCCTTCTGCTCCAGAATGCTCTTGATGAGATAGGTGCTGGTGGTCTTGCCGTTGGTACCGGTGATGCCGATCATGGTCATCTCCTTGGCCGGGTGGTCAAACCAGTTGTCGCCGATCACTGCCAGAGCGCGGCGGGTGGATTCCACCACCACATAGGGGATAGACTCGTCGATCTCATGCTGGCACACGGCGCATACGGCGCCCTTCTCCTTTGCGCCGGAAATGAACTTGTGTCCGTCTGCCGCCGCGCCGGAGATGGCAACGAACAGGTCACCCGGCTGGGTGGTGCGGGAATCATAGCTGACGCCGCTGATGTCCATTTCCATATCAGCCGTGCCGCCCAAAACGGTCAGTCCGTGCAGTACATCTTTTAATTTCATCGTGTATTCTCCTTTTCCCAAGTCGTATTTCACCGGGGTTCGGTCGGAAGGTTTATTATAGCAGGCATATTTTGCCGTTGAAAGGGTAAAAATTGCCGTTTTTCTGCAAAATTGTGCGCTTTAGTCGGATACTGAGGTATCGCCCAGCTGCACCGTGATCACGGTACCGGCCGGCCGCTTGTTGCCCTCCTTTTCCGACTGGGACAGCACCCGGACGCTGCCCGACTCGCTGTCCGTGGTGCCGGAGAAGCGGATCAGCAGTCCGGCATCGGTTACAGCGGCATTGGCATCGGCAGGTGTTTTGCCCACCAGCTGCGGCACAGTGCACAGGCCCTCCGGCTTATCCACGCCGGCGTACAGAATGACCGTGGACTTGCCGGGGATGATGGCGCTGCCGCCGGGTGTCTGGGCAGTAACCTTGCTGCCGTCGCCCACCGTCTTATGCTCGAAGCCCTTTGCCTTCAGGCGGGCAACGGCCTCCTTCACGCTCATGCCCACCACATTGGGCACCGTGGTATCCGCGCCCAGCAGCTCATCGGCGGAGTAGGTGGGCTCAATGCCCAGATAGGGCAGGATCTCCGACATGACCTGACTGGAGGTGGGCGCCACCATATTGCCGCCGGAGGGATAAGTACCGGTGGTACGGCTGGGGGTATCCATGGTGATCAGCATGATGACCTGCGGGTCATCCGCCGGTGCAAAGCACAAAAAGGAGACCACGATATCGCCCGTCTGGCCCTTATCGGCCGTGCCGGTCTTGCCGCCGATGCGGTAGCCGGCCACCTGACCGTTTTTACCGGTACCGTCCGACACCACATATTCCAGACACTCCCGCACCTTGGCGGAGGTCTCCTCGCTGATGACCTGACGGACGGGGGTATCGTCGTGCTGATAGATCACATTGCCCTCGCCGTCCTGCACGCGCTCCACCACATAGGGAGCGTGGAGATAACCGCCGTTGACGCAGGCGGCCTGTGCCGCCACCAGCGCGATGGGCGTTACATTGAAGTTCTGACCAAATGCGTAGCAGGCCAGATCCAACTGGCTGAACTTATCCGGCTCCATGAAAATGCCGGTGGCCTCGCCGTCCAGGTCCACGCCGCTGACATCCATCAGGCCGAAGTTCTTCATGTATTCATAGAACTTCTCGTTGCCCAGACGCAGGCCATAGGTAATGAAGGCGGGGTTGCAGGAGTTTGCCGCCGTTTCCTTCAGTGACTGGTGGCCGTGACCCTGCGTGGCCGAGCAGTCGATGGTGGAACCCATCACGGTGATGGAGCCGCCGCAGTCGAAGGTGGTATTCATGTCGATGACGCCTTCCTCCAGCGCGGCGGACAGCGTCAGGATCTTAAAGGTAGAGCCCGGCTCGTAGGTATCGTTCAGTGCCTTGTTGCGCCACTGGCGCAGCTGCATATCACCCAAAGACGCTTTCTTCGCCGCCACGGCGTTCTTCAGCTTGGCGTCCTGCAGGGTGCTGAAATCATTCAAATCGTAATTGGGATAGGACGCCATGGCCAGCACCGCGCCGGTCTTGGCATTCAGCACCACGCCGGTGGCACCGTTGTCGGCGTCGAACTTATCTGCCATTTCCTCGATGCCTTTTTCCAGATAATACTGCACTGTGCTGTCCAGCGTCAGCACCAGATCATCGCCATTTTCGGCATCGTAATACTTCTCGTACTCATACAGCATATCGCTGCCGGCGCCGTTCTTCGCCGTGACCACCAGACCGGTCTTGCCCTCCAAATCGTCCTCATAGCGGGCCTCCAGACCGTACAGGCCCACATTGTCGTTGCCCACAAAGCCGATGATATGGCAGGCCAGCGTGCTGTAAGGATAGTAGCGCTTGGCATCCGTCACCAGATAGACGCCGCGGATCTCGTTTTTGTTGATATAGTTCCGCACCTTGTTGGCCACATCCTCGTCGGCGCGGAGCTTGATGACCTCATACTGGGAGTCGGTACGGGTCATTTTCTCCTCAATGCTCTTGGCGCTGATGCCCAGAATTTTGGAGAGATTTTCCACCAGCCCCTCCTTCGTCCATTTGGTCTCCGCTTTGCCCAACTCCTCGTTGAGCTCCTTGGGAGACAAAAACACCGTTTCCGCCGTGGCAGAAATGGCCAGAATATTGCCGTTCCGGTCATAGATGGTGCCGCGGGAGGCGGTAACCTCCGTGCTGCGGGTCTGCTGATCCACTGCCAGCTCCTGCAGCTCCTCATGGCGCAGGATCTGCAGCTGATACAACTTGCAAAACAGCAGCAAAAATGCGCCCACACCCAGCACAAGCATCAGAACAAAGGTGCGGGTCTGAATGGTGCGGTTAGCCCGTCTGACTTCTTCACTTTTCCGTTTGGGTTGATTGGACACGCTGCTGCCTCCTGTTCTGCTCCGTTTCCGCACAAAATATGCAGTCGGATAATACCAAGCAAGGAGCAAGAAGTCACCTTCTTACTCCTTGCGCATTGTTCACTATATGGCGCCTCTCAGCTGAAATATTCCACCGCCATCTGCCAGACCTGTTTGGTCGAGTCCATCAAACCGCCGACTGCGCTCTCGGCGGCGGCGTGATAGACGGTCGCCGCGTCAGGGCCGCCCAGGTCGATATATTCGATCTGGCTGCCGGAGGGCTTGCTCATGCCGGTCTTTTCCGCCGTTTCCTTCACGGTGGCCAGATCGTAAGTCTGCTCATACTTGGTCAGCAACGCCACATGCTCGTCATCCAACTGGCTCAACTCCGCCTTCATCTCGCAGACGGAATCGGAGATGGTGTTCAACCGCACATAGCCCAGCAGCAATGCCACGGCCATAGCCACCAGCACCACCACGCTGCCCAGTGCCAGAGGAGACACCTTCTGGCGAGGACGAGCCACAGGGCGAGGACGCGCTACCGTTTCGCGGCGGCGCTGTTCTTCCTGCATTTTGCCGGCTTCTTCCAGATTGCGTTCCAGAACCAGAGCGTCCAAATCGTATGCCAGGTTGCCGTATACCGGGCTATTCACTTTATACTGCTTCTTGTTCGCCATGGTCTGTATCTTCCCTTTCTTTTCAACAGTGCTGTCACAGCTTTTCCGCCACGCGCAGCTTGGCGCTGCGGGCACGGGGGTTATAGGTCAGTTCCGCGCTGCCCGACACGATGGGCTTGCGGGACACAAGTTTCATTTTCGGTTTCCTGCCGCACACGCACACCGGGAAACTCGGCGGACAGGTACAGCCGGTGGCCAACTCCTGCATGGTCTTTTTGATGATCCGATCCTCCAGCGAGTGAAAGGAGATCACCGCCAGACGACCGCCGGGATTTAACCGATCCGCGGCGCCACGCAGCATGGGAGGCAGCTCGTCCAGCTCGCCGTTGACAGCGATGCGGATGGCCTGAAAGCTGCGCTTGGCCGGGTGCTGCTTTTCCCGCAATGCCTTGGGCGGCATGGCGTTTTTGATGATATCCACCAGCTCCAGTGTGGTCTCGATGGGCGCTTCCTCACGGCGGCGGCAAATGTATTTGGCAATCACCGGGGCGTAGCGTTCCTCGCCGTACTCGAACAGGATGCGGCGCAGTTCCTCATAGCTCCAGCAGTTGACTACTTCCCGGGCCGTCAGTGCCGCGGTGCGATCCATGCGCATATCCAGCGGCGCGTCGTTCATGTAGGAGAAGCCGCGAGCGGCGTCGTCCAACTGTGGAGAGGATACGCCCAGGTCAAAGAGCATCCCGTCCACACCGGAGATCTGCAGTTCCTCCAGTATCTCATCCACGCGGGCAAAGTTGCTGTGCACCAGCGTGACACGATCCATATAGTCCGCCAGACGGACTCTTGCAGCTTCCAGCGCCGTTTCGTCCCGATCCACACCGATGAGCCGTCCACCCTCCGTCAGGCGCTTGACGATCTCCAGCGAATGACCGGCACGGCCCAGAGTGCCGTCCAGATAAATCCCGTCGGGTCGGATAGCCAGTGCCTCCAGACATTCGTCCAGCAGGACCGGCTTGTGGCCGAATGCCATATCCTCGGCGCAGTTGCGGTCAAATGACATAGCTTACATCCCCAACTCTTCCATGGAGGCTTCCAGATCACCGGAATCAAGAGCCTCTGCCTGCATGCTATTCCAGCGCTGGGCATCCCAGATCTCCACGCGGCCGAAACTGCCGGTGATGACCACCTCTTTGGTGAGCATGGCATACTTGCGCAGCGCAGCAGGAATCAGGATACGCCCCTGCGCATCGGGCTCGCAGTCAGTCGTGTTGGCAAACATGACGCGCAGACCCTTGATCTTGCTGTAAGGCATATCCTCCAGTTTCTTCATCAGCCGCTCCCACGATTCATCAGAATACACAGACAGGCAGTGATCCTGACCGATGGTCACATGGAACTTTTCGCCCAGCTCCTCGCGCAGCTTGGCAGGGATAAACAGGCGGCCCTTGGCATCGATATTGTGGCTATACTGTCCGGTCACGCCTGTCACCTCCTTCATACCGCGGCGATCGGGGTCATTTCATGGGTTTTCGTGGGTTCATTCCCCACAAATAAGGGCACTTCCCCCACACTCCCCCACTTGTAAGCAAATTATACCGCACTTCTTATGCAATTGCAAGGGAATTTTTCTCCGCGCTTTCCTTGATTTTCCTTGATTTTTCAATGTTTTCGCGGTGTTTGCAGCCCATCGTTAGAACGCCCGTTTCAATTGAAAAGATATAAAAAATCACGGACACCATATATAGTGTCCGTGATCGAATTTTGCCACAATATCTGTTGTTCCGCTATCTAATGCGGGATATAATGTGTTTTTTATATTGCCATATTGTACAAATTTTAAGTAAAAATTTCGTTAGTTTTCCCGATTTTCTTTTGCGTTTTCCGCCGATGCGTTCAACTCATCCTGCTGTGCCTGCATGCGCTCGGCAGAGGCGGCACGGAACTTGACGCGGGACTCCTGTACCTCGCTCAATGCCATCTGGATGGCCTCCTCGGTGCGGCGCAGTGCGTCCTCGGTATAGGTGTTGGCCACATGATACAGCTCCTTGCTGCGCTCCTCGGCGCGGCGGATGATCTCGCTGCTCTTCTTGCGAGCCTGCTGCAGCGTCTCGCTCTCGGACACGATCACCTTGGCGTCCAGTTCAGCCTGACGCAGCATCTTCTCCACTTCCTTCTTGGCGGTGGACACATATTCCTCCCGGGCGCGCACCAGCTCCTGCGCCTTCTTGATCTCCAGCGGCAGCTTGGCGCGGATCTCGTCCAGCAGATCCAACGCTTCATCGCGGCTGATCAAGCACTTGTCGGAACTGAAAGCGGCACCCTTTGCCTCGTCGATCATGCTGTAAAGCATATCCAGTAAACGCTGTACATCTTTTTCTTCCATGCTTATTTCCTTCCTTTCAATTCCTCCGCAACCGGGGCGGGTACATATTTTTCCAACGGCTGGCCGTAACGAATCATCTCGCGAGCCATGGTGGAGCTAAAGTGCAGATATTCGGCGCTGGCCGGCAGAAACACCGTTTCCAGCTCCGGGCAGATGCCCCTGTTGATCAGGGCCTGCTGATACTCGGAGTCATAGTCCGTGCTGTTGCGGACACCCTTGACCAGAATGGTGGCGCCCTTTTCACGGGCATATCCTGCCAGAAGGCCGCTGAATGCCTCCACCTCCACATTGTCGATGCCCTCCACCGACTTGCGAATCAGCTCCAAACGCTTTTCCGGCTCAAACATAGGGTTTTTCTGACAATTGACCATGACGCAGACATACAGCTTGTCAAAGCAGCGGGCCGCACGGCGGATAATATCCAGATGACCCAGCGTGATGGGGTCAAAGCTGCCGGGAAAAATTGCTATTTTCATCGTTTCAGTCCTCGTTTCCGCCGCGGTGGTACACGGTCACCTTGATCTTGCCATAGCGGTACTCCCGATAGATGCTGTACGGGGGTGCCAATGGCGGCAGTGCTTTGTCCGCTGCACTTTCGGCAACAATTATACCATGCTCACGGCAAATGTCAAACATTGCAATGCGTTCCAGCGCCGCTTCCAACAAACCGGAGTCGTAGGGCGGATCCAGAAAGACGAGATCAAATTTCTCGCCCGAGCGCAGATACGCCATGGCATCGCCATTGACCACATGGGCTCTGTCCGCCAGATCGCACAGCGCCAGATTTTCTCGAATCAATTGCACCGCATCACGGCGCTGATCCACGAATACCGCCGCAGCCGCGCCGCGGCTCAGCGCCTCGATTCCCAATTGGCCGGTGCCGGCAAACAGATCCAGCACGCGCCGTCCCTCAATATCAAACTGAATGGTGGAGAACAGCCCCTCCTTCACCCGATCGGTGGTAGGGCGAGTCTCCATGCCCTCCAGCTCCTTCAATCGTCTGCCTCTGGCAGTTCCCGTAATCACTCGCATTGTTTTTCCTCCGTTCACACCCCGCGGGGGTCAAATGTTTCAAAAATGGAGAGGCATCCGTCCGCCTCCACCCGCTGCAGCTCCTCTTTGCTGCGCAGCGTCCAGCTGATCTCCTGCACCTTGTAGAATTTCCGGCACCACTGCAGACTCCAATTGCTCCTGTCCAGACAGTTATAGGCGATGAAATCCGGCTTGCCCATGAAATTCAGCAGCAGATGACTCAAAAGAAACAGCGTCGCTTTGCTCTGGTCGCTGCCCTGTCCGTCCCGCAGCAGATTGCCGGAAAGCTGACCGCGGACGATCTCCGGGCGGTTCTTTTTCAGCCACCTGAGACACCGGGGGTCAAAGGACTCGATGCAGTAGAGCACCGAATACCGATCCAGCAGTTCCGCCGTGGCTTGGGTCAGCTCGTCATAGTTGCCCCGCTCGCTTTTCAGCTCCACGATCAGGGGGGACTTTCCCTCAAACAGCGGCAGCACTTCCTCCAGCAAAGGAATGGTCTCGTCGGTGCCCTCCAGACGATATTGCTTCAGCTCCTCCACCGTCAGATCCTCCACCGCCACATCCACGCCGGCGGTGCGTTTAAGATTGCTGTCGTGAATCACCGCCAGATGCCCGTCACGCATCAAATGCACATCCAGCTCCGCGCCGAAATGATTGTCCGCAGCGCGGCGGAAGGCCGCCATAGAATTTTCCGGCACCTGTGGTTTGTCATGATAACCGCGGTGTGCATAGCGCCACAGCTTCAGATATTTCCACGCGCCGTGCCCCCTGCGGCAGCTCAAAAGCAGGGTATATAGCTCCAAAAGGATGAATATAATGAGTAAAACAAGTAAAATAATCACTTTTATCGCTTCCATTTCCGTTATATCGCGTCCGGCAAATTAGCCGTTCCCGTCCCCCGCAGGGGCGCAGGAAGGGCATTACTGCTCCATATCCTCCAACGCCTCAAGGCCCGTTTTGGCCTGCGGCTTGCTGTCGCCGTGGCGGACAAAGTACATGGTCACAAAGGCCAGCGCCGTAAAGATGGCGGCATAGGGGAACAGCACGCGCATCCCCAGCTTGTCCATCAAAAAACCGGACAGCACCGGAGTCAGCACCTGCGCCGCCATGGAGGCGGTATAGTAGATGCCGGTAAACTTGCCTACATTGGCACCGGAGCACAGCTCCACCACCTTGGGGAAGGAGTTGACATTGATGGTAGCCCAGCCGATGCCGGCCATGGCAAACATCGCATTCATCAGCAGCGTGGGACTGGTGTCCTGCAGGAAGCCTGCAATGCCAAACGCCACAGTCAGCATCACCACGCCGGCCATGATGGCCTTTTTCCGTCCTACCTTGCTGGACACAATACCTACCGGCAGGTAGGATACGATAGCCGCCGCCTGAGCAATGATCAGCGTCAGGTTATAATCCTTGTGCAAAATATTGGAGGCGTAGACGCTGTACTTGGAGGTCACAGCATTATAGCCGAAGTACCACAGCACGATGGACAGCAAAATAAAGATCAGTGAGCGCAGCTCCGCCTTGTCCAGCTTGCGGCTGCCGCTCTCCGCCCCGCCGGTCTCCTCCGCGCCGCAGGCAATGCTGTCGCGCTGCATATCCGCCGCCCACTCCGGTTCCCGGACGGTCAGCATAAATACAGTCAGCGCACCCAGCATGATGGCAGCAATCACCGCAAAGTAACCGGTATAGCTCATCAGACTGTTGCGCACCGATGAGGTAGCAAAGACGATGCCCAACGCCAATACCAGTACGCCGCCGGCAGAGCCCATCAGGTTGATAACGGCGTTGGCCTTAGAGCGCAGCGGCTTGACGGTCACATCCGGCATCAGCGCCACCGCAGGGGAGCGGAACACCGCCATGGCAATCAGCATAATCAGCAGCAGCGCCACAAAGAACGCCAGCGTCATGGGATGCGCCATGGTGGTCTGCCATGCATACGCCTGACGGGCGGGCACCACATAATTGGTATAGTCAGGGTTGGTCACGGTCTTGTCGCCTTTAACCACTTCACTGCGAATGGCAGCAAATTCCTCCTGCGTGAACTTGTCTCGCAGCACAAATTCCATGCCATTGGGGGTCATCAGCTTCTCGTCGGCTTCAGCATCATAGACGGTCACCAACGCCGCCGGATCGTCAATAGCAGACACCTGACGGATATGGCGCAGCTGTGTGTTGTCCACGAAGCTCAACAAAATCAGCGCCGCAGCGGCAATCACGGTACCCACCAGAATGAAGGGGGTGCGGCGTCCACGCTTCCCCTGATAGCGATCGGAGATAGCGCCAAACAGGGGCAGCAGGAACAGCGCCAGCACATTATCCAATGCCATAATAGCGCCGGACCAGGTCTGACTCATACCGAATTTGTTAGTCAGCAGCAGTGGGATGGTATTGTCATACGCCTGCCAGAAGGCGCAGATCAGAAAAAAGGCAAAGCCCACCAGAATGGTGCGTTTATAGTTCAGCTTCATACGCTTTCCTCCCTCAGTGCTCGATAGAGTCGGGCAATATCGTCATAGATCCATGTGGGATGTACCTTGTATACTTCGATGTCATCCAGCACCCCCTCGCCCGACAGGACAAACACGCTGTCGATGCCGGCATTGACGCCGCAGGCGATGTCCGTATAGAGCCGGTCACCGATGATCACGGTCTGTTCCGCCGTAAAGCCGGTCTTTTCCAATGCCAAATGCACCATCTCCGGCTCCGGCTTGCCGATGAACCGCGGGCGCCGTGCGGTGGCCCGATAGAGCATCTCACACACGCTGCCGCAGTCGGGGACACTACCGTACCATGTGGGGCACACCCAGTCGGGATTGGTGGCCACGAACTCCACCCCCCGTTGAAGCAGGATGCAGGCATCCTCCAGCTTCTGAAAGGTCAGCTCCCGGTCAAAGCCGCACAGCAGCACCTCGATGCCGTCGCACAGGTGATCCGTCACCGGGATGCCGGCACGCTCTAACTGCCGGTAAAAGGAGCGGGTACCGAACACATAGCACAATTTTCCTGCCAACTGGGTCTGAAGATACCGGATGGTGGCATCCACCGAGGTGAGGAATTCCGTTTCCTCCGCCGGCAGGCCAAGGCGGCGGAGCTTGTCCACATATCCCTCCACACCGCGGGAGGAATTGTTGGTCAGGAACAGATACCGCCCGCCGATATCCTTCACATACTGCAAAAACGAGCCTACCCCATCAAACAACTGCTCATCTATATAGATGGTGCCGTCCATATCTAATAGGAACAGACGCTTGTCCTGCAGCTGTGACACGATTTCGCCCCATTTCATACATAATAATACAGGATAAATATAGCACATCGTCCCACACCTGACAAGCACAGAATGGCGCATTGCAGGAAAAAAGGACGGCTATGCCGTCCTTTTCAGGTGTTGTATTTGCTGATGTGCTCCCGGTGCAGAAGCCGCGCCAGCGCCTTGCCATTGAAGGGGATCAGCGGATAGAGGTACCCCTTGTTGCCGATGGGCTTGGTGGTGGCGATCAGCACCGCGATGCCCACCGTGCCGATGGCAAAGCCCCACCAGTCCAGCGCCCATACCAGCAGCAGCAGTGCCATGCGGCACAGCTTGAAGGCATAGCCCATCTCGTAGCTGTGCTGGGCATAGTTGGCAATGGCTACAAAGGCCATATACACCAGTACCTCCGGCACCAGCCAGCGGGACTGCACGGCAAAGTCGCCCAGGATCAACGCGCCCAGTACGCTGAAGGAATTGCTGAACACATTGGGCGTGTTCAACGACGCCAGCTTCAGCACATCAATGATCAGCTCCACCAGAAAAAGCTGCACGATCAGCGGCACGAAGTAGTCCTCACCGATGGCAATAAAGCCCAGCATCCCCACGGCGCGACCCGGTTCCTTGACCAGCAGATACCACAGCGGCGTGATGAAAATAGTCAGCAATACCACCACCAGACGCACCAGCTGGAGATAGGTGCCCACCAGCGGTGGGAAGTAGTAATCGTTGATCTCCTCCACGAAGCGGAACAGCGTCACCGGCAGCACCATCAGCGCCGGGGAGTTGTCCACCATCAGCAGCACATCGCCCTCCATAATGCAGGCGGTGGCCACATCCGGCCGCTCGATATACCGCACCTTGGGGAAGGGATTGTACCACTGCCGGGGTGCGATGCTCTCGGCGATGCTCTCCTGCCCCATGGCAATGGAACGCGCCTCGATATGATCCAGCTTCTGCCGCAGATCGCGAAGCAGCTCCTCGTCCGCCAGCCCCTTCATATAGCACAGCGCCACATCCGTGCGTGAGCGCTCACTGACCTGATGGCGTTCGAGCGTCAGCCGCGGATCGCGGATGCGGCGGCGGAGCAGGGCCGCGTTGCACATGATGTTCTCCACGAAGCCGTCATGACTGCCCCGCAAAACCTTGCTGGAGTCCGGCTCATCCACATTGCGGTCGGGGTAATGCTTGGCGTCCATCAGAATGCCGCCGTCGTACCCCTCGATGATCAGCAGCGTCCTGCCGGCGAACACCGCCGTTACCGCCGCATCCCAATCCGTTTCCGTTTTGCTGTCCGCCGCACTGACATAGCGCTCTGTAAACGCCTGCAGATCCGGTACATCCCGCAGCGACGGGATGGGCAGCCACACGGAGATCATCCGCTCCAGCATCTCGTCCACCGCATAGCCATTGACCACCCACAGCTTGGCGCGGTTTTTCCCGATACGCAGCGTGCGGCCGATCATATCGAAGCACCGCCCCACACCCAACAGCTCATCCAGTTCCCGCACCTTGTCGTCAAACACCTTTCCCTTCATGGCGCACCTCCCGCAATCTTTCCGTTATAGTATGGCGCGCCGCGACAAAACTATACAGACACCGCCCCTGCGCTGCAGCGCAAAGGCGGTGAGTGCCGCCGCCACATCACCCTCCGGCGTGGGAACAGGCAGGTCAAACAGGCACCTGCCTTCCACGCAGCTGCGCACGATGAGGCAGCCCGCCGCCTCGGCAAAGGAGGATTGCAGATAGTCGCGTCACATCAATCTGGTGCCCACGGAGTATTCGCACAGACGGTAGGTGCAGTTTTCATAGGAACGCCGCAGCAGCTCGCCGTGCTGCGGTGTCACCGGTGTAAAGTTCAACATTGATTTCGCCTCTTTTTTCTTTTACAGCGTGGCAATGATCTCCTGCGCTGCGGCAATGAACCGACGCGCCAGCGGGCGCAGCTCCTTGCGGGGCTGGGAAACGATACCCAACTCACGCACCGCCGCCGGCGACAGCGGCAGCGTCTTTACATCGTCCTGCCGTCCTTTCAGCACCAGCTCAGATAGGATCGTCACGCCTAATCCGTGCCCCACCATGGAGATCACCACACTGTCGCTGACCTGCGTGGTGCGGATCTGCGGCGACACATCGCTGCGGTTCAGCGCCCGCATGATGTCCAGATCAAAGCCCATGGACGGCATCAGGAACTCCTGTCCGTCAAAGCGGCGGACATCAAAGGTTGTCTCTCCCGCCAGCGGATAATTCTGGGGCAGTACGGCCAAAAGCGGGTCATCCCGCAGATGCGTCCACTCCATGCCCACATTCATGTTTTCCTGCCGGCTGGCAAAGCACATATCCACCTTGTCCTCCCGCACCCAACGGTAGACCTCCTCCACGCTGCCCATCTGGATATCCACATTGACCTTGGGGTGCTCATAGCGGAAGCGCTCGATGACCTCCGGCAGCCAGTGCATGGCGATGCTGGAATACGCCGACACGCGGATGGTCTCCTCCTTGTCCGTGTTCACCAGCATGATCTCACGCTCCAGCGCTTCACCCGACGCCAGAAATTCCTGCACCAGCGGAAAAATCCGCTCACCCGCCGGCGTCAGCTTCACGCCGCTGCGACAGCGCACCAGCACCGGGAAGCCCACATCCTTTTCCAGACTGTTCATCATGTGCGTCAGGCCGGACTGCGTGTAGCCCAGCACCTCCGCCGCTCTGGTAAAGCTGCCCAGCTGCACCGCCGTGGCAAGTGCCCTCAGCTTTTTGGTATCCATGCGTTTCCCTCCTGCCGATGCCATCTGATTTCTCATACTATGACATTATTTCATGGTACGATTATACTCCCGATTTTTTCATCTGACAAGCGCGGAATTATTTTTGCCATTTTGTGCATTTTGTTGGCATTTTTGCCGATTTTTTTCCATTTTTTACCGCAAAAGTCTCCGATGATCTTATCTATTAAGTTTTCTCATGAAATTATGAAATATTGTCACTTTACAAATCTTTTCTCACGGTGTACTGTATGGCTTGTAGTTCCTGCGACATGAATTGTTTATCCTTTCTATCCTCAAAATGTATGACGGCCGCACGGAAACCCTGTGCGGCTGTTGTCATGTTCGCACCTCAACACACCTATTGACGGCATCCCCCCGCCCCATACCGGGCAGGGGGATGTCGTCTGTTCCGGTGTTCTCTGCTGAGCATTTGACAAAAGAAGCAAAGAGTCTTACTATATATTTTAAAGTATTATGTATGTTTCCTCCGCAAGGAGGAGTTATCCTCTCGAATGGCCGTACAGCGGCACCGATCCCACCGATAGAAAGAAGGTTTCTTTTTGCAGAAAATTATTGTTCCCACTGATATGGACGGACTGCGGCAGGGCATGGACTTTGTGGAGGAGACCATGAAGCAGCAGCATCTCCGCTCCAAAGAAATACGCGATGCCCTTCTTTTATCCGAGGAATCCATGGTGCGGCTGATTGAATTTGCCGAGCCCGGCAGCACCATGCATGTGTCCATCTCCTTCCGCGCGGGCCTTGCAGATATCACCCTGTCCGCTCCCGGCGAACCCCTGCCCCAGCCGCGCACCGAGTTCGACCTGTCCGCCGATGACAGCGGCCTGACCCGCGACACGGAAATGGCCATCCGCGAGGTGCTGCTGCACGCCAATCAGGACAAGATCAACTATGTCCGCAAGGGCTCCTATAACTTCATCAAAATCCACGCCGGAAACCGTGAGCGCATGTTCGCCACCCGTTCGCTTCTGGCCTTCGCGCTGGCTATCGCCGTGGGACTCATCCTGCAGTCGGCACTGCCGCAGACCGCCCAGCAGACACTCTCTGACTATCTGCTGACCCCCATTCAGACCGCCTTTATCAATGCACTGAAAATGACCATGGGACCGGCGGTGTTCTTCGCCATCGTGGCCGGCATTTCGCGCTTTTCCTCCTTCGCCGACCCGGGGCGTGTCAGCTTAAAGGTGTCCGTCGCTTACATCGCCACCTCCGTGGTGGCCGTTCTCACCGGCATCGGCATCTCCCTGCTGCTGCGGCCCGGCAAGCTGGGCGAGCTGTCCAACTATGCCATGCAGGGTGTCACCCCCGCCCCCAGCGACAGCGAGTCGCTGGTGAACATGGTGGTCAACATCATCCCCTCCAACATCATCGAGCCGTTCCTGTCGCTGGATACCCTGCAATTGATCTTCACGGCGCTGGTCTGCGGCATCGCGCTGGGCAAGATCGGCGATTACTCCTCCGCCCTGTCCACCGCCGCCCATGCGCTGCAGTCCCTGTTCAACAAAATGACCGAGCTGATCTATGCGCTGGTACCTTATGTGGTGTTTTTTTCCACCGTGGCGCTGCTGCTGAATGTCGGTACCAGGCTGCTGCTCTCCCTGATGCAGATGCTGCTGGTGCTGCTGCTGGCACTCGCCGTGATGCTGCTATTCTATATGCTGATACTGATTACCTCCGGCATCAATCCGCTGATCTTTCTGAAAAAATATGCACCCACCATGTGGGACACCTTCCTGGCCGGCTCCGGCATAGCCGCCCTGCCCAAAACCATGCGCTGCTGCAAAAATTCTCTGGGCATCTCCCCGAAGGTCTACTCCTTCTCCATCCCTTTTGGTGCCATGATCAACATGGACGGCAACTGCATCTATCTGACCATCTCCTGCCTGTTCCTGGCGCGGCTGTGCGGAGTCACCCTGTCGCCCAATGATATCCTGCCCCTGATCTTCACCGTGGTCATGCTGTCCATCGGTGCACCCATGGCATGGGGTACCACATTGCTGTGCATAACCGTATTGCTGAACCACATGGGCGTTCCGCTGGTGACCATTGGCTCTCTGCTGGGACTGAATGTGGCCGTGGAGATGCTGCTGGGCATGTCCAACACGCTGGGTGATGTAGTCATTGCACTGGCCGTTGCCAAAACGGAGGGGTTGCTGGATCGGGACGCCTTCCTATCCAAGCCAACGCCCCGCCGGCGCAAAAAAGTGAAACAATAACAAACAGACCGCCCACGGGCGGTCTGTTTGTTATAGAAGGACGGTCAAACCACAAGTTCAGCCGAATCAGTTATGGGTTTCTTGCTGTACAGTATCACAATATCGCCGCATTCCAGCACAAGGGAACCGGTGGGGATCAGAACCTTGTTGCCGCGGCGAACCATCACGATGATCGTTTGTCGGGAAATATCCAGATTGCGGATGGCCTGCCCGTTCCACGGATGGTTCGCTTTCAGCGTCAGCTCTTTGAGCTTGATCTTCAGATCGTCCGCATATCCCTCCGCTCCCAGAATGAGTCTGTCATGCAGCTCAATGACTGTATCGCCGCGGGGGATGACGGTCTCGCCTCTGCGCTGGATCACGGCAAGAATCAAATCGGGAGGCAGCTTCAGATCCTTGATCTTCACGCCAAGCCATGGGTGCTCCGCCTCAATATTCAAACTGATGAAGCGAATATCGTTTTCTGCCGAATAGTCATCCAGACTTTTGATGCGGGTATACTGCTCCACAAAGCCTGCTGAAAGAATACCGGTGGGAATGGCCACCATGCCCACGCCCAAAAAGGTGATGATGGTGCCGAAAAAGCGTCCGGCATTGGTCACGGGGTAAATGTCGCCGTAGCCCACGGTCAGCAGCGTGGAGACCGACCACCAGAAGCCGGAAAAGGCATTGGAAAAGACCTCGGGTTGGGCCTCGTGCTCCAAATTATACATCCCGACAGAGGCGGCAATCATCATAATGCCAATGATAAATGTGGACGAAAGAAGCTGGTCGCGCTTGCTGTAAATAACATCGCCGATCACATTCAGGGCATCGTAATATGCGTTGATTCGGAACAGGCGGAACAGGCGGATAATTCGCAGCATACGGAACGCAATAATGCCCGTGCCGGTAATGATGGGCAGGAAGTACGGCAAAAAGGACAGTAGGTCGATCAGGCCGATAAACGATGTCATGTATCGAATGCTTGCCTTTATCGGCTTGTCATTGGGATACAGGTATTCCGCCGTCCACACACGAAGAATATATTCTATCGAGAACAGGAGCACGGTGATCAGTTCGATTACATTCAGTACCGGAAGATACGCCTCCGAACAGTCAAAGGTTTCGAATATGGTAATAAACAGGTTGGTAAAAACAATAATGACAAAGAACAGGTCAAATAGCTTGCCCTTCCAATCGCTGTTGCTGCCCATCTGTATGACATCGAATATGCGTTTTTTTCTCTCCAAAGCTATGACCTCGCAACCCTTACGGGCTCTTTCCTATGAATTTGTATCCATTATTTTTGATTTTAATAGAAAATTCTGTAAATTACAATAGGATATTGTGTTAAAAAGCAGCCTGTTGGGGATTTCCCCCGCAAGGAAGCATAAACTTCGACTCCCCAGGGGCATCCAGAAAAAAACAGACCGCCCACAGGCGGTCTGCTTTTTTGGTGCCCCGTTGGGGATTTACCCTAAAGGGCATAAACTTCGACTCCCCAGGGGCATCCAGAAAAAAAACAGACCGCCCACATGCTGCGGGTTGATGAGGAAGTAATTCCAAAATCATCACCGTAGCATCGCAAAGGCAAAGAATAACGCTCAGGAAGGCAATGAAATGCCTTTCTGGGCGTTTTCCTGTTTTGATAGATCCGCACATTTGATTTATTCGGCGTGTCCCCCTACAATTAGGGGGAAATCGACGCAGGAGGTTGAATGATTATGAAAGCAAAGCGGAAATATTTCTATCTGGATGACTTTGAGCATAGGCTGCTGGTGGGATGTCTTGTAACGGCCCGGAATGAATACATTCGTGAGGGGAAACCGTTAGAAGACGTCAATGACCTGATTCTAAAAATCATTGACGCGCCATCAAAAAAGCTTCGGGTTGTTGCGAAAGAGGAGGCATAATGGAAAAGTACATCACTGATGAACGTACCGGGCTTAAATACGAGCTTGTCGGGGATTACTACCTCATTGCCGGTGATGACGAACCAGAACCACCTTCAATCGGGGTATTGGGGCACCGTCACCTGCAGTATCTGAAACAATATCGGAGAGATATTTTCCTGGAATTGCAAATGAGCGGAGATCTGCTCGATTATCTTGCTGATTTGGGCAGGCAGGCAGATGAAATGTATTCCCGGTTAGTAAAGCAGCTTGCCGAGAGGGGCGGCATTTCAGAAACGCTCAAAGCAGAAAACCAGATGCTATGGGTCCAGCGGATGAACTCAGTCCATAATTTGGCAGCAGAGATCGTTAATAACGAACTTATATACAGATAAAAAAGAGAGGCCTGCAGGCTTATACCTGTCGGGCCTCATGTTCTTTTTTAGGATGTGTATTTGTAACTTGCGCTCACGGGCAGTAAACCATTTATTCAGTCGATTCTATTAAAAACATATACCTCATTCGATGTGCCTATTTTCTCTAATGTTAGATTATCATCGTTTACAATATATGAATAGGCGGCATCTGTGGCTTTTTCGCTTTCAAAGTCAATAAAAAGCTTTCCTTCTTCAATTTGATATTTGAAATCAATACTCTCATGTGGAAGAACAAGAGCACCCCTACCTTTTTTGTCGAAGCGATAAACTGTCGCGGAGTCATAGTCCCATGTACCTATAATACTATGGTCTCCAGAAGAACAACTCTTGCAGCATAACATTATGCCAAAGACTATAATAATTACTATCGCCAAAATGCAATGTCGTATTTTCCTTCTTCTGCGCGCCTTTTTTCGGGCAGTTCTCCTGCGCACAGAATCTGCCTGCGGCACTTTTTTTTGCACATTGACTGTGGATTCTTGCTGGAGCATGGCAACTATCTCGTTCCATTCTTTATCATCCATGCTTGTAACTCCTATATCGTTTTGATCCGGCGTTTATTTCAATGCTCATTTCCCGCTGCACATAATTATTTCAGTATTCCTAATACAACAAATCTGGCATTATTAAACTCATAACTGCAGGTTGATATCGTTATTATTCTACTCTGCGGAGTTGGAACAATGCCGCTGTCAAAACATGACCGTCCTATTGCTTTCATATACCATGGTTCAAACTCTTCTTCGGAAAAATCCACTTTCTAGGCATCGTCTTTCAAACTTGCGACATAACCCGCGAAAAGAATGATTTGGTAATTTTTATCCGGTGTCAGGAGATAGGCTGTCTTATGCGTTTCGTAAAACTCCTGTCCCTTATATCCATCCAGATCATGAAACATGCTTCCATTTTTCATGTGATGACCATATATCACAGAATTGGAATCAGAGAAATCCGGGCTGTTCAAATAGTCCATAAAGATGCAGCCACATCCATCCCATTGCTTGTTATACATGCGGCTCAAATAATAGCTGTTATCCGGGCCCTGCGCTATCGGGTAATTTATATTTGTATCTTCGATGTATATCCACCCGACAATATCAGGATTGATTTCCCGCAGCGCATTAAAATCCACAACCGGCCAATCTATTTCGTCCTCTTCAGCAAGTTCAATGGCAGGATCATCGTCAGAATCAGAAGGAGGATTTGGGATCATCTCGGGAAGAAATTCTTCCGAAACAAGTTCTCCTTTATCCGGAATACTGACAAAAGATGCCGCCTCTTCGTATGTATCGTTTCCTTTCTTATATTCAGATGGAATCGACCATATTTTCCAGGCGCAAAACGCAATTACAAGCAGCAAAAAATGACCAGTATAGTTTTTATTACTCGTTTGCGGGGATCTTGACTTTCCGCCATTTCTGACAAGTACCTTTCATCTGGTATTTACTTAGAAGAAATCGATCTTAGGTATACACATTATTGTCCCGTATACGATCCACAAGTTTAATAGATACAATTCTGCGTACGTGGATTTGTCAGTCTACTAACTTTCTCGAATAATACCACTCGAGAAAATTCTCATACATTTTTTCTCCTTCCTTCCGGGCATCTATAGCTTCCTGTATGCTGTCAAAGCTTCCAAGATAATACGTTTTTCCTTTGAAGCCAATTTGAGCCCTCCATCTACCTCTGCTGCTATGGTATACACCGTTGTAACCGCTGGTATTTGTGGCAATAGGAGGGCGCTTCATTCTGGCTTCTATTGCGGTAACAGACGTACCGTCAACAAACTTCATGTTTTTAAGGATCTGCGTCTGCTGGAGACACCCGCAGCTCTTTGTCTTTCCGTTTTGAAGAAGTGTTTGACCCACGATGGTTTCGTTCCCACAATCACAAATACATTGCCATCGATGCATTCCCGCACGTTTTCCTGCGTATTCCGTGACCGTCAGCTTTCCGAATCTTTTTCCGATAAAATCCTTCAGTATTATTTCACCTGTCGGCGTGGTATATCGTATACAGCCGCAGCTTTTTCGGTATCCAGCTGTCAGTTGATGAAGAGGAGCGTCTATTTCGTTTCCGCAATCGCATCTGCAATGCCAAATCGTTTTTCCAAAACCATGTTCAGGAAGCGGATAGAGGGCGGTAAGCTTTCCAAAGCGCTGACCGGACACATCTTTTTGACCCGGCTTGACAATTGTTTTGCATCCGCAGTCTGTTACAGTTCCTCTCTGCAGATATCGTGTATCCAGTTCGATCTCACCGCCGCAGTCACATTGACACTTCCAAACTGTATAGCCGTTTTTTCTTTTTGAAGTTGGCTCTGCTACGGTCAATAGGCCTATGCGGTAGCCAATCTCAATCTTGGGTCGTTTATCTTTCATTCCAATATTTCTCCCTTACATATTTGAATGGTAAGAGGAGAGTACCAAGTGAACGCTAATACTCTTTTTGTTTTCCACTCAGTTATTCCACTTTCGGGTTTTCTTACATCTTTTCATCTTTCTCCATAAAGGCAGCAACAAAATCGTCATGCAGTCTTTCTTCTTCTCTTATCCGAGTCTTAACGGCGTCTTGAAAATTGACAAACCTTACAAGGCATATTCGCTTTCCTTGAAACATGATCTCGGCTCTCCATTTATCTTTGCTTTTGTCATAGAAGACTCCCGGGACTCCACTTTTATTATTCGACCGCACCGACTTGCTTCGAATCATTTCAATACATGTACCATCAATATAATGGAGCGATTCCAAGCCGGGACTTCTGCACCCACAGGTAGCCCGTTTGCCGCTTCGCAGGTCTTTGGTAGTAACGACACATTCATTGCCGCATGTACATCTGCAAAGCCAAGCTGTCCTGCCCTTTACATTTTCAGCTGGTGAGATAGCGGTAAGGTGTCCAAATGGCTGACCTGTTAAATCAAGCTTTGTAGTCATTTTTCTTGGCTAATCCGAATAATTGCTGATATCTGCCTCTTATTCTTCGTTTTCTTTGTGATGACGCTGCCACTATAGGTTTTTTGCAATCCGTACAGAGCCTTTCATCCCATGGGATTCTCTTTCCACATGAAATGCAGATACCCTGAATTAAACCTGGTAGTTGCTCTTCGTGTTCGTGGTTATTTTTTTCAGAGGTATTAAAAAGATTTTTACAATCCGTGCAAAGCATTTCACCCTCTGAGATTCTCTTTCCGCATGCAACGCAGATATCATGTATCACATAGATTTTTTCCGTAATTGCCCACCCTCGCTCTTCAATGGTTTCGCCTCAACAGTTTTCGTTTCGTTCTGTATGTTAAGGAGAACATTTTCCAAATATCTTTGTTGGCTCTTGCGCATTCTGCCATTGCAAACAGGGCACCCAGACTTTTGTGTTCCTGCGCGTCTGCTGATCGGTGCCTTCCAAACATGGCCGTCTGCACATATCCACCATACTTTTCTCATGCTGCCGTACGTGAACATCTGCGGAGTATATTTGCCGTTCAGGGTTGGATGCCATTGTGCCGCTATTTGGGGATGCGTCGTAGCGAGATCATTGAATCCCGGTAGCACCTTTCGGTTCATGCAGACTGGACAGCCGCTATTTTTTGAGGTACGCGTATTTATGGCAGCCTGCCACTCATGGCCCAAACTACAGCGCCACCATACCGTGCGGTTATTTCCTGCGCTGAGATTTTCGGGCAAAAGGTCGCCGTTTCTTTCATAATTCCACTCTGCAGCAATTTGTGGAAACAGAGCTGCAAGACTGTTCTCTTCAGGAATGATGATTCTGTTTGCACAAATCGGACATCCTGTATACTGACTGGTTCTTGATTGAATCGAAGCTTCATATTCGTGCCCTTGCTGACAAATCCACCACACTCTTTTTCTGCTCCCCGGAATCACATCTTGAGGCAGGATATCATTTTTTGTAGGATGCCATTCTTTGGAAATATCAGGATATTTCGCTGCCAGATCGTTATACCCGGTCAGCACCTTCCGGTTCGCGCAATAAGGGCAGCCACTTCCCGATACTCTGCGTGAAATGACAGCGGCATACTCGTGTCCTTCTTTGCATATCCACCATGCTTTCCTGTTGGAATACACAGTGACATTTTCCGGACGCAGAAGGCCATTCTTTGTAGGATGCCATTCAGTTGCGATCTGTGGCTTTGCGCTGCCTAAATCGTTTTCTCCGGGAACCACAGCACGACCGGCGCAGACAGGGCAGCCCGCTCCACGCGCTCTGGAACTGATCTCTGTCTGCCATTCGTGCCCGTGTTTGCACTGCCACCATACTTTTTTGTCAGTTCCGGGCAGCACATCACACGGCTTTAATGTCTCATTTTTTGAAGGGTGCCATTCAGATACTAATAGGGGATATTTTGTCGCGAGATCATTCGTTCCCGGGACAACAGTTTTATCGGCACAGCACGGACATCCGCTCTTGTTGATACCGGCACGTGACTTTATTTCAGCGACCCATTCATAGCCACATTTCCTGCATTCCCACCATACCTTGCGATGAGAATTAGGGGATACCGTTTCAGGCCGCAAATCGCCATTCTTTGAATCGTTCCATTCCGATGCCACCTCGGGGCAGCGCGTTGCAAGATCGTTTTCTAACGGCACAACTTTCTTGCCAACACAGACCGGACAACCCGTCCTGTTTGCAGTTCTTGCATACGGAGCTGCCTTCCAGGTGTGTCCTTTATCACATATCCACCAGATACTTCTGCTGGAGCCCCTTGTTACAGTTTCCGGGGTTAAGGGAAGATTGGCTTCTACGTCCCATTGGTTCAGCAGATCCTCACGGCCTTGCTCTTCACAGTATTCTTTTAGTGATATTCTCATAAGGTACACTCACGCATGATTTCAGGAAGCGTTGCTTTATTTTTATATCTTGGCTTTTTGATAGGAGGCATAAACAACCAGGGAAGGTCTGCCCAGAAGAACAGAACAATCTGCTTATCTATGTATTCAAAGCTGAACTCAAAACCAAAATCCGTCGTCGTTTTCCTTTGTCCGATCAGTATTGATATTCTTTTTGTTCCGTTACAGCACTTTTGATTCGGAAAGTGCGCTGATCTTTTTCTACATCAAAAAAGAACGGATTCTGGGCTGCCCACAGTTCATCCACGGCTGCCATTTTCTGCCATTTTTCATAACAAGTAATAAAACCATCATGAAGGAACTCCTCTACAGAAAGTCTGACTGCTACAGCTTCATCGAAAGTTTTATATGTTCCGAGATGATATCGCTTTCCCTGTAATCCTATTCCTGCCCGAAATTGAGAATCGCCGAGCTTGTAAACGCCTCTGAAACCGCTGGTATTGTCAGAACGGCTTTTTCTGTTTGCGATCCATTCCACGCAGGTTCCGTCGACAAAGGTCAACCACTGCGCCGGAAGAAACTCGTCCCATCGTTGCTGCCGTACACACCCGCAACTTACAGAACATCCGAACACGAAATCACTTTCGGTCATTTCGATTTCATTTCCGCAATCACATCGGCAGCGCCATACGACTGATCCTTTACTATCCCGTTTGTCCGTTGGACACAGCGCTGTCAGTTGTCCTTTCCTTTTGCCAGTAATATCCTTATATTTCGGTTTATTTCCCAAACCGCAGCCGCAGTCTTTTACTCCATTTCTCTGAAGCTGTTTTGCGGGGACCGTAATATGATTTCCGCACTCACATTCGCACTCCCAAAGGAAAGCTCCTTCATTTGATTTGCCGGTCATTTGAAGTGCTGTTAATGCACCATACTTCATTCCGCGCCTGTCTTTAGGCTTCTGATGAGAATTTCGAAGCACCTTAGATTTACAGCCGCAGTGTGTCGTTCTATGTGCGGTCAGATTTTTGGTATTTACGATGATTCCATTGCCGCAATCACAGCGGCAGTGCCATGAATAATACCGATTTCGAAGACCATCTGCTTTTCCCATCACGACAAGATTGCCAAACCTCATCCCAGTCAAGTCCTTAGACTTTGCGCTCATCAGTTACCACCTGTTTCAACTAAAGTTATGCTTCTATACTGTTAAGCACTGGTTCACAAAAAGCCGGTAATTCCGGCAATATAGAAACCGAAAGCGTGTTATTATCTTTCGACACTATAAGTTTAATTGGATTGCTTACTGCCCAGTCAGGAAACATATTCGCGTATTTTTTCCAACTCTCAAAGTAATCCGCAAAGCCGTCAAACAGTACCAATTCTGCTTCCTGTCTTGCCTTCACCGCATCCTCGATGTTTTCAAATACCCCCAGATAATACTGTTTCTTCTGAAAAACAATTTTTGCGAGATATTTTCCATGAATGTTGTAAACACCTCGGTAACCGGTCGTGTTGTCCGATGGAACCTTTTTGCTTTTGATGGTTTCAATAGAAGTTCCTTCGACATGGTTTAGAAAAGAGGTCAGTTTCTTATCGTGCTCACGTTTCACGCAGCCACAGCTTTGAAGATTGCCATATACGAGCTCGTTATAGGAGAAGTCCACCTCATTACCACAGTCGCATCTGCAATGCCAGATTACGGAGCCTTTAGCCGATCGTTTATCAGTAGGGTATAAAGCAATTAGCTTTCTGAATCTTTTTCCCGAAATATCCGAAGATACATATTTCTTTATGGTTTGGCAGCCACAGCTTGTCTTTCTTCCGGTTATCAGAAGAGTTGCTGAAACATCGCATCGATTTCCGCAGGTGCAGATGCAGGTCCACCATACTCCGCCATTTTTTCTCTGAAAGCTCGCTTTTTTTAGTACTGTCAGATCTCCGAATACCTTATCGGTGAGATCGTATGCCCTTGCCTTTTCCGCTTTTTCTTTTCTTAGACAGCCACAGCTCTTGCTGCCTCCATAAAGCAGGCTGCGCTCAAGAACATACCTTTCCGTTCCACAATCGCACCTGCAGAGCCATTTCCTTTCTCCGCCTGCTGCTGTTATGAAACCGTCAAGAACGATCCAACGATCAAAGCGTTTTCCCGTCAATTTCTTATCCATATATTGTTTCTCACTCCCGGTTCACCATGCTTTTTTGAGCTTCCACATGAATCTATCGACGCCATTTCCTTCTAACGGCAAACCATCTGTAGTGTTTTGCCCTTGATATATCGAGATATTTAGGCATTCCAGCATTAGCGGAACTCTTTTAACGAAAAGGCGGTGCGGTTTTTCACCACACCGCCTCTCTGGCAATTAATTATTTACAGCGCTTTCCGCTTCTTTTTTTACCGTATACAGTGGTTCCAATAAGAGCGCCGCAGCTGACGAACAGGAGAGCGATCCACAGGAACACATTGCTGGTATCGCCGGTCTGAGGACTGGTCGGATCAGTCGGTGCAACAGAGTCCTTTGTCCATTTGGCATAAACCGTAGTATTTGCGGTAATTTCCGTGTCGAAATCGAACTTAGTAGAGAAGTTTTCATCTGCGTACCAACCGTCAAACTTGTAGCCGGTTTCCTTCGGATCGGCGGGTTTGATCGCCTTGCCGCCTTCTTCAACAGTCTGCGCCGCTACCTGCGTACCGTGTCCGTTCATATTGAAACTTACTGAATAAGTTGCTGCGGGAACGGCTTCCCAAGTTGCGGTATAGGTAGCATCGGTAGTTACCTTTTCAGCCACAGCGGGATTCCAGCCCTTGAAAACATAGCCTTCACGGGTAGGAGTACCGTCGAAAGCGGGAGTGGCAGTGCCGGAAAGGATACCGGAAGTAACCTGATCGACAAAGATTTCTTCATCGTCAACGCCGTCGGTGTAGGTGACAGTGTACTTGTCTTCGTCCTTGTCAGCCTTGCCATTGCCATTTGCATCGACTTCCCATGTTGCGATATAAGTAGCATCAGCAGTTACCTTTTCAGCA
>JAGHUH010000035.1 GCA_018064925.1 Candidatus Cacconaster stercorequi | reverse complement strand
TATGATCCGTGCGTTCCCGGCGGCCGTACTCATACGCCCAGTCATAGGTTTTCTCAATGATCTTCACGGTTATCCTCCTTTGTCATCTGCTTGACCATCTCGTGGCAGCCCACGCTGCCAAGACCGCTTACAATACCGATGGCAACGGCGTTGAAGTAGTCCGTGGCGGGAAATCCCACCGCGCCGAAGCGCATACCAAGAGCTCCCAGTGCGCCGCCGCAGACGCCGCAGATCACAGGGATCCACTTGTTGGCCAGGCTGGTGGCCTTTACGATCACGCCGATCAGCAGACAGATGATGACAATGAATGCCACGCCGCTCACGCCCAGAATGTTGATGTCCTCCATAGCAAAACTCCTCTCTTTATCCGGCAGCCGGACAAGCTGCCGCGTCATATTGTCAGGAAACCCATCGCCACGGGTGCGGCTAAACCGGCACCATTCCTATTACTATTCACATCGCCATGCAATGTGCCACCGCCCGGACGAAACGGCCTCCTATTATTTGCCCGCAAAGGCCGTTTGTTGTCCTATCCGTTGCCGTTTTTGGCGCAACAGGGCAAAAAAAATTCCCGGAGCTTCCGCTCCGGGATACAAGCACATTTACTTTACATAGCTTTCTGTCACAGCAATGTCGTCAGCACGCCGCCCAATCCGATGCCCAGCAGGTTACCCAACACAAGTCCCAATGTGCCGCAGATGACACCGGGCACGATCAAGCTCCGGTCGCCATAGGCATTGGCAACGGGTGCGATAAACGGCGGGCCGTAGATGCCGGCGGTGCTGGTGATCAGCGCCGTGCCGCCGTCGATACGGAACAGGCGGCACAGGATCAGGTGCAGCGCGATGGAAGCAGTTTGCACGCAGGCAAAAAACAGGAAGGTAGGCAGCATCCCGGCAATCATCCGGCTGAAATCAATGCTCATGCTCAAACCGAGGGAGAACACCAAAATCAAATATTGCCCCACCTGATACGAGCCCTTCACCCGCCGCACCGGCGGGATAAAGCTGCACGCAATGCCCAGAACGGACACCGACACCATGATGTACAGACTGCCATCCATGTTGCCGTTGATGAGAATTTCCAATCCGGCACCCACAGCAAGACACGCCACCGCCAGCAGCACCACGCCGCACAGCTTCCACACGCTCTTTCTGTCCCGGGGGATGCTCTTGTAGTCATATTCCTGCTGCACCTGCGCCATGTCCTCGGCGCTGTTTGGTGCACATTCCTCGGCGTGGCTGCCGCCCAGCAAACGGCGGTACAGCTTCTTCACCGCGGTCAAAATCAGCAGGAAATAGACACCGCCCACCAACGAGTCCGAAATATTCGCCAGATTGATGATGTTGATATCCCCCGACAGGGCGCTGCCCACGGCAAACAGGTTGGGCGTGCCGCCGATATAGAGCCCCGTGGTCATACCCGCCAGCGCCGGGCCATCCGACAGACCGTTTCCCACGGCGATGACCGCTGCCGCCGCCGACACCGCCATCACCGACACGATAACCAGCGCGAAGGCGATCAGTGTCTTTTTTGCCAGCTTACGAACGCCGGCTACATCCAGACTGAACAGCACCAGCGGGATGGCCAATGCCACCAGCACCGATGCCACGGTCTGGGACAGATTTTTGTCATAGTGGATAGGCAGCACCGACAGCACAAAGCCCGTGACATAGCACAGTGCAATGGCGCCCACCTTGCCCAGAAACGGCACCTTTCGGGTTAAGTACACCACCAGCGCCGGAAACAGAAACAGCACCAGCATTTCCGCAACGATCATTCCGTTCCTCCTTTGCCCAGCTTCATGGTATAGATGCGGTAGATCCGGGACAGCTCGCCGCCGATGGCGCGGATGGCACTGTTGGAGGCATCGTTATTCTCCATGATCGTGCCGGCCTCGATATAGTCCACGCCGTGCTTGTCCACCATGTGCATAAACGCACAGTACAGCGCCGCGATCACGCCCTTGTTCTGGTATTCGGGGATCACATATTGCAGCATTCCTCGAACGGCGCGAATCTTTTTGCGCTCCAGCGCCATCGTCAGAAGCCCCCGCAGGTCGGTTTTGCCCCGCATCTTGCGGAATACCTGAAAATAATCGGGAATTGCCATGAGAATGCCCACGGGCGCGTTGTCCGCATCCCGCCGGGCAATAAGGATGAAGTCTCTGTTCAAAAAGCTCTTCCACTCCTTCAGGATCGCTTTCAGCGCCTCCTCGGTGGGCGCATCCTGATAGATGATCTCGTTGGTGGCCACCTGCATCACGCTCTGGAAATCGTGCACATCCCGGTCGATATTCTGAAAATCCACCCGGTCGATATGTACCTTGCACCGCTTCAGGGCAAAGGCGGAGACCTTCTCGATACGCCGCTCGTTCTCCTCACAGCGCCGCATCGTATATTCATAGGTGTCCGCGTCCTTTTCAAATCCGAAGCGCACCATCTGGTCGTTATAATACGGCGGGTTGTAGGAAGTGAAGATCAGCGGCGCCCGGTCAAAGCCCTGTACCATGATGCCGCGGCGGTTATCCTGATCGTAGGGGAAGTAGGTGCCGGAGATATACTCCGCCCCCTGCGCCGCCAGCAGTTCCCGCATACGGGACAGGATCGCATGGGATACCGTGTCGTCCTCCACGCACTCGTACATAGAGAAAAAGCCGCACTTTTCCGTGTTCAGCTGCTTGTTCCGCGCCACGGTGAACAGCACCCGCGCCAGCACCCTGCCGCCATCGTCCAGCGCCAGCAGGGCGGTATAGGACTTCTCCTCCAGCAGCAGTTTTTTCAGCGTGCGCGTCAGATCCGCCTTCATATACGGCACATAGCACGCATCATCCCGATACAGCTCGTCCGGAAAATCCACAAATTTTCGGATCAGCTTTTTGTCTACGCTTACGATTTCCATGATCCCGTCTCCGTTTTTCCGATACTCGGCGACATACTCCTGCTGCCGCCACAATAGATATATTTGATTATTTTATCAAATCCTACCATGGCTTTCAATACCTATTCGTGTACTTTCCGCGAAACGCACCAACAGGCGCACGCATGGTGGGTGCGCCTGTCGCATATCACGGTATCAGCAATTTCACGCGGCTTCCGCCGGTTTTGTCCTTGGTCACAACGATCTGGGTGTCGATGCGTTCCTTCAGCTCCGCCACATGGGAGATGATACCCACCAGTCTCTTGCCCTCGGTAAGCTCCGACAGGGCACGGATGGCCTGACGCAGCGACTCCTCATCCAACGAACCGAAGCCCTCGTCCACAAACATCGTATCCAGCCGGATCCCGCCTGCCGAGGACTGGATCTCGTCGGACAGACCCAGCGCCAGAGACAGTGATGCCTTGAACGATTCACCGCCGGACAGTGTTTTCACACTGCGCTCCGTGCCGTTGTAATGGTCAATGACATCCAGTTCCAGACCGCTCTGGCTGCGGTTGTTCTCCGCCGCAGCGCGGCGGCGAAGCTCGTACTGGCCGCCGGACATGACCATGAAACGCACATTGGCCCGCTCCACGATCCGGTCGAAATAGGTCATCTGGATATAGGTCTCCAGCATCACCTTTTCCTTCCCCGTTATCGTGCCGTTGGCCGTGTCGGAGAGCGCCTTGACCCACGCCCACTCCTTTTCCCGGGCGGCAAGTGCCTGCATCGTGTCCGCAATGTGTCCGGCGGCGGTCTCATTCACCAACAGACGCGTATGCACCGTCTGCAGCTTTGCCGTAAGCTCCCGCTGTGCCGCGGTGAGCTGTGCCTGCCGAAGCTGTGCCGCTTCCGCGTCAATAGGTTCGGCATTTTCAAGCTGTTCGGTGAGCTGACGAATCCTGCCCTGAAGGGCGGCCATCTCCTTTTCGCATTGACGGAAGGCTTTCTCGGTCTGCTCCTGTGCCTCTTTTATGGCGGCACATTCTGTTTCGATGGTGTCCATTCTTCGCAATGCGGCTTTTTTCTCCGGGAAACGCAGTTTTTCCGCCAGATGTGCCAATTCCTTCGTCAGTGCCGTGTGCGATGCGTGCATGGCAGCCATGGCTTCACTCCGCCCGGACAGCTCACGGCGCATGGCATCCAGCGTCTGCTCCTGCTGTGGGATGGTGCGCTCCAACTCCGCTTTGCGCGCCGCTTTTTTCTCCTCGGCGGCCATCTCCTGCGTCAATCGGCGGATATCCATGTCCGCGTTTTCCTGCGCCGCCGCCGCGGCGCTCTCCGCCTCCTCCCAGGGGCAATCCGGCAGCAGGCGCCGGCGCTGCTTTTCCGCCTCGGTCCGCTTTGCCTCCGCCGTGCCCTTCATCCGACCCGCCGCTTCGCTGGCCGACGCCGCGATCTGCTGTGCCGTGTCAGCTTCCTTTTTGGCGCGTTTCAACTGTGCCTCGGTGGGCGCCTGCGCCGAGGCACAGGCGGGATGGGGATGCTCCACGGCACCGCACACGGGGCAGGGCTGCCCCTCCTCCAGCGTCTGTGCCAGAATGCCCGCCTGTTCATTCAAAAACGCCGCGTTCATTCGCTGATACGCTGCCTGCGCAAGCTGCGCTTGCTGCGCTTTTTCCGCATAGTCCCGCTGTGCCGCCGTCAGGGCAGTGCAGCATTGTCCCCACTGCATCAGCGTTTCCCGCAGCGTTTCCAGCTCCGCTTTGCGCCGCGCCGTTTCCTCCCGTCGGGCGTTCAGCTTTTCCCGTCTGGCACCGGCATCGACAAGCCCCGCAAGCTCCGCCTTCAACGCCGTGAGCCGTTCCTCACCGCGCTTCACCTGCTCCGATTCCGCGGCAAATTCCTCCACCGCGCTTTGGAGCCGTTGAGAAAGCGCCTGTTCCTCTGCCGCCTTGGCATCGTGGGCATCGTATTCCGGCAGCGCCACCTGCAGCGCCGTGAGCTCGGATGCCAACGCATCCGCCTGCGTCTGGCGGTCCTTTTCTGCCTGCCACGCCGCTTTTCGCTCCTCAAGACGACGCCCACCGCGTTCCGCTTCCTTTTGGGCACTCTGTAATTGCCGGGCGGCTTCCGCCAGCTCCTGCGCCGCGCCCAGCTTGGTCTGCACAAGCTGCAGCTGTTCTTTCACTTCGCCGTCCCGGGCAAGGAGCGCCGCCTGACGCTCCCGATCCCGCGCCGTGATCTGCCGCAGCAATATCAGTATATCCTCCACGGTCATGCCGCCGGTCTGCGCCCGCTCCAGCTCCAATGCCAACGCATCGCTCTCATCACACAGTGTGCCGCTGACATACTGCTCCACGCTGCGCCGCGCTTCCTCGCACGCCTTTCCCAAACGGGCAGACTCGGCCCGCAGACGCTCCTGCAAGGTCTGATAATAGCCGGTTTTGAAAATTTTCCGAAAGATGACTTGCCGCTCCCGCGTGTCTGCCAGCAGCAGCTTGAGAAAATCTCCCTGGGCAATCATGGCGATTTGGGAAAACTGACTGCGATCAATGCCCAGAATATCCCGCACCGCCTCGTTGACCTCCTTGACCTTGGTGATGATCCGCCCATCGGGGCAGGTCAACTGCGCGTCCGCGCTCTGTCTGGTAAAGCCTTCGCCCCGACTCTTAGGACGCTGATACTCCGGATTACGGCGCACCACATACGACTTACCGCCATATTCAAAGGTCAGCTCCACCTCCGTAGGGGTCTCCGGCGCGGCATACATCGAGCGCAGCATAGACGCCTCGCGGTGGTCGCCGCTGGCCTCGCCGTACAATGCGTAGGTGATGGCATCGAATATCGTGGTCTTACCGGCGCCGGTATCGCCGGTGATCAGATATAATCCGCTGCTGCCCAGCGCGTCCAGATCCAGTTCTGTGCGTCCGGCATAGGGTCCGAACGCGGAAATGATCAGCTTTGTCGGTCTCATGCCTCTCCCTCCCAGATCTTCTCAATAAGCCCGGCGGAAAAGTCCGCCTGCTCCCGGCTCATGGGCTGATTATTCTGCTGCTGATAAAACGCCATGAACAGCTCCATCGGCGTTTTCTGCTCCGTCAGCTCCGCGCCGTCGATATGTGCCGCGGCGGCAGTACGCCGGTTGTCATACACCAGTGCCATCAGATTGGGATAAATGACGCGCAGCTTGCCCATGGCGTTGGGGATGTCCTCCTCATCCGTCAGGGTAATGTAGAGATAGTCGTCGGTTTTGCTGCTTTGATAATAGCTTCTGGCGGTCAACTCCATGTAGCTGCCCCGTATTTCCCGCAGATCATGCAGCGGCGTCAACGGCACCGCGCGCACACGCACGCTGCCCTTCTCCGCCAGCTCCACCACGGTGACGGACTTGGTGTGCCGTGCCTCGGAGGCAGAGTATTTCAGCGGCGTGCCGCAATAGCGCAGTGTCTCCCGCCCAATGCTCTGGGGACCGTGGATATGACCCAGCGCCACATAGTCGAAGTCCGCAAACACCGAGGCATCCACATTATCTGTCCCGCCCACAGAGACCTCCTCGGACTGGGAGCGCAGTGCGCCGGTGACAAACTGGTGGGTCATCAGTACATTGCGTCCGGCGGGATCCACCGCCATGTGGGCAATGGCCGCCGACACGGCATCGGTATAGGAGGCGATCTCCTCATCGGGATAAAAGCGCCGGACATGGGCAGGTTTGATAAACGGCAGCATATAAATGTTCACCTCACCCCACGCATCATGCAGGACAACGGGCGTTACCGTGCCATCGTATACCGGGGACATATAGATGCCGCTGCGGTGCATCAGCCGACCGCCGAAGGCAATGCGCTCCGGGGAGTCGTGGTTGCCGCTGATGACAAACACCGGCACCGCACGCCGGGCCAGTTGGCAAAGGAACTCGTCAAATAGCTGCACCGCCTCGGCGGAGGGGACGGACTTATCGTAGACATCCCCGGCGATCATCACGCCGTCCGGCTTTTCCCCGTCGACGATCTGCAAGATCTCCGCCAGAATATACCTCTGGTCGGGCAGCATATTGACCTCATTGACCCGCTTTCCAAGATGCAGATCAGACAGATGTATCAGCTTCATGGTATCTCCCACCCATCGTGTGTTCTTCCGATCCATCGTACCACAAAAATCGACGCATGGCAATTTCCATGCACGGAGAAAAGCCACAGGCGGGCGTTTTCCCGTCTGTGGCCTTTGTTGCAGTCATTTTTTCCGCGGTGTATCTCACTTCAAATCCTTCAGCATGGCCAAAAGCGCCATGTCCTCCGGCTTGACATGGAGTCCCGCCTTCTTCCGCTGTCCGTCGGGGTAGGTAAGCGTAACGGTGATGTCCGTCCCCTCGGGAACTCCGGTGGCCTTCACATCCTTCAAAAAGGCGGGAAACTGCGGATGATTTCGGCAAAAATCGTTCCACGCCTGCTTTCCCTTCAGCAGCATATCAAATTTGTTCATGGTATATCCTTTCTTCTTTCTTTGGTACGGAATCTGTCATCGGTTAAAAAAATCGCCATCACAGCAGCATCAGCAATCCCACGAAAATCGCCATCTGCGCCAGGCCGTTGGTCACCTGCTCGATCCAGTTGGAGCGGGCATCGCTGCTGTCCAGCTTCACGAAGAATATCCCCATCAGCACCATGCCTATGAGTCCCGCGGCAAAGCATATCACCGGTGGAAATGCAGTCACGGCGTGCCACACCCTGGCAAAGTCGATGCTTTTGGCGTGGATCAGCACCGAAAGCAGCATCAGGGCGAAGCCGATTGGCATCAGGATGCGCATTTGCAGAAAGAGCCACCAGATATTCTTTTTCCGCCGCACAACGATGACCTTCCAGAGCACCTTGGCCGCGCCGGCCAACAGGCACAGCAGTGCGCCGATCAGAAACAGCACATCGGAAAACAGGATGCTGAGTACCACCATGCTCGCCCCGAAAAACAGCACCGGCAATGCATCCACCAGCGCCATCTTCATGGTGAAGCCCTCCGGGACGGTATCCTTTGTCATCTTGGGTTTGTCTTGCCTGCTCATAATGCGCTCCCTTCCTCGGCGATGACCCGCCATTTCTGCTGCTGTCCGAATTAAATATAGTATATCATATTTTTCCCTGAAGCTCAATATCATGCCGGTCGGTTTACGCATTTGAAACGGGCGCGAAACAATTATGGCAGACAAAGCACAAGACACCCCGTGGTGAGGTGTCTTGCATGGCATCTTGTGCAGATCATTTACTGTCCTGCCTCCAGCAGCTTCCGGCTGATACGGGGCTGCACTTCCAGATAATACAGGCTGTCCGCATCGGACATCTCGTCCTCGTCGATCTCATCCATCTTCTCCGTGGTTTCCTCATACCGCGTGCAGGGGCGCAGAGGAACAAAAAAGAGTGGCTCAAAACGAGTCACTCTTTGGCACTTTAAGTTTTTGTGTTCGTGAAGCAGGAAAACTTTAAGTTTTTGTGTTCGTTCCAAAATGAATAAACTTTTCGGTAGAATGTTCGTTTTTATTTTTATCGGTTGGTTCCAAAATGAACAACCTTTTCGGTTTTATGTTCGTGCGTAAAGGGTAACGAAAAAATCCGCTCTCTCAGTAATGAGTTAGAGCGGATTTTTTGTACAATAGGCGATCTGTTCTAAAAATCGTTTTGCTTGCAGTGAGGGAAGAAAACTTTAGAATTCCATATCCAGATCAAAGTCATCATATTCTTCTTCAAGGGTATCGCCAGCAATATTGCCAGTATTAACGAGAACGCTTTCATCCTCCAAGTGAGCAGAAATTTGAGCGTGGATGAAATTACTGGCGGCAATAAAATCTTCGAGGGAGATGCCGAGAAATTGAATGTGTCCCTCTGTAGAGATATGACTGTCAAGTTCTCTCGCGACATTGAAAGAAAGCTGAGGGTTCGTAAGAACAACTTCGCGAAGCGTTGAATAATTCGCCGTAGAAACATTCCGAGCAACATCTGCAACGAATGCATTTTTCTTCATTTCGGGAGTCTTCGCGATACCTCGCACGAGTGAGCGGAAATATTCCGTGGTTGTCTTGGAGCAGTTGTCGTCATTGCCTGCATACACCGAAGCTGCTGCGAGGGCATGATTCGAAGAGGCGGAGACGAGCTTAAAATCATCAGAAAGCACGACATTCCCAGCTCCAAATAGAACTTTAGCGCGGAAGTGTTCGAATTTGTAGCCATTTCCGAAGTTAAATGCACCGGAAACATGCTTATTCCATCCTTCTACTGGACCATTGGAGCGATGAGGCTCATTTGCGGCGTCAAAGTAATTTAGAATCATGTCATTCCAACGACCAAACGTATCGACATATTTCCAGAACGGCGCAAGGATATCTTCCTTCTTGCTCCGAGGCGGAAGCAAGGATACAGCTTTCATAAATGAATCTTCCGCCTCAGATCTCGTTTGCTTGTCATACATCTCAGCAAAAGCATTGCGTACCATAAAAACCTTCTGATACTCAGGATAGGCATTGCACAAGGTCATCAGCTTTTTAAACTGTCCATATGTCGATTTCGCTTTTTTAAGGTCATCCGAAGTAGCCTTCCGTCCGTCTTTTTGCTTAGTTTGAAGAATATCGTATGCCTCGTTGTAGGTGGACACCTTTTTCTTAAACCAAAAAGCGCTATATGGCCGCTTTTTGAATTTGCGCATCTGCTCTTCTCGGTCTGCCTGCTCAGAAAGACTCTGGATTTCCCGTTCGTAAAATTCGTTGACCTGTTTAAGTGCCAGACCGACTGCTGCAGTTAAAGTCGCTTCAACATGAAAGCGATCAATAATAATCTTGGCTTTCGGAAGGAACTCCTTCACAGCAGAAACATACGGCGTATGCATGTCCATGCAGACCCATTTAATCTTTTCCGGAGAAGGGAACTTGCGGAATGCCTCAAGCACCGTAGCCTTATTGTTATGCCTCAAGACGTCAATCAGTTTAGTATCGGAGTTCGACAAATCGACAATGGTTCCACACATACGAGGGCGACTATTCTTGCCTAACTCACCCAAATGTACTTCGTCTATGCCTATCATTGTGCATTCCGGGTATTTCAACTCAGATTCCAAGGCGGTGATTTTTTCGTCGAATATCTTGCACACAGTGTCCAGAGAGACACCAAATTTCCTTGCAATATTGCTAAATGTTTCCTTAGAAAAATCGTAGTTCGCGATTTGGGCTTTGAGCCGCGGAGTAATCCTTGCGCCTGAAGCAACGCCTTGAATCAGCGGAAGAACATTTTCCCGATTTGCGTGGGGAACCTTCATGTTGTGACAATCCAGGCGACTGGTAAGGATTTTCAGCGTTACTTTATGTCCCATAATAGGACAATCTGCAAGCGTGCGGACGTAACGGCTTCGCTTGGAAACATTATCAGACCCACACACCGAACAGAGGTTTCCTTTGAGCTCACCAAAAAGAGTAATTTCCCCTGTTTTTTCGTCCTGGTCAAAACTCGTCACCATGACATTCCCGAACGCGAGAATTTTGTTAATATCTTGCATTCCAGCGATACCCATAAACTATCCTCCCACTTTAGCCATTAGAATTGGTGCTCAAGAGAAAAAAAGAACCCAAAATAATGAAGCCGGTGTGAAACAAACATCATATTTTGGGTAAATTTTAGGTAAATTTAGTATAGCAGAAAATCGGACAATAATCAAGAGGAAGTACAGGAAATCGACACCCAAATGGGCAATATTGCAACAAATAGATATAAAATGTGACAAGCGTAAAACAACTAATATAAGATAGACTGCGCCTCTATTTTTCTGAGCACAATACTCGCAAATAAGCTTGATGTATTATACGCGGATAGATCATTTTAGTTGCTACACCAATAATGTATCATTTTGTTTGCACAACATGCACAAAATACGGGTATATGTTTCTACACGGCCTACGCGTTTTACCGTTGACATGCGTTGTTTTCCGTGTTAAAAAATAATTGTAGAGTATTATTTCTACTTGCAAGACTATAATTTCTCAAAGTCCAAATACAAAATTACCAGTTATCCCTTAAAAACGACCGATTATCCTTTTGTTAAGACAAACGGAAAAATACATGCTAAAATAAAGTACCGGAGGTTATAGACGATACTTGTTTGTAGAGCGTGAGTGTGAACACGCTAAATACAAGTAAGTCATTCAGTAAGTATTCAGTAATCACATGATACACTGAAACCGAATATAACTGGCGTTCAAATTACCGAACTAATTATATTTGCATTAATGCACTGTTGTCACCCAACAAAAGCCAACGTTTTCCAACAAAAAAAGATATAAAAAAGCAAAGCAAGGGGAAATGTAAACATGGTATATTGTATTATATGGCGTGTGTACGACTGAGTTACAATCGCTTGAAATTACATGATGTATTGCGGCGAGTAGTATGATCCGCGGCACAGAGATGCGATTTACGGTAAACGGAAAGACGTAGAAATTGCCCAATTTCCCAATGAAATTTATAATGAATGAGGAGGACATTTATGACAAAAACAACTTTAACAAAAGGAATAGCCGGAGCCTTGGCAGCGCTTAGTATTATAGGTGCGACAACACCAAGCGTATTTGCGGCGGACATTAGCTATGAGGAGAATATTAGAACTTTAGTAAGTGCCGGCTATGACGAGGAAATGGCAAGGGTATTGAGTGAAGAAACTGCTGCGGAAGTGGCCAACGCATTCCGGTAAGACCCAGACTCATTAGATATATCAACCTGCGCCATGGAAGTGGATAACTTAGAAGAAATAGAAGCCCTGTGTAGTTATACGGATGAAGAACTGTTAGAGCAGGGCGCTGATCCTGATGCGTTAGATGATGCCAGAGAGCAGATTGACGAGATGTATGACATGACGGATAAAGAGCTGAAAAGTGAGTATGGCATGAGCAAGACTGATGCCGAGCTGTTCCGTGACGCGGTGGAATCCGGCGAGGAAATCTTAGAGGGCGAAAAGGAAGTTACGGTAAAGGATGAGCCTCGTGATGTAACAGCATCGGGTAGTATAATCGAAGATAGTAAGTTGAAATTTGTACAGAGCATTGTTAATCAGTCAACCAGCAAGAAACCTGTGTACAAGGTTTATTTATCATATGAATGGAAAAGTCCCTATGTAATGAGCCTTTTTAACGATAAAATAGCCGCTTCTTGGAAAGGCAGCGATTTGACTTATGCAGGTGAAAATAACAAATACGGTTATATAGCTCCCGGTGGGTTGGCAAGCTATTATGAATTCTCAACTGCTTTGCCCGGAGGAAAGTATACCAAAGCTTATAAAAGCAAGCATATGTCATACACACCAGCCAGTAGGAATATTTCATTTACATTCCCTCAAGTTATTTCAGTAATGAATAACTTTTATGGCAGTAAAGACTATAGGACAAAAAACGGAGAATGCCATTTTGTAATATACCAAACTTGCTACGCAGGAAAGACAAAAAAAGATGCACATTTTTATTCGAGATATTTGCATAGGACTGTAACTTTAGATTCAGTCAGTATTAGCTTTACCAGTAGTGGTATAACGCCAGGTAAAGCATGGCAAAGCACAAGACAAAAAGATTCTATCATAAAATATTGATATAGTTTCAAGGAGACATTATGACAAAATCTGCATTTCAATGGAATAGACTTTGGGGCTTTCTGTTAGCCATAATTCTGACACTATATAATCATGTTGTATACAAAATAATGATATGTCATTTTGTAGGTGTTGCAGAAACTGTGCTTGAATGGGTAGAAGCGCTGCTCATACTTGTGACAATTATTATGGGAATCAGATTTGTCATACCTTTTACAAAAAAGATGGGAAAGGGTATGAAGATTGTTCTTATCGCATTGTCATTGGTGTTATTGCTTATGTTCGGGAATGCGCTGTTGTTAGATGATTCCTATGTAGAACTGTGGCTCTCAACTCCTATCGCCGATGTTCATTTGGATGGAGAGAACTCCTATTTTGTTACATACACCGAAAAAGCTGATGAAGATGGCATCATATTTGGCGGCGTTGACGCTGAAGATATTGACGACATAGACTCCTATACTACGGTGAAAGTTAGGTGTGATAAGGAAATTGCAAAGCACCTGATTGTGGATAAGGATGTACAATATTACTTTGAGGGTCGCAGTTTTGCCCGTGATCGGGAAAATGCCGTATTAAGATACATCGATTTGGTTGACTATTGCGACAACAGAGGGAAATAAAACCTAAAATCCTCTATGCCTTATGTGCATAGAGGATTTTTACAGAAAGAGGTACTATATGAAAATAAGAAAGTATGTGGCGGGTGCTTTAGCGATTATTATGTTAGTCAGCTTATTTGGCTGTGGCACACGCAATAACAACGATGATATTTGGAAAATTTCACAAGGCGATCCAAATATTATTGTCGCCGTGGTAGACACAGGCGTTGATACATCAGTTTCGCTATTGCAGGGGAAAATAGTGAACAACCCTTCTGAAATAGCAGACAACGGCAAGGATGATGACGAAAACGGTTATATTGACGATACGATCAGTTGGGATTTTTACAACAGCGATAATTCAATATACGATGAGCGTTTATATGATTATCACGGCACATATATTTGTACCAATATCGCAAATCTTGTGCCAAATGTTTCTATACTCCCCGTGAAGTTTTTGAACGGCACTAAAGGAACTGTCAAGGATGCGGTAGAAGCTGTAAAATACGCCATTGCAAAAGGGGCAAAGGTCGTAAACTGTAGTTGGAATTTCGAGACATATTCTAAGGAATTATTTGATGTTATGCGAGAAAATAAAGATGTCATATTTGTCTGCGCCGCCGGCAACTCGAACATCAATCTTGACGAAAATAAGCTCTATCCTTGCAGCTACAATTTGGACAATGTTATTTCAGTTGGCGCGGTAGATGCAAACGGAAATATATACGATACAAGTGGATATGGCAACGCGGTTGATATAATGGCGCCGGGCGTTGATGTTGAGGTAACCATACCAAACGATGAAATTACAACGGCAAACGGTACTTCTATTGCGGCGTCATTTGTAACCGCTACTGTAGCTTTGATGCTTGCAGTCAATCCACAGGCCAGTCCGGCAGAGATTAAAGCCACACTTGTAGCATCTGCAACACCAGCAGAAGCATTACAGGGAAAATGTGCAGCAAATGGTTATATTGATATTAAGCAAGCCATCATGTGTTGCCAACAGTAGTACCAAAAGGAATAGGAGCGCAAATAAATATCCCCCAGCTACGCCGGGGGATATTTATTTGCGCTCCATAATATTAAAAACAACCAGCGTATGTGCCTGTAACATAGGGCACGAAGAGGGTTTATTGTACAAATAGTAAAAAACTTCCGGAACAACAGGTTAGCTCGCAAAGCGTTGCATCACATTTTCCCTTGAGATATCCTCGATGTCGTCGCCGTCGAAAATCAAATAAGAGACTTCGCGGGACAGAAGCTCTTGAGTGTCGCAGTCCCACCGCTTCACGCCGACTTTGTAAACGCCGACAATAGGAAGCATATAAAAGTACACCCAGCCGTTGCCACGCCAAACATGGGGTACACGTTGCAGGAAATGACGCTCAAAGCGATATTTCGGATCGGGACCGTTAACAAGAGAGATATAGGGATAAGCGTATGTGTCTGCAACATAAGGCACAAAGACTTCATAGTCCAGGTAACAGGGGGGGCTAACCCAAATTTTGTGTAAACACCAAATAGCGGTGCAAAACAGAGCAAAATATTATGAGGCGGGAGCGGCATCAGCTGCTGCCGCCTTTTCTACA
>JAGHUH010000019.1 GCA_018064925.1 Candidatus Cacconaster stercorequi | reverse complement strand
AGACGCTCATATTTGCGCGCCTGCCGCCGGGCGTATCTTTTCTTCTGCTCGGCGTTATACGTCTCTGCAGCCTTGTCAGCGTCCTTCTGCGTGGGCTTCTGCGGCTCGTCTTCCAGCCCTTCAAAGTATGTGCTGTGAGTGTCTTTGCAGTTTGGGTGGTACAGGCCACCCTCAATCGCCTCGGACAGCAGCGGGTATTTTCTTTTTTCTGCCGGCGGTGGCGGGACCTCGCTCCACACATCGTCGTAATATACCCGGCCTACCCACTGCATGCACTTGTGGCAAGCATTCCCGCGAGCCATGACCTTGACAGTGTTGATTCCCCAGCCGTCCCGCATTTCCGCCTCGCCTTGCAGGTAAGCCCTTGTGGATGCCGTGCGAAGCGCCATCTCGGCATAGCTGTCGATGCCAACGCGGGCACCGTTCTTGTACTCCACGCAGTTGATGCCGGCGGCAAGGAAGTCGTGGGACGCCATATCCACGCACTGCGACAGCGTGCCGGCGCCGGTGTTGTAGTACACCTGTGCGTTATAGATGATCTTACGGTATTGATCGTTCACAAGCCGCAGAACAGCCGTTTCCGCACGCTCCATGTCGTTCCTGGTGGAATTGATCAGCGCAGCCAGCTTCCGGCTATTCTTGCCGAAGAAAGTGGCCTGCATGGTTTCGCCGTCGGAGCGCGGGACAAATCCCTTCTTGATGGCGTTGAGGATCTCCTCCTCCTGCTCAAATCCGCCGGCCTCGTGCATGTCTCGCAGCACTGTTTCCAGCTCTGTGTTGATCTCTTCAAAACGCTTTGGGAACTCCTTGGCGTTTTCCTGCTGATACCTTTGTAGGGCGGCCAGCTGCTCCACCTGCCACATGGTATAGCTGATTCCTTCCTCTTCCTCAAGATTGATGTGGTGAGAAAGGTTCCGCTGCATGCTGGAAATCAGCTCATCTTCGATGCGGCGGAAAGCTTCTCCAATGTCATATTCAGCCATCTACCGCACCTCCAGTGTTAAAACCCGATCTGCTGCGCGAGCGCCGGCTCCTCCTCGGAAACCACGCCGATCTGCTCCTTGATGCGCCTGATCTCCTCGGCCTTCCATTCTTCGTCTTTCGTGCTTCCCCACATCTCGTCCACCTTTGCCTCGATGGACATGGGCGTGTTTGGATTGGACATGGTCTCCACCACCGCCTCAAAGGACGGGTTAGCATACTCGCCGAAGGTGATGGAGCAGGAAACCTCTTGCAGCGGCATCTGGTTGGCCGTGTAGTAGCTGCACAGGGCAACCTCTACCAGCTTCTGCAGCGCCGGTGTCAGCGTCTGGATGATAGCACCACGGGTATACAATGTGGTCTTCTCCTTTTCCCGCTGGCTTTCGGCGTTATCCAGTTTCTTCACATCGATGCCGAGTGTAGACGGGCTGATGATGCCCTGCAAAGCCATATCCAGTGCCGTCTTGTAGGTGGTATCGTAGCGATCCGCCAGGAACTCAGGCTGTATCACGCCGATCTCATTCTTGCTCGTCTCACCCATCATCATGGGAATGGACACAAACTGCGTATCGAACGGGTTGGGAGCCAGTAGCGTCCCCGATTTTTCATCTCTGGGGATTACATCTTCGGGGATATATTTCATCGGGCGACTTTCGCGCATGGCGTGGATCCACTGGCTGTATGCCTCATCCAAACTGTCAAAGGCATCGATCTTGCCATCCAGTAGCGACTTGCCGCGCCCGTCCCACTTCTCGGACTGCCGCCAGATGTACGGTACCGCCATCATGAAGCTGTCGTCAAATGCGACATCCACGAGGCCAGCGGTAGCTTTCGCCATGTCCAGATTGGCAGGATTACCGTCGCGCAACAGCTCATAGCGGACATAGCCATACCCGTATTTTTCTACCAGCGTAAAGCTGTGCGATTCCTCCGAAAAATCGGTGTGGAAATCTACCTCGCGAATGCGGCCGCGTTTACGGACAAACTTCACACGGTCACCCGGGAAAAACTCGATAATCGGATAATCAGATACTTCTCCGTCGAGACTGACTTTGAACGCTCCGTCTCCGACGATCAGAATTTCACGGATCGCCTTCTCGAGGACTTCGGAAAGATTGTTCTCATCTTCGATGTCATCCCAAAGGTCTCTCTGCTGCGCATCTTCCAGCTCAATATCGTTCAGATCGCGGGCGATGATGCCGGTGAGCGTGTCAATGATCTCACCGGGTAGTCCGGTGTGGATCTTGCGGATCTCGCGGCCGACAGACGGTGAGGCGTTCCAGAAACTGCACAGCGGATCTTCCACCTGCTTGTAAAGCTGGTGCAGCTCATCCGCTTCTCCCCGATACCAGATGCGGTTTTTGAATGCGTTGGTGCGGAAGTCAAACCGCTCCTTGATGCGGATGGTATTCCCGTCCGCTTCGTCAATCTTCAAGAATGTCCTGATTGCCATTCTGAGTCTATCCCCCAATCTCAAGGTGTTTCTCCCCCAATCTTTTCCTTATAGGGCAGCCACGCATATTGCGTGGCGTTTATCATGTGATCGTTTCCGTCTTCCGGCGTGGCGTCCTTGTCATCTTGCCAGCTATATCGGTCCATTTCGCCGCAGAACACCGCGCAGTCATCTACCACCAGAAACTGATCGTGTGCGTACCAGCCACTTTGCAGCAAAATACGGTCGAAGATCTTCGTCTTTTTCCACGCAGGGTAGAAGTTATACAGGCATCCGCTCTGGCGCTTGTACTTCCCGCACTCCGTGATAGTGGCAGCATCTGCCGAGTCGATGAAGATGTCGCGGAATGCCCCCCACCGCTCTCGGCATCGGTCAGCGAACGCAACGAGGTTTTTTACCGTGTCTGACGGCGCCACCGGCGTATTCAGGTCACGATTGTTGTATACCTTCTCCGCCAGCAGGATGCACCGGTGGTCGGCTGTGATGCCGACGAATGCAAAGGCGATGGTATCGTCACTCTTGGAGCTGTACGATGTATCCACGCCCAGTGAAAACTGGATAAACCGATCTTTCGCGGCGGCTTCGGCGCTGATGCAGTGTCGGTGCCGGTCGAAGTTGGAAAAGACAAGGCCTGTCGCTTTCCCGCGCAGGCCCAAAATCTTGTTCTTATAGATTTTTGTACCAGGAGGTACCGCGTCCACGATCTTCCGGCGCTTCTCGGCGCTCAGAGCGGCGTTGTGATCGAAGCTGAAGTACCACCACACCCACCCGGGCTTTTCCGGCTCATCCAGCATGGCGCGCAGCTCCTCCGGCCCGTCTGTTGCGTATTGCGGCAGCGGGCGGGCATGATTGATATACTCCTTGTACACCGGGAGTTCCGGGCTGTCCGGGTTAAGTGTCCCTATGAGGTAGTCACAGCGCATGGATGCCTCACGGACAAAATCCATGTTGGCGATATTGAGCTCGTCGATGTACAGGCCGTAGAGCTGACCGCCCAGTGCTTTTTTCCAGCGCTTACTATCGTCATAGCCGAGGACGTAGATAACACGGTCGCCGCTGCCGGTATGCAGCAGCAGGTGTGGGAGCTTGATCCGGCTCGTTCCATTGCCGTTGTACTCCAGCTGGTCTCCGAAGACGTCGATCAGGCCAAAGTCTGCGTTGATGATATTCTTCTCGACAGTACCGTTGTCGAGTCCAGCGATCACCGACGACTTCCCGCAGTTGTCCGCCGCCACCATCAGGAGAAACTTTACAGCGCCAACCGTAGTCTTTCCGGCAGCCGTCGTACCCTCCAGAAACTCCACAGACGCGCCACGGTGCCGAAGGAAATCCTTGTACTTCGGCGACAGCAGGAAGCGTGCCACGTCAATCCTCCTTCAACTGTTCGAGAATATCGTTCAGCTTGCCATCGTTGATACTGCCGCTCACGTTGGTCTCTGTTTTGGCCGAATAGCCATGCTTCGACATCCAGAGTGCAGCCAGCTGCGGCGGGATCTGGCCAGTCTCGAACTTCAAACGGGCGTCAATCTCGCATTCTTCCCTCATGCGCGTGATAATGTCCGAAAACCTCTCATCTTTCGCATATATGTCGTAAAAATTCGATCTCGCCATCCCGATGAACACACAGAATCCCTCAATGGTATATGTGATTTTTTTCTTCAGCTCGGCACTGACAAACTCGCTGTTTTTTGCAGAAAAATCGTGGACAAGCACCGTGTAGTTATCGCAATACTGCTTGAACTCCTCCCATTTCTGCTCCAACTCTTTTTGACTCTTAATCCTTCTCGGTCTTCCCACGGCACTCACCTCCCTTTGATGCAGCAGCACCCCACCCCGTGCACTGTAAACTGCATAGTTTTCCCTCGGCGTCCAAACGAAAAGGCACCATCCCATTTCTGGGCGGTGCCTTCGCAAATTTTGATGATACTATGATAGCACAGACAAATGTGCCATAGTGTGCCATCTTTTCATTTTTTCTCTTTTTTTCTCCAGTTCTTATACTTCCCAGACTTAACTCTCATGTCTTTTGGAGGTTCCTGCGTTGCACTGATAACCCACTGATTGCCCACCTTCGTTGCAGGTAGTCTGCCATCAAGGATCAAGCGCCTCACACGGCTATCGTGCAATCCGTGCAACTCCGCAAACTGTTTTACAGAAAGCAATTTATTCTCTTCCACGCTTTACCACCTCCACAATATCCATGATTGCAACAATTGCAGTAAGCGCAGCCGAAACATAAAACGGCCAGTCGAACCCGGATTTCCTTGCCATGATAAAAACCATGAAAAACAGAAGATACAACCCGGAATTTTTAATTTTTTTCTTGACCATAGCGTTACAGACAGCTATAATTGTTTTGAGAGTTGGGGAGGTTTCCCTCCCCGTTTCTCAGCCCTTGAGGATTTCATGGATTGCTGTAAGGATAACTGCGATGTAGGAAAGAGTTTCAGTTATCTGCCTTACCAGTTCCCATGCTTTCAAGGGTTTTTTCTTTTCCCCTTTCTTTTTCTTAGCCATCTGTTTACCTCCTTTCTGATATTATAATATCACAATACCGTAATAATGTCAAGCACTTATTCAATTTTTTGTAGAAAAACCGGGAGATTTATTCTCCCGGTTCTCTTATTTTCAGCAACGCTATCCCGTGGATGCGGTTAACTTGACGTCTTGAATAACAAATTTTCTCGCAAACCTTATCCCACGGCAGTCCTTCTATATAGCGCGCCCGCATGATAATTCTCTCGTTCGAATTGAGTGTAGATATTGCGTTCTCAATGGCTTTCTGTTCTTCTGCTATAATTTTCATTTTCTCGCAGTAAATAGCAACCAAACTATCATATCTGGTAACCATCGTCTCCAATACGCTGCCGCCAAAGTTACCGCCACTCGGCACACCATTGATGCGCTGAATTTTGGGTGATAACATGGAGGCATTGATTTCTTCAATCTGCTCCTTGATTTGCTGCGCCTCTTTTGATAACGCTATATACTGGCGTAACCGTTCCTTCGTCATCTGCCCCTCCTTTTCCTCCGCTCGCAGTTCAAAGAGATCGCAGACATCACCGGTTGATTGCGCGGGTCTGTCCTGTACCGCTCCTCACACTCTTTACTTCGTTTCTCCCTTGCCCTGTCTACTGACTCCCTGTAAACGCGATACTTTGCGCACGTGCTGTGGCAGGTCGGGCTTCTCTCGCCACAGTCTGGGTAGCATGGGACCGGGATCATCGTTCCACCCCGTCAAAGCACTCTCTATATGCGTATCTGCCAAATCTAAATTCGGCAACATGGAAACGCTTGTGCTCCGGTATGTACACCACGGTTCCGGTCAGCTTCTTGCCGGATATGCCGGACATCTCTTTGCTTCCCGTCCCACCGTCGTGAGTCGCCGGAACACGCCGGACTCTATCGCCAACTTTCAGCATATCACACCTCCAGATCTATCTGATATTCATCTCGCAGGACATTGGCCAAATCCTTGACGTTGATCCTACCCTCCACAATCTCCTGTGACAGCTTTGCCGCTTGGGCGTAAAACTCCGACATCTGGTCACCTCCCCATCCGTATTTGTCGGACAGCACCGTGAGGAATATAGCCTCGGCGGTATCAACCCCGCGGTGCCTCGCCCTTGTCACATCCGCCCACGACGCGCGGCGTTGCGGCTGATTGTGCGTTTTATTCTTCGGCATTGTTGCTCACCTCTCCCGTCTTTACATACCCGAATATCCCTGCGTACTTTTCCAAAATGTCTGTCAATGTTTCGTAGTTGACGCAATGAGTAGCATCGGTGTTAGTCATATATCCGCAGCCGCCCCCAGCATAAAAGCAAGCGTATTCATGATAGCATTTACCACATACTTTGCGCGGTTTATCAGATTTCTTAGTTTTCATTTGCTCACCTCGTCCATCTTCGCACCGCAGTTCGGGCAGTAATTATACAATTCGCATTTAAAGAATAAATAGCAATAATCTTCTCCACAAATTGAGCAATGGTAGCCATCATCATCATCAATCCAACGCCCATGCACAACCGGCTCGGCATCAATGGTCGGAGCGGTTTTCAAAAATTCAACGCAGTCACTCACCGCACCATCAGCAGAAAAGTTACCCATCATTAAATGGTGGTCTAACAGTTTTTCCATTTGTTCCATTGGCAAATCAGCGTCAATCAATCTCATCGTTATCCTCCATCACTCGCCCCTCCTCAGCCACCAATTTTCAATGCGAAGGCGCTCGTTCTCCTGATTGATCTTGCGGTTTTTCTCTGCGAGATGCTCGTTAAGATACCGCAGTCCCTCATTTGCTTTCCGCAGCGCATCAATCTCCCGCTGCTTATTGGCCAGATCAGCCTCGGCGGTGTTGATGGCCACAATGGCCTCATTGACCACCGCGCATCCGTGCACTCCGCAACCGTGCTCATGGCCACACCCGATGCAGACGGTAGGCCCATGCTCCAGCTTCATCCTCCGCAGGATCCTGATAATCTCCTTTCTTTCAATCATGCTCGACCTCCGTGTTCCCATTTTTTTGTTGCTGCGCTCTGCGTGCTTCCGGAAACTATATACCCGCAGCTTTCGCACCGGACAAAGTGCCGCTCTGGCACCGTATCGGATACCAGCCGGCGGCCGCTATCCATGCCACACTTCGGGCAGCAGCTGAGCCGCATGCGTGCCCTTCTTCCGTCTTTATTCACGTGGCACCTCCAAGCCATCAAGCGCCGCCATCAACTTGTCCGCATTTTCCAATGTTCGGTTTTTGCGGTAAGTATTCCTCGCAGACTCGGTGGCGGCATATCTTCTTCCGGCTGACTCCCAGCACTTGATATCAAACTCGTGTGCAGCTTCCGCTCCATTCAGATCTGCAATAAGCTGCCTTTTCTCTTTTGACGCCATTTCACGTGTGATGATGCCGCGCTTTACCGATAGATACAAATATCGCAATCCAATGTACTCTACAACTTCTCTTCCGCATAATCCGACAGGCATTGGCTCTCCATGCATGGCAGCCTTTTCTACAACGGAAATCTCACTCATTCTGTTCGCCTCCGAGTCCCATGTACCAGTAAATCACATCAACAGCCGCCTGCCACCCATGGCAAACAGTGGCATAATTCCCCTCCGCGAGAAGATGTTCTGCCCACCATTTCTGCGCTTCAGATGTGCGGCCAGTTTCGTTCTTCATTTCGATATAAAGCGAATGGTAACCTCTCCTTGCAACCGGGAGGCATAGATCCGGAACGCCTTTTTTTACTCCCATTGCCTTATCGGCGGCAACGCTACCAGCTCCGGCGCCAGGGGAGATTTCATTCTTGACGTGATACAGCATCGCCAGCTCCGGCATCGCTTCCCGTATTGCCGGCTGCTGTGACCATTTTATGACTGCCTGCTGATGCTGTCTCTCGGATGCCATCTTCCACTACCTCCACATAGTTCGATTTTCTTTTATCCTCTGGATTTCTCCTCCCACTACCTTGCCGAACCGTATATCCGTTCCGGCAGAGAATCATGCAGATCGTATCCCGATCATCTGCCTTGCTGGCGAATAATTTCATCTTTTCACACTCCCATTCAAAACCCTGTTCAGAATCTGACTTGCCTGCCCTTTGGTGAGGCCTTCGACATCAAATCCTTTGCACATCCTACCGATGAGTTTGATTTGCTGGTACGTGGCAGAGCCCGCACCCCACTTCTTAATTTTTTTTGTATCCCAGATATATCGCCCCTCGTTTCTGTGTTCGCATAGCCAAACGAAAATATCATCCAGCGCTTTCTGCATCGGCATCACATCAGATGTTTCTCCTCGCATTCTGATCTGTGTGCGGCCGAGTTCATCTTGCGGACGCAGAACGATCTTCTCGCGTCCAAGCAGTGATAACACCAGCGATCCATCCGGCATCTTGAACCAGTTGACATCGTGCATCTGGTATTTTTGCTCCTGCGCCCACAAGTTTACGATCTCAACATTGCGGACCCAGCTCTCCGGGCAATCAGATGCTGCAATCGCTTTCTGTGGTAGATCAAACAAAGCTCCCTGCAGTTCATCCTTCTTGTGCGAAGGGATATTCTCCATTGAAATGCCAATCAGTGACGGTGCTGTGCAAAGAGATGATTTTCCAGTGATGCCAACACAGTCGATTAGTATCAGCTTTTCTTTACCTGGGTATAGTCTCAACCCTCGGCCAACCATCTGCGCATAAAGCGCCTCCGATTGAGTTGGACGTGCTATGATAACAGTTTCCACTCTCGGGATGTCAGTTCCTTCTGTGAAAACCATACAATTTACAATCACAGGAATCTCGCCAGCCGTGAACCGCTCGATAATGCTGACGCGATCCTTTGTCTCTCCAGTTACGACAACAGCGCCAGGAATCTTAGCTGCAATCTCGTTTGCGTGATGTACGCTCACGGAGAATATCAGTGTCGGCCCTTTTGCATAATTCCTATATGCTTCTGCGATCGCGTCCGCCGTGCCATCCATTGCTGCATCCAACTCACCCGGAGCATAGTCTCCGAGTCTTGTACGAACAGCGGACAGATCGTACCCAATGTTTACGCGGAGACAGTGAATATCTGTTAGATAACCATTTTCGATGCCGAACCGCAAATCTCTAGAAAAAACAATCTCCTGAAAGACATCATCCAGCCGCACCTTATCTCCGCGATTTGGAGTAGCTGTAAAACCAAGCGTAAGACGCGGCTTGAAATACTCCAAGATTTTCCGGTATGTCGGCGCGGCCGCATGGTGCGCCTCATCGACGATGATCGTATCAAAATCATGCGGGTCGAATCTATCCAACCGGTGCACTAACGATTGCACGGACGCGCTGACAACTTCCTCGCCGTTCGATCTTTCGCCGGCTCTCTCGACGCCGTAAGAGCAACTGTAATATTTCTGAGGTTGTCGTACGAGTTCTTCGCGATGAGACAGGATCAGCTCGCGCCCTCTACGCGGGATATTAGCAAATGTAACAGTTTTACCGAGACCTGTAGCCATCTGACATAAGTAGGATCCCGGCTGAAGATTGCATACAATGTCAATGCAGTCTTTCTGGTATGGCCTTAATTCCACAAAAATCACTCCTTTCTGATTGCTAGTATAAAAACCGCGTCAAGGTAATTTTTGACACCATATATCCGTGTGACTGTGGGACTGCGTGGTACAATATGTCCCACGCTGAAACCATTGAAAACACTAGCTTTTTTGAAGGTGTGGGACTGTGGGACATATTTTTGCATTTTTTCCGATGCAAAAAAACAATGGAAAGTAACAAAGTTGTAACCATGTATTTCCCTTATATAGCGTGTGTATGCGTCCCACAGTCCCACGATGCACTTTCAACAGCACGCAAACCATTGCAGCGCAACGGTTTGAAGCCGTGGGACATTGCGTCCCACGATGTACCACATTTTCCATTACAATGGGAGATCATCTTCAGTCTCCGGATCGCCGTGCGGAAGGACCAGGCAAAAACATTCTGTTGGTATGCCATTTATCCTACGCGCTTTCGTGTTGTTCCTACCTCGTGTCTCAATAAGGCGGTTTTGCTTTAGGTATGAGATCAGCGCAGCGGACGAGTAACCGGCATCCTGCAGCACCTTGAGGAACACATTTCGGATGATATAGGCTCTATCACAGTCGATTACTCCGAGAACGTCCACTGTGTCTGATTTTCCGCACAGCCTCGGAGAGTTCTGAGATACCCAGTCGCAAAGGTATTTGTAACCACGATCGCCTGCACTCACGGCGGCTTTGCTGGCAAGGAATTCAGAGATATCCGACACTGTCATTGGTTTTTCTTCTCCGCCGAAAATCCAATCACAAGCGAGCTCGTCTGCCAGTACGATAGCTGCGGCCGCCATGGCCTGCTTCTCCGTGGTGTCTCGCTCCGACAGTTCTCGAAAAAGCTGTTGATACCGCTCGTTTATGTGCTCCACATTTTCTTCACTTTCGTACAGCTTCGAAACAAATTCCTTCCCGGCAAAACCGTAATTTCGCTTAGCGACGCCGGAAATTCGCATACCGTCTTTGATCACAGCCTGCGAGCTGCGGCATTCAATGTCGATTACGCGGTTTACGGCGCCGGCGCCGGCACTCTGACCCGTCAGCGGACTTTCCCCTGTTGTAAGTATGCAGTTCCTCCATGTCGGCGTGTAGTCAATGCCGCCGCCTCTGTTTCCCCTTGTTCGGCCGACGCCTTGGGCCAGTTTATAGACGTCAAACTGCGTGTTCCCACGCACGTCCTTTGCCAATTGCAATTCGTCCAGGCACAGTGGCAGGTTGTTCAGGAACGCCGCCGTTTTCTCCATTCCGACGACTGTTCCGTCGAACGTTTTAACAAATGAACCGATAGCCGGATTCCCCCACACACTGGCAGCAACCATCAGAGCCACGGTCTTACCGGTACCGCTGTCGACGCCCCATAAGTGCACAAAGAACGGAAGACAGTTGAGAGGCTCAAGAAGTGGAGAGGCAAACGATGCAGCAAGCACAATCTTTGCAGTAAGAGACATGCCGCGCACCTCTCTTGCCATCTCTAACCATTTATCTCGACCTCCACACTGTTTCACTGTTTCAAACATTGCTTTGAACGCTGCGTCTCCATCGAACGTCAAGTCGTCAACATACGGGGAGAAGCCCTCCCCGTATATGTAGCCAAGGCGTCCTATGGATTTGCTCTCCGGTATGCGATCATAGTTAAGATTTTCGAGATCTGAAATATACTCAACGAATGACTTGGCATTCTGGCTTGTGACAGCAATACCGATACCGGCCAGTTCCGTCACCTTGTTCGTGCTTGCAAGGATTTTTTTATCCACAACGATTGTCCGCCAGATCGTCCCCTTGCGGAATGCGAGTTTGAGTTTTTCCTCTCCGGTATCGATATTCACGAGGCGCTCTATGGGCATAATGGGGTGCCGACAGGCGATGTCATCAGCGTATCCGTTAGACCGTTTAATGCCATCGTCTGTTGCTTCCCAATTCCCTGCGTCAAGCTCTATCGGCTGCTTCGTAAAGCTCGTGGCGTTTCCGTATGCATCATATATCTCCCGGTTCTCATTCTGCATGGCGCGGCAGAACGACTTGTACATACCGCTGAACCCGCGGAAACCGACCTTCAGCGCATATTCCGCCATCTGCCGCACCATGAGATTGTAGGAAAAAACGCTTTGTTCCTGTTTCTGCTGATACAGAAATTGATATGGCAATACTGTGTCAAAGTCATTTTTGCTCGGAAACAGCTCCTCGAGTGTATCCAGAAAGTTTCCCATTATGTTTCACCACATTTATTAGAACGGGAGAGTTTCATCGTCTTCCGAAATTTCTCCAAATCCGCCAGAAGATGAATAGCTTGCAACATCCCGCAATTTTTTCGGCGTAAATCTGTCATACTTACCCCATTTTCCGTCGCGGCAATCTCCAACTGAAATAGCTTTGAACGGTTTGACAAATGCACCGATACTTCCGTCATCCTTCATGAATTCTTCTTCGCGGAATACCAAAGCGACGGTCTTGCCTTTCAGCTTGCCTTCGTCCCAGTCGAAGCAATATCCTGGATTCGCGTCTTCAATGCAACCGATAAAATTGTTGAAGCGGTTGACTGCCCACCTGTCCATCTTGCTGCCGTCGTCCTTTGGAAGCCACAGGCCAAATACCCCGCTCCACTTTTTCAACGGACGGTCATCGTTCCTGTACTTCTTTGCATAAAAGTCCTTGTATTCGCCATCGGCGATGTCGATGGACAGCTTGAGTTGCTCGCTGTCACCATATCTGACAACCTCGGCATTCTCAACTCGGCAGATATAGCCACCGGCCGGGAGTGCTTCGTACTCATTGTGAATTGCCGGGTTATAGCCATTAAATCTTTTCATACTGTTGTCTCCTTTCAAGATTACAGCTGCCAGTATTCGCGAATAGCTGTGTCGACTGATTTCAAATCATTGGGGATACGTTCCTGGAACATACCAGCCGGGCTTTTGGCCGTGCTGAGACCTTTCCCCTGTGTCAGGAAATAGTGCTCTCCTCCATCATCAAGGCAATGCAGGACAATGTCGAAGCACCCCTCTACGGTCAGTTTCTCGTCCAGCATTTTTCCGATGGTTTTTGCCTTCAGCTTTCCACCGCTGTCATATTCGACGTGATGCAAGAAATAGACAATCACATCATCCGGCAACTTCTCGTTGATGTCATGGATGAGGTTGCGAAACTTCAGAGCCATGTCCGTGAATTTCTGGTAGCCGGTCTCTTTCGCTCTGTCGAAAAACTCGTTAACAAGGAGGTACTGGCTGTCATCTATGATGTACACCTTCTTGTTCGACTTTTCGAAGGCCTTGTTGATGCTGTCGTACTTGGCTCTACGTACAATACCAAACTTTCTTGGCTCTCCGTCATCTCCCTTGTTAAAAGGGAGGCGTCCCTTTTCAACACTAAAAATGCCGATTTCATCACTTGCGAAGTTTCTGATGGAATAGGTCTTTCCAGATCCAGACTCTCCCATCACAAGAACAGGGATACCCATTATCTCTCCTCACTTTCTTCAATAATTTTCAACGGGCAAAACATCCCGACGCCTCTGGTGTCAGCGATATATTCACCAGTGCGGCGGCACATATTGCGCGAGTACGTTTCCAGCAGCGGGCAATACTGACACGACATGCCTCCAGGAAACGGGAAATAAATGTCAACGGTCGTTTTGATGTACGATCTGATACCATCGCTTTTGGGTTTCATGCGAAGCGCACTTCTTTCTTTTCTGCACTACTATTATCGCAGTATTTTTTTTGCAATGTGTACCCCACCCATTACAAAAAATTTTCTATGCTTTCACCGTCAAGAATATCGTCAAGCTCGAAAATCTCAACTCGAGAAAGGGCTCCGAGAAATCTACTAAACTTTTCCCTTAACCGTAGCTTGCACTTACGGCACATTCTGGCCTGCATAGGCTTTACAGCAATGTAGCACTCATCGCAATAATCTACCTCTGAATACTCTTCGCTGCCGCATTTTGGGCAGGTTTCAAAAATGGTAATCTCTCCATGCTCTTCGCGGTATTTCTTACGGTTCGGCGCTTCGAAAACAGATTCGCATTCTTCGCAAATATACATCAGCCGCCTCCTATCAGATATTTGACGGATACTCGCCGTCAATCATCTTCGCCAGGATAGTGGCCGGGCAGTGCTCGCAGAATTCTTCCAGCTGATCAGCTGGAACGTCACCACGCGGCATCCGGCAAAGGCTGTCACAGATCTGACTGATCAGTTTCTCGCTGCGGTACTCGATCTGACCGAGGCGCTGGATCAGCTCGTCCTTCTTGGCAAGGCTCCAGTATCCCGTCTTGATACCGTTCACTCGTTCGCTTGTTAATTTCGCCATGTCACACCTCCCACAATCCCGGAAACAGTCTCTTAGTGTCTGCAAACGCCATAGGCCAGTCTGTAAACTCTTCACCATTTACGCCAACCATGATGATCGTTCCGACAAGCTCCGCGCCAAAAAACGTGCAGCAGTACGGAAGACCTTGGAGGCGGCCTTCTTCATTGCAGATGATGCAGGCATCAGTTGCGAATGTTAAAGTCTCGATATACCCGCCCACTGTGCGCTGCAAGTTCTTCAGGCTGTCGCTGATGTTCACATGCCGGGGATCTTTGCCCGGCTCCTTAATAATTACGCTGATTTTCTTAGACATAAAATCCTCCTTGCGTTTTCCGTATCCACGCGCTACAATGGAGGCGTGAATATCGTCCATCAGATTTTCACCGCCCTGTCACAGTTGCCGCTGCGACGGGGCATTTTTATTGGTCGCAGATTTCATATCTGTCACAAAATGCTGAATAGCAGTCTTCACACAGATGTGTGATGGTTTTCGGATTTGAGTAGCCTCGTTTAACAAGAATGGTTACCATTTGCTTTTTGAGCATTTCTTTACCACAGCAGGCACACGCGGTGAAATACCGTTCTGCACAGCAAACGCAGTCCCTGTAGCCGTCATATATGCCCATTATTCATACCACCTCACGTCCGCCGCTTTGACGCCGAAATCATTTGCAGCTTCGTGGCTGTCGAAATAGATGTCAATGTGCTTCCCCTTGATATCATTGCCGGTATCCTCTGCGTGATATTGGATGCCGTTGATCTCCACCCACGCCCCCAGCGGGATAACATCCGGATCCACGGCAATCGTGTGTCCGTCCTGTGGCATTACGCCGGAATATGTAGGCCCGCCAGACCATTGGCCGCAGCATTCAGGGCAGTTGCAGTAGGCGGTCAGCGTGACGCCATCAAGATAGTGC
>JAGHUH010000036.1 GCA_018064925.1 Candidatus Cacconaster stercorequi | reverse complement strand
GCCCCAGATGTTGCCCAGACCAACGGCAGAACCGACAGCGGCCATCAGGAATCCAAATGTGGATCCAAAGCCTTTTCTTTCTTCCATTGTTTTCTCTCCTTATAAATGAATTTTGTTTCCCAACGATTGCCGGAAAACGGTTGTGAGTGTAATACACTCAAGGAACAATGTAAGCCCGCAAAAAATCACCTTCTTGTGGACTATGTACAAAGTATACCCGATTTCCCCCGGGGTAACAATTGGCAATTTTAATAAATTTTTAACAGCACATTCTACTTTTTTAACATTCTGTGAATGAACTTTCTATCTATTTTTATACAAGATTAGCAATATATTTATATTTTTAAATGCTCTTACTGTCTCCTTTTTTCTGTTTTTTTCATTTTGCCGCTCTTTTTTCCCAAAAAGAAACAGCGTGCTGCATTTATGCCGCACGCTGCCCTTTATATATTCTTAACGCAATCACCACTTATTTTCCACTTTTTCGGCAAAGCCCATAAAGTCTTTCACCCGGATCTGCGTGCCGTCGTCCAGTATCGCTTTGCCGGTAAAGCGACCGAACACCTGATGCTGATCGGATTTGAGCACCTTGAAATCCGTGCAGGCGGCGCGATCCAGCACGGGCATAAAGTCCATCTCAAAGCGTCCGTCATCGGAGGTAAAGGTCCACGGCTGCAAATAGTCTTCCTTGCCGTCCTTTACGGGGATGTGGAAGGTCACCTGACTGAGTTTATGGGCCTTTCCGCCGTAAAACAGCATATTTTCGCTGGCGGCAGTGGTATCGCCGAAGCCGTAACCGATGTTCCAGCCAAACGGAACACCGTCTACCTGTCCCGAGGCGCTTCCCCAATACCATGTGTTGTGATAGGTCCACACGCCGCGGCCCCAATCCAGTACAGCAAAGGAATTCGCCGGGTCAAAGCGGTACTCCTTCCCCGCCACCGTCACGGTGCCCTCGGCACGCATACAGTTGATCTTCTGATTATAGTAGAAGCAGCCGTCTTTATGGAAAGGCGTGCAGATCACCATGCTCTCCTCCGGCTCCTCCGTCAGCACGATCTTGCCGACAATGCTCTGCCCGTTCAGGAAATCGGACATTCGGAAACGCAGTACCCGTCCGCCGTTTTCGTGGTTGAAGCTCAACGCATATGCTTTACGGCGAATGGCGGTATTGCCCCGCTCCGAGTTCTCCGGCAAGCCGGTCTTGCCCAGAGGAAACAGGCGCATGGGGCTTTTCGTCTTTTCCCACCGCTCGTCAAAATTCAGAAACGAAACGGAATCCAGTCCCATATAGCCGTTGTCGTCAATGGTCAGCGCCACAGCAAAGTGATCGTTGGCGATGAGATAATAATCCCATTCTTTAATCTTCGCGGCAGGTGCCTTGATGTCCGCGCGGCGATAGATGGGCAGAAGCTGTTTGGCGTAGCCCGCCTGACGCAGATTCCCCTGTTCGTCCAGCAGTGGTTCTCTGGTGGTGATTTCGTGCTGCATGATGATCCCTCCCGTTGTTTTTCTTATTTTATCACACTTTCTTTCCTATTCCTATGATTTTCTCTTGACTTTTTCCGAATCGCTCTTATAATTTGAAAATGGTTTTCATTTTCAAATTGGAGGAATCATCATGTCCGTTACCTATATGACCCGGCAGCAGCGGGCGGTGCTGCAATGTATTGCGGACTGTCGGGACGGCTGCGCCACCGCCGCCGAGCTGGCAGAGCATCTGCATCAGCAGGGGCAGAGCGTGGGGCTGACCACTGTGTATCGTCAGTTAGAGCGGCTGGAAAAGCAGGGCTGCGTTCACAAGGTCGTCACCGATGAGGGTGCCTACTATCAATATTGTGATGCCCACGCCCACGGCCGCGACTGCTTTATGCTGAAATGCGAGAAATGCGGTGCCATCGTGCATCTGGACTGTTCCCATCTGGGGGAGCTGTACCGGCATCTGATGGCGGAGCATCACTTTGCCATCAATCCCCGCCGCACCCTGTTCTACGGTCTGTGTGAGAAATGCTCTGGGGAGGAATCGGTATGAAGCGGATCATTGCCGCACTGCTGGCAACCGCGATGGTTCTGTGCCTGTGCGCCTGTGCCGCTCCGACGCAGGAAACGCACGAAAAGCTATCGGTGATGTGCACGCTGTTCCCCTACTATGATTTTGTCCGCGTCATCGGCGGCGAGGATGTGGACGCGCAGCTGCTGGTGACCGCCGGGCGGGAAACCCACAGCTTTGAGCCGACACCGTTGGATGTGGTGGCGCTGTCCCGGGCGGATGTACTGATCTGCAACGGGGGCGAGAGTGAAGTCTGGGTAGAGGATATTCTCGGCGCCGCCGGAGAGAACATCTCCGCCGTGGTGCGGATGATGGACTATGCCGACACGCTGGAGGAAGAAGTCGTGGAAGGTATGCAGGTACACGAGGAGTCCGCGGAGGAAGACGACGGACACGGCGAGGAGATCGAGTACGACGAACACATCTGGACATCCCCCGTCATCGCCATGGAGCTGTGCCGGGTCATCTGCGACACGCTGTGCTCTGCCGACCCCGGCCATGCAGAGAATTACCGTCAGCGCCTTGCCGATTATCTGGCAGAGCTTAAGAAACTGGATGCCGATTTCCGCGATGTGGTCAGCCATGCACAGCGGCGCCTGGTGGTGTTCGGTGACCGCTTCCCCCTGCTGTATTTCTGCAAAACCTACGGTCTTGACTACCGCGCTGCTTTCCACGGCTGCTCCGGCGATACGGAACCGTCCCTTGCCACGCTGAAGTACCTCATCGACAAGGTCAACGCGGAGGACATTCCTGTGGTCTATACCATTGAGCTCAGCAGCCAGAAGATCGCCGAGGCCATCGCTGAGACCACCGGCGCGCAGGTGCGGACATTTTACTCCTGCCAAAGTATTTCCCGGGCGGATTTTGACGCCGGCGAAACCTATCTCAGCTTGATGCAGCGCAATGTTACTGCCCTGAAGGAGGGTTTGGATGGATAAAAAAGTATTGATCGACTGCCGCGATGTGTCTCTGGGTTATGAGGGGCAGGCACTATGGGAGCACTTGAGCTTTCAGGTGAAAAGCGGCGATTATTTGTGCATTGTGGGGGAAAACGGCTCCGGCAAGTCCACCCTGCTGCGCAGTTTACTGGGACTGATGCGTCCCATGGCGGGCACCATTGAAATGGATCGCCGCCTGCGCGCCGGCGCCATCGGCTATTTGCCCCAGCAAACCCGCGCCCAGCGCGATTTCCCCGCTACCGTCACAGAGGTGGTGCTCAGCGGTTTCCTCAGCAGCAAGGGATTGAAGTTCTTCTACACCCCTGCCGAAAAATCCCAAGCATTGATGCACATGGGCAAGATGGGCATTCTGGAGCTGAAGGATCGGTGCTACCGCGAGCTATCCGGCGGACAGCAGCAGCGCGTTCTACTGTCCCGTGCCCTGTGTGCTGCCGGCGAGCTGCTGATTTTAGACGAGCCGGTGACGGGACTTGATCCCGCCGCCGCGCAGGATCTCTATCGCACATTACATTATCTAAATAGCAAAGAGGGCCTTGCCATTGTGATGGTGACCCACGATATGCAGAATGCCCTGCGCTACGGCACCTCTATCCTCCACGCCGGGCACCGGCAATGGTTCTTCGGCACGGCGGAGGAATATCTGCTCTCTCCCTATGGCAAGCGGTTCGGAGGTGATCGGTCATGAGTATTCTGCTGGAGATGTTTACCTATCCGTTCATCGTCCGTGCCTTCGTGGTGGGCATTCTGGTGTCGCTGTGCGCATCGCTTCTGGGTGTGCCGCTGGTGTTGAAGCGCTACTCCATGATCGGCGATGGCTTGAGTCATGTCTCCTTCGGCGCACTGGCCATCGCTATGGCCTGCGGCTGGGCGCCTCTGCCGGTATCCATTCCCGTGGTGATGCTGGCCGCGCTGCTGCTATTGCGGATGACGGAGCGCAAAAGTATGGGTGCCGACGCCGCCATCGCCGTGACTTCTGCCTCCGCGCTGGCCATCGGCGTCATCGTCACCAGTCTGACCACCGGTATGACCACCGATGTGGACAGCTATATGTTCGGCTCCATTCTGGCACTGGATCGCTCCGATGTGGTATTGAGCGTTGGCTTGAGCGCGGCGGTGCTGGTGCTGTTCGTGCTCTTCTACCACCGTCTGTTCGCCATTACCTTTGACGAGAGCTTTTCCCGCGCCACCGGTGTGAAAGTGGGACTCTACAACACGCTTCTGAGCGTGTTGACCGCACTGACCATCGTGCTGGGAATGCGCCTGATGGGTGCCATGCTGATTTCCAGTCTGGTGATCTTCCCCGCCCTCAGCGCTATGCGGATCCTCAAGAGCTTCCGTGGCGTGGTGCTTTGCGCCGGGGTGTTGTCGGTGGTATGCTTTTGTGTGGGTCTGACTGCGTCGTATCTGCTGTCTACGCCGGTGGGTGCCACGGTGGTCATTGCCAATCTGATGGTCTTTCTGGCCTGCTGCCTCATCGCAGGCATTCGCCGGAGAGCGTAAGATCTGTCACATCCGGAGCGGAACTGTCCGTTCCGGATGTTTTTATGCGAAATAGAGCTGCAAAACGCCCCGTTTCACCGTCATTTTCTTCGAAAAGTCCTTGCAATCCGGTGTGTTTTGTGCTACACTGCACATAGTAAGGTTGTGTTATTCGCAGAGTGGACTGAAGAGTCCGCTCTTTTTGTTGGGCAAATTTGCCCGCTTAAAATTTTTCCATCAGGAGGATCCGCCGTGAAAAAGGTAACGGAGATCGTAACGGAGCTGGCCGCACCCGTGGCCGCAGAGAACGGCTGTGAGCTGTGGGATGTAGAATATGTGCGGGAGGCCGGGCAGTGGTATCTGCGCCTGTATCTGGACAAAGAGGGCGGCGTAAATATTCTGGACTGTGAGGCTGTCAGCCGCCGCGTCAGTGACCTGTTGGACGAGGTGGACCCCATTGAAGGCAGCTATATGTTCGAGGTGTCCTCCGCCGGTGCCGAGCGTGCGCTGAAGCGCCCCGGCGACTTCGAACGGTTTATGGGCAGTCCCGTGCTGGTCAAGACCTATAAAAATCGCGATGGCCGCAAGGAATTTGCCGGCACGCTGGCTGGGTATGACAACGGCGCCGTGCTGCTGGATATGGGCAGCGGCGAGCCGATCCGCTTTGAAAAGACCGAGATCGCGCTGGTGCGTCTGCGTGTAGTGTTTTAAAAACAATGGTTTTTGTGAATAAATAAGGAGAAACAACCATGAAATGTGATGAAATCTTTGCCGCTCTGGCTATGCTGGAGAAGGAACGCGGCATCCCTCAGGACTTCATGATGGGTAAGATCATTCAAGCCCTCACCGCCGCCTACAAGCGTGATCACGAGGGCGTGGAAAATGTCATCGTGGATGTGGATGAGGACAAGCGCGATCTGCGGATGTATGTGCAGAAGGAGATCGTGGACGAGGTGGAGGATCCCGCCAACCAGATCTCTCTGGAGGACGCCCGCGCCATGTCCGCCAAGAACGAGGTGGGTGGCATTGTAAATATTCCCGTAACCAACATGGAATTCGGCCGCATCGCCGCCGGTAACGGCAAGCAGGTCATCATTCAGGGTCTGCGCGAGGCCGAGCACGGCATGATCTATGACGAATTTAACTCCAAGCAGCACGAGATCCTCACCGGTACCGTGACCCGCATCGACGAGCGCAACGGCAATGTCATATTGCGCATCGGCAACAACGGCGAAACCACCGAGGCCATGCTGACCGCCAACGAGCAGGTTCCCGGCGAAACGCTGGTGGAGGGTCAGATGGTCAAGGTCTATCTGGTGGATGTTCATTCCACCACCCGCGGTCCCCGCGTCCTGATCTCCCGTACCCATCCCGGTCTGGTCAAGCGCCTGTTCGAGCTGGAAGTTCCCGAGATCTACGACGGCACGGTGGAGATCCGCAGCGTAGCCCGCGAGGCCGGCAGCCGCACCAAGATGGCCGTATGGTCTGCTGATGAAAATGTCGATCCCATCGGTGCCTGCGTCGGTCAGCGTGGCGCACGCGTCAACGCCATTGTGGAGGAGCTCCGCGGCGAAAAAATCGACATCATTAAGTATTCCGAAAATCCCGCCGAGTTCATCGCCGCCGCGCTGGCGCCTGCCGATGTGGTGGATGTGATCCTGGCGGACGAGGGCAAGAGCTGCCGCGTGCTGGTGCCGGACGATCAGTTGTCCCTGGCTATCGGCAAGGTGGGTCAGAATGCCCGTCTGGCCGCACGCCTCACCGGCTACAAGATCGACATCAAGCCCGAGAGCTACGACGGCGAGTAAACGATCGTTTCGCAGATATTAGAAAGGAGTGGTGCGTCATGCCTGTAAAGCAGCGCAAGATTCCTCAGCGTCAGTGTGTCGGCTGCCGCACCATGAGGAACAAGAAGGAACTGATCCGCGTGGTGAAAACGCCGGAGGACGAGATTGTACTGGACACCACCGGCAAAAAGTCCGGGCGCGGTGCCTATGTCTGCCCTGACGCCGCGTGTCTGAAAAAGGCGCAGAAATCCCGTGCGCTGGAGCGTGCCTTTTCTCTGACCATCCCCGACGAGGTCTATGACGCGTTGGAGGCGCAGATGCAGGCATGACAGACAGCATTTTATCCATGATCGGCCTGAGCAAAAAAGCAGGCCGCGCCGAGATCGGCGAGGAGCCCGTGGGCTCCGCCGCCCGCGCCAAAAAGGCACGGGTGATTCTGGTGGCATCCGATGCCGCCGCAAGCTCCGTTCGCCGCGCCTATTCCTTTTCCCAGACAGGCGCGTGCCTGTGTCTGACCATCCCCGCCACGAAGGATGAGTTGGGCAGTGCATTGGGCCGTACAAGCTGCGCCATGATGGCCATTACGGACATTGGCTTTGCCGATGCCATTGTGAAGAAGCTGGCCGCACTGCAGCCGGAGCAGTACAAGGCCGCATCGGAGAAGCTGGAGCTGAAAGCACAGCGGATGGCGCAGCGCAAGCGCGAAAAGCTGCAGCACGAAAAAAATCTGCGGCAGGGCAAGCACCGCGCGGCGGAAGCACCCGCCAAGCCCGCAGAGGAAAATCCCCCCGCCAAACCCCGGCGCACGAAGCAGATCCGCAGCAAGTCGACGCCCACCGAACGGTTTGCAAACAGCCGTCCGGTGAAAAAGGGCAAGGGCTCAGGGCGAAAAAAGAAGTAAATGTTCCGGCGGCAGTCATGCCGTTCCGGTGGTATCACAATGATGGAGGTGGCTTTATTTGGGTAGCGCAAATAAGTACAGAGTTCACGAGGTGGCAAAGGATTTCGGAATCCCCACCAAGCAGGTCACGGAGATTTTGACCAAGTATGCCGAGACTCCCAAGAACCACATGCAGGTGCTGGGCGACAAGGAATTGTCCGTGATTTTTGAGTATCTGACCCAGCATCATCAGGTTTCCGGTATCCAGGTGATTTTTGCCGAGGGTGCCAAGCCCGATGAAAAGAAGAATGCTCCCCGCAGCGACAAGCCCGCCAAAAACGGCGGCAAGCCCAACGGGCAGAACAACAACCGTCAGCAGAACCAGCAACAGAACGGCCAGCAGGCACAGCAGCCCGCCAAGCCCGTTTCCCGCGTGCCCCAGACCAAGGTGGTGGATACCCGTAAGGCCGCCAATGTCAATCTGGATAAGTACGACGAAAAGCTGCAGGACATGGCGGAAAGCCGCAACGCCCGCGCCGGCCGCAACGGTCGCCGTGACCAGCAGATGCAGGGCAAAGAAAAGTTCCGCAACAAGAAGCGCAACGGCCCCCAGAGCAACAAGAGCAAGCAGGAAGAGGCCGATCGTATGCGCCGCCTGCGTCTGGAAATCATCAAGAAGACTCCCGTCACCGTGCAGATCCCCGATGAGATTAGCGTAGGTGAACTGGCAAGCCGCATGAAGAAAACCGGCGCCGAGGTGGTGAAATGCCTGATGAAGAACGGCATTATGGCCTCTCTGAGCCAGCTTATCGACTTCGATACCGCCGCCATTATCGCCGAAGAAATGGGCTGCAAGGTGGAGAAGGAAGTTGTTGTCACCATTGAGGAGAAGCTGATCGACGACCATCAGGATGCCGAGGAGGATCTGGTGCCCCGTGCTCCCGTTGTGGTGGTCATGGGCCATGTTGACCACGGCAAGACTTCCCTGCTGGACTATATCCGCAACGCTCATGTCGCGTCCGGCGAAGCCGGCGGCATTACCCAGCACATCGGCGCCTATCAGGTGCAGATTGACGGCAAGCCTATCACCTTCCTGGATACCCCGGGCCACGAAGCATTTACCTCCATGCGCGCCCGCGGCGCCATGGTCACCGATATTGCCATTCTGGTGGTTGCCGCCGACGACGGCATCATGCCCCAGACTATCGAGTCTATCAATCATGCCAAGGCCGCTGAAATTCCCATCATCGTGGCCATCAATAAAATGGACCGTGTGGAGGCCAACCCCGAGCGCATCAAGCAGCAGCTCACTGAGCACGGTCTGGTGTGCGAGGAGTGGGGCGGTGACACCATCGTCTGCCCCATTTCCGCCAAGACCGGCATGGGCATCGACAATCTGTTGGAGATGCTGACCCTGACCGCAGAAGTGGGCGAGTTGAAGGCCAACCCCAACCGCATGGCGCAGGGCACCGTTATCGAGGCTCGTCTGGACAAGGGTCGCGGCCCCGTGGCCACGCTGCTGGTGCAAAACGGCACACTGAAGCAGGGTGACATCATCATCGCCGGCACCTCCGTGGGGCGTGTACGCGCCATGGTCAGCGATAAGGGCACCAAGATCAACTCCGCCGGTCCCAGCGTACCTGTGGAAATCACCGGTTTGAGCGAGGCCCCCTCCGCCGGCGCCACCTTCAACGCCGTGGCCGATGAAAAGCTGGCCCGCGAGCTGGTGGAGCAGCGCAAGGCCGAGGAACGCGCCAAGGCCAACGCCCCCATTACCAAGGTCTCTCTGGAGGATCTGTTCAGCCAGATCCAGGCCGGTGAGATGAAGAATCTGAACCTGATCGTCAAAGCCGATGTTCAGGGCAGCGTGGAGGCTGTGAAGTCCTCTTTGGAGAAGATCAGCAACGAAGAGGTCCGCGTCCGCGTGATCCACGGCGGCGTCGGCGCCATCAACGAGTCCGATGTCATGCTGGCCTCCACTTCTCAAGCCATCATCGTGGGCTTCAATGTCCGTCCCGATGCGGCTGCCCGCGAGAATGCCGCCCGCAACAATGTGGATATGCGGATGTATCGCGTCATCTACGATGCCATCAACGAGATCGAAGCCGCCATGAAGGGTATGTTGGCACCCAAGTTCCGCGAGGCTCTGCTGGGTCACGCCGAGGTGCGCCAGACCTACAAGGTCTCCGGCGTCGGTACCGTGGCTGGCTGCTATGTGCAGGACGGCAAGCTCCAGCGTAAGGACTGCCAGGTGCGTCTGGTACGCGATGGCATCGTCATCCACGAGGGTGAGCTGGCCTCTCTGCAGCGCTTTAAGGATCAGGCCAAGGAGGTCGTTGCCGGCTATGAATGCGGCCTGACCATTGAAAAGTTCAACGACATCAAGGAAGGCGACATCATCGAAGCCTTCACCATGGAAGAAATTCCCCAGTAAGTCACTACCTAAAACTGCAATACTATCTTTATCGGGGCGGGCGATGACGCCCGTCCCGTTTCCATTCCTATACGAAAGGAGCGATCCTTTATGGCATCCAATCGCATCGGTCGCATCAACGGCGAGATCCAACAGGAGCTTTCCTCTCTTCTGCGCTCTGTCAAGGATCCCCGCGTCGCTGATGCCATGCTGACCATCACTCATGTGGACACCACCAACGATCTGCGCTATTCCCGCATCTATGTCAGCGCGCTGAACTGCGCCGATGAAAAGGGGCTACTGCGCGGTCTGAAATCTGCCGCCGGCTTTTTGCGCCGTGAGCTGGGGCAGCGTCTGGGTCTGCGCTACACGCCGGAGCTGCAGTTCTTTATGGACGACTCCATCGCCTACGGCGCTCACATTCTGGATATGCTGAACCATGTCAAGCCCGCCAACCCCGCCAACGCGGACATCGTTCTGCCGGATGAGGAGTGAGCACATGACGATCCTCGAAACCGCCAACTACCTGAAGGCGCTGGACAATATTCTCATTCTGACCCATGTGCGTCCCGACGGCGACACCATCGGCTGCGCCGCGGCACTGTGTCAGGCGCTGCGCGATCTGGGCAAAACGGCGTATCTCCTCTACAATCCGGAAATCACCGCCACCTACGAGCCCTATGCTGCACCCTACTGGGCGGAGGATGGCTATCAGCCCGACCATGTGATCTCCACGGACATTGCCGCATTGAGTCTGCTGCCGGAGAACGCCACATCTTATGCTTCCCGCATTGAGCTTGCCATTGATCACCATCCCAGCTACGGCGATTTCGCGCCCAATAGCTGTGTGGATCCCTCCGCCGCGGCTGCCGGCGAGATCCTCTATGAGATTATCGCGCAGATGACCCCCATTACCCCCGCCATTGCCATGCCGCTGTATGTGGCCATCGCCACCGACACCGGCTGCTTCGTTTATTCCAACACCACCGCCCGCACCCATCGCATTGCCGCGGCGCTGATGGCGCACATTGATGTGGCACAGGTCAACAAGGCACTGTTCCGCACCAAAAGCAAGGTACGCCTTGCCATGGAGAGCCGCATGGTGGCAGATATGGAGCTTTTTGACCATAACCGCGTGGTGGTCATGGAGATTCCCCTGCGTCTGCGTCAGGAGATGCACGCCACGGAGGCGGACATTGAGGAGCTATCCTCTCTGGCCGCTCTGGTGGAGGGCACCGACTGCGGCATTACCCTGCGGGAGCTGCGGCCCGGTGTTATCAAGATCTCCGTGCGTTCCGGCCCTCGGGTCAATGCCACCGAGGTCTGCGCTCGTCTGGGCGGCGGCGGCCACCGCGCAGCGGCGGGTGCCACGGTAGAAGGCACCATGGAGGAAGTCAAGCGGAAGATTTTGCAGTCCGTGGCGGAAGTTGTTGAACATGCTAAATGCTAAATCAATTCCGCCTGCACCAAAATGCTTGGACGCGCCAAAGGCGCGATGCTTGGCACAGACCGGGCAAGGAGTTTCTATGGCAAACGGTATCATCATCATTGACAAACCCGCCGGCTGGACATCCATGGAT
>JAGHUH010000022.1 GCA_018064925.1 Candidatus Cacconaster stercorequi | reverse complement strand
GCCCCAGATGTTGCCCAGACCAACGGCAGAACCGACAGCGGCCATCAGGAATCCAAATGTGGATCCAAAGCCTTTTCTTTCTTCCATTGTTTTCTCTCCTTTAATTTGGTTTTCCATTCCGGTTGGAATGGCTTATTTGCACATTACCACTTCCATTTTTGTATGTAAATATGCAAGGTAATTTCTTAACACGCTCTTGTCAGATGGCGTATTTTTCTTTATTGTTTTCTTATAAATTTCCCCTCCCCCCCTATAGAAATTTGTCTTGACTTTTTTATTCTATGCCGATGCTTTTGGAAATATAACACAACTTTACGCCGCTAAAAATTTGCTTATTTCGTCTGATTTGTACATATGTCCACCATTCAAGGACAAAACCGCAGCCAAATGTGGCTGCGGTTTCCCTTTTCCATTCTTAACGACGGCGCCCCTCAGTCGCCCTCGCGCATCCGGTAGCCCACGCCGACCTCCGTAAAAATATATTCAGGGGTACCGGGATTTTTTTCGATCTTGCGGCGGATATTGGCCATATTCACCCGCAAAATCTGGTTGTCGGTCTTGGCCTTGGGCCCCCAAAGCTCCCGGATGATAAAATCATAAGTCAGCACCTTGCCGGAATACTTGCCCAACAGGGCCACGATCTTATACTCGTTCACCGTCAGTTTGGCGTTCTCACCGCAGATCAGCACCTGATGCTTGTCATAGTCAATGGTCAGATCACCGGTGGTAAACTTGCCGGACTGCGCAATCTGGCTGTTGGACAGTGCCGTACGGGTATGGCGGATGGCGGTGCGGATGCGGGCCAGCAGTTCGGAGGTACCGAAGGGCTTTACCAAATAGTCATCCGCGCCATAGTCCAGCGCCTCCACCTTATCTCGCTCATGGGTGCGGGCAGAAACCACCACAATGGGCAGGTTGGACCACTTGCGCACGGATTTCAGCACTTCGATGCCGTCCATATCGGGCAGCCCCAAATCCAGTACGATCAGATCCGGGCAATGAGAGGAAATCATGGTCAGTGCCTCCTCACCGCCGCGAACGATCATGGTATCGTAACCATTGGCGGTGAGCACCATGGAAATAAAATTGCTGATGCTCTGTTCATCCTCCACGATCAGTACCTTATCCTTAATTTTCATGCGTTCTCTCCTTCCTGCAGCGGCAGCTCCACGGTAAACCGTGCGCCGCTGCCCGTGTTTTCAGCCCAAATGCGGCCATTATGTGCCTGCACCACGGCGTGGCACACCGACAGGCCAATGCCCATATTTCGTTTCATATCGCCCTGGGAGGTATGCTTGATGCGGCCGTTAAACAGCGTAGCCACTTCCTCAGACGGAATGCCTTCGCCATCATCCTCCACCACAAAGCAGCATCTATTTTCCGCCTTTTCCAGTATGATCTTTATACAGCTTGTGCTCTTACCATGGATAGCGGCATTTTCCAACAGGTTATTCAGCACCTGCGTCATCAGCAACGGATCCATCGGCACCAGTAACGGTTCCGGCAGCAAAGTAACCTCTACTTGAATATCGGGATACCGACGACTGAATTTCGCCACCGCGCCCTCGATGACTTCCTCCGCCAATTCCGACGTTTTGTTGATCTTTGTTTCTCCCGCGCCGATGCGGGTAACAGACAGCAGGTTTTCCACAATGCCGATGAGCCACTGTGCCTCCTCGTTGGCATTGCAAAGCAGCTCATGGCGCTGCTCCGTGGTCAGCGTGTTCTCCTGCTCCATCAGCACATTGGTGGCGCCTACAATGCCTGTCAGCGGCGTGCGGATATCGTGGGACACTGCACGCAGGAGGTTGGCGTGGATTTTCTCCTCGTTGGCCTCGCGGGTCAGTTCCTCCACACGCTTGCCGCGGCTGGTGATCACTGCTGTGGCAATAGCAATAAACATCATGACCAGAAAGGTCAGTGGAAATCCCGCCAGCGTAAAGCTGATGTTCCAATACGGTTCTGTAAACACATAATCCACACTCAGCATGCCGAAAATGGCCATCAGCACGCTGAACAGGTAGCCGTCGGTCAAAAGTGCTGTCAGGAACACATCCAGAAGGAAGATCATCGCCACATAGCTGGTGTCGTTCTCCGTGTCAAACCGCCGCAAAATCAGGCACAGGATGGTGGCAAGCAGATACAGCGACATGGAGATGATAAAATCCTTGCCGGAATAGGTCAGGTGCTTCGTCAGCAGCTTTGTCTTTTTTCGCCATTTAGCCGGCCATGGGATGATTATTTCTTTCATGGCGGCCTCCTTTAATAGATGAGTATAATTTGCCACACTATTGTAGCACAAACCTGTGTTAAATTTTTGTTAAATTATTGTTAAGAGGTGTCATTTTTCCTTTTTGTAGCGATTTCTTTACGCGCCGCCGCGCCGAATACTTGTCATCTATCTTACCGCCGACTGCAAAAAAACGAAACCTTCGGCAATTCTCCGCGTAAGCAGCGCTTAACTTGTGTATTATTTACAACTTTTTCCGATTTCCTTTTGGTGCTTTGCACAGTTTTCTCTTGCCTTTTGTGCAGATGCTATTTATAATGAGAAAGCTATCAGAAAGGATGTGCGGAAATGTCGAAACGAACACACCGGCGCGCTGTATGGTGGCTTCCGGCGGCAGTTCTGCTGATCCTGTTTGTGATATGGCAAAATAATGCGCTGTCCGTGGAGGAGTATCCCTTTGTCTCTTCCCATCTGCCTCAGGGCTGGAACGGAGGACGCATTGCCGTGGTCAGCGATCTCCATGGCAAGCAGTTCGGTGCAAATAACGAAACGCTTTTGCGGGCGCTGTCGGAGGTACAGCCCGATATCATCGCCATCACCGGCGATCTGTGCGACAGCCGCAGCGGCGATGACTTTGTCCCCGATCTCCTGTCCGCCCTGCAGTCCATTGCGCCCACCTACTATGTCACCGGCAACCATGAGTGGGCGGCCGGATTGATGCCCGCGCTGCGGGAGATGCTGGACGAGGCGGATGTTGTGTATCTGCGCAACACCTGGCAGACCGTCACGCGTAGCGGTGATGACCTGATTCTGGCGGGCGTGGATGATCCCAACGGTTATGCCGATCAGCCCACACCGCAGGAGGTCGCCGATACGGTACCGGAAGGCGCATTCTGGCTTTTGCTGGCGCACCGCAACAACGAATATCCCACTTACGGCGCACTGGGCGCCGATCTCATCATCTCCGGTCATGCCCACGGCGGACTGGTACGCCTGCCGGGTACCGATGGGCTGTTCGGCCCAGGTGCCGAATGGATGCCGCGATGGACCAACGGATTTTATGCAGATTATCCCTCTCCCATGTTTACCTCGCGGGGGCTTGGTAATTCCGTTCTGATTCCCCGCATATTTGACCGCCCGGAGCTGGCGGTGATAACGCTGAAGGCAGAATAGAGGTTTCTATGAAGGAATTTTTTGCCGGACAATTTGATATCGCTGTAATTGGCGCCGGACACGCCGGGATCGAGGCCGCTTTATCCAGCGCCCGACTGGGACTGGAAACGGTGCTGTTTACCATCAATTTGGACGCCGTGGGCAATATGCCCTGCAACCCCGCCATCGGCGGCACAGGCAAAGGCCATCTGGTACGCGAGTTGGACGCATTGGGCGGTGAAATGGCCCGGGCCGCCGACAAGGCCTGCATCCAGTATCGGATGCTCAACCGCGGCAAAGGCCCCGCTGTCTGGTCTCTGCGTGCCCAGGCCGACCGCCGGCTGTATCAGCAGGTGATGAAGCATACACTGGAAAGAACGCCTCATCTTCAGCTGCGGCAGGCCGAGGTGGTAGCTATCCGCGTGGAGGATGGTCATGTATCACAGGTCGTGCTGCGCACCGGCGCGGTATTCACCGTGAAAGCCGTAGTGATCGCCACGGGCACCTATTTGAACGGACGCACCATCGTGGGCGAATGCGTGGAGGACTCCGGCCCCGACGGGATGCACGCCGCCGGCGCACTGACGGACAGTTTACTTGCTATGGGACTGCCCCTGCGCCGCTTCAAAACCGGTACGCCGCCCCGGGTCAACGCCCGCAGCATTGATTTTTCCCGCATGGAGGTACAGGTGGGTGACACCGAGCCCCTGCCCTTCAGCTTTCAGACGGAGCAGGTACCCGAAAACCGCGCCGTCTGTTATCTGACCTACACCACGCCGGAGACCCATCGGATCATCATGGACAATCTCGATCGCAGTCCCATCTACTCCGGCGTCATCGAGGGCATCGGCCCCCGCTACTGTCCCTCCATTGAAACCAAAGTGGTGCGCTTTTCCGACAAGTCCCGGCATCAGCTGTTCATTGAGCCCATGGGATTGGATACCGAGGAAATGTATATTCAGGGCTTTTCCTCCTCCATGCCGGAGGAGGTACAGCTGCAGATGCTCCACAGCGTCCCCGGTCTGGAGCACGCTGAAATGATGCGCCCCGCCTACGCCATCGAGTATGACTGTATCGACCCGCTGGCCCTCCATCCCACATTGGAGAGCAAACAGATATCCGGTCTGTACGGCGCCGGACAGTTCAACGGTTCCAGCGGCTATGAGGAGGCCGCCGTACAGGGATTTGTAGCCGGTGTCAACGCCGCGCTGAAGCTGCTGGGTCGTGAGCCCATGATTCTGCGGCGCAGTGAAAGCTATATCGGCACACTCATCGACGATCTGGTGACCAAGGGCACCAACGAACCGTACCGCATGATGACCTCCCGCTCGGAATACCGCCTGCTGCTGCGGCAGGACAATGCCGACCGCCGTCTGTGCGCCATTGGCCACAGGATCGGACTTGTCAGCGACGAGCGTCTGGCCGCTGTGGAGGAAAAATATGCCGCCGTGGCGCGGGAGATCTCCCGTCTGGAACACACCGGCGTGGCGGGCAGCGATGCGCTGAACGCTTTGCTCACCGAAAAGGGCACCGCCCCCTTGACCGACGGCGGACGGCTCATTGATCTTCTCCGCCGTCCGCAATTGACCTACGCGGATCTGGCGCCTTTTGATCCCACCCGTCCCGCACTGGGCAAGGCGGTGGCAGAACAGGTGGAGATCAGCGTAAAATATGAAGGTTACATCCGCCGTCAGCAAAAGCAGGTGGAGGATTTTGAAAAGCTTGAGCGCCATGCCATCCCTGACGGCGTGGATTACAGCAATATTCAGGGCCTGCGTCTGGAAGCACGGGAGAAACTTGCGCAGGTACAGCCCCGCAATCTGGGACAGGCCAGCCGTATTTCCGGCGTGTCCCCGGCGGACATCGCCGCACTGATGATCTGGCTGGAAAAGTAAACGGATATACACACAAGAACCGTGAAAGGAGCAATACTTTGGGTAAGCTGAAATTTATACTGGCGCTGTGGATGGCCAAGCTATCCATTCCGGCGCTGAAGATCACGCATCATTCGGGCACGGATTTCCCGGGTAATCTGGCGTTGAAGATCTGCCCCGACTTTCTGCGCTATGTGGGACGCCCCAAGACCATTGTGGCCATTACCGGCACCAACGGCAAAACCACCGTCAGCAATATGCTATCCGACATTCTGGAGAGCAATGGCTACCGCGTCATGAGCAACCGTGCAGGCGCCAATGTGGCCTCCGGTATTGCCACCACCTTTATCCGCAGCTGCGGGCTGTTCGGCCGCATCAGCAAGTACGACATCGCCGTGCTGGAGGTGGACGAGCGCAGCTCCGTGAAGGTGTATCCCTATGTGACGCCGGATTTCGTGGCTATTACCAATCTGTCCCGCGACTCCATCATGCGCAACGCGCATCCCGATTTTATCGCAGGAATCCTCACCAGTACCATTCCCGCCTCCACGAAGATGATCCTCAACGCCGATGATCTGATCTCCTGCGGTGTGGCACCCGACAACCCACGGGTTCATTTCGGCATCGACCGTCTGCCCACCGATGTGACCGCGTGCGTCAACCTGATCAACGATATGCGCATCTGCCCCAAGTGTCTGGGCAAGCTGGAATATGAATACCTGCGCTATCACCACATCGGTAAGGCCGTGTGCCGCGACTGCGGCTTCCACTCCCCTGACAGCGAATTTCTGGCGCGGGATGTGGATTTTGAAAACCATACCGTGACCATCCGGGAAAACGGACAGGATTACGCCTATCCTCTGATCACGGACAATGTCATCAATACCTATAATATCCTCACCGTGATCACCACTCTGCGTCAGCTGGGGCTGGAGCCGGAGGCCATTCGCCATTCTCTGGAGCGCACCGTCATCGACACCACCCGCTACGCTCAGGAAAAGGTGGGCAAGGTAACGCTGGTCAAGCAGATGTCCAAGGATCTGAACGCCATGGCCGGCTCCCGCGTATTTGACTACATCTCCCATCTGCCCGGGCAGAAGGAAGTGTACCTGATGATGAACAACATGGGCGACGCCGCCAACTGGTCGGAAAACACCTGCTGGCTGTATGACGCCGACTTTGAATTCCTGAACCGCGACGACATCGTGCAGATTGTGTGCGCCGGTCCCCGCGCGCTGGACTACAAACTGCGTCTTCTCATGGCCGGTGTGCCGGAGGAAAAGATCGCCTGCGACCTCAGCGAGGAGAAAGCCGCCGAGCTGCTGCGTTTTACGCCCGGCGATGACATCTACTACCTCTACGGCGCCGATGCCTGGGGTCTGACCAACCGGATGTATGATTATCTGAAGAAGCTGGCTTTGCAGCGTGCCGCGGACAAGGAGGTGCAGCAATGAGAGTTGAAATCCTGTACCCGGAGATCTGCAATCTCTGCGGTGAGCTGATGAACATGCGCTATCTCAAGCAGTGCTGCCCCGACATGGAGGTCATCTCCACCGACCTCAAGTCCCGCCCTGTCTTTCTTGATGAGGCGGTGGATCTGGTCTATCTGGGCTCCACCACGGAAAAGGGACTGCAGCTGGTGGTCAACGCGCTGACCCCCGTTAAGGACGAGCTGACCGCCAAAATCGACGCCGGACAGCGGATGCTGGTCACCGGCAACGCGCTGGACGCTATCGGTCTGGATGTGACATCCGATGACGGCCTGAAATTTGACGGCCTTGGCCTGCTGCCCACCCACGCACGCTATCAGATGATGAGGCGCCACAATAGCTTCTTTCTGGGCAAGTTCGGTGAGGACATCACCATCATGGGCTTCAAGAGTCTGTTCGGTCATACCTACGATGCCCCGGAGGAAAACGGTCTGTTCACCGTGACCCGCGGCGTGGGGCGCAATCCTGCGTCCTCTCTGGAAGGCTTCCGCCGCGGCAACCTGATGGCCACCTACCTCACCGGCCCGCTGCTGGTACTGAATCCCGATTTTACGCGGTGGCTGCTGCGCGAAATGGGCTTCGTATGCGAGAAGCTGGCCTTTGAGGATGCCGCCATGGACGCCTACCGCCAGCGTCTGACGGAGTTCTCCGACGAGCGCCGCAATCCCATCGGCTGATCCCCCTGTATTACACCAAAGAGGAGGCAAACGCCTCCTCTTTTTTTACACAGCGCAAAAAAAAGAAACGGCCCCGCAGGGCCGTTTCTTTTATTGTATGAAGCAGAGATTACTTGTTGTACATTTCAACGAGCTTCATCAGATGCTCGTAGCGGGTCTTTGCCTCGGCCTCGTTGCGTGCGAACAGATCGCCGGCGCGCTCGGGGAACTCGCGGGTCAGACGGCTGTAACGAGCCTCGTTCATCAGGAAGTCCTGATAGCCGCCAGCGGGGGCCTTGGAATCCAGAGTGAACTTCTGCTCGGCCTCGGGATTGTAGCGGAACAGGTTCCAATAACCGCAATCCACAGCCTTCTTCATTTCCTTCTGGCAGTTCATCATGCCGCCCTTGATGCTGTGCATCTCGCAGGGAGCGTAGCCGATGATCAGGGAAGGACCATGATAAGCTTCAGCCTCGGTGATGGCCTTCAGCAGCTGAGCGGGGTTGGCGCCCATAGCCACCTGAGCGACGTAGACATAGCCATACTGCATGGCGATCTCTGCCAGGCTCTTCTTCTTCACTTCCTTACCGGCGGCTGCGAACTGGCAGACCTGACCGATATTGGAAGCCTTGGATGCCTGACCACCGGTGTTGGAGTAGACCTCGGTATCGAACACGAACACGTTGACATCCTGCTTGGAGGCCAGGACATGGTCCAGGCCGCCGTAGCCGATATCGTATGCCCAACCGTCGCCGCCGAAGATCCACATGGACTTCTTGGCCAGATATTCCTTCTTGGAGAGGATCTCCTTCACATCGTCGCAGCAGACATCAGCTTCCAGGTTGGCCACCAGAGCCTTCGTGGGCTCGGCATTGGCGGTACCGTCGTTCATGGTATCCAGATAGGCCTTGCACAGTGCCTTGCGCTCGTCGCTGGAGGTGTTCTCCATGACCTTCTTCACCAGAACAGCCAGATCCTCGCGGATCTTCTGCTGGCCGGAGTACATACCCAGACCGTGCTCTGCGTTATCCTCGAACAGGGAGTTGCACCATGCGGGGCCGTGGCCTTCCTTGTTGGTGCAGTAGGGAGAGGTAGCAGCGGGGCCGCCCCAGATGGAGGAGCAACCGGTAGCATTGGAGACATACATATGGTCACCGAACAGCGGGGTGATCAGACGGGCATAGCTGGTCTCGGCGCAGCCGGCGCAGGAGCCGGAGAACTCCAGCATGGGCTGCTTGAACTGGCTGCCCTTGACGGTGTTGTCCTGCAGTTCCTTCTTCTCGGCAACTTCTGCCACGCAGTAGTTGAACACATCCTGCTGGGGAAGCTCGCCTTCCTGAGCGACCATCTGAAGAGCGTTGACGGGGCAGGCACCCACGCAGACGCCGCAGCCCATGCAGTCCAGAGGACTGACAGCCATGGTGAACTGGTAAACGCCCTTGCCCTTGCCGGCCTTGACATCAACTGCCTTGATGGCGGCGGGAGCAGCCTTGACCTCATCGGCGGTCATGGCATAGGGACGGATGGTAGCATGGGGGCAGACATAAGCACACTGGTTGCACTGGATACACTTCTGAGCGTCCCAAGTGGGAACGGAAACGGCTACACCGCGCTTTTCGTAAGCGGCAGCGCCCAGCTCGAACTGACCGTCCACGTGATCCACGAAAGCGGAAACGGGCAGGCTGTCGCCGTCCATCTTGCCAACGGGATCCAGGATGTTGGTGACCATCTTCACCAGCTCGGGCTTGCCGGCCTTCTCGGGAGCAGCCTTGTCGTCGGTGGCGTTGGCCCAGTCAGCGGGAACATCGATCTTCTTGAAGGCGGTAGCGCCCAGGTCGATGGCCTTGTGGTTCATGTCCACGATATCCTGACCCTTCTTCAGGTAGGAGGCGGTGGCCTTCTCCTTCATGTAGGCAATGGCCTCTTCCTGAGGCATCACCTTGGCCAGCGTAAAGAATGCGGACTGCAGGATGGTGTTGTTGCGCTTGCCCATACCGATCTCGATAGCCAGATCAATGGCGTTGATGGTATAGAGCTGAATGTTGTTCTGGGCAATGTAACGCTTGGAAGCGGCATCAATATGCTCATTCAGTTCCTCAGGCGTCCACTGGCAGTTGATCATGTACACGCCGCCGGGCTTGACATCCTGAACCATCTTGAAGCCCTTGATAACATAGCTGGGATTGTGGCAGGCCACGAAGTCAGCCTTGTTGATGTAATAGGGGCTGCGGATGGGCTTGTCGCCGAAACGCAGGTGGCTGATGGTCACGCCGCCGGTCTTCTTGGAGTCATACTGGAAGTATGCCTGAACATACTTGTCGGTATGGTCGCCGATGATCTTGATGGAGTTCTTGTTGGCGCCAACGGTACCGTCGCCGCCCAGACCCCAGAACTTGCACTCGATGGTGCCTTCGGCTGCGGTGTTGGGGCAGTTCTCATCCTCGGGCAGGGACAGGTTGGTGACATCGTCCACGATACCGATGGTGAACTGACGCTTCATCTCGTCCTTCTTCAGCTCGTTGTAGACAGCGAACACAGATGCGGGAGGCGTATCCTTGCTGCCCAGACCGTAACGGCCGCCGATGACCTGAATGTCATCCATGCCGGCGTTGGCCAGAGCGGTGACAACATCCTGATACAGAGGCTCGCCCTGGGAGCCGGGCTCCTTGGTGCGATCCAGAACAGCGATCTTCTTGGCGGTGGCGGGGATAGCGGCAATCAGCTTCTCAGGAGCGAAGGGACGGAACAGGCGAACCTTGATCAGGCCGACCTTCTCACCCTGTGCGGTCAGGTAGTCGATGACTTCCTCGGCCACGTCGCAGATGGACCCCATGGCAATGATGACGCGCTCAGCATCAGCAGCACCATAGTAATTGAACAGCTGATAGTTGG
>JAGHUH010000002.1 GCA_018064925.1 Candidatus Cacconaster stercorequi | reverse complement strand
GTTCAAGGAGATGTGTCAGTCCATCGGCGAGCCCGTCATTCCCTCTGAGATCACCTACAACCCGGAAGAGGCCAAGGCTGCTGCACAGCGGATCGGCTATCCTGGTGTTCTGCGTCCCGCCTTCACTCTGGGTGGCACCGGCGGTGGCTTCGCTTACAACGAAGAAGAGCTGGTGGAGGTTTGTATCAACGCCTTCAATCTGTCCCCCGTTCATCAGGTTCTGATTGAGAAGTCCGTCAAGGGCTACAAGGAAATCGAGTTTGAGGTCATGCGTGACTCCAACGACCATGCCATCACCATCTGCGGCATGGAGAACGTTGACCCCGTGGGCGTTCACACCGGCGACTCCATCGTGGTGGCTCCCATCATGACTCTGAACGATCATGACCTGAAGATGCTGAACGACTCTGCCATTAAGATCATCCGTGAACTGAAGATTGAGGGCGGCTGCAATGTTCAGTTTGCTCTGAATCCTCATTCCTCCGAGTACTTCCTCATCGAGGTCAACCCCCGCGTGTCCCGTTCCTCCGCTTTGGCCTCCAAGGCTTCCGGTTACCCCATCGCCCGCGTAAATGCCAAGATCGCCATGGGCATGGCTCTGGAAGAGATTCCCGTGGCCGGCGGCACCGCGGCCATCAAGCCCAGCCTGGACTATGTGGTCGCCAAGCTGCCCCGCTTCCCCTTCGACAAGTTCACCTCCGCTTCCAACGAACTGGGCACCCAGATGAAGGCCACCGGCGAGGTCATGGGCATCGGCACCACGCTGGAGGAGTGCTTCCTGAAATCCGTGCGTTCGCTGGAGACCGGCGTGTGCCACTTCCATCTGCCGTTGTTCGACAAGATGAGCGACGAGGAGCTGTTTGACTACCTGCGCCAGTTCCATGCCGACGGCGTGTACGCCGTGTTTGAGCTGCTGCGCCGCGGCGTCACCGTGGAAACCCTCCATGAGGTCACCCAAATTACGGAGCTGTTTCTGGAGTCCTTCCGCAAGATCGTGGACATGGAGGAGACGCTTCGTGAAAAGGTCAACGATGTGCCTACCCTGCGCTCGGCCAAGGTCATGGGCTTTTCCGATAAGTTCATCGCCTCCTGCTGGCACCTCAATGAGATCGAGGTCTACCGCAAGCGGAAGGAGAACGGCATCGTGCCCTGCTTCCGCATGGTGGATACGCTGCATACCGGCGCGTATATCGCCTATCTCTATTCCTCCTATACCGGCGAAAATCAGTCCCGCCTGACGGAGAAAAAGAAGATCGTGGTGCTGGGCGCGGGGCCCATCCGCATCGGACAGGGCGTGGAGTTCGACTACTCCACCGTCCACGCCGTGCAGACCATCCGCCGCGCCGGCTACGAAGCCATTATCATCAACAACAACCCCGAAACCGTGTCCACGGATTATACCACCGCCGACAAGCTGTACTTCGAGCCGCTGACGCCGGAGGATGTCATGGCCATTCTGGACTTTGAGCAGCCCGAGGGCGTCATTGCCTCACTGGGCGGCCAGACCGCCATCAATCTGGCGCAGCCGCTGATGGAACGCGGCGTGACCATCATCGGCACGGACACCGCTGCCATCGAGCGGGCGGAGAACCGCGACTGCTTTGAAAAGCTGCTGCTGGAGCTGAACATCCCCCAGCCCAGAGGACAGGCGGTCACCAATATTGAGGACGGCGTCCGCGCCGCCGCGGAGATCGGTTATCCCGTACTGGTGCGTCCCAGCTTCGTGCTGGGCGGCCGTGCCATGCAGATCGTGGCCAAGGAGACTGACCTGCGCCATTACCTCCAGACCGCCGTGGAGATCGACGCCGACAAGCCGGTGCTGGTGGATAAGTACATTCAGGGCAAGGAGGTAGAGGTGGACGCCATCTGCGACGGCCGTGATGTGTTTGTGCCCGGCATCATGGAGCTGGTGGAGCGCACCGGCATCCATTCCGGCGACTCCATCAGTGTCTACCCGCCCTTTTCCATCTCCGACAAGGTCAAGGGCACCATTTTGCAGTATGCCAAAAAGCTGGGTCTGGGCATCGGCATCGTGGGACTTTACAACATCCAGTTCATCGTGGACGAGCACGATGATGTGTATATCATCGAGGTCAATCCCCGCTCCTCCCGTACCGTGCCGTTCTTGAGCAAGGCCACCGGCTATTCGCTGGCGGATATTGCCACCGAGGTGATTTTGGGCAAAAGCCTGAAGGAGCAGGGCATCTTCGACCTCTATCCCGCCGAGAAGAAGCGCCGCTATGTGAAGGTGCCGGTGTTCTCCTTCAATAAAATCAAGGGACTGGACGCCTACCTCTCTCCGGAGATGAAGTCCACCGGCGAGGCCATCGGCTATGACGATACGCTGTCCCACGCCATGTTCAAGGCGCTGCAGGCCGGCGGCATGAAGCTCCCCGACCACGGCACCGTGCTGGTGACGCTGGCGGACGAGGACAAGGCCGAGGCGCTGCCGCTGGTGCAGCGGTTCTGCGCGCTGGGCTATGACATTGCCGCCACCGTGGGCACTGCCGGCTTCCTGAGCAAGTGCGGCATCCCCGCCCGTATCATGGGCAAGATCAGCGAGGGCAGCGAGGAGATCCTCGACGCTATCCGCACCGGTCAGATCAGCTATATCATCAACACCCGCGCCATCCTCTCCGGCGTCCACTATCGCGACGGCGAGGCCATCCGCAGCTGCGCCGCGGAGAACAACGCCACCATCTTTACCTCACTGGATACCGCCGCCATTGTACTGGATGTACTGGAGGAAACGGCGCTGCGGGTGTCCACCATCAATTCGTGAAAGGAGATGCCTATGCGGCAAACGATCTTTACCATCGCGGAGAATACCGCCATCGCGCCGGACATCTACCGACTGGTGCTTTGCGGCGATACCTCCGCCATTACCGCGCCGGGTCAGTTTGTCAATATCAAGCTGGACGGCTTCTTCCTCCGCCGCCCCATCTCGGTGTGCGACTGGGAGGAGGGCAAGCTGACGCTGATCTATAAGGTACTGGGCCGCGGCACCCAAGCCATGACCGCCTTCCCGGCGGGCAAGGAACTGGATGTGCTGACGGGCCTGGGCAACGGCTACGACATGGACAAAAGCGGCGACAGACCGCTCTTAGTAGGCGGCGGCGTGGGCATCCCGCCGCTGTACGGCCTTGCCCGCCGTCTGGTGGCGCAGGGCAAGCACCCCACCGCCGTGCTGGGCTTCAACAAGGCCGCCGATCAGTTTCTGACGGAGGAATTTGCGGCACTGAGCGTGCAGGTCATCCGCACCACCGCCGACGGCAGTCTGGGCATTCCCGGCTTCGTCACCGATGGCATGGCGCAGGCGGGGGCGTATACCCACCTCTACACCTGCGGCCCGGAGGCCATGCTGAAGGCGGTGTACGGCGCGTGCCGCACCTCCGGCCAGTTCAGCTTTGAAGAGCGCATGGGCTGCGGCTTCGGCGCGTGCATGGGCTGCTCGTGCGAAACGAAATACGGCGCAAAACGCATCTGCAAGGACGGCCCGGTGCTTTCAAAGGAGGAGATCATATGGTGAATACGAAAGTGACTCTCTGCGGCATCGAGTTGGATAATCCCGTCATCCCTGCCAGCGGCACCTTCGGCTACGGCTACGAGTTTGCGGAGCTGTACGATATCAATATGCTGGGCACCTTTTCCTTCAAGGGGACGACCCGTGATCCCCGCTTCGGCAATCCCACCCCCCGCATTGCCGAGTGCACATCGGGACTCATCAACGCGGTGGGTCTGCAAAATCCCGGCGTGGAGCAGGTCATTGCGGAGGAATTGCCGAAATTGAAGCAGTGCTTCCATAAGCCCGTCATGGCCAATGTCAGCGGCTTTTGCGTGGAGGATTACGCCTATACCTGCGAGAAGCTGGATCGTGAGGCGCAGGTAGGCTGGCTGGAGGTCAACATCAGCTGTCCCAATGTTCACGGCGGCGGCATGAGCTTCGGCACCGACCCTGCCGCGGCGGCGGAGGTGGTACGGGCAGTGAAGAAAGTCACCACCAAGCCCGTTTTCGTGAAGCTGACCCCCAATGTCACCGACATCGTGGCCATTGCCAAAGCCTGCCAGGAGGCGGGAGCTGACGGTATCAGCCTGATCAACACCATGCTGGGGATGCGCATTGACCTGAAAACGAAAAAACCCGTCATCGCCAATACTATGGGCGGCTTTTCCGGCCCTGCCATCTTCCCGGTGGCACTGCGGATGGTGTATCAGGTGGCCGGTGCGGTGAGCATCCCCGTCATCGGCATCGGCGGCGTATCCTGCGCCGAGGATGTACTGGAGATGATGCTCTCCGGTGCCACCGCCGTGGAGGTAGGCGCCGCCAATCTGGTGGATCCCTACGCCTGCAAGAAAATTGTGGAAGACCTGCCCCGCGTTATGGAGCAGTACGGAATAGAGAATTTACGCGACATCATAGGAGGTGCAAGAAATGGGTAAAGATGTAATCGTGGCGTGTGATTTCCCCACCGCCAAAGAAACACTGGCATTTCTGGATCAGTTTACCGGCAAAAAGCCCTTTGTGAAGATCGGCATGGAGCTTTTCTACGCCGAGGGCCCCGCCATCGTGCGGGAGCTGAAGGCAAGAGGGCATCAGATTTTTCTGGACTTGAAGCTCCATGACATTCCCAACACCGTGAAAAAGGCCATGGCCGTGCTGTCCGGTCTGGATGTGGATATCTGCAACCTCCACGCCGCCGGTACCACCGCCATGATGGAGGCGGCGCTGGAGGGTCTGACCCGCCCCGACGGAACCCGCCCGCTGCTGATCGCCGTGACCCAGCTCACCTCCACCGATCAGGAGAGCATGGAAAAGGATATCCTCATTGAAAAGCCCATGGACGAGGTGGTGATGCACTACGCCATGACCGCCAAGCAGGCGGGACTGGACGGCGTGGTCTGCTCCCCCATGGAGGCGGGCAAGGTGCACGAGCGCTGCGGCGGCGACTTTTTGACCGTCACCCCCGGCGTGCGTTTTGCAGACGGCGACAAGGGCGATCAGAAGCGTGTTATGACCCCGGCGCAGGCAAAGGAGATCGGCTCGGATTACATCGTGGTGGGTCGCCCCATCACCAAGGCCGCCGACCCCGTGGCCGCCTATGAGCGGTGTTTGCGCGAGTTTGTGGATTGAAAGGAGAACGACATGGAACATCTGGCAAATCAAATCGCAAAAGATCTGCTGAGCATCCGGGCGGTATTTCTTCGTCCCCAGGAGCCCTTTACCTGGGCCAGCGGCATCAAAAGCCCCATTTACTGCGATAACCGCCTGACGCTGACGGCGCCGCAGGTACGCAACGATGTGGAGAACGGTCTGGCCGCCATCATCCGCGCCTATTATCCCGATGTGGAAGTGCTGATGGGCACCTCCACCGCCGGTATCGCCCACGCCGCCATCGTGGCACATCTTATGGGACTGCCCATGGGCTATGTTCGCTCCGGCGCCAAGGATCACGGCCGCCACAATCAGATCGAGGGGCGGCTGGAAAAAGGACAGAAGGTGGTGGTGGTGGAGGATCTGATCTCCACCGGCGGCAGTGCCATCGAGGTGGTGAATGTCCTGCGTGATCACGGCGCCGAGGTGCTGGGCATCGCCAGTATCTTCACCTATGGTATGGAAAAGGGCCTCCGCCGCATGGCCGAAGCCGATGTGATCAACCACTCCCTGTCTGACTTTGACCACATCGTGGCCATCGCCGCGCAGGAGGGCTATATCAAAAAGGAGGATGTGGAGCGCCTGCTTGCCTTCCGCGCCAACCCCTCCGATGAAAGCTGGATCAAGGAGGAAGTAAAATGAGAAGTCTGATCAATATTCTGGATCTGTCGCTGGAGGAGCTGGATCAGCTCATCGCCACGGCCTGCGACATCATCGACCACCCCGATGCCTACGCCGAGAAGTGCCACGGCAAGAAGCTGGCCACGCTGTTCTTTGAGCCCTCCACGCGTACCCGCTTGAGCTTTGAGGCGGCCATGTACGAGCTGGGCGGCAATGTCATCGGTTTTTCCTCCGCCAACAGCTCCTCTGCCGCCAAGGGCGAGAGCGTGGCGGACACCGCCAAGACCATCAGCTGCTACGCTGATATCATCGCCATGCGCCACCCCAAGGAGGGCGCACCGCTGGTAGCCGCCGGCGCAGCCACCGTGCCGGTGATCAATGCCGGTGACGGCGGCCATAACCACCCCACCCAGACGCTGGCAGACCTTCTGACCATCTGGCGGGAAAAGGGTCGGTTCACCAACCTGACCATCGGTCTGTGCGGCGACTTGAAATTCGGCCGCACCGTCCACTCCCTCATCGCCGCCATGAGCCGCTATACCGGCAACCGGTTCGTGCTGATCTCCCCGGAGGAGCTGAAGGTGCCCAGCTATGTCAAGGCCGAGGCACTGAAGAAGAAGGGCGTCCCCTATACCCAGACCACCGATCTGGAGTCGGTGATGCCGGAGCTGGATGTGCTGTATATGACCCGCGTGCAGCGTGAGCGCTTTTTCAACGAGGAGGATTACCTGCGCTTGAAGGACAGCTATATCCTCACCCCGGAGAAGCTGGCAAATGCCAAGCAGGATCTGTGCATCATGCACCCGCTGCCCCGTGTCAACGAGATCAGCGTGGCGGTGGATGACGATCCCCGCGCCTGCTACTTCAAGCAGGTGCTCAACGGCAAATATATGCGCATGGCACTGATTTTGAAACTGTTGGAGGAGGCGGCAAAATGAACATTGATTCCATTGTAAACGGTATCGTCATCGACCATATCACCCCGGGCAACGGCATGAAGCTGTACGACCTGCTGGGATTGGATAAGCTGGATTGCTCCGTGGCCATCATCAAGAATGTCCACAGCGGCAAGCAGGGCAAAAAGGACATCATCAAGATCGAGGATCTGGATGTCGATCTGGACATCATCGGCTATGTGGACCCCGGCGTGACCATCAACATCATCAAGGATGGCAAGCTGGTGGAGAAGCGGGATATTGATATGCCGGAGACGCTCACCAATGTCATCTTCTGCAAAAACCCCCGCTGCATTACCTCTGTGGAGCAGGAGATCCGCCACATCTTCAAGCTGGCCGACCGGGAGCACAAGGTCTATCGCTGCCTCTACTGCGAAACAAAAGCAGAATGACTAATGAAAGCGAATTTGCGATAAGTAAAACAAATTTCAAGTATTAAAGTTCACTATTCCACAAAAGCATAGAAAAAAAGGACATATTTTCGTTGAAAATATGTCCTTTTTTCCATTGTCAACGGAGCGATCTCCTGTTATCATCATGATAGCGAAAAATTTGCGCGCGGCAGGGTAACTGGCAGAGAAGTGGAGCACCACATGGGAGCCATGCCGTGGAACAAGCCGACTGTCTGGGCAGACCGATTCATTGAGAAGGGATTGGTCTGTCTGTTTCATTTTTGACGGTAAAGGAGGCACACAATGGGAAAGGTTGGCGTTGTGATGGGCAGCAAGAGTGATCTGCCCGTGGTAGAAAAGGCGATCCGTGTTCTGCAGGAATACGGTGTGGGTGTGGAAGTGCGCGTGTTGTCCGCTCACCGCTGTCCCGATGAGGCAAGGAGCTTTGCTGCGTCGGCGCGGGAGAGCGGATTTTCTGTTTTGATCGCCGCGGCGGGCATGGCGGCGCATCTGGCCGGTGCACTGGCGGCCAACACCACGCTGCCGGTCATCGGCATCCCCTGCCGCAGCGCGGGAAGCGACGGCATGGATGCGCTGCTGAGTACGGTGATGATGCCCTCCGGCGTCCCCGTGGCCACCGTAGCCATCGACGGAGCCAAGAATGCCGCCATGCTGGCACTGCAGATCCTGGCTGTCACCGACGGCGATCTGGCGCAGAAGCTGGACGATGCCCGCAGGGCCGAGCGGGAGAAGCTCCTGGCCATCGACGCGGAAATGCGCGCACAGTATCAGTAAGAGCACAAACAAGCTGTACAATAAATTTTTGGGAGGAAACGACAATGGAACTGGTTTACACCGGTAAGACGAAGAATGTATACGCACTGGAAAACGGCAACTATCTGCTGAAGTTCAAGGATGACTGCACCGGCAAGGACGGCGTGTTCGATCCCGGTGAGAACAGCGTGGGTCTGACCATCGACGGCGTGGGCGATGTGAACCTGCGGATGTCCATCTACTTCTTCGAAAAGATCAATGCCGCCGGCATCCGCACCCACTATGTCAGCGCCGATCTGCAGGACACCACCATGGAAGTCCTGCCCGCCAAGGTGTTTGGCAAGGGTCTGGAAGTCATCTGCCGCTACAAGGCCGTGGGCAGCTTCCTGCGCCGCTACGGTGAGTATATCGAGGAGGGCGCCGATCTGCCCGCCTATGTGGAGACCACCTTCAAGAACGACGAAAAGGGCGATCCTCTGGTCACCAAGGACGCACTGGTGGCACTGGGCGTCATGACCGACAAGCAGTATGAGGATATCAAGGATATGACCCAGAAGATCACTGCCATCGTGGCCGAGGATCTCAAGGCCAAGGGCATGGAGCTCTATGACATCAAGTTCGAGTACGGCTACGCGCCCGATGGCAGCGTGATGCTCATCGACGAGATCGCCAGCGGCAATATGCGCGTCTACAAGGATGGTAAGTACATCGATCCCATGACGCTCAGTGAGCTGTTCTTTGCCTGATGGGTGGTTTCTTCGGTGCGGTATCACACCGCGATACAGTGCTGGATGTGTATTTTGGCGTGGATTATCACACCCATCTGGGCACCCGCCGCGCCGGCATGATCTTTTATGACCGGGAAAGCGGCTTTCAGCGCCAGATCCACTCCATCGAGAATACGCCCTTCCGCACGAAATTTGCCAGAGATCTGGCGGATTTCCACGGTTGCGCCGGCATCGGCTGCATCTCCGACTCCAATCCCCAACCGCTGCTGGTGCGCTCCCACCTGGGACTGTACGCCATCACCACCGTGGGACTCATCAACAATGCCGAGGAGCTCATCGCCGATTATTTTTCCGACCACGACCATCAGTTCATGGCCATGTCCTCCGGCTCCGTCAACGAAACGGAGCTGGTGGCGGCGCTGATCAATCAGTCGGAGGATCTGGTAAGCGGCATCCGCCGGGCGCAGGAGCTGATTAACGGTTCCCTGACGCTGCTGATCCTGACGGAGAAGGGCGAGATCCTCGCCGCCCGGGACAAGGTGGGACGCCTGCCGGTGCTGATCGGCAAGAATGACGAGGGTCACTGCGTATCCTTCGAGTCTTTCGTCTGCCAGAAGCTGGGCTATGAAGTGGCCTACGAGCTGGGCCCCGGCGAGATCGTCCGCATGACGGCGGATGACTTTGAAACGCTCGCTCCCGCCGGCGACAAGATGAAGATTTGTGCCTTTTTGTGGACCTATTACGGCTATCCCAACTCTAACTATGAGGGGAAAAATGTGGAGGTCATGCGCTACCGCAATGGTGAACTGATGGCCCGTGACGAGATCGCCCGGGGCGATCTGCCCAAGGTGGATTTCGTGGCCGGTATGCCGGACTCCGGCGTGCCCCACGCCATCGGCTATGCCAACCGCAGCGGCAAGGCATTTGCCCGCCCCTTTATCAAGTACACCCCCACCTGGGCGCGTTCCTTCATGCCTACCACCCAGGAAATGCGCAACCGCGTGGCGAATATGAAGCAGCTCCCCGTGCCGGAGCTGATCCGCGGCAAACGGCTGATGCTGGTGGACGACTCCATCGTCCGGGGCACCCAGATGCAGGAGACGGTACAGTTTCTGTACGACTCCGGCGCGCAGGAGGTACATATGCGCTCCGCCTGTCCCCCCATTGCCTATGGCTGCAAGTACTTGAACTTCTCCCGCAGCAAGTCCGAAATGGAGCTGCTGGTGCGCCGGGTGGCGCAGGAGCTGGAGGGCGACGAGGGCTTGCGGCATCTGGACGAATATGTGGACCGTGACACGGAACGCGGCAAGTGCCTGCTGGATGCCATTTGCAAAAAGTTTGGCTTCGACTCACTGGGCTATCAATCGCTTGACAGCTTGCTGGAGGCCATCGGCATAGACCGCGATCAGGTCTGCACCTACTGTTGGACAGGAAAGGAATGACACCATGAATGATTCTCACTCCGCGGCTTACGCCGCCGCCGGCGTCAATATCGAGGCCGGCTATCAGGGCGTGAAGCTGATGAAAAAATATGTGCAGCGCACCGTGATCCCCGGCGTGGTGGGTGATCTGGGCGGCTTCGGCGGCCTGTTTATCCCGCAGCTTTCCGGCATGACGGAACCGGTGCTGGTCTCCGGCACCGACGGCGTGGGCACCAAGCAGCGCATTGCCCAATTGATGGGCCGCCATGACACCGTGGGTATTGACTGCGTGGCCATGTGCGTCAACGATATTATCTGCTGCGGCGCCAAGCCGCTGTTCTTTCTGGATTACATCGCCATTGGCAAGAACGAGCCGGAAAAGGTGGCTGAATTGGTCTCCGGCGTGGCAGAGGGCTGCGTGCAGGCCGGCTGCGCCCTCATCGGCGGCGAGACCGCCGAGCATCCCGGCACCATGGCCGCTGACGATTACGATCTGGCGGGCTTCTCCGTGGGCATCGTGGACAAGCAGAAGATCATCGACCACACCACCATGCGCTCCGGCGATGTAGTGCTGGCGCTGCCCTCCACGGGCATCCACTCCAACGGTTACTCACTGGTGCGCAAGGTGTTCGACATCGAGCACGCCGACCTGGGCAAGACCTGGGACGAGCTGGGCACCACCCTGGGCGATGCCCTCCTGACCCCCACCAAGATCTATGTCAAGCCCGTGCTGGCGGCACTGGAGGCGGCCGACATCCGGGGCGTCAGCCATATTACCGGCGGCGGCTTCTATGAAAACATCCCCCGGGCTATTCCCGACGGCCTGTGCGCCAAAATCGACAAGGCTGCCATCCGCACCCAGCCCATCTTCCGCCTGCTGCAAAAGCTGGGCGACATCAGTGAGCACGATATGTTCAATACCTACAATATGGGCGTGGGTATGACGATGGTGGTCAGCCGCGACACCGCTGATGCGGCACTGGCGGCACTCAAGAGCGGCGGCATCGACGCCTATGTCATCGGTGAGATCACCGCAGGCGAGAAAAAGGTGACACTATGCTGACGAAGATTGCCGTACTGGTGTCCGGCGGCGGTACCAACCTGCAGGCGCTCATCGACGCGCAGGCGGCAGGAAAGCTCCACAGCGGCGAGATCGCGCTGGTGGTGTCCAATCACCCCGATGCCTACGCACTGGAGCGTGCCGCCAAGGCCGGGATCCCCACCGCCGTGCTGACCAGGAAGGCCTGCGGCGGACAGGCCGGCTTTGAGGAGGCCATCGTGTCGAAGCTCACGGAATACGGCATCGACCTCATCGTGCTGGCGGGGTTCATGAGCATCCTCAGCAAGGAGTTCACCGACCGCTATCCCCGCCGCATCATCAATGTGCACCCCGCCCTGATCCCGTCCTTCTGCGGTAAGGGGATGTACGGACTCCATGTCCACGAGGCGGCGCTTGCCTACGGCGTGAAGGTCACCGGCGCCACGGTGCATTTTGTCAACGAGATCCCCGACGGCGGACAGATCATCGCCCAGAAGGCGGTGGATGTCCACCCCGACGATACCCCCGAAACCTTGCAGCGCCGGGTCATGGAGCAAGCCGAATGGCTGCTGCTTCCCGCCGCCGCGGAGCAGGTTTCCGCAGAGATTATGAAGGAAAAGGAGAACTGACATGACAGATTTACTGGAACTTTTGCAGAATAACACCTATCCCGGCCGTGGTATCGTGGTGGGCAAGGATCGCGTGTACTACTTCATCATGGGCCGCAGCGTCAACAGCCGCAACCGCATCTTTACCCTGACCGATGACGGCATTCGCACCGAGGCACATGACGCCTCCAAGATGGAGGACCCCAGCCTGATCATCTATCATCCCGTCCGCAAGATGGATGGCGCTCTCATCGTCACCAACGGTGACCAGACCGATACCATCCGTGATTTCGGCGACTTCCGCAAGGGTCTGATGACCCGGGAGTATGAGCCCGACCATCCCAACTACACCCCCCGCATCTCCGCCATCTGCTATGAGGACGGCAGCTTTGAGATGGCCATTTTGAAGCATCTGGATGGCCGCTGCCTGCGTGAGTTCTTCTGCTATGAGGGCTGCGACGAGGGCAAGGGCTACTTCTTGAGCACCTATCAGGGCGACGGTTCTCCGCTGCCCACCTTCGCCGGTGAACCCATCGAGGTCACCATGCCGGAGCCGGATGAGGTCTGGAACGCCCTGAACAGCGACAACAAGGTATCCCTGTATACCAATGTGGGCGGCGAGGTCCACATTTATAATAAGAATTTGGGGGACTGAAACGATGAAAGAATTTGAACTGAAATACGGTTGTAATCCCAATCAGAAGCCTGCCCGCATCTTCATGCGTGATGGCAGCGAGCTGCCCCTCCGCGTGCTGAATGGCCGCCCCGGCTTCATCAACTTTCTGGACGCATTCAACTCCTGGCAGCTGGTCAAGGAGCTGAAGGAGGCCACCGGCATGCCCGCCGCCGCTTCCTTCAAGCATGTTTCTCCCGCCGGTGCCGCCGTGGGCCAACCCTTGAGCGATGTGGATAAGAAGATCTACTTCGTTTCCGATGATGCCGAGCTTTCCCCCATCGCCTGCGCCTATATCCGCGCCCGGGGTGCGGATCGCCTGTGCTCCTACGGCGACTGGGCGGCCCTCTCCGATGTGTGCGACGCCGCCACCGCCCGCTATCTCAAGGGTGAGGTGTCCGACGGCATCATTGCCCCCGGCTATACCGATGAGGCGCTGGAGATCCTCAAAAGCAAGAAGGGCGGCAAGTACAACGTGGTGGAGATCGACCCCGACTATGTGCCCGCCGCCGAGGAGTACAAGGACGTATTCGGCGTCACCTTCCAGCAGGGACACAACAACTTCAAGATCGACGAGGAGCTGCTTCAGAACATCGTTTCCGAGAACAAGGAACTGCCCCGGCAGGCCAAAATCGACCTGATCGTGGCCCTTATCACCCTGAAATATACCCAGTCCAACTCCGTGTGCTATGTCAAGGACGGTCAGGCCATCGGCGTGGGCGCCGGTCAGCAGAGCCGTATCCACTGCACCAGACTGGCCGGCAACAAGGCCGACAACTGGTATCTGCGTCAGCATCCCAAGGTACTGGGCCTGCAGTTCGTAGACGGCATCCGCCGCGCCGACCGTGACAACGCCATCGATGTCTATACCTCCGACGAGTACGAGGATGTACTTAGAGAGGGTGTGTGGCAGAACACCTTCCGCGTCAAGCCCGAGGTGCTGACGGCAGAGGAGAAGAAGGCATGGATCGCCACCCAGTCCGGCGTGTCCGTGGGCAGCGACGCATTCTTCCCCTTCGGCGACAATGTGGAGCGTGCCCGCAAGTCCGGCGTGAAGTATATCGCCGAGCCCGGCGGCTCCATCCGTGACGATCATGTCATCGCCACCGCCGACAAGTACGGCATGACGCTGTGCTTCACCGGTATGCGCCTGTTCCACCACTGATTCGACACAAGCTGCATATCATTCGTTTCCGCGCAGAGCACGAAAACGAATTCATTCCGCTGCGTCTCATTTTCCTCCGCAAACGCTTCGCTGGTTTTGCGTCGGAGTGGAAAAGCGGTGGTGCTGCGCACGGATTTGAAATGATATTTGAGGAGAAAACAATATGAACATACTGGTGATCGGCGGCGGTGGCCGCGAGCACGCCATTATCAAGAAACTGCGAGAGAATGCGGCGGTGGAAACCATCTGGTGTCTGCCCGGCAACGGCGGCATCGGTGAGGATGCCGAATGTGTGAATATCGGTGCCAAGGATATTCCCGCCATCGTGAACTTTGCCGCAGCGCATCCCGTGGACTTTGCCGTGGTGGCGCAGGATGATCCGCTGGCACTGGGCTGCGTAGATCAGCTCCATGCCCTTGGTATTCCCTGCTTCGGCCCCGACGCCAAAGCCGCCCGCATCGAGTCAAGCAAGGTTTTTGCCAAGGAGCTGATGAAGAAATACGGCATCCCCACCGCCTCCTATGAGGTGTTTGGCGACCCCGCCGCGGCGCTCCGCTATCTGGAGAGCGCCCCCTATCCCATCGTCATCAAGGCCGATGGTCTGGCGCTGGGCAAGGGCGTGGTGATCCCCCAGAGCTTTGATGAGGCCAAGGCCGCCATCCACGCCATCATGGAGGAAAAGACCTTCGGCGACAGCGGTGATCAGATCGTGGTGGAGGAGTTCCTCACCGGCCCCGAGGTCAGCGTGCTGTCCTTTACCGACGGCACCGCCATCTGCCCCATGGTGTCCTCCATGGATCACAAGCGGGCCCACGACGGCGATACCGGCCCCAACACCGGCGGCATGGGCACCGTGGCGCCCAACCCGTATTATACGGCGGAGGTGGCACAGCAGTGCATGGAGTCCATCTTCCTGCCCACGCTGGAAGCCATGCGGGAAGAGGGATGCCCCTTCAAGGGCTGTCTCTATTTCGGCTTAATGCTGACCCCCAACGGCCCCAAGGTCATTGAGTATAACTGCCGTTTCGGTGATCCCGAAACGCAGGTGGTGCTGCCCCTGCTGAAGACCGATCTGCTGACGGTGATGCAGGCTGTGGAGAACGAGACACTTAATGACCTCACCGTGGCGTGGCATGACGGCGCCGCCGCCTGCGTCATTTTGGCCAGCGGCGGTTACCCCGTGGCGTATGAAAAGGGCAAGACCATTACCATCCCCGAGAATTTGCCGGAGAATGTCACCGTGTATCACGCCGGCGACAAGCGGGAAGGGGAGTGCCTTGTCACCAGCGGCGGCCGCGTACTGGGTGTAACGGCTCGGGCCAAAACACTGGAACAGGCATTGGCTGACGCCTACCGCGCCGCAGAAAGCATTCACTTCGACGGTGCGTATATGCGCCGTGATATTGGACAACGCGCCTTGCAGGCAAAGGAGAATTGACCCATGGTTTATCGTGTATTTGTTGAAAAAAAAGAAGGTTTTGCACCGGAAGCCGCCGGCTTGCTGGCGGATTGCCGTACTTTTTTGAATATTGACGCACTGGAAAATGTGCGTATCTGGAACCGCTATGATGTGGAGGGCATCGAGGAGAACCTCTTTGCCTACGCCAGGACCGCTGTGTTCTCCGAGCCCCAGCTGGACATCGTCACCGATGTCGTGGAGGCAGGAGACGCCGCCGCTGTGTTCGCCGTGGAGCCCCTGCCCGGTCAGTTTGACCAGCGTGCCGACTCCGCCGCCCAGTGCATCCAGCTTCTGCGTCAGGGCGAGCGTCCCACCGTCCGCACCGCGCGGGTCTATGCCCTGTACGGTGCGCTGACCGAGGCCGATGTCGAGAAGATCCGGGGTCATGTCATCAACCCCGTGGAAAACCGCGAGGCCGCGCTGGACAAGCCGGAAACGCTGGCTGTGGAATATGCCCAGCCCAAGAGCGTGGCCATTGTGGAGGGCTTCATCGGTCTGGATCGTGACGGTCTTCATGAACTGCTGAATTCCATGGGTCTGGCCATGGATCTGGACGATCTGGCCTTTTTGCAGACCTATTTCCGGGACGAGGAAAAGCGCGATCCCACCATCACCGAGATCCGCGTCATTGATACCTACTGGTCGGACCACTGCCGCCACACCACCTTTGCCACCCAATTTGACAGCGTGGAAATTGCCGACGAGGCCGTGCAGGGCGCATATGAGCGCTATCTCGCCGCCCGTGAGGAGGTCTATGGCGCAGAGCGTGCCGCCCAGCGTCCCCAGACGCTGATGGACATTGCCACCATCGGTGCCAAGACCCTGAAAAAGCGCAGTCTGCTCCCCGAGCTGGACGAGTCCGAGGAGATCAACGCCTGCTCCATCCATGTGGATGCCCATGTGGACGATGAAAAGCAGGATTGGCTGCTGATGTTCAAGAACGAGACCCATAACCATCCCACCGAGATCGAGCCCTTCGGCGGCGCCGCCACCTGCATCGGCGGCTGCATCCGCGATCCCCTGTCCGGCCGCGCTTATGTCCATCAGGCCATGCGCTTCACCGGCGGCGGCGATCCCCGCAAAGCGTTGAGCGAGACGCTGCCCGGCAAGCTGCCCCAGCGTAAGATCGCCCAGACCGCTGCGGCCGGCTATTCCTCCTACGGCAACCAGATCGGCCTTGCCACCGGTCATGTGGCGGAGGTCTATCACGAGGGCTATATCGCCAAGCGTCTGGAGTGCGGCGCCGTGGTGGCTGCCGCGCCGGCGGAGAATGTGGTGCGTCAGCGTCCCGTTCCCGGCGATGTGGTGATTTTGCTGGGCGGCCGCACCGGTCGTGACGGCATCGGCGGTGCCACCGGCGCTTCCAAGAGCCACAACAGAAATTCTCTGGTCACCATGGCCAGCGAAGTGCAGAAGGGCAACGCTCCCGAGGAGCGCAAGCTCCAGCGCCTGTTCCGTGACGGCGAGGTGACCCGTATGATCAAGCGCTGCAACGACTTCGGCGCCGGCGGCGTGTCCGTTGCCATCGGTGAGCTGGCCGACGGCCTGAATATCCATCTGGACGCCGTGCGCAAGAAGTACGAGGGTCTGGACGGCACGGAGCTGGCTATCTCCGAGTCCCAGGAGCGTATGGCCGTGGTCATTGCCGCCGCGGATCAGGAGCGCTTCCTGGCCGCCGCGGCAAAGGAAAATCTGGAGGCCTATCCTGTGGCCGAGGTCACGGAGGAGCCTCGCATGGTAATTCATTGGCAGGGTCAGACCATCGTGGATCTCAGCCGCGCCTTTTTGAATACCAACGGTGCTGCCAAGCACACCCGCGTCAGTGTGGCACAGGGCGGCAAGGTGAATAAGACCGACAAGCACGCCTCTCTGCGTACCATGGCCGGCAGTCTGGAGAGTGCCTCCCGCCGGGGTCTTATCGAGCGTTTCGACGGTTCCATCGGCGTGGGCAGTGTGCTGATGCCGCTGGGCGGCAAGACGCAGCGCACCCCCGCACAGGCCATGTGCGCGCTGCTGCCTGTCCTGCCCGGTCACCATACCGATACCGCCAGCGTCATGGCATGGGGCTGCGATCCCCGGCAGTTGTCCGCCAACTGCTATCAGGGCGCTTACAACGCCGTGTATACCTCCATGGCGAAGTTGGTGGCCGCCGGTGCCGATTATCGGGATGCCTACTTGACTTTCCAGGAATTTTTTGAGAAACTGAAGAATGAACCAAATCGCTGGGGCAAGCCCTTTGCCGCCCTGCTGGGCGCACTGGACGCACAGCTGGAGCTGAATGCCGCTGCCATCGGCGGTAAGGACTCCATGTCCGGTACCTTCCTGGATAAGGATGTGCCGCCCACGCTGATCTCCTTCGCCATCGCTCCGGTCAACGCCGGTGCGGTGCTGTCCCCCGAATTCAAGGCCGCCGATCATAAGGTGTACCTGTTCGACGGCAAGACCGCCGATGAGCGCAAGCGTGCATGGGACAAGTTCCTGCGCCTGTGCCGTCAGGGCAAGGTCGCCGCTGCCTGGGCTGTGGAGAACGGCTTGGCCGAGGCCGTGATGAAGATGTCCTTCGGCAACGAGATCGGCTTCGTGTCCGAGAACGCGGACTGCGACTGGTATGACATCCTGCCCGGCGCCATCGTGGCCGAGGTCATGGGCGAGGCGGATGCCGTGCTGTTGGGGCATACTACCGATGACAAGACCGTCACCATCGGCAGCGACAGCGTGTCCATTGCCGAGCTGCTGACCATCAACGAGTCCGTGCTGGAGGGCGTATATCCCACCGTGGCCGGCGACCAGACCGGCAAGGTGGAGCTGTTCTCCCACCGCGCCGATACCATTGCCGCTCCCGCCGTCAAGGTGGCCAAGCCCCATGTACTGATCCCCGTGTTCCCCGGCACCAACTGCGAATATGACACCCAGCGCGCCCTGCTGGATGCCGGCGCCGACGCCGAGATCGTGGTGCTGCGCAACCTGAGCCAGAGCGATGTGGAACGCAGCGTGGAGGACTTCGCCGGCAAGCTGGCCAAGTCCCAGATGGTGGTGATCCCCGGCGGCTTCTCCGGCGGCGACGAGCCTGACGGCTCCGCCAAGTTCATCACCGCGTTCTTCCGCAATGCGGCGGTGAGAGAACAGGTCACCGCTCTTTTAGAGCAGCGTGACGGCCTGATGCTGGGCATCTGCAACGGCTTCCAGGCTCTGATCAAGCTGGGTCTGGTGCCCTATGGCAAGATCATTGACACCGATGCCGCCTGCCCCACCCTGACCTATAACACCATCGGCCGCCACCAGTCCCGTCTGGTGCATACCCGTGTGGCGTCCAACAAGTCTCCGTGGCTGCAGGAAACCCAAGTAGGCGATGTGTATACCATCCCCATCTCCCACGGTGAGGGCCGCTTCTACGCAAGCGCGGAGCTGGTGAAGGAGTTGGCCGCCAACGGCCAGATCGCCACCCAGTATGTGGGTCTGGACGGTCTTGCCACCATGGCCACCGACTGCACGCCCAACGGCTCTTTGTGCGCCATTGAGGGCATTACCTCTCCCGATGGCCGCGTATTCGGCAAGATGGGCCATAGTGAGCGCGTGGGTGAAAATCTGTACCGCAATGTACCCGGTGCACACGATATGGGTCTGTTCCGTTCCGCTGTCAAGTATTTCAAATAATTTTCAGGGAGGATTGCTATGGCATTCTATTATTCCGAACCGTCCCGCACCTTTAGCGAGTATCTGCTGATCCCCGGTTTCACCGGTGAGGACTGCATTCCCGACAATGTATCCCTTCGCACCCCGCTGGTGAAGTACCGCAAGGGGCAGGAGGAGTGTCCCATCAACCTGAATATCCCCATGGTCTCCGCCATCATGCAGGCGGTGTCCAACGATACGCTGGCGGTGGCACTGGCCAAGGAGGGCGGACTGTCCTTCATCTTCGGCTCCCAGTCCATCGAGAGCGAGGCGGAGATGGTGCGCCGGGTGAAGAACAACAAGGCGGGCTTCGTGGTCAGCGTCTCCAACCTGACCCCTGACCACTGCCTGAACGATGTGCTGGCACTGAAGGAGAAGTACGGCTTTTCCACCATCGCCATCACCGATGACGCCACGCCCAACGGTAAGCTGCTGGGTCTGGTCACCAGCCGTGACTATCGTGTCAGCCGCATGACCGGAGAGGAGAAGGTCAGCACCTTCATGACGCCCCGGGAAAAGCTGGTGACGGCACCTGCCGCTACCACGCTGAAAGAGGCCAACGATATCATCTGGGACAACAAGCTCAACGCCCTGCCCATCGTGGACGAGGACGATCATCTGATGTACTTCGTGTTCCGCAAGGACTACGATCAGCATAAGGAGCATCCCCTGAGCTTACAGGACGAGGAAAAGCGCTATATGGTAGGCGCGGGCATCAACTCCCGCGACTACGCCCAGCGCATTCCCGCCCTGCTGGAGGCCGGCGCCGATGTACTGTGCATCGACTCCTCCGAGGGTTATTCCGTCTGGCAGAAGAAGGTCATCGACTATGTCCGCGAAAACTACGGTGATAGCGTCAAGATCGGCGCAGGCAATGTGGTGGACCGCGAGGGCTTCCGCTATCTGGCCGAATGCGGTGCCGACTTTGTCAAGGTGGGCATCGGCGGCGGTTCCATCTGCATTACCCGCGAGACCAAGGGCATTGGCCGCGGTCAGGCAACCGCTCTGATTGAGGTGGCTGCCGCCCGTGACGAATACTTTGAGGAAACCGGCATTTATGTGCCCATCTGCTCCGACGGCGGCATCGTCCATGACTATCACATGACGCTGGCGCTGGCAATGGGTGCCGACTTCCTGATGCTGGGTCGCTATTTTGCCCGCTTTGATGAGAGCCCCACCGCCAAGCTGCTGGTGAACGGCCAGTATGTCAAGGAGTACTGGGGCGAGGGCAGCAACCGCGCTCGCAACTGGCAGCGCTACGATCTGGGCGGCAAGACCGGTCTGGCCTTTGAAGAGGGCGTGGACTCTTATGTGGCCTATGCCGGCTCTCTGCAGGACAATGTGGCCAAGAGCCTTTACAAAGTGAAATCCACCATGTGTAACTGCGGCAGCCTAACCATTCCCGAGTTCCAGAAGAAAGCCAAATTGACGGTGGTATCGTCCACCAGTATCGTGGAGGGCGGCTACCATGATGTGACGCTGCGCTCCACCGCCGGAAAGGAGTAATATACTATGAATTATTTGTCTGATATCGAGATCGCCCAGCAGTGCAAGATGAAGAAAATCACCGAGATCGCCAAAGTCGCCGGTGTGGATGAGCAGTATCTGGAGCAGTACGGCAACTATAAGGCCAAGATCGACTACCGGATGCTGAAGGATCTGGCGGACAAGCCTGACGGCAAGCTGATCCTCGTTACCGCTATCACCCCCACCCCCGCCGGTGAGGGCAAGACCACCACCTCCGTGGGCCTCACCGACGGCCTGCGGAAGATCGGCAAGAACGCCGTTGTCGCCCTGCGTGAGCCCTCTCTGGGTCCCGTGTTCGGTGTCAAGGGCGGCGCCGCCGGCGGCGGCCATGCCCAGGTGGTGCCCATGGAGGACATCAACCTCCACTTTACCGGCGACTTCCACGCCATCGGCGCCGCCAACAACCTGCTGGCTGCCATGCTGGATAACCACATTCAGCAGGGCAACGCCCTGGGCATTGATGTAAAGCAGATTACCTGGAAGCGCTGCGTGGATATGAACGATCGCCAGCTCCGCAACATCGTGGACGGTCTGGGCGGCAAGATGCAGGGCGTGCCCCGTGAGGACGGCTTCGACATCACCGTGGCCTCCGAGATCATGGCTGTGCTGTGTCTGGCCAGCGATATTCTGGATCTGAAGGCCCGTCTGGGCCGCATCATCGTGGGCTATACTTATGACGGCAAGCCCGTCACCGCCCATGATCTGAAGGCCGAAGGCGCCATGGCCGCGCTGCTGAAGGATGCCCTGAAGCCCAATCTGGTGCAGACGCTGGAGGGCACACCCGCCTTCATCCACGGCGGCCCCTTCGCCAATATCGCTCATGGCTGCAACTCCGTCACTGCCACCCGCGTGGCATTGAAGATGGGCGACTATGTGGTCACCGAGGCCGGGTTCGCCGCTGACTTGGGTGCCGAGAAGTTTTTGGACATCAAGTGCCGTCTGGCCGATCTCCATCCCGCCGCTGTGGTGATGGTGGCCACCGTCCGCGCCCTGAAGTATCACGGCGGTGTTCAAAAGGCCGATCTGAACAACGAAAATCTGGAAGCACTGGAAAAGGGCATGCCCAACCTGCTGCAGCACGTGGATAACATCATGAACGTCTACGGTCTGCCCTGCGTGGTGGCCATCAACGCATTCCCCACCGATACCAAGGCAGAGCTCGATCTGGTGGAGAAGATGTGCAACGAAAAGGGCGTCAACGTCCGCCTCAGCGAAGTCTGGGCCAAGGGCGGCGAGGGCGGCATGGCACTGGCCGAGGAGGTCGTGCGCCTGTGCGAGCAGCCCAATGATTTCCGCCAGTCCTATGAGCTGGACTGCTCCATCGAGGAGAAGCTCAGCGCCATCTGCCGCCGCATCTATCACGCCGACGGCGTGGTGCTGACGCCCGCCGCCAAAAAGCAGGCAGCCAAGCTCACCGAGCTGGGCTTTGCGGGTCTGCCCATCTGCTGCGCCAAGACGCAGTATTCCTTCTCCGACGATCCCAAGCTGCTGGGTGCCCCCAAGGGCTTCACCGTCACCGTGCGGAACCTGAAGGTCTCCGCCGGCGCCGGCTTCATCGTGGCGCTTACCGGCGACATTATGACCATGCCCGGCCTGCCCAAGGTTCCCGCCGCCGAAAAGATCGATGTGGACGAGAACGGCGTCATTTCCGGCCTGTTCTAAGTCCTGCTGACCAAAACACGGCTTTGTATCATAAAAAGAGCACCCCATGCGGGGTGCTCCTTTTTGCGCACTGTACGGATTTTGGTACAGATCCCCTGCTATACTGCAGACAATCAAAGAAGCATTCATCCGTAGAGAAAGAAAGGGGAAGGCTATGAAAAGTATTCTTGGTTTTGGTATCAGCTCTGCACCCATATCCCCAAAGACTCCGCAGGTGGCGGAGGTGCATCCCGTCCGCTCACTGGTATCGGTAAGTTTTCAGGACATCACGAAGCACTACACCTACTATAATGACCGCTTTGACCTGTCGGTAGGGGACAGGGTGTATGTGTCCGGCAAGCTGGCAGGGCGCATGGGCATCGTGGCCTCGGTGAACACGAAGTTCAAAATCAACCTGTCCGATTATGAGAAGGTGGTGGCGAACCCCAAGATCACCTTCCACGGCACCTATCGCCATGTGGTGGATAAGATGGTGGCCTGCGGCGACGCGGGCGTGGATGCGGATACCTTCCGCGGCTGGGTGACGCCGCCGGTGCCGGAGGGCCAGGAGCCGCCCCAGATCGTCATGGGCGAAGGCTACTGCCTGCCGCTGGACGGCTTTCAGCAAAGCGATGATGTAGATATGAAAATCGTGGAGCGTGCGCTGGAATACTGTCAGGAGGGGCGCGTGCGCTATTTGTCGGTGCAAAACGGCGTGGGCACTGCCTTCGTAGAGGGCACCTGCTGGTACGAGGTGAATTTCCGCTTCGACGGTGCCACGGTGTCGGAGCTGTACTGCGGCTGTCCTTATCCCGGTCTGTGCAAGCACGCCATAGCTGTGCTGATGACGCTGCGTGTCCTGTTGAACAACATGGACGCGGAGAACTTTACGGCGGTGGATCGCGAATTCTTCCTGAATACGGTGATTGCCGGCAAGCAGGACATCACCCTGTCCTGACACGGCTTACAGGCGGCAAATAAACCGGAAAAACAGGGAAGTCATCCCGTGTGGATGACTTCCCTGTTTTTGTGAAAGAGCGGTCAAAGGATCTGTTTATGGGGCAGTTCACAACACAGGGTTCATCAATATTGCCAGACCGGGTTGATTTCCGACTTATTTTGATTTTCTGGCTTTGATGTGATACAATGCACCATGTAGTTGTATAGGCTGAAATACGGATGATTTTTGAAGCTGATTTGCAATGTAAAAATGCCGGGAGAAGCAGGTATTATGCGCCAGAACGATCTGAAAATTTATAGAACATTAGGAAAAATACATTCATTTATATCTACTGCGTCTGCCTTTGATGAAGCAATACGCGGAGAGGCCAGAATCATTGTTGAAAACGGCATCGCGGATTATGTTATTATGTGGCGCGTGAACCATGAAATGGGGAATCGCTGTTATCCGTACTATTGGATATGTCCTGCCGACCTCACTGCACGGATTCACTTGCATGGTGACGGCATTGTTGGAAGAGTCTGTGAAAGACATGAAGCGGAGAGCTATTTTGATTTCAATTCTGAAGCGACTCCTGACGAAAAAGAAATACTTGCAGGAGTAGATGCATCATCGGTTGTCTGTGTCCCGTTCAGCATCAATGAAAATTTTGAAGGCTGCATGGAATTTATCAGAAATGGCTCAAATACGCCGTTTACAGGCGATGAAGCGGAAATGTGTTCCATTCTCGCCATGATAGCCGAGATGTACATAAAGGAAGCTGCGCCGATTCCGGATCGGAAAGTCCCAAGAGATGTGATCATGTCTGCAAAAGAGATCAGAAAATCGTTTTTCAGCGGCGGGAGCATTTCGGAAGTGCTCAAGGGTGTGAATATCGACATCTTTGACGGCGAGTTGCTTTGCCTTCAGGGCGAATCCGGCTGCGGTAAATCAACTTTTCTGAATATTGTGGGCGGCTTGCTGAATGCCGACAGCGGAAGCCTGACATTTATGGGGAATGAAATAACGGAAATGTCAGAGAAAGAGCTTACCGAATACAGGCGCGACTATATCGGTTTTGTTTTCCAGTCGTATAACCTGATGCCGAATCTGACCGCAAAGCAGAATCTGGACCTTATCGCCGAGCTTGTCAAAGAACCGATGGATACCGATGAGGCGCTGGAACTTGTCGGGATGCGTGAAAAAGCCGGAAGTTATCCGTCGCAGCTTTCGGGCGGCCAGCAGCAGCGCATTTCCATTGCACGAGCGCTTGTAAAAAAGCCGAAGCTTATTTTCGCGGATGAACCTACCGCCGCGCTTGACTATAAAACAAGCATCGAGATACTGACGGTTTTTGAAAGAATCAAGGAGACCGGTACGACGATATTGATGGTAACCCACAATGAGGAAATCACCCATATGGCGGACCGTGTAATACGGTTCAGAGACGGAAGGACATATGAGGTTATTGTCAATCACAAACCTGCAAAAGCATACGAACTGAAATGGTAAATTATGAAAAAAACACAATGGATTGAGCTTCTGTACAACATAAGGCATACTGCTGTATCGTTTATTGCGGTCGTCCTGTTTGTGGCTTTGGCGACGGGTTTGTTTACCGGCATAAAATGGACGGGGTACTCCCTTGGCACCTCGGTGGAAGCTGAATATTCCGACGGACATTTTTACCACTTTGAACTGAGCTATCCATACGGATTTGACCAGACATTCATAGATTCGCTGCTGCACAACGGCATAGCCGATGAAGCCGAAGGCTATTATGAGACATACCGCAATTTCCAGCAGAGCGGCAGCAGATATCAGGCGAAAATCGTCTCTCTTACGGAAAGTATAGACAGACCTTACTGCGTGGAAGGGACGCTTCCGACGCGGAAAGGGGAGGCCGCCGTCAACCTTTACTGGGCAAGCGAGAACGGCGTCCGGGTCGGCGATGTGATCGCGCTTGAAAAGAGCAGCGCGCACTCCGGCTTCTTTTTAAGTGCCGTTTTGGAGGAAAACATAGACGGTCTGCTGGCGGCTTCTGATAAGAGCGATGCGTTATTAACGGATTCATACCGTGTGACCGCACTGGTCGGCGTGGCAGAATATATGGGAAAGTATGAAGACACGAACGGTATGTCGCCGGTCTCCTCCGCGCCTGTCGGAGCGGTCATATATGTTGCGGAACAGTCGTTTGATAAAAGCGCATTCTGCGGATATCCGAAGGTCGTTGTCAGAACGGAAGAACTGAACGGACTCCTGACAACATCCGACGCCTATAAAGAACGGTCCGATCGGCTGAAAAGCACCGTTGAGGCGGCGGCACAGTCCTATGCCTCACAAAGAAATGCCGATATGCGGGATGCCGCCGGACATATGGAAAAAATGCTGGGAGAATTGCCGGGGGGAAACGATTCCGGTAACATGAATCCGCGCATCGGGCAGATACTTGCTGCCCTGAAGAATGTCCGGGATTATGAAGCGCATACCGCATCCCGTCAGATGAACGGCAGCTTTGCCGGCCTCCGTTCCGTGATGGATACATTTGACAAAATGCAGTATTCGCTTGTCGCCCTTTTTGTGATTATCGGAATACTGGTATGCTATTCGATCGTCTCAAGACTTGTATACGATCAGACGGTTTTGATCGGAACGAAAAAGGCCATAGGCTTTTTTGCGACAGATATTTTAAAACCATTCCTGATCTATTCCGGCATCGCTGTTGCAGTCGGTACTGTATGCGGCGTGCTTCTGGGGCGGTTTGTGATCGAGCCTGTGATGGTCGGATCCGTCCGCGAGACCTATCGGTTCGGTCGGGTCATTTATTATTTCGGCATCAGGGAAGTGCTGATTTTTGCCTTGATCCAGGCAGCTCTGATCCTGACCACTGCGCTGTTTGCAAGCATCCGCGTCTCCAGACAGCTGCCGCTCAAACTGTTGACGGGAGAAACGCAAGTTCCCGGTTCGACGCACAGATGGCTCGAAAAAATACCGCTGTGGAACCACACATCGCTCATGCAGAAAACGATCTTCAGAAACTGTCTGAATGATCGAAGGCGGGTGTTTGCGACATTGATCGGCGTCATGGGATGCACTGCATTGGTGGTGTGTGCCCTGTCTATGTATGATAATTTGGTCGGCTCGTTCGAACGGAACATGGATAAAGTCAGCAAGTATGATACCATCGTACATTTCAGCGGCGATACACAGACAAAGGAAGAATTATGCTCTTTGTTTGATGAGAACGGCGTGCCGTATGCGGATTCGTATTATTCCCTTGGGGCAATGCAGACGGAAAACGGAGAACAACTGGTCACCGGCCTGTATGTGACAGACAGCGCGGATTTTTACGAGCTGTTTCATTTGTACGATGCGGATGACGGTATTGAAAAGCAGGCCGAACACGGCGCGTGGGTCAATATCGCGTATGTGGAAACCTTCGGGGCGTCTGTCGGAGATACGATGTGCTTTACAGATGCATCGGGGCAGGATCATGAATTTACGATAGAAGGCTTTTACGAGTACTATCTGATGAATTATCAGATCGTTCTTCCGAGAGACCTATATGAAGAGGAATTCGGCGTATCTTATGAGCCAAATACGATCCTTCTTCGTACGGAAGGCTCGGAATTCGGAACGATCAAAGCGGCGGTGCTGGAGCAGGAGGACGGCCTGCTCATCAGAGATTTCTACGGCGGGAATAAAGGCTTGTTTGAATCTATTGCCGGCATAGCCCGTGCTGTGGTGGCTGTATACATTGTCCTGTCCTGTGTCCTTTCTGTCCTGCTTCTTCTCAACCTGTTTACCATGTTTGTCAATGAGAAAAAGAGAGAGCTGATCACCCTGATGATCAACGGTTTTCCCAGAAAGAATGCGGAACAGTACATTTATGTTGACACGAAGTTCCTGACATTCATCGGCATTGCGGCAGGGATCGTTCTGGGCATCGTCATGGGCGGGATATCGCTCGACTCGTTCAACAACAGTGCAACGCATTTTCTGAACTGTGTGGATGTGAAGGCGTGTGTGATCGGGGCGCTGTTTACCTCGGTGCTCACATTTATCATGTGCCGCATAGCACTGAGAAAAGTCAGATCTTTCCGCCTGGCGGATATAAATTCAATGTAGGGAGTATGTATGTATGTTTTCCGTTAATCATTTGATTTTACTGCTGATCTGTGCCTCACTAATCATTGTTTCGACGATTCTGTCAGTCAAATATAAGCTTTCATCCAGGAAAGCCGCGGTCATCTTTACGGTGATATGTGTGATCAGTGAGATCACAAAAGATATGGTCCGCATGGTGCCGTCTGAATTCGGAGGCTATATCCTCGATCCTCTTGACATCCCGCTGCATCTTTGTTCTATGGTCGTATTTGCCATGCTGTTTATTGTATTTACGAAAAAAGAAGGCACACGGGAGAAGCTCATCAGCGCTGTTACGGTCATTGGGTTGGTCGCGCCGATCTTTGCTCTGCTGATCCCGACAATGGGCGTTGCGTTTGACAAAGTGATTACCTATCAGTATTTTGCTTACCATTCAGCTCTTATGTGGTTTGCGCTGCACCATATCATTACCGGGCAGGTCGAGCTGGGGACGCGTGCGTATAAGAGAAATCTGGGATATCTTTCCGTAGTGATCTTGTTGATGCTGTATATCAACAGTGCGCTTTCCGTATATGGAGTAAACTATTACTTCCTGCGGAAGCCTCCCGTTGACGGCATTCCGATCTTGAACCTCAATCACGGCTGGTATTGCTACTTTGCGGTACTGCTGCTGATCGCATACGGATCCGTTACGCTGATCCATGCACCGTTTATGATAAGAGAAAAAAAGAAGACCGAAGAAAAACAGACATGACAATACTCAATGTTTTTTGACAATCATTGTCGCCGTTCTGACAGTGCATTCTGCTTATTTTGTTGTAATTGCCTGCTTTGGGCTGAAAAAGACCGGGCAGTATCCGCATTCTGATGTAAAGCATAAGGAAAACAAACGCATATGCGGCAACTGCTACAACAAGAAATACGACGGCTATGTCTTTGTGGATGCCATGGGCAATATTTTCAATCCCAGAAGCGTTACCGAAAATTTCAGCAAGCTGCTGGAGCGGAATAACCTGCGGCATATTCGGTTTCACGACCTGCGGCACAGCTGTGCCTCACTGCTTCTTGCCAATGATGTTCCCGATGAAGCAGATCCAGGAATGGCTCGGTCACAGTGACATCAGTACAACGGCGAATATTTACAGCCATCTGGACTTTAAGTCGAAAGTGGCGTCTGCTAATGTGATGGACGGCATCATGACTTTGCCCGAAACAAAGCACGACTACTGGGTCACAACATAAAAAGAAACAAACGCATGTGCAACTGGAGAGGTTTGTGACTCTTCCAGCGCTACTGCCGCCAAGCCTATACCGACTCGTCTTGGCGGAGTTAATGCATTTGTTTCTAATAATAATCTATCATAGGCTTTGAGTTTTGTCTATATACGCATTGCCATGCATCCGCAATTAAATTGCAATGGAAAAAAGGAAGCCGTCCGTAAGGGATGCCTTCCTTTTCTGGCGGAGATGTGGGGATTTACCCTACCGGGTATAAACTTCTCATCCCCACATCAATAAAATAACAGGACGCCAAAAGGCATCCTGTTCATTTTGGCGGAGATGTGGGGATTTACCCTGCCGGGCATAAACTTCTCATCCCCCTCATCAAAAAAAGAAAGCCGTCCGCAAGGGACGCCTTCCTTTTCTGGCGGAGATGTGGGGATTCGAACCCCAGCACGGGCAGAACCCGCCTACCGGATTTCGAATCCGGACCCTTCAACCGCTTGGGTACATCTCTATATAAAATTGAACTCCGACAAACTGCTCAGAACGTTTGCAAGAAAAGCACGCAAGAACACTCGGAAATTTCTAAATTCGAGCTTTCCCTTGTGATTGCAAGAAAAAGAAATCGTGCGGACGTATCAGCCAGAGCTTCTCGACATTTCGAGTCTTAAGAGAAGTTGGCATTTCCGTGTCCGTTGTGGTCAGATGCGGCATTTTCGAAAACGCTGAAAAGCCTTGCGCCACAATGACTTGTAGACAAGACGGCCAGTATTGACCAGTTTCAAAACAGAAAAATCCAGAGTTCAAATGGAAATGGGAAATACTCAAAAACGGCTAATTTTTTGCACGTTTGCAAGAAAATACGCAAGAAGAAAAACCTTGCTCTGTATAGCCTTACGGGCAGTCTCCCGGATAAATGCAAGAAAAAACGCCCCAAATCTCCGAAATATCCATATTTTACCTTTTCGGGCCAAGCTGAAAGGAGTAAAATGATGAAATACAATGCCAAGGAATTTAAGAAATACCCTGAAATCATGAACAAGGAGCAGATGCGCATTGCTTGCCATATCAGCAAGAAAACAGCGCTGTATCTGCTGCAGTTTAATCTCATCCCTCATACCTGCACCGGAAAGAAAACACGCTGTTACAGCATCAAAAAGAGTGATGTGATCGCCTTTATGAATGACCGCGAGGTCAATCCCGAAAAATACATAGCACCAAAGAATTGGTATAAATACGGCTCTGCCACTGTAAAACCATATAAAATCCGTATTCTACCGGATCTGGCTATAGATAGAAAGAAAGTACGCCGTTACTATGAAAGCAAGCTTTCTTCTCAGCCGGATGTGGTCGATATCGCAGATATCGTAAGCTTTACCGGCTACAACCGCCGCACTGTCAGTCAGTGGATCAGGCTCGGCAAGCTCCGTGCGCTTGTACTTCCGCAGAAGTATATGATCCCGAAATGCTATCTCGTCGATTGGCTTTGCTCAGATGAATACAACAGCACCAACCGCAAATCCCGTGAGCATGTCGATATGCTTTGGGAACTGACCAGGTGGAACGACAAAGGTAAAAGGAATGAGAAAGAAGAAAGTCTTCGTTGCGATTACACCGACTGAAAGGCAGCTGGCGATTGCAGCGACACAATCCGGCGCGGCATTCTTTGTTCCATCAAGCCAGTCAACGCGAGAAATCACACCGCTGCCTGACGGTGTAATCGGCATAGCTACAGTGGATTTGTATGCTGCGTGGTTGGATTATCTATGTCATTTTTGCAAAATGAGTAAAAAATACTCGTCGGCATGCTGTCGACGAGTATTTTTATTACCTATTTGGACGTATTCCCAAAAGAACAGCGTCCTGCGCCGTCAAAGCAGACTGATACGCATTTTGTGTACATTTCACCAACCTCAAAATTACTGACCAAAAAGCTGGCACAATACTGCTTGCAGATTTCGTAAGTGGTCATCATGCCAATTCCGCTGCCACCACTGTCTGCATGGGTGGTCACACGCTGTATTCCCCAGTTTTGCTTCACTTTATCCGGGAAAGGACTGCCGGTGTCGCTAATACAGATACAAGGATATGTATCTTTCTTAATAAATTCTACACGGACGCATCTATTCTGATTATTTTCTCCGGCGGCAATGATGGCATTCTCCAGAAGATCGGCTAACAAGGTTGAAGCATCTTCTGGAGAAATGACTTTCGGAATCAATTCGTTGACAGTTTCATCAAAATCCAGTTCCAAAGATACATCCTTTGCGCTGGCTTTATATAGCATATAGGAAAACAACGCATCAAAAGTCAAAACACCTGTAGATGGCAGTCTATGGTCAGTATGTTCATAATTACTAACAATACCAGTTCTCTCGGCAGAAACAGATTCTAATTGCGCGAGCATCTTTTCAGCCCGCAGAATTCGCTCATCCGGATCATTGTTATGCGCTACGGCGCATAGAGTCTCTTTTACAGCTAACTCCATAGCAGGAATCAGTTTATTGTCCTTGTGGATGATTTTGGAAAAAGTCTCGTTTTCTTTTTTCAACATAGCAATCTCGTCATCCTTTGATGAAATGATTGCCTGAAGTTCTTGCCGCTCCTTTTGCCGCAGTTGCTCCAAATATTCTTTTGTGATGCGCTTCTTCCACCAAAACCACAAAACCAAGCCGCAGATAAGAAGTACGGAAAAAAGAACTGCGACAATATACTGTGACTCTGATTTGACCCCCAAAAAGGAGACAATCACTAAAATAGTTGTGCTGAGATAAACCCCCAGATCGCCATATCTGGAGTCCAAAAGAAACGGGAAACCATGGCGTAGTCGTTTGATACGAAACAGCAAAATGGTAAGCACCGCTTGAATACTGCCGACGATACCTGTAGAAAGCAAATCCACCCTATCCGGATGATAGCCGATAATGCTAAATATTGAACCCAAAAGGATTATTCCGAGAAGGTAAGATATATAACTAATGCCATAACTGATAATCGTTGCGGTAATGGAAATATCTATCTCAAGGCCGTAAATAACTTTTGTGACAATGATAGATACGGCGACCATGATGATAGTGCTGGCTGGCCGCATCACCTGCCGAAGCGGCATCATCAGGCCGGCAGACATCAGGCCGGCACAACTCAGAAGAATGATTACTCTCCATGAGCATTTTTTGTTGAGAATTTTTGGGGTTATATAAGTACTGCATCCGATAATGAAAAGATGCTTTACGAAAGTTATCAGCATATTTACTCACCACAAAAAGCAATGAAAACCGACAAGAAACCACACCTGTGAACAAATATAAGTTTTAGAGAAATTCTCCTACACTCATAGAAAAAAAGAAAGGAGAATTCTTATGAATTGGCTTTGGGATTGGATCAGTGGAAAATTTGGTATTTAACAAAATGCAAGGGTCAGCTATCGCGCAGGCATAGCTGACCTGCTTTTTTAATACTCGTTTTTGAGTTTGTTAGCATAATAGTAGATAAACTCTGTGATGGTAGGGACTCCCTTATCCGAACGGATTTTGGCCGTGTAATATTTCAACAAATCGTCAATAGGAGTTGTCCGCCAAGCTTTAGCAATAGCATTTTGCATGGCGCGTTCTACGCTGGATTCCGTCTTTCCGTATTTTTGCCCGATGATACTGCAAAGATTTTGTGTGGGAGCCACAGTAATCATTTGAATCGCGTCAACTAAATAGGAATATCCCGTTGCCTTGGGGCTGATGCCAACACGATCCAGCTCTGCGCAGATCCTGCGGGAGAGGCGCTTACTTTTTTGCAGCGAGCTTTCTTCTGCGGCTTTGCTGCTCGCGTTGAGGGCAGCGTTGCTCTGAATAATATTTTTCAATGCCCGCAAAAAGTCAACCGCGGCTTTTGACGAGTAGTCTGCCTGATGCTTAGAGAAAATGTAATCGGCACCGGATTGACGGGCCGCCTCGTATGTAATAGCGCTGGAATTATTGGTGGTAACAAGGATATATGGCATACGCGGAGGCGTGTCCTGCTGCAAGGCTTGCAGCAAGGAGATGCCGCTGCCGCCGCCGTAGTGCAGCTCCAAGTCAAGAATGACGGCATCCGGCAAACTGTCACGGATGATCCGTTCCGCTTTCATTGAATTGTTGGTCACATCAACTAAAACTGCATCATCCAAATCATCTATATAACGGATGATTTCCTGGCAGGTATTGGCATCGTCTTCCACCAGAAGAATAGATAACGGTTTTTCCATAACGCATCACCTCTTTTTGCATTATAGCAAATATCCAACGAAAAGCAACAATTTCCAACGAAAAACAACGAAGAAAACGAATACCGATTTTAAGCTTTTTATCCTATTATGACATTAGGATATCAACTGCAAAGAACTGGGTCGACACGGTGATTTGCGTTTGATATAATACATTTTGCAAAGGAGATACATCATGGAAAAGACTTTGAACCTGAGTGCTTTTGAGACTTTGGATCGGGAGCAGATGATGGAAGTTGACGGCGGCAACCCTCTGACTGAAATCGTCAAGATTTTTGGCGGCGGCCTTGCGTATGACATCGCAAAGGCAGCGTGGAAGAACAAAGCCAACTGGGGCGTTCAGCCTAACGACCCGTGTAGAAATACAGCTCTGTGGAAAATCTATTGTAGATAATGACGATTTGGGTCAATAAGTATAGTGGCGAAATATCGCCACTATACTTATTGACCAGCAAGCGAAAGGTTGAAGTCAGTAATGCGTAATATCAAAAACCGTAACTTAATCATGATGTGCGCAATAATAGCGGCATATGTCGTTTCTTTTGTTGTCGCATGTGCTATGGACAATATACCAGAGGAGACTGCAACGACTTACATCACGCTACTTATCAGCACCCTCATAGGCGGAAGTGCGTATGTTTTATACTGGGATGTTCTTCGCGATGGAATTAAGCGTGGCAAAAAATTCTTGCGTTCCTTAATGCTTTCTGTGATTGTCGTGCTTGCGACCAACCTGTTAACTTCTGCGCTGATTATGCACATAACCCATAATACCACCTCTAACCAAATGAGTTTTAAAGCATCTTTCAATTTGCTACCCGTTCCGATTCTTCTATCTACTATTTTCCTTAAACCGATAACCGAAGAAGTCGTGTTTAGATACATTATTCAAGGAACAATAGGGACAGGCAATATGAGGTATAGCAAGCAATTTGCAATTGTTGTGAGTGGATGCCTCTTTGGTTTGTTTCATAGTGGATTTTCAATAGATTTCTTTCCTTATTTTATCGCGGGCATTATATTTGGTGTTATTTATGAGAAAAGCGATAACCTCGCATTGGTTACATTTGCTCACGCAGTAAATAATGCGCTTGTTGTGGGGGCTCAGTTTTTGTTGATGCGAGGGAATTGAGAAACATGAAAAGTGTGACAGTATTTGTTATCCAATTTAAGCTTACCACGGAAAAGAAACTGAATACGGGCGCTTTCGCGGAGCTGGATTCCCGTGAAGCGATGGAAGTCGATGGCGGTTACAAGTTTATTGATGACTACACCCCCACCAAGTCTACATCCTCCAAATCCTCCACAAAAAGCAGCACCTATACATGGCGTGATGCATTTTTTGATATTGGGAAAACCCTTGGTCAAACTAAAGCAGCAGGGCTTTGGTAATGTTCACATTGAGACCTTGTATGGTTAAATAATGTCAGTCCAACGCAGCAATCCGATGTGGGCTAATATAGCCCACATCGGATTACAAAACCGTTATAGTTATGAAAAAAAACGATAAAAAATATTTCTGGACAACGATAATCCCTTTTTTAACATATTGGGGATTGCCATTCATATTGTGCCGGATTATTGAACCTTTTAATAGGCTCTTGGATGTGGTATGGATTAGAGTTGCTTTCATGGCGCTTTTTGATGTGCTGTCCATTGTCTTGATAGTTATCTGGAAAAAAGAATTTATTAAGGAAGAGTGGCTGCTATTTATTCATGAAAGCAAGAGGTCTAAAACGAAGAAGTTTTTATGGCTTATTCCATACTACTTGTTGTCGGCGGTTTTAAATGGCATATGTTCCCGTGTAATAGATATACAAATCTTAAGCGAACCGATGAACGAAAGCGGGTTAGATGCGCTTCAATTTTCCGGGAATCTATGGATCAGTACAATCATAACAATACTTATTGTTATATTGGCGCCAATTATTGAGGAAGTAGTCTTCCGACTTGGCCTTTTTAAACCGTTGAGTAGAAAAAGTAAAGTTCTCGCTTATATTATTTCCTCAATGGCGTTTGGCTTACTTCATGTGCTTGGCCCTGTAGTTGATGGGTATCCCTCACAAATGTGGTACATCATTCCGTATGGGATCTCTGGTTTCTTTTATGCCAAGTATTACGAAAAGTGCGGCAATATTTACTATCCTATTATATTGCACTCTTTTTCAAACATAATAGCATCAATTTTGTAATTCCATACAGCGGTATCAGCTGCAACCTTTTGGAGGCCTACGAAAGATTGCAGTTGATATAAATTATAATTTCACGAAAGGAGAAAAACATGGAAAAGACTTTGAACCTGAGTGCTTTTGAGACATTGGATCGGGAGCAGATGATGGAAGTTGACGGCGGTACGAGCGCGGTCGCGGAAGTTCTTGGCGGGTTTGCACGCGATTATCTTATCGGAATGGCTGTTAATTTGTATAAAAAGTGTCTTGATAATGCGCATGGTTATCGCTTTTTGGATGATTATCAGGTGCAACGCAAGAAAAAATAAGCTATAACTACAGAACTAACTGTTGATTTCTGTAATTTCTGATCGTTTACCGAATGCTCATGAGTTTTTTGGTAAACGATCAGAAATTATAAATACAATAATAGTGTAGGAGGTGATAAATTGAGCTATAAGTCGAAGAATGCACTAATGATTTTTTCTTGCCTTTCTGCTATGCCATTAGCAATTCTGCTTAATACTGTTATAGTGGGACGACTTATTCCAAAGGCTGAAGATGATTATGTTACGCTGATATACTATACAATCCTCTTTGTGATTGCCATCAGCTTATACTATCGTGTGATAGTAGATGATTATTATAAAGAAAAAGATTTTTTTCACTTTTGTTTAAAGTCCATAATTATTGCGGTGATTATATTAGCATTAAATGTTCTTTCTTCTTTTGCTTTTCATTGTTTTTGGCCGAGCATTTCATCTTTAAATGAGGAAAGCATATTAAATATGCAGATAGTGCCACACATCTTTCTGCCTGTTTTTGCTGGACCAGTTGTTGAAGAAATTGTTTTTCGATATATACTTCAGCGATGGTTGGAAAAGACCATGGGAAAACACGGACAATGGCTTAGCATTTATATTACAGGTTTGATATTTTCATTTTTCCATAGTGGATTTGCATTAGATATTTTGGTATATATTGTTCCATCTATTTTTATTTGCTGGGCTTACAAAAGGACGGATAATCTTTCTATGATGATTTTTGCCCATATGATTAATAATTTTTTGGCAACTGTATTATGAAATATACTTGTATTAAACAACATGATATTACCGACTGCGGGGCGGCATGACTGGCTGCTATTTCCAAGCAATGTGGTGCATGTGGATTGGTCGATAGTGGAGGAACAGCCGCCGTTTTATTTGCCGTTGGAACACTTGCGTCATATGTAGGAGTTGCCTGAAGTAAGGAGGGCTTTTCATGGGAGATATTTTAGCCAAAACAGTCACGATTATTCTGTTGATAGGATCAAGCATTCTTATTTGTGTCGGCTTTTCCCGTAAGAAATTTAATTTGTCAAAGTTACCGATGAAACAAGTCTTATTTATGGTATGTGCTTGCCTAGCTTATTTTCTCATTTTGATGCTTTCCGTGTGGAAATGGGATACTGCTGGTGGCGCGATTGTCATTGGTGGGATTTGTTCATATTCGGTTGCCATACCTTTTTATCGCTGGCTGATTGGAGACTTGAAGTTTTAATGCACTAACGCGGTTGACCTTTTCCTCTTTAAAGACTATCTTTTGATGCGATGGTCGATTTCAATAGGATATATCTTATCTGCTTTGTGCGGAGCCCTCTTTGTATCTGATGGGGGTAATAGAATTGCTGACCACATCCGAAAAGCAACAATTTCCAACGAAAAATTACAAATGCAGGCAACGTATAGGAGTGTCATTTTTTTATATAATCATGTAAAGGAGATCAATGAATATGGAGTGTCATATATAAATACATGCTGTATGATTAGAATTTGAGCAGGATATCAATTGCTATCTTTTGGGAGCTCTCGAAAGATTGCAGAGGATATAAATATTTTAACAAAGGAGAAAAACTATGGAAAAGAAACTGAATATGGGTTCTTTCGAGGCAATGAGTGCCAACGAGATGATGGAAGTCGACGGTGGTTATACATTTCTTTGTAACAAGCCAAACCCGAAGATGACTGCAGATGACTACAAAAATATTTGGAATATCGCAAAAAAGATTTACGGCATTGTAAGCAAGTGGTAATTAGTATCCTCCTGATTTAGCGATAGGAGACGGATCTCTTTATTCAAAGCTTTTTCTTCAACAGGATGGTGCTCTATGTCTGGTACCATCCTGTTGAAAGATTATCTACACAGATGGAAGGTGCGTAGTATGCGAGCTTTTTCAAAGCGGGAAAAAATAAAAGCGGTTATTCTATATTTGCTAATCACACTTAACCTGTTATTCGGCTATGGCATTCTTACTGCAATAGCACCTCGTATTAACGATAGTACCATATGGACTATCTTGCAAAGCATTACCCTTGCCATAACGCTCCTGTTTTGGGGGGGCGACTTCTTGGACAGCGTACAAATGTTTTTCAAAGACTTGAAAAGCATTTTGAAAATGGTAGAAAATTTACTTTTCATGGCTTTATTTTTCAACTTTGCCGCAAGCGTGATTTGTAGCCTTTTTGTAAATGTACAGGAGACGGAAATAGTATTTCCATCACTATGGGGGCGTATATGCTATCTTTTTGTAGGCGCATTTTTTGCTCCGATTACCGAGGAGCTTTCTATGCGCTTTGGTATGTTTAATGCGATCTATCCGCACCATCGGAAACTTGCCTATATCATTACTGCATTTCTTTTTGGATTAAATCATATTTGGAGTGCTATCTTTAGCGGCAACGTAAGTGGAATGATATTGATTATTCCACCCATTATCTTTGGCCTGTTTGCCTGCCGAATATATGAGAAAAGTCAAAATATTTGTTGCTCAATTCTTCTACACATGATAAACAATGGAATTTCAATCTTACTGACCGTGATATGTCCGTAATTGTCAAATAAAAAACAAATGTGCTGCTTTCGATGTATTGGGTTACCTGCACACAAAATGTTGTATTGGAGAATTCTTATGAAAAAGAAAGTGTTAAGGTTTGTTATTGCTTTTATTTTGGGCATAATAACAGCTGATATTTTGATGCATTTTGGCATATTTTGATGAAAGAAGGTGCCGAATGGGGTGTGAAACCCAATGATCCCTTGTAGAAATACAGCTTTATGGGAAAATTGCCTCATGCGGCAAACAACGCTATTGTCGTCGGCGCTCAATTGGTATTGAAACAATTATTATGAAATATTACTGTATAAAACAACATGATATTACGGACTGCGGTGCTGCGTGCTTGGCTACCATCTCAAAACAGTACGGACTATCTACGTCCATTACTAAAATCCGCGAGGTGGCAGGAACGGACAAGCAAGGCACCAACGCTTACGGCGTGGTAAAAGCTGCCGAGCAGCTTGGTTTTACGGCAAAGGCCGTAAAGGGAGATCAGAACGCATTCTTTTCGGATTTCCCGCTGCCCGCCATTGCCCATGTGGTCGTGGACGGGACACTGCTCCACTATGTCGTGATACATAGAATCACAAAAAAAGAAGTAATTATTGCCGATCCGGGCAAGGGACTTGTAAAAAAGACACCGGAGGAATTCTTCAAAACGTGGACAGGCTTCCTGATTCTGATGGTTCCGGCGCAGGCCTTCCAAAAAGATAAAGAGACGAAAAATATCTTTGAGCGTTTTTGGGGTTTACTATTGCCACAGAAACGCCTTGTTATCGATATATTTGTAGCATCAATGGTCATTACAATTCTGGGCATCTTAGGCGCTTTTTACTTCCAGTTCATCATTGATGATATTTTACCAGCGGGTATAGAAAAAACGCTGACTATTCTGTCAATCGGCGTAATTTTGCTGAAGCTATTCTCGGTATTGCTCTCCGTCCTTCGCTCACAGCTCTTAGTGTATCTTAGTCAAAAGCTGGATATTGCCCTGCTGTTAGGCTATTATGACCATGTACTGAAACTGCCGATGAACTTCTTTGGTACCCGCAAGGTAGGTGAGATCATCTCGCGTTTTCAAGATGCATCTTCTATCCGCGATGCCATTTCCAATGCCACGCTGACTGTGATGATCGACACGCTGATGGCGATTGCCGGAGGTTTGATTCTGTTCTTCAAAAACAAGGTACTGTTTGCCATCGCATTTGTTATGGTGGTGCTGTACGGCGTTCTTGTGCTGGTGTTCAATAAGCCCTATAAAAAGGCCAACCAGAAGCAGATGGAGGACAACTCGCAACTGACATCCTATCTGGTAGAGTCGTTGAACGGTATCCAGACAGTAAAGGCGTTTAACGGAGAGCGTACAGTACAGACAGAGACGGAATTCAAGTTTGTGCGCTTGCTCAAGAGCATCTTTAAGCTATCCTGCATCGGTAATGCGCAGGAAGGCTTAAAAGCATTTGTGGAAGCCGTTGGCGGCGTGATTATCCTTTGGGTAGGCGCACATAGCGTACTTACAGGAGATATGACTATCGGTAGCTTGGTGTCATTCAATGCGCTTCTTGTATACTTCCTTGACCCAATCAAAAATCTTATCAACTTGCAGCCGACCATGCAGACAGCTATGGTTGCATCAGACCGTTTGGGAGAAATTTTAGATCTGGAAATTGAAAAAACCGAAGCTCAGCAACATAAGGTCGCGCCCACGTCTTTGAAAGGCGACATTTCCATCCAAGATATCTCATTCCGGTATGGCACCCGACAGTTGGCGCTGGAACACTTTTCTATGGATATCAAGCAGGGTGAAAACATTGCTATTGTAGGCGAAAGCGGAGCAGGTAAGACAACGATAGCAAAGTTGCTTCTGAACCTGTATCAGTATGAAAGCGGAACGATTACTGTTGCGGATTATGCGTTGCCGGATATTCAGTTAGAGACGCTGCGCGATAAAATCGCATACATACCACAGGAGACATTCCTGTTCAGCGGAACCATCATGGATAATCTGACATTCGGATTGGATCACCCGGACATGGAGGATGTAATTCGATGTGCAAAAATGGCACAGATCCACGAATTCGTCAATACTCTTCCATTGCGCTATGAAACGCATCTGGACGAAAACGGCAGCAATCTGTCCGGCGGCCAACGGCAAAGAATTGCCATTGCCAGGGCGATGATGAAAAAACCGGACATTCTCATTCTGGACGAGGCTACCAGTAATCTGGATGCCGTTACAGAAAAAGCTATTCAGGAAACACTGGATTCCTATAGCGAGGGTATGACAACCATTATTATCGCGCATCGTTTAAGTACGATTCGACGTTGTGACAGGATTTTTGTGATGGAAAAGGGCCGAATCATTGAAAATGGCTCGCACGATGAATTGATGTCAAAAGATGATGGCTATTACCGCGGTTTGTATCAAGCTCAAACGGGGGATCAGCGATGAGAAAAGATATAATCAATATCAATGAGATGTCGGATAGTAAGGAGATATACGGTCATAGACCTAATCCTTTTATCTCCGTGTTTATCTATTGCATAGTCGGTCTACTTGTTGCAGCCATACTCTACGCTTGCGTAGGGGAAATAGAGATCGTCGCAACGGCGGTTGGTACGGTGCGGCCCAATGACGATGTGAGTACATTATCAAGCTTGTTGAGTGGCCGAGTGACAAACGCAAATTACACGGATGGTCAGGTCGTTCACAAAGGCGATATCCTACTATCCATTGATACCGCAGAGAGCCAGATACTATTAGACTCCTTAAAGGATAAGAAAAAAGACTTTGAATGGCAAAAAAATATGCTGGAAAAGTTCCGACAAGGGGTAGAGAATGGAGCTAATCCGTTTTCCTCTGATGCCGAGAGTAAGGAATACGCATATTACACGAGATATAGAGATTATGAGCTGTCGCGAAAGGACGCGCAAGATAACTTTACATTCGACGCATCTACAACCGAGGCAAAAATCGGAGCAATTCGCACACAGATAGAGGGGCTGGAGGATCAACTGGCAGGGCTGAAGAGCTTTAAGTCCAGCGTACAAAAAGGCAGCAATCAAGCAAAGAACTACCCCGAGTACGATAAGCAATATCAGTTGTATGTATCCACCTTGGATGCCTTGGATTTGGAGTATCAGTCCCAGAAAAAGCAGATTGAACAGGACACAAGCGATACTGACAATAAAAAGGCTCTTGAGCAGTGCCAGTCTATGGCGATGGAGTATGGATATCTGGTGAAATCCATCCAGAACGGTAAAGCCGTATTTCCAAAGGGGGACACAAGCACTTGTAAAACCCTGTATGACGAATACTGCGCCAATGTCGCCGCCTATGAGCAAGCCGAGGACACCACAGCTCTCGATATATATAAGAATAAAACGCTTGCAGACTATCAGCAGGCTTTGGCTGAGTACGAGAGTAGGGCAGCAGACCTACAATCAACGATTTCGTCCTCAGAGAGCAAGGATGCACAACTTGCAGCGATGAAAGATCAGTATGAGAATAAAAAAGAGCAGCAAAAACTACAGATGCTTACGCAGATCGACAGTTCGATTCAAGGAGCAGAAACAGAGTTGACTGCAGCGAAGTCTTCGCTACAGCAATATCAGATAAGCAGTGAACTATACAGTTCAAATACAGATGGTAGCGGCACACCGATTACGGTTTCTCTAACTACGGTAAAACAGCTATCGGAAATCACCACGCAACAAGAAACCTTAAAAGAGCAACTGGATGAGCTGAATACGCAAATAAAGCAAGCTGAAGATCAAGTAGCGCAAGGCTCTATTGTAGCCAAGAGATCCGGTGTAATAAGCGTGAACAGTATATTTGTAAAGGGTGATACAATAACCGCGGGGACGGTAATTGGGACAATTATTCCGTTTAACGAGAGCGAGTTTCGCGTCAATATGTATGTTAAGAACTCGGATATCGCTAATATTGAGGTCGGTGATGTGGTCAGATACAACCTATCTGCACTCCCGAGCAGTCAGTATGGCGCTTTAGAGGGTGTTGTTACGAAGATATCATCCGACACGCTGGTTCAGAACGGAGAGTATTCGGGCTATTATCTTGTGGAGGGCAGTATCCCAAGCGGGCAGTTAAAGGACAAAGATGGCAATGTTGGCTCGGTTTCTGTCGGTATGCAATTGGAGGCAAAGATCGTGACGCAGAAAAAGACAATCATTCGCTATTTGTTAGAAAAAATTAAACTGTTTTAATGCTCTGTAATTTGATACATTTGTGTTATGTATGGTTAATCAGTACAATATAATCAAACTAAAACACGGAGGTTTGATTATGGAACTGACTTATACGAAACACGGTGATTACTACCTGCCCGATTTGGATATACCGACTAAAGAGAAAGTGTCGGTAAACCAGTACGGACGACTGCACGGTGACTATCTGAAAAAACATAATCATCCCGTTTACAACGAGCTTCTCTTCTCAGGGAGATTGAATCAATACCTATCGGAGCTTGGTGAACAGGCAGAGAAAATGCTTGCGCTGCTGACAGCGCAATACGCTGCAGCAGAGAATGTCACTGAAAAAATGAAGACGTCGGATCGGATGAGCTGGGTGCGCGCTATGAACTCCATCCGCAACCGTGCAGAGGAAGTTGTCCTTTCTGAGCTGGTGTATTGCTGACAAGTGAATAAAACAAGATAAGCGTCTGCTTTCACAACGAAGGCAGACGCTTTTCCTTTTGAGGCGGTGTCAATTGACCGCGCCTCGCGTTCACAGAATTCTGGTTTACTGTCCCATAAAATGTACTACAGCCATGATAGAATTGGTCCAGAAAACAAAAATAAAAATTTTTTAAAAATTAAAAAAAGCAGGAACATTTTACCCTCCTGTATCACGTTTAATAAATGAGGACGCTTTCCTCTGTCCCGGCCGGAGTATAATTGAGGCATAGCGCCGGGAAGAAATTGACCCACGCCTAAAGACCAGCTAATCTTAAAAGTGTGTCGAATACTTTTAGGAG
>JAGHUH010000025.1 GCA_018064925.1 Candidatus Cacconaster stercorequi | reverse complement strand
AGCTTCGAAGAAATGCTGGAAAAATCTTTTAAGACTTTAAATACAGGAGAGAAGGTAACCGGTATTGTGACTGCAATCGGTCCCACCGAGGTGCAGGTTGATCTGGGCTGCAAGCAGGCTGGCTATATTGATGTGGAAGAGCTGTCTGCCGATCCCAATGTGAAGCCCGAGGATGTTGTCAAAGTCGGCGACGAGATCGAGCTGTTCGTGATCCGCGTCAATGATGTGGATGGCTATGCTAAGCTGTCCAAGAAGCGTCTGGACGCCGTGAAGGTTTGGGAAGATATCGAAGATGCCCGCGAGAACAAGGTTACCGTGGAAGGCAAGATCACCGAGGAGAACAAGGGCGGTATCGTTGCCAATGTTAAGGGTCTGCGCGTGTTTATCCCCGCTTCCCAGAGCGGTCAGCCCCGTGGCGCTGATCTGAGCGAGATGATCGGTCAGACCGTGTCCATGCGTATTACTGAGGTCAATCGTGCCCGCCGCCGCGTGGTCGGTTCTATCCGTGCCGTGGCTTACGAGGCTCGTCAGGCTGCTCAGGCTGAGATCTGGAACAACATCGAAGTCGGTAAGCGTTACACCGGTACCGTGAAGTCTATGACTTCCTACGGTGTGTTTGTTGACATCGGCGGCGTGGACGGTATGGTACATATCTCCGAGCTGTCTTGGTCCCGCATCAAGAATCCCGCTGAGGTCTGCTCCGTGGGCGATACGCTGGATGTGTATGTCATCGCTTTTGATGCCGAGAAGCATAAGATCTCTCTGGGTGTCAAGGATCGTTCCTGCAATCCTTGGGACAAGTTCATGGAGACCTATCAGGTTGGCGATGTCGCTTCCGTGCGCATCGTGAAGCTGATGACCTTCGGTGCTTTCGCCGAGGTCGTTCCCGGTGTGGATGGCCTGATCCACATCTCCCAGATTGCTGATCGCCGTATCGAGAAGCCCGGTGATGTTCTGTCCGAGGGTCAGATCGTTGATGCCAAGATCACCGCTGTGGATGAAGAGAAGCAGAAGATCTCTCTGTCCATCCGCGCTCTGCTGAACAACAGCGAGGAAGTCGAGGAGGACGCTGAGTAATTTCAGCTGATAATCAAGAATAAAAAGGTCGGCACCTTTGGGTGCCGACCTTTTTTGGCGCTTAGACAGGGGCGCTTTGGTGTAGTTGCCACTTGTATTATTTGAAGGAATATGCTATACTAAAGACAGTTGAACACAACACAAGGACAGTTGGCGCGTGATAGAAGGAGGAGTAACAATGGCGAATTTGACACTTTGGAATCAATTGAGCGAATGGAAATCCCCCAAATATAAGTGGGTGGAGCTGACCCATGAGTTGAGCCCCGAAACGCCGCACTGGTACGGTTTCAAGCCCTTCCAGGCTGATGTACTCTTTGACTATGCCGACGGTACCCCGGAGGATAAGCTGGCACCCATGCGCTGCTTCCAGTGCAGCGTGGCCAGCCAGTACGGCACCCATGTCGATGTACCGGTGCATTTCATTCCCGGCGGCCGTGATATGTCGCAGATCGAATTGAAGGAATTGGTGTATCCGCTGGTTGTGGTGGATCGTTCCGCTGAATGTGCTGCAAATCCCGATTTTATGATGACCATCGAGGAACTGCAGAAGTGGGAGGCGGAATACGGTCGTATTCCCGAGGGCGCATTTGTGGCTTTCCGTTCCGATTGGTACAAGAAGTCCAATCTGGATAATCCCGATGAAAATGATGTACCGCACTATCCTGGCTGGGCAGTAGATGCGATCCGCTGGCTGGTGGAGGAGCGGAATATCGGCGCTATCGGCCATGAACCGGCCGATACCGATCCCGGCTTCGTGACCACGGCAGAGGGTTCGTATCCCTATCCCGGTGAGCAGTATATCCTGTCTACCGATCGTATCCAGATCGAGGTGATGCGCAATCTGGATCAGTGCCCGCCGGTAGGCGCTGTGATCTTCTGCACATTCCCCAAGCTGAAGGACGGCAGCGGATTCCCGGCAAGATGCTTTGCCATCTGCCCGCAGGAGTAAAATAAAAAATTCATAATCAGCGCACACCCCGACTGCTTTTTAGCAGTCGGGGTGTGTGTTGCGGCGTAAAAACATTGACAAAATGCATAGAAATGGTTGCATAGAATTGGTCAAATCTCTGATTTTTGTGATTTATAAAGATAGTATCTGTCATTTTGCACTGGATTGTGGTAAAATTAACAAAATGCATTTTGAGGAGTGTATTAAATCATTTTTAATAAATGGAGGAGTTTTCATGTCTGTTAAAGAAATGTATCAGCAGAAGCTGCGTACTGCTGAAGAAGCAGTCAAGGTCGTCAAGAATGGCGATTGGGTCGACTATGGTTGGTGCTGCAACCATCCTGTTGCTCTGGATAAGGCTCTGGCTGCTCGCCAGAATGAACTGAAGGGTGTTCAGGTTCGCGGCGGCGTTACCATGTGGATGCCCGAGATCTGCAAGGCAGAGGATGCTGGTGAGCACTTCACCTGGAACTCCTGGCATTGCAGCGGCGTGGACCGCAAGGTCATTGCCAAGGGCATGGGTTTCTTCAGCCCCCTGCGTTATTCCGAACTGCCTCGTTTCTATCGCGATGGCAACACCAAGGTTGATGTTGCTATGATCCAGGTTACCCCCATGGATGAGTTTGGTAACTTCAACTTCGGCCTGTCTGCTTCTCATCTGGCTGACATGCTGGACGCTGCCAAGACCATCATTGTTGAGGTCAACGAGAATATGCCCTGGTGCTTCGGTCTGAATGGCACCGAGATCAACATTAAGGATGTTGACTTCGTCGTGGAAGGCGACAATCCTCCCGTAGCTGCTATGGGCGCCGGCGCACCTCCCACCGATGTGGATAAGGCTGTTGCCAAGATCATTGCCGAGCAGATCCCCAACGGCGCTTGCCTGCAGCTGGGTATCGGCGGTATGCCCAACGCTGTTGGCTCCATGATCGCTGAGTCCGATCTGAAGGATCTGGGTGTTCATACCGAGATGTATGTGGACGGTTTTGTGGATATGGCTATGGCCGGTAAGCTGTCCGGTAAGTGCAAGAACCTGGATAAGGGCCGTCAGGTCTATGCTTTCGCAGCAGGTTCCCAGAAGCTGTATGACTACATCAATCGCAATCCCGATGTTCTGGGTGCTCCCGTGGACTATACCAACGATGTTCATGTTGTGTCCCAGCTGGATAACTTCATCTCCATTAATAACGCCATTGATATGGACCTGTTCGGTCAGGTCAACGCTGAGTCTGCCGGTCTGAAGCACATTTCCGGTACCGGCGGTCAGCTGGACTTCGTGATGGGCGCTTACCAGTCCAAGGGCGGCAAGAGCTTCATCTGCATGTCCTCCACCGTTAAGGGCAAGGATGGCTCCGTGAAGAGCCGTATCGTTCCCACCCTGACTCCCGGTGCTATCGCTACCGATCCTCGTTCCTGCGTGCAGTACATCGTTACTGAGTACGGCATGGTCAACCTGAAGGGTAAGACCACTTGGGAGCGCGCTGAGCTGCTGATCGGCATTGCTCACCCCGACTTCCGTGAGGAACTGATTAAGGCCGCCGAGGCCCAGAAGATCTGGCTGCCCAGCAACAAGCGCTAATTGAAATTCATCCATTTGAAAAAGCGGTCTTAAGACCGCTTTTTCTTTTTTGCGCTCTGTTTTTCTTGAAAAGGAGAGGAGAAACCACTATAATAAAAAAGAAATAAACATTTTGAACCAGATTGCGTATGGATTTAACGGAGATACGGAAGAATATTCCATCACATTCTTCGAGCCATTCGTCGTGGCAAAAAACTATGTTCGGAAGCAGGGGATCCAGAAAACGATGTTAGCGGAGGTTGAAGTGTAATGGGCAAATTTTGGAATAAAGTCAAAAAAGTTCAGGATCAGTGCCGGCCGTTCTGTGCTGCCATCGTTCCGGCTGCCGGATCATCGACTCGTATGGGCGGTGAAAATAAGCTGTTCAGCGCTCTGGCCGGGATGCCGGTGCTGATGCATACGCTGCGTGCCATTGATCAGACGGAATTGGTGGACGAGATCATTGTGGCGGCGCAGGCGGAACTACTGCTGGAGGTAGCGGATCTGTGCAGCCGTGCCAAACTGCGAAAGCCGGTGCGCGTGGTAAAAGGAGGAGCCACCCGAACGGAATCGGTTCTGGCTGCCGCCATGGAAACGAGTCCCAAAGCGGAGCTATTGGCTGTTCATGACGGAGCCCGTCCGCTGGTGATCCCTGCGGAGTTTGACGAGGTGATCCGCTTTGCCTGCCAGACCTATGCGGCTGCCCCCGCCGTACCGGTAACGGACACCATCAAGGTGGCGGATGAAACGGGTTTGATTACCGCCACGCCGGATCGCACTACGCTGTACGCTGTGCAGACGCCTCAGGTTTTCCAGAGCAGTATTCTGAAAGCTGCTTTGCAGGGGGTGCTGCAGAATGGCGCAGGTGTAACTGACGATTGTGCCGCAGTAGAGCGCCTTGGCAAGCAAGTTTACTTGACAACTGGAAACCCGGAAAATATAAAAATTACCACACCGATTGACTTGGTGATTGCGGAGGCTATTTTGAAAAACAGAGGATAATGACATGACAAAGTTGAGAATTGGACACGGTTATGATGTACACCGTCTGGTTCAGGGGCGTGATCTGATTTTGGGCGGTGTCAGAATTTCGTATGACCGCGGGCTGGACGGCCATTCCGATGCGGATGTGCTGACACACGCCATTATGGATGCGCTGCTGGGTGCCGCCGGTCTGGATGATATCGGCTGTCTGTTCCCGGATCACGATGCGGCGTTTCTGGATATTTCCAGCTTGCTGCTGCTGGAACAGGTGGCGACCAAGCTGGCAGAAAACGGTTGGCAGGTGGTGAACATTGATGCCACGCTGATTGCGCAGGCACCGAAGGTGGCACCCTACCGCAAAGCGATGCGGGAAAACCTGGCGCGCACACTGGGCGTATCGGTGGAGCAGGTGGGCGTTAAAGCCACCACCGAGGAGCATTTGGGTTTCACCGGTGAGGGACTTGGCATGGCGGCTCACGCCGTGGCGCTGTTGGAGAAAGCAACCGACCGCTGAACACAAAAGAATACCGTCGAAAAGTGTTTGATCCTTGTGGTCAGGCACTTTTTTTGCACCTTTTGCCGTGTATTTACATAGGATGACCCTGTGAGGAGGAGTACCATGGACGATTATCTTTTCGTTGCGCGTTCCATTACCCAAGCACAGCGAATGTCCCGGGTTCTGGAACAGTGCGGGATTCGCACGAGTATGCTTCGCGCTCCGGTGGGGTTGACTGACCGGGGATGCAGCTATGCGGTGCGGATTCGGGGAGAACAGTTTGATACGGCGCGGCAATGTCTGCGGACAGCAGCGCTGCAGCCGTTTCATATATTTCACAGGGAAGAGGGTGTATATCGGGAGGTGGGGCAATGATCTATCTGGATTCCGCTGCCACAACGCTACAAAAACCGGAAGCAGTGCGGCGTGCCATGGCGCGAGCCGCCGGAACCATGAGTTCGCCGGGGCGGGGGAGCTATCCGGCTTCGCATCTGGCAGAGGAAACAGCATATCGCTGCCGCAGTGAAGCGGCGGAGCTATTTGATGTGCCGTCGCCGGAGCAGGTAGTATTTACTTTTAACGCCACCCACGGGCTGAACATTGCCATCAAGACGCTGGTGCGTCCGGGCAGCAGAGTGGTGATTTCCGGTTACGAGCACAATGCTGTCACCCGCCCGCTGCACGGAATTTCCAATGTGGAAATCCTGGTGGCAGATGCGCCGCTGTTTCATCCGGAAAAAACACTGTCCGGCTTTGCGGAGGCATTGGCACTGGGGGCGGATGTGGCCATCTGTAGCCATGTGTCCAATGTATTCGGCTGTGTACAGCCGGTGGAGCAAATTGCGAGATTGTGCCGCAGCCACGGCGTACCGCTGATTGTGGATGCATCGCAGTCGGCAGGTGTTCTGCCAGTGGAACTGAAGCAGTGGGACGCTGCCTTCGTGGCGATGCCCGGGCACAAGGGACTGTATGGCCCGCAGGGGACGGGATTGCTGCTCTGCAATCATCAGGCGATCAGTTTGTTGGAGGGAGGAACCGGCAGCGCTTCGCTCCAACAGGAGATGCCGGACTTTTTGCCGGATCAGCTGGAGGCCGGAACTCATAATATGCCGGGGATTGCCGGACTTTTGGAAGGATTGCGCTTCGTACGCCGGACAGGTCTGTATACCATCGCTGGACATGAAAAAAACATGGCAGCTTATGCAGCGCGGCGGCTTGAGAAATTACCCGGCGTGAATGTTTTTGCCGACAAAGAGTTTCAAAATCAGACCGGTGTACTGTCATTCACCGTGAATGGAAGAGATTGCGAGGAGATCGGCGAGGCGTTGGCACAGAATGGAATCGCTGTGCGATCGGGTCTGCAGTGCGCACCTCTGGCGCATCGCACGGCAGGTACACTGGAAACCGGAACGGTGCGAGTGAGCCCGTCGGCATTCACAACCAAAGGACAGGTGGATCATTTTGCTGTCGTGCTGGAGAGAATGATTCGTGAAAATGTAGGATTTTAATCACATTTTTTGTTGCAATTTCCTAGTATTTTTTATATAATAGTATTATCTATTGTTATGCGCATATGGCAGAAAAAGCGAACGCTAAAGTGAGCATTATTATCGTCTGCCAAACGACAAATGCGGAGAAATGAAAGGATCAGAAAATGAATTCTGTCTTGCTTGTACTGCAAAATATCTGGAAATATCTTACGCTGATTCGCCCGACGAATGTGCTGGATGTTGCCATTATTGCCTATCTGGTGTATAAGCTGCTGTCGCTGGTAAAGAGTACCCGCGCAGAGAGTATTCTGAAAGGCGTAGCGATTATATTGCTGGCATTGGGCCTGTCCTCGGTGCTGCAGCTGCATGGCGTCAACTATATTCTGGGGCATCTGGTGGAATGGGGCGTCTTGGCATTGATCATTCTTTTTCAGCCGGAAATCCGACAGATCCTGGAAAAAGTGGGCAGCAAAAACATCAATCTGCTGCGGATTTTTACCCCGGAGCAGCAGGCAACGGAACTGGAGCGGGCCATTGACCAGACGGTGATGGCCTGCACCGAAATGTCCAAGACGCGGACAGGCGTGCTGATCGTATTTGAACGGAAGATTCAGTTGAATGATCTGGTGCTCAGCGGTACAATGCTGGACGCATCAGTATCCAGCGAACTGCTGAAAAATATTTTCTTTGTAAAAGCCCCCATGCACGATGGTGCTGTTATCGTGCGTCACGGACGAGTTCTGGCAGCGGGCTGTATGCTGCCGCTGAGCAAAAATGTCAATCTGAGCCGCGATTTGGGTATGCGCCATCGCGCAGGGATCGGCATGAGTGAAAATTCCGATGCTGTGGTGGTGATTGTTTCAGAGGAAACCGGTTCCATCTCCGTGGCTATCGGTGGAATGCTGAAGCGCCACTTGATGCCGGAAACATTGTCCACGCTGCTGCGCAATGAACTGATGCCCTCCGAGGAAGAGGAAAATTCCCGTACCGGTTTGCTGGAAATGCTGCGTAAGGGCGTAAAAGGAGACGACAATGGAGAAAATTAACAGCAAAAAGGCAATGCGCATCGTGCTGTCGATCCTGATTGCCATTGCAATCTGGCTTTATGTTGATATTGAGAAGGCACCGGAGGTGGCAACCTGGGTGCGTGATATTCCGGTGGAATTCTCCAATGAAAATACGGTGTTGGCCGACAAAGGGCTGATGCTGCTGTCCGGTTATGATACGACCGTGGATCTGAAACTGAAAGCACCGCGAAAGGAATTGTTTAAGCTGGACGACAGCTCGCAGATCCGCATTGTAGCGGATGTGAGCGGGATCAACGAGGTCGGCGTGCAGAGCCTGACTTATCAGATCTATTATCCGGACAATATTTCCCGCAACTCCATCCATGTGGAAGATGCCAGTGCATTTTCTATTACTGTAACGGTCGGCGAGTTGAATACCAAGACTATACCGGTAAAATGTGAAGTGACCGGTGATGTGGCCAAGGGATATTTTGCCGGTACATTAAAGCTGGATCCCGAGGAACTGGTGCTGCGTGGACAGCGCGATGATTTGCTGAATATCAGCTACGCAAAAGTCAAAATGGATGTATCCGGGGTGGAGAGCACAGAAATCCAGACGATGGAATATGTGTTGTATGACTATAATGATGTTATGGTTACCAACAATCATATTCGGGCTGATGTGAACTTAATTCAGGCAACGCTGCCTGTAACAACGATGAAGGAGGTTCCGCTGAAAATTCAGTTCAAGGAAGCTACCGGCTCCACATTGGATCAGGTGAAGTATAATATCTCTCCCAACACCGTCAAACTGAGCGGCGAAAGGGAGACGCTGGACAAGATTTCCGAGATCGTTCTGGATACGATCTACCTGCAGGATCTGCAGGAGACGCAGAGCTTGACATATAAGATCCCTGTGCCGGATGGTATTGTGCTGGCGGATGATACGGACGAGGCCATGGTGACCATTGTGGTCAGTGGTGTGACGGAAAAAACATTTACCGTGGATCGGATTACCTGCGAAAAAATTCCCAAGGGTTTTGACGCGGAACTGGAAACCACTTCGCTGGATGTGACGCTGCGCGGACTGACCAAGGAACTGAACAAAGTAAAGGAGCGGGATGTTCAGATTATTGCCGACTTGAGCGGCGTTACGGATGAGGGACTGAACACGGTAGCCGTTTCGGTGAAAATTCCCGGTGTCAAAGATGTGGGTATCAAGGGAAAGTATCAGGTCATCGTGAATGTGACCAAAACAGCAGCGGAAACGACTGCCAAAGAAAGCAATGGAGATACTACGGCGGCAGATTCCGAAACGAATACCGGGAAAACGGAAGAAAGCACCGGGGAAGCAGTTCCCGAAACGACGGAAAGTACACCGCCTGACACCGAAACGGAAAATTAAGATCACTTCGGAAAGGATGTTTATACTATGACGCAGATTGCGACAGTTGAAAAGATTTTGGGCGGCGGCTTTGTGGAGATCTCCGTGCCTCGCAAATCCGCCTGCGGTCACGATTGTGAGGAGTGTGCCGGTTGCGGCATGACCGGTGCGGCCATCCACGCCAGGGCAAAGGATACCGCCGGCGCACAGCCGGGTGACAAGGTAGTGGTGGAGAGCAGCACGAAAAAACTTCTGGGCGTTGTGGTACTGGTGTATGTACTGCCGGTCATCTTCTTCCTGCTGGGTTATTTTCTGACTCCGAGCCTCAGTGAGAGCGTGCGCTATGTCATCGCCATTGCGGCGGCAGCCGCGGCGTTTATTCCCAGTGTGCTATATGACCGCTATGCCAAGCGCAAGGAAATCATGACATACACGGTGTTGCGCCTGTTCTGATGTTCGGATATGTACGACCGGCACAGGAAAAGCTGACAGAAGAAGACCGCCAGCGGTTTCAGGCCGTCTACTGCGGCTTGTGCCACACGCTGAAACGGCGCTATGGACAGCTATCGCGGTTCATCCTGAATTACGATCTTGTGATGCTGGCCATGCTGCTGAGCGGCGGCGCCGTGTGTGATTGCGATGCAAAGCGATGCGCGGTACATCCGCTGAAAAAGCGGCCGTGTATGGGATGCTCTGATGCGTTAGATACCGCGGCGGATTACAGCGTCATTCTCACCTGGTGGCAATTGCGCGACGGCGTGACGGATCACGGCTTTTGGGGCAGCTTAAAATACCGCCTTTTAAGCCGTCTGCTGCGTCGGGCCTATCAAAAAGCGAAGAAGCGCCAGCCGATGTTCGACCATCGGACGGCAGAGCATTTGCAGGAGCTTGCGCAATTGGAGCAAGAGCAATGCCTGTCTATTGACCGACCGGCGGACACTTTTGCCCGTTTGCTTGCCGGTGCGGCAGATTCAGTGGAGAATTCTGTGCATCGCCGGGTGCTGCAGCAGATGCTTTATCATCTGGGGCGCTGGATTTATCTGGCAGATGCGGCGGACGATCTGAAAAAGGATTTGAAATCCGGGAACTATAACCCTCTGGCATTGCGCTATGAACACACCGATGGCGTGCTGACGGAGGAGAGCCGCCGGGCACTGGCACGGACCATGGATCAATCCATTCGCATGATGGCGGCGGCGTTTGAATTGGCGGACTTCGGTGTCTGGACGAACATTATCCGCAGCACAGTATATCAGGGTTTGTATGTGGTAGGCACAGCCGTATTGGACGGCACCTTCCGCAGACGACCCAAAAAAGACAACCCTACACGAAAGGCAGGAGCCTGATATGAAAGATCCCTATCAAGTTCTGGGTGTACCCAGCACCGCCACTGACGAGGAGGTCAAGAAGGCCTATCGAAATCTGGCGCGCAAGTACCATCCGGATAACTATCATGATAATCCACTGGCAGATCTGGCGCAGGAGCGCATGAAGGAAATCAACGAGGCCTACGAGGCGATCCAATCCCAGCGGAAAAACGGCAGCTATCAGACCGGCAGCCATCAGACCGGCGGCTATTCCGGTTATGGTTACGGCAATTCTACAGCCGGATATGGCTACGGGGCAAGTGGCTTCCAGCGGGTGCGTGTTGCCATCGCACAAAGAGACCTGAATTTAGCAGAGGAATTGCTGAATGCTAGCACCGATCACAATGCAGAGTGGAACTTCTTGAAGGGTGTGATTTGTTTTCAGCGTGGCTGGTTGGATGAGGCAAAACGCTATTATGAAACGGCGGTGCAGATGGATCCGGATAATCGGGAATACCAGCAGGCGCTGGATGTGGCGGAAGGTCGTCAGACGGCGTATCGCCCCGATGGTTACGGAAGTATGGCTACCGGCGAGTGTGCCAGCGCCAACTGCCTGCGGATCTGCAGCATCTTGATGTGCTGCAGTATGTGCAGCGGTGGCGGCGGCTATATGTGTTGTTGTTAATTTGCTTTTTACGATAGAGAAGGAGGACAGGCATAGTGATCAAGAGTATGACTGGCTACGGGCGGGCGCGTGAAACGCTGCAGGATCGCGATATTACCGTGGAGGTACGCAGCGTCAATAATCGCTATTTAGACTGCACGGTAAAGATGCCCCGCACCTACATTTTCGCAGAGGACGCCATCAAAGGCCATGTGCAAAAGGCCATTTCCCGCGGCAAGGTGGATGTGTTCGTGACCATTGATACCACCGCGGCAGATGTATCCGTTGTGGCAGTTAACGAGCCATTGGCCCGCGGCTATTACGAGGCGCTGATGCAGTTAAAAACGACATTTGCGCTGGAGGGCGAGGTGACGCCCGCGGTGTTGGCAAAATTCCCCGATGAACTGTCTGTTACCAAGGCAGAAGAGGATCTTGAGTCCGTGTCGGCGGATATTTGCCGGGTATTGGACAAGGCGCTTGCCGCCTATAATGAGATGCGCAGCATCGAGGGCGAAAAGATGGCCGAGGATATCGGCGGCCGCGTGGATACCATCGAGACGGTTGTAGGCAAGGTGGAGGAGCGCTCACCACAGACGGTGGCGGCCTATCGCGAGCGTCTGGAGAATAAAATGCGCGAGGTGCTGCAGTCCACTACCATCGACGAGGGGCGGATTTTGACCGAGGCGGCAATCTTCGCCGATAAAATCGCCGTGGACGAGGAAACGGTGCGTCTGCGCAGTCACATCGCGCAGCTTCGCACCATGCTGTGCAGCGAACAGCCCGTTGGCCGCAAGCTGGATTTCCTGATCCAGGAGGTCAATCGCGAATGCAACACCATCGGCTCCAAGTGCAATGATCTGTCCATTGCGCAGGATGTGGTGAATATGAAGGCTGAGGTCGAGAAGATTCGAGAACAGGTACAGAACATCGAATAAGAGGTGGAAGACGATGCACTTGATAAACATTGGGTTCGGCAATCTGGTGTCTGCGGAGCGTCTGATTTCCATTGTCAGCCCTGACAGCGCGCCTATCAAGCGCCTGATTCAGGAATCCCGCGACCGCGGAATGCTGATTGACGCCACCTATGGCCGCAAAACGGCGTCGGTGCTGATCATGGACAGCGATCATGTGGTGCTGTCGGCATTATCCACAGAAAAGATGGCTCCCAGGCTGGGGTTAAAGGTAGAGGACTTTACAGAGGAAGAGGGATAAATTTTGACCATAAGAGGAAAAACATTCATCGTTTCCGGCCCGTCCGGTGTCGGTAAGAGCACAGTGCTGAATGCGTTGTTCCAGAAGCACGACAACCTGTATTTTTCCGTGTCGGCTACGACGCGCGCACCCCGCGAGGGTGAGGTAAACGGTGTGCATTACCACTTCATCGGAGCGGATGCGTTTCGGAAAATGATCGAAGAAGACGCATTTTTAGAGTATGCCGAGTATGTAGGCAACTTTTACGGCACGCCCAAGAAGTATGTGGACGAAGCCATGGACGCCGGCCGCGATGTGATTCTGGACATTGAAATTCAGGGCGCCAAGCAGGTATGCGAAAAGCGTCCGGAAACGGTGCGTATTTTTATTGCACCGCCGTCCTGGACCGAACTGGAGCGCCGCCTGACCGCCAGAGGGACTGACACCCCTGAAAAAGTGCAGAAGCGCCTGCTGCGCGCTAAGGTGGAGTTGCAGACGGCTGACAGCTACGATTACTTTGTGATCAATGACACGGTGGAAAAAGCCGTTGCGGAGCTGGAAGCTATTTTGTGCGCCGAGCATTGCAAACCTACCGAGCGCATGAGCATGATTATGGAAACAAAATGAATTTTTAGAATAGATTGGAGACGATTATTATGATGCTGTATCCCGCTATGAACAAGCTGACCGAGTATGTGCCCAACCGTTACATGATGGTGAATGTGGTGGCACGCCGCGCTCGCCAGATTGCAGAAGCTGCTGAAACGACCGGCGAACACCTGACGGAGAAGCCGGTTACGCTGGCAATCAACGAAGTGGCCGAGGGCAACTTTGACGCCAACTCTATCAATACCACCATCGCTGACGAATAAGGAAGTATAGGCAAAAAAGAGGAGGGATTGTCGTGCCGCAGATTGCAAAGGTTGCCGTGGCGGCAGCCACCTACGCCATTGACAAACCCTATGATTATGTGGTACCGGATGAACTGATTGTGGCGGTGGGCTGTCGCGTGCTGTTACCCTTCGGACGCGGAAACCGTATATCGGAGGCAGTGATTTTGGGACTGCGGCGCGGTGTGCCGGAAAAGCCGTTGAAGAGTGTCCGCTCGGTGCTGGATGCCGAGCCACTGATCACGGAAAAGGAGATCAAGCTGGCACTTTGGATGCGTCAGAGATATTTCTGTACCTTCTACGATGCCATCCGCACCATTTTGCCGGCGGCAGTGTGGTATCGCTACCGGGAGCTGTGGCAGTTGAGCAAGTCCGTGGATTGGTCTGCGCTGACCGAGCAGGAGGCGGCTGTGTGCCGCGTTTTGCAAGAAGGTGACCGGGAGAGTGACGAACTGCAGGAGATCTGCGGCGAAGAAGTGCCGCAGCTGCTGGCAGATTTGAAGAAGCGCGGAATCGTATCGCAAGCGGTGGAGGGAAACCGCCGCGTACAGGATAAGACGGTGCAGTTTGCCTCACTTGCAGCAGACGGCGCGTTGGAGCAGATGGAGCGGAAAAAGAAATCCGCACCCCGTCAGTATGATGCGGTGGCGTTTCTGCACCAATTCGGCGAGACCGCTGTCCATGAGCTGTGCTACTTTACCGGCGTGAGCCGTGCGGCGCTGCGCAATCTGGAAAAGGCGGGGATCATCACGCTGCGCGAGCAGGAGACCTATCGCATTTCGACCCGGGATTATTCCGCGGCGGCAGAGCCCATCACGCTCAATGAGGAGCAGCAGCAGGTCTATGAACAGGTATTGACCCAGACGCCGGAGCCCGGTGTCACGCTGCTGCAGGGCGTTACCGGCAGCGGAAAGACCCAGGTGTATATCCGTCTGGCGCAGGAGCTTCTGCAGCGCGGGAAAACGGTGATGATTTTGGTGCCGGAGATTGCGCTGACACCCCAGATGATGGCGCGTTTTGTGGCTTATTTTGGGGACGAGGTGGCCCTGCTGCACAGCGCACTGCGCATGACGGAGCGCTACGATCAATGGAAGCGCATCCGCCGGGGTGAGGCACGCATTGTGCTGGGCACCCGCAGCGCAGTATTTGCACCGCTCAATGATATCGGCCTGATCGTATTGGACGAGGAGCAGGAGAACTCCTACGAATCGGAAAATTCTCCGCGCTATCATGCCCGGGACATTGCCAAGTATCGCTGTGTGCAGGAGGGCGCCCGACTTTTGCTGGGCAGCGCAACTCCCACAGTAGAGACGGCATATTATGCCGAAAATGGGGCATATCAGCTTGCCCTGCTGCGCCGGCGCTATAACGAAAAGCGGTTGCCGCGGGTGGTGGTGGCGGATATGCGCCATGAGCTGCGCAGCGGCAACATGGGCTGCATCAGCCGTGCGCTATATGAAGAACTGAGGCAGAATATCGAACACGGCGAGCAGAGCATTTTGTTTTTAAATCGCCGGGGAAGCAGCCGTCAACTGCTGTGTCCCAACTGCGGCTATGTGCCGCAGTGCCCCCGATGCAGCGTATATCTGACCTATCATTCGGCCAACGGGCGGATGATGTGCCACTACTGCGGTCATTCCGAGAAAGCGTCGGAAACCTGTCCGGATTGCGGCGGATATCTGAAGCATATCGGCATCGGTACGCAGAAGGTGGAGGAGGAGCTACATGAGCTGTTTCCTGACACGCCGGTTTTGCGGATGGATGCGGACACGGTTGGCGAGGGACATGAAAAGCTGCTGAAAACCTTTGAAACAAAAAAAATTCCGATTTTACTGGGTACCCAGATGGTGGCCAAGGGATTGGACTTTGAAAATGTGACGCTGGTAGGTGTGCTGGCGGCAGATCTGTCGCTGTATGTGGATCATTACCGGGCGTCGGAGCGGACCTTCAGCTTACTGACGCAGGTGGTGGGCCGCGCCGGGCGAGGTGAAAAAGCCGGACGGGCAGTTATCCAGACCTACACCCCGGAAAACGATGTTATCCAGGCGGCGGCGCAGCAGGATTACGATCACTTTTATCAGGGAGAAATTCGCCTGCGGCGTTTGCGCCGTGACCCACCCTTTGCCGATCAGTTTATGATCACCGTTACCGGTGGTGAGGAGGAGCAGGTGCGCCGTGCCTGCCGTGAGGTGGCGGAAAGTCTTCGTGCGGCGGCGAAACAGCCACCCTATGCGGCGCTGGAACTGGAAGTTCTGGGCCCGGCACCGTCCCCGGTGGTGAAGGTGAATAACCGCTACCGCTATCGCATCACGGTCATCGGAAAGAACGAGAAGATATTCCGGGATCTGCTGAGCAGCTTTATGAAGGAATTTGCCCGGCGGAAAGAAAACCGGCACATGAATATATACACAGACTGCAATCGAATGGATTAACAAGAGAGGATTATCAAATGGCTTTACGAAAAATTGTACTGCAGGGCGACGAGTGCCTGACCAAGGTCTGCCGCCCGGTGACGGATTTCAACGTGCGTCTGCATATGCTGTTGGACGATATGACCGAAACGCTGGTGGAGTCCGGCGGCGTGGGTCTGGCAGCACCGCAGGTAGGTATTCTGCGCAGAGCGTGCGTGGTGATGAATGAAGACGACGAGATCATCGAACTCATCAATCCCGAGATCATCAAGACCGCAGGTCGTCAGGACGGTTTGGAGGGCTGCCTGAGTGTGCCCGGAAAGTACGGCTTTGTCAGCCGCCCCAATGTGGTGCGCGTTCGCGCGCAGGATCGCAACGGCGACTTTTTTGAGGTAGAGGACGAGGGTCTGACCGCCCGATGCTTCTGCCATGAGATCGAGCATCTGGATGGACACCTGTTTGTGGAGCACACCGACCATCTGCTCACGGAAGAAGAGCTGGAGGAATATATCCGCCAGCAGGAAGAGGAAGAACAGTAATGTGTTCCTTCTCACAGAGAAAGGAATGAAGATTCATGCGAATTCTGTTTATGGGTACGCCGGATTTTGCCGTGGCGTCCCTGAAGCGTCTGGTGGAGGATGGCCACGAGATCTGCGGCGTGTTTACCCAGCCGGATAAGCCCAAAAACCGCGGCCACAAGATGGCATTTTCTCCCGTGAAGGAGTATGCCCTCAGCCAGAATCTCACCGTGTATCAGCCGGTGAAAATGCGCGATGGCACCGCGCTTGGAATCGTGCAGGAGCTGCAGCCGGAGCTGATCGTGGTGGCGGCCTACGGTAAGATTTTGCCGGAGGATATTCTGAACACGCCGCCTTACGGCTCCATCAATGTGCATTCCTCGGTGCTGCCCAAGTATCGCGGTGCAGCCCCCATTAACTGGGCGGTGCTCAACGGTGACAAGCGCACCGGTGTGACCATTATGTATATGGCCAAGGAGTTGGATGCCGGCGATATCATCCATTGCCTGCAGACGGATATTGATCCCGACGAGGATGCCCTGACTCTGACGCAGCGTCTGGCGGAGTTGAGTGCCCAGGCATTGGCGGAAACGGTGGAGATGCTGAAAAACGGCACCGCCACACGAACGGCGCAGGATCACAGCGCCTATACCTATGCCCCCATGCTGGACAAGACGCTTTCGCCCATTGACTGGACGAAAAGTGCGCTGGAAATCCACAATCAGGTGCGCGGCCTGATTCCGTGGCCCTGTGCCCTGACGCAGATCGCAGGAAAAAACATCAAAGTATATAAGACCGCTGTGGGCGGTGAAACCGATGCCGCACCCGGCAAAATCGTTGCGGCCAATAAGAAGGGAATCGAATTTGCCTGCGGTGATGGGCGCTCTCTGCGCATTTTAGAGCTGCAAGCAGAGGGCGGAAAGCGTATGGCGGCCAGTGCCTATCTGGCGGGCCACCCGGTACAGGTTGATTTATGAGCGAGATAAAAAAATCCTCTGCCCGTGATACGGCGCTGGAGGTATTGATGCAGATGGACAAGGCCAATGCATGGTCTGACGGCGGATTGAAGCGTACCATCGCCAAAAATAAGCTGGACAGCCGCGATGCCGCCCTGGCCACGCGCATCTGCTACGGTGTCATTCAGAATAAGATGCTGCTGGATTATTATATCAGCTGCTACTGTACGCAGAAGGCGGAAAAACTGGAGCCTGTCATCCGGAACATCCTGCGGATCGGCGGCTATCAGATCCTGTTTATGGATAAGATCCCCCATCGCGCCGCAGTAAACGAGGCGGTGGAGATGACCCGCCGTTACGGCAGACCAAAGGCCTCCGGCATGGTGAATGCCGTGCTGCGAAAGTTTGTGACGAATTGGATGAATATGCCGGCATTACCGGGCGGAACACGGGCATCGTATTTGTCTGTGCGATACAGCCATCCGGAATGGCTGGTGCGGCGGCTGCTGGATATTCTGGGTGATGAGGAGGCGGAGGCCTATCTCCGCATGAACAATGAAATCGTCCCCACCAACATCCAGACAAACCTTCTGAAGAATACGCCGGAGGAGCTGGAGGCGGAGTTGACGCGCAGCGGCGTAGCGGTAACGGCCCATTCGTGGCTGCCGGGTTGCTTTGAGGTGTCCGGTACAGGAGATCTGGAACGGCTGCCCGCATTCCGCCAGGGGAGATTTATGGTGCAGGATGCGGCGGCGCGTCTGGTAGCGCTGGTGGCATCGCCCCAACCTACGGATCGCGTGCTGGATGTATGCGCGGCTCCCGGCGGCAAGTCCTTTTCACTGGCAATTGATATGGGAGATCGCGGTCAGATTTTGGCCTGCGATATTCACCCTCATAAGCTGAAGCTGTTGGAAAACAGCGCACAGCGGCTGGGGATCCACAGTGTGCGCAGTCAGCAGGCCGACGGCAGGGAGCACCACGCTGTCTGGGAAAAGCAGGCGGACTTGGTGGTGGCAGATGTACCATGTAGTGGCTTGGGTATTATTCGGAAAAAACCGGATATTCGATATAAAAATCCGAAAGAGCTGGCGCGGTTGCCGGAGGTGCAGCGGGCTATTTTGGAAAATGCGGCCACCTATGTGCGTCCCGGCGGCGTATTGATTTACTCCACCTGCACGGTGTTGCCGGAGGAAAACGAGGGCGTGACTGAAGAATTTCTGGCACGGCATCCGGAATTTCAATTGGAACGCTTTGAATTGCCGCTGCCCATTGGGCCGAGAGCAGGCCACCTGACACTGTGGCCGCAACGGTTCGGCACAGATGGATTTTATATCTGCCGTATGCGCAGAATTGAGGAAAACCATGATTGATATCAAATCCATGACAATTGAGGAGATCACGGCTCTGCTCCGGGAAATGGGGGAGCCGGCCTTTCGCGGCAAGCAGATTTTTACATGGCTGCACCGCGGTGTGACCTCCTTTGAAGAAATGAGCAACCTGCCCAAGTCCCTGCGGCAGAAGTTGGCAGAGCAATGCGAGATGACTGTCCCCGTGGTGGAGCGCAAGCAGGTTTCCAAGCTGGATGGCACGATAAAATACCTGTGGAAGCTTCGAGACGGCAACTGTATTGAAACGGTTTTGATGCAGTACCACCACGGCAACACCGTGTGCATATCCTCGCAGGTCGGCTGCCGGATGGGATGCGCTTTCTGTGCATCCACAATAGCTGGCAAGGTGAGAGACTTAACACCTTCGGAAATGCTCGATCAGGTGCTTTTTACGCAGTTGGATTCTGGAAGAGAGATATCCAACATCGTGCTGATGGGGATTGGTGAGCCGCTGGATAACCGTGACACGGTTTTGCGGTTTCTGGAGCTTATCAACCACCCCGATGGCATGCATATCGGAATGCGGCATATCAGTCTGTCCACCTGCGGTGTAGTGCCGGAGATCGACTATCTGGCCGATCTGAACTTGCAATTGACACTCTCGGTGTCATTGCACGCGCCGGACAGCGAGACCCGTTCAAAGATCATGCCGATAAACAGGGCATACGATGTGGAGGAGTTGTTTGCCGCCTGCCATCGCTACTTTAAGAAAACGGGACGGCGCATTTCGTTTGAATACGCCATGATTGATGGCGTCAACGACCACGACTGGCAGGCGGATCTGATTGCCAAGCGGCTGCGGGGGATGCCGGGTCATGTCAATCTGATTCCGCTGAATGATGTGGTGGAGAGCCCGTTCAAACCCAGCCGCCGCGTTGCGGCGTTTCAAAAACGATTGGAAACCCACGGCATCACCGCCACAGTGCGGCGAAGTCTGGGCGGAGATATTGATGCCTCCTGCGGCCAGCTGCGACGCAAAGCCATGGAGGAGCAGAAAGGGGGAACCCCCCAATGAGGATATGGGGCATGACCGATACCGGTCTGGTCCGTCAGGAAAATCAGGATGCCTATTCCGTGCAGACCATGGACAGCTACACCGTTTGCGTTGTATGCGATGGGATGGGCGGTACCAACGGTGGTCAGGTTGCCAGCGGGATCGCGGTTGAGACTTTTATGAAAGAAATGCGATCCCTTCTGAAGAAGGATATGACAGCTTCCCAGATAGAGCAGGTGGCGTCTTTCAGCGTTTCGCAGGCGAATGAGGCCATTCATGAAGCTGCGGAAGAGGATCCCTCGTATGAGTGCATGGGTACCACGCTGGTGGCAGTCATTGCGCGGGATGATCTGGCAATGGTCTGCAATGTGGGCGACAGCCGCGCCTATCTGATTTCGCGCGGCGGAATCCGGCAGATAACCCGGGATCATTCATTGGTTGAGAACATGGTCGAGCGTGGAGAACTGACGCCGGAGGAAGCCAGACACCATCCACAGCGTAATCTGATCACCCGGGCATTGGGGCCGGATGAGAGCGTCCGAATGGATGGTTTTCCGATCCTCTGGAGCAAAGGGGAGTTTTTGCTGCTTTGTTCCGACGGATTGGTGAATACCGTATCGGATCAGGAGATATTATTTGAAGTGATCCACAGCAATGATTTGGACGGCTGTTTGAGCCGGCTGTTGAGTGTGGCGAAGGATCGCGGTGCACCGGATAATATCACGGCTGTTTTGATGATGAACATCTGAAGGAGATGACATATATGGACCAGTATATCGGTAAATTATTGGATAATCGTTATGAAATTCTGGAACAGATCGGCAGCGGCGGCATGGCCAATGTCTATAAGGCTAAATGCCATCGTTTGAATCGCCTGGTGGCGGTTAAAATCCTCAAGAGCGATCTGGCGGAGGATGCGGAATTTCGCCGCCGTTTCCGCGATGAGTCCCAGGCCGTTGCTCAACTGTCCCATGCCAACATCGTGTCCGTTTACGATGTGTCCCGCAGCGGTGAGACGGAGTATATTGTCATGGAGCTCATTGACGGCATTACTTTGAAGCAGTACATGGAGCGCCGCGGCAAGATGGATTGGCGCGAGGCGCTGCACTTTATCACGCAGATCATGCGCGGCTTGAGCCACGCCCACAGCCGTGGGATCATTCACCGCGATATCAAGCCCCAGAACATTATGGTACTGCGCGACGGAAGCGTGAAGGTGGCTGACTTTGGCATTGCCTGTCTGGCCAATGCCAGTCAGACCCTGACCCAGGAGGCACTGGGCAGCGTACATTACATCTCTCCGGAACAGGCACGCGGCGACCGTACTGATGCCCGCAGCGATATTTATTCCGCCGGCGTGGTGCTTTATGAGATGCTCACAGGCCGTCTGCCCTTTGAGGGCGACAGCGCCGTATCCGTAGCCATTCAGCATTTGAGTTCCATTCCGCTGAACCCCCGGGATATTGATCCGGCGCTTCCCGAGGCGATGGAGCTGATTACCATGAAGGCAATGAATCCCAATGCCGACAAGCGGTATGCTTCTGCTGATGAGATGTTGGAAGATCTGGAAAAATTCCGTAGAGACCCAGGTGTGGATATGACCTACATTCGTGCGGATCTGGCTACCCCGGTAGATGGTGAGCCAACGCAGCCTATTGCCACTGCAGAGGTGAACGCGGCCATCGCTGCCAACAGCGCAAAGAAGAGTAAGAAAAAAGCAGAGCCGAAAGAGGAAGAAGACTGGGACGAAGAGGAAGCGAAGCAGAACAAAAAACGCACGGCAGTGATTATCGGCGGCTTTGCTGTGGCAATGCTGCTGGTCTTTGTAATATTCAAGCTGATTTTCGGTGGATTCAATGCGGATGGCGGGAAGAGCCATGTGGTGCCGAATGTGATCGGCAAGACATACGAGGAAGCTATGGCCATGCCTGAAATCAAGGATATTTTCAAAATCGAGGTCGGCGGCAGCCGCGTGGATGAGAAATTTAAGCCCGGCCAGATTATTGAACAGAATCCGGAAAGCGGACGCAGCAGAAAGAACAATTTGGTCATCACGGTGATTATCTGTGCAGAGGAGAGGAAAGCACCGGTTCCCGAGGTGATCGGTATGGATCTGGAAAATGCCAAGGTTACGCTGAAGGAGCTGGATTTGAATCTGGATATTCAGGTGCAGGAAGAGTATTCCGAAGAATACAAGGCCGGTCAGGTAATGGATGTATCACCCGGAGAAGGTGAGACTGTGAAGGAAGGGGCCACCGTGACACTTATCTGCAGCAAAGGCCCCGAAGAGAAACCTGTGACCGTTCCGAGCTTTATCGGCATGGGTATCGACTCGGCTGTCAATCAGGCAGAATCTCTGGGATTAAGTGTTGGTGAAAGCAGATACGAATATAGTGATGCAGAAGAAGGCCAGGTTATTGGTCAGAGTATTTCCACTGACTCTACGGTGAAAGAGGGGACTTCTATTACTTTCACAGTCAGTAAGGGTCCCGAGGAAATACCGGTAACTGTTCCTAATTTTTTGGGTATGAATGTCGATGCGGCGGCACAAAAGGCAGAATCTCTCGGCTTGCGTGTTGGCGAAAGTGACTATGAATATAGCGACGCAAAGGAAGGCAAGGTTATTGACCAAAGCATTTCGGCATCTTCTGAGGTTGAGGAAGGTACATCTATTTGCTTTACCGTCAGTAAGGGCCCTGAGCCGGTCAAAACCGTCAGTAAAGATGTGTCCTTCACCATTCCAAGTGATTTTGAAGGCAATGTAGAGATCAGCTTCATTCAGGATGGGGAGGAAATCGGCCACGATAATGGTGCCGGCGGCGAGAAGGTTTCCTGTACAGTTTATGGTGATCAGGATACCAGCTCTGTTGTGGAAGCATACTTTACCTGCAAGCTGGATGAACCGGATCCCGAGACCGGTGATCAGTTCCGAACGGAATCTGCGGCTAAGACGGTGTATTTCCAGTGAGCAGAGGAAGAATTGAAAAAGCACTCAGCGGCTTTTACTATGTGAATATCGGCTCGGAGGTGCTGCAGTGCCGTGCTCGGGGAAAGTTTCGCAGGGAGGGAACGAGTCCTCTGGTGGGCGACTGGGTGCAGGTGCGGGAGCTGGGAAATGGTGAGGGTTTTGTGGAAACCATCGAGGAGCGGAGAAATGTATTTTCCCGCCCCTCCGCCGCCAATATTGACCAGTTGGTGGTGATTGCATCCGCAGCCATTCCGGTAACCGACCCGTATCTGATCGACCGCATTTCCGCCATTGCTGCACTGAAGGATTGCCGGGTACTGCTGGTACTGAATAAATGTGATTTGGACCCGGCGGACGAGCTATATGAGATTTACCGTGCCTCTGCCATACCGGTTGTGCGTGTCAGTGCCGCAACCGGCGAGGGAATGGAAGAACTGCGTTGCGCAATTGCCGGAAAGCTGAATGCCTTTACCGGAAACTCCGGTGTTGGAAAATCCAGCATTCTCAATGCCTTGGAGCCGCAATTTGACCTGCCGGTGGGTGAGGTCAGCAGGGCGCTGGGCCGCGGGCGTCACACCACCCGCCATGTGGAGATGTTTTCGCTGGGTGCAGATACCTGGGTAATCGACACGCCGGGCTTTTCCTCCTTTGACGCAGAAGAACTGGATCTGGAACTGAAGCAGCATCTGCCGGAAACCTTTCCGGAGTTTGCATCGTATCTGGACGACTGTCGGTTTGTGGGCTGCAGCCATGTGAAGGAAAAGGGCTGCGCTGTGCTGAAAGCAGTAAAGGAAGGGAAGATTCCTGTCAGCCGCCATCGCAGTTATCTGCGGATGCACGAAGAGCTGAAATCCCTAAAAGAATGGGAACGAAAATAAAATACCCGACGGGAGCGGATCATCCGCTCCCGTTTTTTGTTTGTCTGCATAGAATAAGACAGAGGAGGGGGCGAGATGAAAAGGGGGAACTGCGCTGCGATCATAGGCGTATGTGCTCTGGGATTGGGGCTTGGCATTTTGGTTGCCGCCATTTTTCCGGTGGGCATATTGATGTTTTTGGTGGCCTTTCTGCTGATCGCCTGCGGTATTGTTTGCTTGAAAGATAGGAGGTAATTTGCCATGAAAATCGTTGTGTGGAAAGCACCAAAGATCTTGCGCGGACTTTTGGGAGCAATCTTCGGAATTCACGAATAAAAAAAACGGCCCTCTCATAAATTTGTGACAGCGTTGAAGAATGAGAGGGCTTAAAGCGATGGAATTAGGATTACAATTTGAAGACCTGTCGTGGTTTGATGAAACAGCTGCCATATCTGCCGCGCAGGAGGAAACGATGGAAACGGCGATTCCGGAATATTGCCCGGACATGGCACGCATCGTGGACGCCGTAGGGCAGGTGATCCTGCGGGAGAAGAAGCTGTCCGACGGCCGGATCACTGTCAGCGGTGCGGTAAAGGTTCGCGTGCTGTATACCTCCGAGGAGAGTGCCGGTGTGCGTGCTCTGGTGATGCCAGTGCCGTTTTCCTGCCAATTGGAGGATAAACGACTGGCTGCGTGCAAGACCGTTTGTATCAACAGCAGACTGCTGCTGTGTGAGGTGAAGGCGGTGACATCCCGCAAGGTTTATGTGCGTGTAATGCCGGAGCTGACGGCAACGGGATATCTGCCCCAGAGAGGGCGGTACTGCGTCGGGGCAGATCCGGAGATCCGTGTCCGCCGGGAGGAATGGGAAGCGGAACTGCTCACCGAAGTGACAGAGCGCGAATTTCCCTATACGCAGGAAATCATGTTGGACACCACACAGCCTGCTCCGGATGATCTGCTGCTGGATGGGATGCATCTGCGTATTGCGGAGTGCCGACACCTTGGCAGTAAGCTGGTGGTAAAGGGCGAGGCAGCGCTGTCTGTGCTGTACCGTGCCGAGGGACAGCCGCTGTGTACTTATGAGACTACGATACCGTTTTCACAGATCCTTGATGGCATAGACCGACCGGAGGACGCGGCGTTTGATGTGTATCCGCAATTACAGGAAAGCGAACTGCGGGTCATACGAACGGATGGCGGCAACGGCTTTGGCGTAACGGCACGCATTCTGCTGACGATATTTGTTCGAGAAAAGCGGCGGGTACGCCATATTGCCGATCTTTACAGCACCATCGGCAAAACGCAGACTGACAGGGCAGTACTGCCGATTACTGCGGATTATCGAAGGGAGTATGCGCGGCAGGAGTTGACGCAGAAATTTGAATTCGGCAGTGCCGCACCGCTTTGCTATGTGACACAGGCGGATTGTGGGCAGATCATGATGGGCAGTGACGGAGATCGTACGGCCTTGCGCACCACGGTAAGGATGAAGGTACTGTATTTGGATGAGAGCGGCGCACCTATGACAACGGAGCGCACGATGGAGGCATCCGCGACCGTGGATACGGCACCTGAAAACTGTTGGCCCGACTGCGGACAGATGATGCAGCGCATGAGCGGCGGAAGCTGTGAGATCCGCCTGCCGGTAGAGTTTCTACTGTGCTCCTGCAGAAAAAAAAAGATGAGCACCATCATCAATGCGAAACTGGTAGAGGACGATACCCGGGAGAAAATGCCCTCGGTAGTGATGCGGAGAATGGAGCCGGGTGAAACGCTGTGGGATATTGCCAAGCAGTATCGAACCGATGAGGAGCTGATCCGCAGTGTCAATGATTTGACAGAAGAAGCGGCAGGGAAGATGCTCTTAATTCCAAAAATACGATGAAAAAAGGCCACCCAATCGGGTGGCCTTTGACAATATGGAGAAATTTAGTTGTTGGAGAAGCGGGAGAGGAACTGACGGGTACGCTCTTCCTTGGGGTTGTTGATGACCTCTTTGGGATCTCCCTGCTCCACGATGACACCGCCGTCCATAAAAATGACGCGGTCGGCAACATCACGGGCAAAAGACATCTCATGGGTCACAATGACCATGGTCATGTTTTCCTCTGCCAACTGGCGGATGACCTTGAGAATCTCACCGGTCAGCTCGGGATCCAGCGCGGAGGTCGGCTCGTCAAAGAACAGAATTTGCGGGTCCATAGCCAATGCCCGGGCGATAGCCACACGCTGCTGCTGACCGCCGGAAAGCTCGCAGGGATAGGCACCTGCCTTGCTGGCCAGTCCCATCTTTTCCAGCAGCTCCATGGCGCGTTTGGTGGCGTCTTCTTTGCTGCGGCCCAGCACAAGCGTCTGTGCATCGGTCAGGTTTTTCAGCACGGAGTAGTGGGGGAAGAGGTTAAAATTCTGGAAGACAAGACCGAAGCAGCTTCGTACCTTTTTGAGCTGCGCCTTATCGCCGTATACGGAGTTGCCGTTTTCATCGTTCCGGGCAGCGTACTGATCCATGTAGATCAAATCACCGCCATCCATGGTTTCCAGAAGAGTCGCGCAGCGCAGCAGGGTGGATTTACCGCTGCCGGAGGGGCCGATGATGGCGACAACTTCGCCCTCGTTCACACTGATGTTGATGTCTTTGAGAACATGCAGCGTGTTGTTATGAAAGCTTTTCTGCACATGATTCATTTCAAACAGTTTCATGACGGCACCTCCTTATTTATAATAGTCCATGCGCTTTTCGATCTTTCCCATGACGAAGTCAACGATAGCATTGAATACGAAATAGAAAATACCGGCAACAAGGAACGGCGTGAAGCTGGTTTCGGAGTTGGCAATCTGCTTACCGATGGTGAACATCTCCATATAGGAAACCGTGAACGCCAGAGAGGTGTCCTTCACCAATGTGACCACCTCGTTGGTGATACTGGGCATGATCCGCTTGACCACCTGAGGGAGAATGATGTGTATGAATGTCTGGGACTTGGTGTAGCCCAGCACCTCAGCTGCCTCATACTGTCCCACCGGCATGGATTCGATGCCGCCGCGGTAGATCTCCGCGAAATAAGCCGCGTAGTTGATGGCGAAAGCAATCACCACAGGGATGAGCTTGTTGCGGGAAACGGACCAGCCAAACAGGTAGAGGGGGCCGTAAGTTACCGCCAGCAATTGCAGCATCAAGGGTGTACCGCGCAAAACGGAAATAATAAAGCGGGTCACATTGGACACGATATTATTTTTGCTCATGCGCAGCAGCGCCACGATCATACCAAGCGGCAGAGAGAATATCAAAGTCAGAAAGAAAATCGCGCAGGTTCTTGTGAAACCCTCGCTCATTTTCATAATCATTGTCATTAAAGTCATATGTTTTCCTCAACTCTTACGCACACAATCCCGGAAGCACTTATGCGCTTCCGGGAAGTGGGAAATTCAGATGTATTGTCCTTATTTCAGGAACAGCAGGTTGTTGACGATGTCGGGATAATTCTCGGCAATCTTGGCATAGGTGCCGTTCTCCACCAGCTTGGCCACAGCGTCCTCCATCTGCTGGCACATTTCAGCATCACCGGAGCGGAAAGCGATACCGTACTGCTCGGCGCCCAGATTTTCGTCGATTACGGTGAAGCCGGCATTCTTGGCGGCATAGGACTCAGCCACGGGCTTGTCAACGAACACGGCATCCACTGCCTTGCCATCCAGCTCGGTGAAGCACTTCAGGAAGCTGTCGCAGGTGACCAGCTCGCCAAAGGTGGCAGACAGGTCGGCCAGATCGCCGTCCTCAGCCAGCAGAGACTCGCCGGAGGTGCCCAACTGAACGGCCACGGTCTTGCCCTTCAGGTCAGCGGAGGACTTGATATCGCTGCCTTCCTTGACCATGATGACCTGGGTGTTATCGTAGTAGGGAGCGGAGATGACATAACCGGCATCGGTCATGCTGTCCAGGATGGTCATGCCGGACCATACGCAATCGCATTCACCGGCATCCAGCTGCACCAGCTTGTTGTCCCAGTTCACGCCGAATACTTCAAACTTCCAGCCCAGCTCCTCGCAGGCGGCCTTGCAGACCTCGACATCAAAGCCGGTGTACTCACCAACCTCGCCCATGTAGCTGAAGGGGGGATACTCGGGGTCGATACCCATGATGAAGGTCTTTTCATTACTACCGCTACCGCATGCCACAAGGCACAGCGCCATGACCAGAGCCAGCACCAGACACAAAATCTTTTTCATTGTTTTTTCCTCCATAGTAATTTTGTCTTTGCCGCAGATGCACTGCTTACTTAACTGTTTAATATACTAACACTTTAGCGTGGTAATGTAAAGAAGTTTTTGGAACAAATAATGATGAAATTGGTATATACAATTTGTGAAAATTGCACAAATGTGGCAAAATAGCAAAAGGACAGCAGCAGCGTATGGCGCTGCTGCTGTCGTATAAGGTACGAGTAAATCTGTAAGCCGGGTTCTGTCTTGACAGTCATCTATCTAGCCGCAGTGTTGCCGCTGCGATCAAGCCACCCCGGGGACGGTCGGGCCAACCGTATGTCCCCATACCGGTGTTGCTCCGGATAGAGTTTACAGCGTCGGACTGTTCCCAGCCGACGGGTGAGCTCTTACCTCGCCTTTCCACCCTTACTTGAAATGCAAAGCGTTTCAAGCGGTATATCTCTGTTGCACTTTTCCTGAAGTCGCCTTCGGCGGGCGTTACCCGTTATCCTTGCCCTGTGGAGCCCGGACTTTCCTCATGGACAGGCTTTCGCCTTGTCCCCGCGACTGTCTGATTTGCTCGCAAGTTCTATTTTACAAAATGTTTCGGGGAAAGTCAACGATAATGGGATGACAAATCAGGAAAACTGATTGAACTGAAAGAAAAAGTGCGGTATACTAGTTTAGTTAGAAATTACTTATCGTGTAATATATAAGGAGGGGTCTTTATGACTTTGCAAAATTATCTGGACTCTATTAGAAATAAAACCGTGGCAGTCATTGGTATTGGCGTCAGCAACACGCCGCTGATTGAACTGCTGGCCCGCGAGAAGATCGCCGTGACCGCCTGTGACAAGCGTGACCGCGCGGCACTGGGCGAGGAGATGGCGTCTCATCTGGAGAGCATGGGCGTTGTGCTGAAGCTTGGTGAGGATTATCTGGAGGGCCTTTGCCAGGATATCATTTTCCGTACGCCGGGTCTGCGTCCCGATGTGCCGCAGCTTTTGAAGGCGGTGGAGCAGGGGAGTATCCTGACCAGCGAGATGGAAGTGTTCTTTGCGGTCTGTCCCTGTCCTATCATTGCGGTGACCGGCTCTGATGGCAAGACCACCACAACAACGATCATTGCCGAGCTTTTGAAGGCGGCAGGCAGCACCGTGTATGTGGGCGGCAATATCGGCCATCCGCTGCTGTGCGAGGCCGGCGAAATGAAGGCCTCGGATTATGCAGTGCTGGAGCTGTCCAGTTTTCAGCTGATGACCATGCAGTGCTCGCCCCATATCGCCGTCATCACCAATCTGGCGCCCAACCATCTGGATATGCACCACGGCATGGAAGAATATGTAGCAGCCAAGGAAAATATCTTCCGCCATCAGAAGCCGGGCGATATTGCCGTTTTCAATCTGGACAATGAGATCACCCGCCATCAGGCAGAGCGTGCGGTGGATACTGCGCTGTATTTCAGCCGCAAGGAAGAGCCGGAAAACGGCGTATTCCTGCGGGGCGATGCCATTATGATCCGCCGTGATGGCCGCGAGCGCGAGATTATGCATACCGGTGATATCAAGATCCCCGGCGTACACAATGTGGAGAACTACATGGCGGCCATCGCCGCTGTGGACGGTTTGGTGCCGGACAGCGTGATTTTGAAGTTTGCCCGAGAATTCGGCGGCGTGGAGCATCGTATCGAGCTGGTGCGTACCTATCACGGTGTGCGATTTTATAACGATTCCATCGCATCCAGCCCCAGCCGCACCATTGCCGGTCTGCGTTCCTTTAAGGAAAAGGTGATCCTCATTGCCGGCGGCTATGATAAGCATATCCCCTTTGATGTGCTTGGTCCCGAGGTTGTGGAGCATGTGAAGCTGATGGTGCTGTGCGGCGCCACGGCAGACAAGATCCGTGCTGCCGTGGAGCAGGCACCCGGTTATGAAGTCGGTAAGCCGGAGATCATTGATGTGACGCCGTTTAAAGCCGCTGTGGAAATGGCTCGCGATATGGCGGAGGAGGGCGATGTGGTAACACTTTCGCCGGCCTGCGCGGCATTTGACCAGTTTAAGAACTTTATGGAGCGCGGCAAGACCTTCAAGGCCATTGTCAATAGCTGGGAAGAATAAGAGACCACCCGCATATACTCCCATGGGGGTGTATGAATTGGGGAGACTGCGCTATGTGCGCCTGTCGCTTCGGCAGCGGATGATGATCTGGGGCTTGGTGCTGTTCTCCGCTCTGGCGGCGCTGTGCGCCGTGGCGGTGATCCACATGAAGCCCATCATCACCAGTATGGCCACGGCACGCGTGTCCAACACGGTCAACCGCATCGTGGCGGCTGCTGTGAACGATGCGGTGGATCGCGGTGAGATCAATTATGGTGCCATGATCCGTTTTGAAAAGGATGAGCAGGGGCGCGTGACGGCACTTTACAGTAACATGGCGGAATTTAACCGGCTGCAGACCACCATTTCCGATGAAATACTCCAGCGGCTGTCGGAGGTCTCCACCAGCGAACTGAGTATTCCGGTGGGATCGCTGACCGGTTCCAGTCTGCTGGCAGGTCGCGGGCCGTCTATTCGGATACGGATGCAGGCGGTGGGCTCCACGCAGTGCAGCTTCCGCAATGCGTTTATGTCTGCCGGCATCAATCAGACAAAGCATCAGGTGCTGCTGGATGTGAATGTCTATATGAGCATCCTGCTGCCGGGCTTTACTGCGTCTACGGAGGTAAAAAATGAGATCGCCGTGGCGGAAACCGTCATTGTAGGCAGCGTGCCGGAGAACTACACCAATTTCAGTACCGTTCCGGATGAAACGGAGCAGTATGCAGAAGATTATATTATGAACAACGGATGACGAGGTGGAGAGAATGGACTACCGGGAAGAAATGAAGGAGCTGCGCGACACATTAAATGCCCACGGCTATCGCTATTATGTACTGGACGATCCCACCATTTCCGACTATGAATATGACCATATGCTGCGCCGTCTGGAGGAGCTGGAGAAGGAGCATCCGGAGGAGATCACGCCGGATTCTCCTACCCAACGTGTGGGCGGCGAGACGCTGAGCCAGTTCGAGAAGGTGACGCATCCCGTGCCGCTGGAGAGCTTACAGGATGTGTTCAACGGGGAAGAGGTTGCGGAATTTTTGGAGAAGGTGGCACAAGAAGTGCCCGATGCCGCATACAGCATTGAGCCGAAGGTGGACGGCCTGTCCGTGGCGCTGGAATACCGCAACGGCATCTTTTATCAGGGTGCCACCCGCGGTGACGGACGGGTAGGGGAGGATGTGACGGAAAATCTCCGCACCATCCGCTCCATTCCCATGGTGCTGCCGGAAAAGCTCCCGCGGCTGATCGTGCGTGGTGAGGTCTATATGGCCCGCAGTGTCTTTGATGAGATCAACGCCATGCTGGAGATCGAGGGAAAGCCCTTGATGGCCAATCCACGCAATGCGGCGGCCGGCTCCCTGCGGCAGAAGGATCCCAAGATTGCCGCACAGCGCCGACTGGATATTGCCGTTTTCAATTTGCAATTGGCCGAGGGCCGGGAGTTTGCAAGCCACGATGAAACGCTGGCGTATCTGCGCTCCCAGCAATTTAAGGTCATCCCCAACCGCTGTCTGCAATCGGCGGGGGAGATCCTTGCGGAAATTGCTCGACTCAATGACGAGCGCATGGATTTTCCGTTCGATATGGACGGCACGGTTGTAAAGTTAAATAACTTGTCAGATCGTGAAATATTAGGCAGCACAGCCAAGTGCCCTCGGTGGGCCATTGCCTATAAGTACCCGCCGGAGAAGAAAGCGTCCCGCTTGAAAAACATTGTGGTACAGGTGGGGCGTACCGGCGTATTGACACCAAAAGCAGAGCTGGAACCAGTGCGTCTGGCAGGCACGACTGTCACCTATGCCACGCTGCATAATCAGGATTTCATCACCGAAAAGGATATTCGCATCGGTGACACAGTAATTGTACAGAAGGCGGGGGAGATCATCCCCGAAATTCTGGGCGTGGTGAAGGAAGATCGTCCGGAGGGCACCGAGCCGTATTATCTGCCGCCGGTCTGCCCGGTGTGCGGCGCTCCCGTCAGCCGGGACGAGGACGGCGCGGCTGTTCGCTGCACGGGCGCGGAGTGTCCGGCACAGCGGCTGCGAAACCTGACCCATTTTGCCTCCCGCAATGCGATGGACATAGACGGCTTGGGACCGGCTGTAATGAATCAGCTCATTGAGAACGGCTTGGTACAGACAGCCGCCGACCTCTACGATCTGCGCGCGCAGGATATCGCACAGTTGGAGCGCATGGGTGAAAAGTCTGCGCAGAATGCGGTGAAGGCAATTGCCGCATCCAAAGAGAACGATTTGTGGCGGCTGATCAATGCGTTGGGTATCCGGCAGGTAGGTGACAAGGCCGCCAAGGTGCTGGCCAGCCATTTCGGTACCTTCGATGCATTTGCACAGGCGTCGGTAGAAGAACTGACCGCCATCGACGATGTGGGCGGTATCACGGCGGACTATATTCGGTGCTGGATGGAAAGTCCTCAATCGCAGGATCTGATCGAAAGACTAAAAAATGCCGGCGTTAACATGGTGTGTAAAGAGGAAAAGGTTGATAGCAGATTTGCCGGTATGACCTTCGTCCTGACCGGTGCATTGGAGAAATTTACCCGGGAAGAAGCGGGAGAGATGATCGAAAAGCGCGGCGGAAAGGCATCGGGCAGTGTGTCGAAGAAAACCACCTATGTAGTGGCCGGGCCGGGTGCCGGCAGCAAGCTGCGCAAAGCACAGGAATTGAATATTCCCGTGCTGTCAGAAGAAGAATTTTTGGCACTTTTACAGGATTAACTTACAGAAATAAACGCGCGAGGTTTCCTGATGTGAATAAGGGGGCATTGTGCGTTTATTTAGAGGAAATAATTTAACAATATTCCTGCATTTATGGGATTAAAACAACAAATGCTGTCAAAAAAGAAAGAAGAATTGACTTTTAAATAAAAAATGTTACAATTATAGTGTTGCGAAAATGAAGAATTTCATTTTTTCATAGTACAGTTTTTCAAATTGTATATTTTTGAGGAGGAAAAAGAAAATGAGCAAGATCATTAAGATCTGCGATGGTAACGAAGCTGCCGCATACGTGGCGTATGCGTTCTCCGAAGTCGCAGCAATCTATCCGATCACCCCGTCTTCTCCCATGGCTGAGCATGCTGATGCCTGGTCTGCCAATGGCAAGAAGAACATCTTCGGCCAGACCGTCCGTCTGGTTGAGATGCAGTCCGAAGCCGGTGCCTGCGGCGCCTGCCACGGTGTTCTGGAAGCCGGCGCACTGGCCACTTCCTTCACCGCATCTCAGGGCCTGATGCTGATGATCCCCACCCTGCACCGTATCTCCGGTGAGCGTCTGCCCGGCGTGCTTCACGTTGCATCCCGTACCGTCGGTACCCACGCTTTCTCCATCTTCGGTGACCATTCCGATGTCATGAACTGCCGCCAGACCGGTTTTGCCATGCTGAACTCCGGCAGCGTGCAGGAGATCATGGATCTGGCCGGCGTGGCACATCTGTCCGCCATCAAGGCCCGCATTCCCTTCATGCACTTCTTTGACGGTTTCCGTACCAGCCACGAGATCCAGAAGGTCGAGGCAATCGACTATGCTGATTTCGCCAAGATGGTCGACTATGACGCTCTGGCCAAGTTCCGCGCCAACGCGCTGAACCCCGAAGATCCCCGCATGCGTTCTCTGGTTGATAACCCCGATATCTACTTCCAGCTGCGTGAGGCAAACAACACGGCTTACGACGAGCTGCCCGATATCGTCGAGGATTACATGGGTCAGATCAGCAAGCTGACCGGCCGTGAGTATCATCTGTTCAACTACTATGGTGCTCCCGATGCTGACCGTGTCATCATCGCCATGGGCTCTGTCACCGGTACCATTCAGGAGACCATCAAGTACCTGAACGACCGCGGTGAGAAGGTCGGCTTCCTGCAGGTCCACCTGTTCCGCCCCTTCTCCGCCAAGCATCTGCTGGCCGCTATCCCCAAGACCGTCAAGAAGATTGCTGTTCTCGACCGTGTCAAGGAGATCGGCTCCATCGGTGAGCCTCTGTACGAGGATATCTGCGCTGCTTACATCAACGACGCCAACCGTCCCGAGATCTTTGCCGGTCGTTATGGCCTCAGCTCCAAGGATACCACTCCCGCACAGATCAAGGCCGTGTTCGACAACCTGCTGCTTGCTGAGCCCAAGAATCATTTCACCATCGGTATCAACGATGATGTGACCAACCTGTCCCTGCCCATCGGCGAGACGCTGCTGACCGAGCCCGAAGGCACCATCGCCTGCAAGTTCTGGGGTCTGGGCAGCGATGGTACCGTCGGCGCCAACAAGAACTCCATCAAGATCATCGGCAACAATACCGATATGTACTGCCAGGCTTACTTTGAGTATGATACCAAGAAGTCCTTCGGTATCACCAAGAGCCATCTGCGCTTCGGTAAGAAGCCCATTTCCTCCACCTACTATGTCAGCAACGCTGATTTCGTGGCCTGCCACAATCAGAGCTACCTGACCAAATATGACATTATCTCCGAGCTGAAGCCTAATGGCTCCTTCCTGCTGAACTGCGAGTGGAGTGAGGACGAGCTGGAGCAGAAGATGCCCGGTGATATCCTGAAGTACATTGCTGAGAACAACATCAAGTTCTTCATCATCGACGCCAACAAGGAATCTCAGGCCATCGGTCTGGGTAACCGCTCCAACATGGTGCTGCAGGCTGCCTTCTTCAAGCTGGCCAAGGTCATCCCCGTTGAGGATGCTGTGGAGCACATGAAGGCTGCTGTGAAGAAGACCTACGCTCTGAAGGGCGACAAGGTTGTCAACATGAACATTGCCGCTGTTGACGCCGGTATCAACGCTGTCAAGGAAGTTACCGTCAAGGATAGCTGGAAGAATCTGTCCGGCGCTGCTATCCAGCCCGCTCCCGAGAATGTACCCGACATCATCAAGAACATTCTGGTTCCCATCAATGCCCAGAAGGGTGATGATCTGCCTGTTTCCGCCTTCAAGGGTATGGAAGACGGTACCATGCCTCTGGGTACCTCCCGCTATGAGAAGCGCGGCATTGCCACCCATCTGCCCGTTTGGGACAAGAACGAGTGCCTGCAGTGCAATATGTGCTCCTTCGTCTGCCCCCACGCTGTGATCCGTCCCTTCCTGCTGAACGAGGAAGAGGCTGCTAATGCTCCCGCCGGCATGGAGCTGGTGGATGCCAAGGGTCCCGCACTGAAGGGCCTGAAGTTCACCATGGGCGTTTCCACGCTGGACTGCACCTCCTGCGGCAGCTGCGTTTCCTCCTGCCCCAAGACCGGCAAGGCCCTGAAGATGGTGCCCGCACACGAGGTCTCTCTGGATCAGACCAACTGGAACTATGTGATGAACCTGTCCGACAAGTACGATAAGATCGACAAGTTCACCCTGAAGGGCAGCCAGTTCCGTCAGCCCCTGGTTGAGTTCAACGGCGCCTGCGCCGGCTGCGGTGAGACTCCCTATGTGAAGCTGCTGACCCAGATGTTCGGTGATAAGATGTACCTGGCAAACGCTACCGGTTGTACCCAGGCTTGGGGCGCCGCTATGCCTTGCGTACCTTACTGCAAGAACAAGGAAGGCAAGGGCCCCGCATGGTCCAACTCCCTGTTCGAGAACAACGCTGAATTCTCCTATGGTATGTGCCTGGCTGTCAAGCAGCTGCGCGCTGCCGTTACCGAGTATGTCCGCGGTCTGGATGCCATCACCAACGATGCCGCTGTGAAGGCAGCCATCGCCAAGTGGTTCGAGACCTACGAGGATCTGGATGCTTCCACCGAGGCCACCAAGGCTCTGGTTGCTGCTCTGGAGAACGGTAAGTTCAACGCTGACGAGCAGAAGTTCGTGGACGAGATCATGAAGCGCAAGAACGACCTGAGCAAGAAGACCATGTGGATGTACGGCGGCGACGGCTGGGCATACGACATCGGCTACGGCGGTCTGGATCATGTCTTCGCCATGGGCGAGGATGTCAATGTCCTGCTGGTGGATACCGAGGTCTATTCCAACACCGGTGGCCAGTCCTCCAAGGCTACTCCTGTCGGCGCCGTGGCACAGTTCCAGGCAGCCGGTAAGAAGACCAAGAAGAAGGATCTGGGTATGCTGATGATGACCTATGACAATGTCTATGTCGCTCAGTGCTGCATGGGTGCCAACCCCAACCAGCTCATCAAGGCCATCAAGGAAGCCGAAGCTCATAAGGGTCCCTCCATCGTCATCTGCTACGCTCCCTGCATCAACCACGGTATCAAGAAGGGCATGAACAATGTCCAGCAGGAGATGAAGGACGCTGTCAACTCCGGTTACTGGAATCTGTATCGCTACAATCCCGAGACCAAGAAGTTCACTCTGGACTCCAAGGAGCCCAGCATGCCTCTGTATGACTTCATGAAGGGCGAAGTTCGCTACGCCTCTCTGGAGCTGAGCTTCCCCGACAACGCCAAGACGCTGTTCGCTGAGGCCGAGGCCGGTGCAAAGGCAAAGTACGAGTACTACAAGCGCCGCAGCGAGGACTAATCGGTTTCCGGTTGATCAAAACTGTATGATATGAAAAAAGATGGGGCAACTTCGGTTGTCCCATCTTTTTGTATACCGATCCGATTCCGGTTGTGGTTGACATCAATATTAGAATGCGATAAAATTAATATGTGAAAATAGCATCACAAAGAATATCAACACGCAAGGAGAATGGTAAATATGGCAGTACCCTTTAATTATACATCTGAATATCAGCGCAAGCTCCGTACGCCGGAGCAGGCAGCTGCCGTGGTCAAGAGCGGTGACTGGATTGATATTTCCATGGGTGCCGGGTTCCCTCAACTGATGGATGCCGCCATTGCCAAGAGAAAAGAAGAACTTTTCGATGTTAAAATCCGCGGTTATCTGATCATGAGTCCCATCCAGATGGTGGAATGCGATCCGACCCGTGAGCATTTTATCTATAATAGCTGGCACATGAGCGGATACGAGCGCAAGCTCTGCGACAAGGGCCTTTGCAATTTTATCCCCATGGTGTTCCGCAATCTGGGCTTTTACTATGAGCATTTCCTGACGGTCAATGTGGCCATGATCAGCGTTACCCCCATGAATGAGCACGGCTATTTCAACTTCTCTCTCAGCAATACAGCATCCCGCGCCACGCTGGATAAGGCAGATGTGGTGATTGTGGAGGTCAATGAAAACCTGCCGTGGGTGTACGGTGGACTGGATGAATGTATCCATATTGACGATGTGGATATGATCGTGGAGGGCGAGCACGGCCCCATTATTAATATCGGCGCGCCGGCCGCCACCGAGGCAGAGGAGAAGATTGCAGAGTATGTGGTACAGAATATGTGCGACGGCTCCACGCTGCAGCTTGGTATCGGCGGTCTGCCCAATGCTGTGGGACAGATGATCGCAAAGTCCGACCTGCGTGACTTGGGCATCCACACCGAGATGCTGTGCGACTCCTATCTGGATATGTATAAGGCGGGTAAAATTACCAACCGCATGAAGAACATCGACCGCTATAAGAGCGTGTTTGGTTTGGCGCTGGGTTCGCAGGATCTTTATGACTGGGTGCGTGAAAATCCCGGTGTTGTGACATATCCTATTGGCTACTGCAACAATCCAGCAACTGTGGGAAAAATTGATAACTTTGTTTCCGTCAACAACTGCATTTCCGTGGATCTGTACGGTCAGATCTGCGCCGAGACCTCCGGTACCCGTCAGATTAGCGGCACCGGCGGCCAACTGGACTTTCTGGACGGCGCGGCTGTGTCCCGCGGCGGTAAGGCATTTATCTGCCTGACCTCTGCTTTCAAGGATAAGGAGGGGAATATGAGATCCCGCATCAATCCCACCTTGCAGTTGGGCGATGTGGTTACCGACCCCAGAAGTCAGGCGTACTATATCGTTACCGAATATGGCGGCGTTAATCTCATGGGCTGCAGCACATGGCAGCGCGCTGAAAAGCTGATTTCCGTGGCGCATCCCATGTTCCGTGATGAGCTGATCGCAAATGCGGAAAAACAGGGACTCTGGATTCGCTCCAACAAGCGCTGAATGGATCAAAGCCGGATGCCGTAACCTGCGGCGTCCGGCTTTTCGAACTTAAGAAAGGCGGAAAGAAAATGATGAAGAAAATTGCGGCGATGCTGTTGGCCTTGATTCTGGCGCTGTGTCTGATATCCTGCGGAGCGACTACCTCTCTGCCAGTGGTGGATGACAGCGAGAGCGCAGAACAGGAAAGTTGGGAGATGGTTGATTCCGAAGATGACCATCAGACAGACGCACAGCAGAGTGACCTTCAAGCTGATCAGCAGGACAAAGGAAAAACCAGACAATCACAGGAAAAACCGGACGAGGGCGCATACTACTATTCCAAGGAGGATGTTGCGCTGTATATCCATGTGTACGGTCATCTGCCGCGCAACTTTATCAGCAAAAAAGAGGCCCAGAGCAAGGGCTGGAGCGGTGGGTCATTGGAGCCCTACGCGCCCGGCTGCTGTATCGGCGGCAGTCATTTCGGCAACTATGAGGGACTCTTGCCAGAGGCCAACGGTCGAAGCTATACGGAATGCGATATCGGCACAAAGGGGAAGAACTCCCGCGGCACAAAGCGAATTGTGTTTTCCAATGATGGCCTGATTTTCTATACGGGGGATCATTATAAGTCCTTTGAATTGCTCTATGGGGAGGTAGACGGATGAAACAGGTAGTTTTAGACGGCGCAGTACTGGATCGCACCTCGTTGCATAATACCCTGAGCCGCGAATTGGCGTTTCCGGAATGGTACGGCCGCAATTTAGATGCACTGTACGATTGTCTGGGTGACCTTTGTGAGGAAACGGAACTGACGCTGCGAAACTGGGACGCATGGTCAGACCAGCATTATGCCGACCGTCTGTTGCGGGTGATGCGCGATGCCGCCGCAGAGAATGACAATCTGACAATAAGCGTAGAATGATAAAACGCTCCGATTGCTTCGGAGCGTTTTATCGTTTTCTCGCGGTAATAGAAAGGTTAGAAGTTCATAGCGGGAGAAAAAGAGGCGGGAGGCAGCAATGGCAAATTACATACGAAAATATAGAGGCACCTATGGCAAAACCTTGACAATTTCTTTTTGGTATATTATACTATCGCCATAGGAAAACAGCGATGATGGGAAGCAGTAGGCGGAAGATGGATGCAAAGAGAGGGAGCGGTTGGTGTAAGCTCCCGTGAAGCGCCGCCAAAGTCGTCCCGGAGCTTTGCGCTGAACAGAAAATCAGTAGGCGGCAACGGTGTGCCCTCCGTTATCGGGGCGCGATATGATTGTATCGGTAGAGTGCGGGATTTTCCCGAATACAGGTGGTACCACGGACTTTTGTTCGCCCTGTTTTGCAATGGCAGAACGGAGCGGCTTTTTTTATACTTGTTTTGCCAAATACTCGAAAAGGAGAAGCAATATGCTGAAAGAATTACCGAAGGTGTATGACCCCCGGGATGTGGAATCCCGAATTTACCAGATGTGGATGGACAATGGCTGTTTCAGCGCCGCGCCCAATCCTGATAAAAAACCGTTTTCCATCGTCATGCCGCCACCCAATGTGACCGGCCAACTGCACATGGGTCACGCATTGGACTGCACGCTGCAGGATATCCTGACCCGTTTCAAAAGAATGCAGGGTTACGAGGCATTGTGGCTGCCCGGCAGTGACCACGCTGGCATTGCCACCCAGATCAAGGTGGAAGAGGATCTGCGCAAGAACGAGGGTTTGACGCGCTACGATCTGGGCCGCGAGAAATTTCTGGAGCGTGTGTGGGCGTGGAAGGAAAAGTTTGGTAGCCGTATCGTAGAGCAGCAGAAAAAGATGGGCGCCAGCTGCGATTGGAGCCGCGACCGCTTTACAATGGACGAGGGCTGCTCCAAGGCCGTCCGCGAGACCTTCTGCGAGCTGTATGACAAGGGCTTGATTTACAAGGGCAGCCGCATCATCAACTGGTGTCCCCACTGCCTGACTGCCCTTTCGGATGCAGAGGTGGAATACACCGACAAACCAGGCCATCTGTGGTATGTCCGCTATCCGCTGACCGATGGCAGCGGCGATATCATCATTGCCACCACCCGTCCCGAAACCATGATGGGCGATACCGGCGTGGCTGTAAACCCCGAGGACGAAAATCTGAAGCAATTTATTGGAAAAACCTGTATTCTGCCCATCATGAACCGCGAGATTCCCATCGTCGGCGATGAATACTGCGAGATCGGTTTCGGTACCGGCGCCGTGAAGATGACCCCTGCTCACGATCCCAACGACTTTGAGGTGGGTCTGCGCCACAATCTGGAGGTCATCCGCGTGATCGCAGATGACGGTACTATTAACGAGAACGGCGGCAAATACGAGGGAATGGATCGCTATGAGTGCCGCAAGGCCATCGTGGCTGATCTGGAAGCTGAGGGATATCTGATTAAGACCGAGGATTACTCCCATAATGTGGGTACCTGCTATCGCTGTCACAACGATGTGGAGCCCTTGATCTCTGCCCAGTGGTTTGTGAAGATGGAGCCTCTGGCCAAGGAGGCCATCCGCGTGGTGAAGGATGGCACCATTAAATTTGTGCCCGAGCGTTTCACCAAGACCTATATCAATTGGATGGAGAATGTCCATGACTGGTGCATTTCCCGTCAGCTCTGGTGGGGTCATCAGATTCCCGCCTGGTACTGTGACGAGTGCGGTCATATCAATGTCAGCCGCCAAGACCCCACCAAGTGCGAAAAGTGCGGCTGTGAGCATTTGACCCGTGAAGAGGATGTGCTGGATACTTGGTTCTCTTCGGCGCTGTGGCCCTTCTCCACTATGGGTTGGCCAGATCTGGATGCTCCAGATCTGAACTACTGGTATCCTACTTCTGTGTTGGTGACCGGATACGATATTATCTTCTTCTGGGTGGCTCGCATGATCTTCTCCGGCATGGAGCAGATGAAGAAAGAGCCATTCAAGACCGTATTGATCCACGGTCTGGTGCGTGATGACAAGGGCCGCAAGATGTCCAAGTCCTTGGGCAATGGTGTGGATCCGCTGGAAATGGCTGATAACTACGGTGCCGATGCGCTGCGCTTCAACCTAATCACCGGCAACAGCCCCGGTAACGATATGCGTTTCTTTGTGGAAAAATGTGAGGCCATGCGCAACTTTGCCAACAAGATTTGGAACGCCAGCCGCTTTGTGATGATGAACCTGACCATCGACAAGGTGGAGTTACCTGACAAGCTGGAGCTTGAGGATAAGTGGGTGCTCAGCAAGCTGAATGTCCTCATCAAGGAAGTCACCGAAAATATGGAGGCATACGAGCTGGGCGTGGCTTCTGCCAAGATCTATGACTTTATCTGGGATACCTATTGCGATTGGTATATCGAACTGACCAAGACCCGTCTCAACGGTGAGGATCAGAAGGCGAAGCTGGCGGCTGAAAATGTCCTGTGCTATGTCCTGCTGCGGATTTTGGAGCTGCTGCATCCCTATATGCCGTTTATCACGGAAGAGATTTGGCAGGCACTGCCTCACGAGGGCGATTTCCTGATCAAAGCCAAGTGGCCTGAATATCAGGAGAGCATGAACTTCGCGGAAGAGGAAGATGCGATGGAGGCCGTGAAGGATGCCATTTCCGCAGTCCGTGCCCGTCGCGCCGAGATGAATGTTCCCCCCTCCAAGAAGGCGAAGATGATTATCGTTACCGCCAAGCCTGAGAACTATGAGGAGGGCAAGCACTTCATCACCCGTATGGCGTATGCCAGTGAGGTAACTGTTACCACCGAAGCCCCCACGGATCTGACGGGAATGGTCACGGTTGTCACCCATGATGCCAATGTCTATCTGCCGTTGAGCGAGTTGGTGGATTTCGAGAAGGAGCTTGCCCGTATCGAAAAGGAAAAGGCAAAGGCCGTCGAGAATTTGGCACGCATTGAAAAGAAACTCAGCAATGAGGCATTTATCTCCAAGGCACCTGAAGCGGTTGTTAATGCCGAGCGTGAGCGTGCCGAAAAGGCTCGTGCACTGATTGCAAAGTTGGAGGAATCCGCCGCTGCCATGAAGGGCTGATTTTCACGAATACCGGGCGCCTTTCGACAGAAAGCGAATATAACTTACGATATAATCACCGTAGATCATTGATCTGCGGTGATTATTTTTTACCAACAGGGAGAAATATGTATGAAAATAGCAGCTATTAGCAATGACCGGTGCCTGACCGTCCAGTTAAAAGGTGAGTTAGATCATCACAGCGCAAAAGGATTGATGAGCCGATTGGAACAGGAAATAGAAATCGCTCTACCGCTGAAGATGATATTGGATTTTAAGGATGTAACATTCATGGACAGTTCTGGTATCGCCGTGGTGATTCGAATGCGGCAACGAATGCGTGAGTTGGGTGGCTGTCTGGTGCTGCAGAAGGTAAATGCACAGCCGCGAAAAGTTTTTGAGGCAGCAGGAATTTCGCGCTTGGTAGAGATTGAGTAAGGAGGAAGCTATATATGAAACGAGCAGAAAACTATGTTACGCTGGAATTTTTAAGCCGCAGCAGCAATGAAAGCTTTGCGCGTATTGCGGCATCCGGTTTTGCTGCACAGCTAGACCCCACACTGGACGAGCTTGGAGATATTAAAACGGCTGTTAGCGAAGCTGTGACAAACGCAATTGTTCATGCCTATCCCGAAAAGCTGGGAAAGGTCGTTATGAAGATGAAGATTTTGGACAACAATGAGCTGGAAATTTCCGTGCGGGATTGGGGCTGTGGTATTGAAAACATCGAACAGGCCCGCGAGCCGTTATTTACTACCGGAGGCGGAGAGCGCAGCGGTATGGGGTTTACCATCATGGAAAGCTTTATGGATCGACTGTACATAAAATCCGTGCCGGGTAAGGGGACAATGGTCACCATGCGCAAGCGAATTGCCATGCGGCTCAACGGAAAACGATGAGTGAATTGTTTGCCCTGCTGGATCGTGCCCAGGACGGAGATGATGTGGCCTGCCAGCAGATATTGACAGAGAACGCGGGACTAATCTGGTCTATCGTAAAGCGATACTATGGCTGTGGTGTAGAAATTGATGATCTATATCAGCTTGGATGCATTGGACTTATCAAAGCTGTAAAGGGGTTCGACATTACATATGGAACACAGTTTTCTACATACGCGGTACCGAAAATTTCAGGAGAAATACGCCGTTTTCTGCGAGATGACGGAGCAATTAAAGTGGGGCGTACAATAAAGGAAAAGGGGCAAACCCTGTGGAGTACCCGCGAAAAATTGCGCAGCCGGTTGGGGAGAGAGCCACGATTATCGGAATTGTCTGCCGAAACGGGAATGTGTGTAGAGGAGATTGCCAGCATAGAATTGGCCACCGGTGCCCCGGAATCTTTGCAGCAGGAAACTGCCGAGGGATTGACACTGGAGTCCACGATTGGAACAGACGGACCGGAAGAACAATTGGTAGAAAAAATAGCGCTCCGCGAAGCCATAGAGACTTTGCCGGAGCGCGAGAAAATGACGATATTGCTTCGATTTTTTAAAGGCTTAACGCAGGAGCAGACCGCGCGGATCATTCATGTATCTCAGGTACAGGTATCTCGGCTTGAGCGAAAGGGGTTGGCGCGATTGCGAGAGATGCTGGAGGAGAGGTGACCAGCGATTGCTGCACTTCATAATCTGTCGGCAGAAACTCCGTCATGGTGCCACGATAGCGATTTGGCAGAAATGTATTTTGGCATCGTGGATTATATCGTTCCTTGATGGCAATTGTTTCGTAAAAACACTTCCACAGTCGGCGGTACAAAAGTTCTTCCTCGCCGGGAAGCGACAGGCGCAGATGATCTACCGACACAATGCGGGAGCGCCCATTGTGGTACAGCAGCAGTTCCTTGTGCGTACGGTCATAGATGAAAAACGCTTCGTTGGCATAACGATTACAGAAATGACTGCGCAAAAGAGGCAAAACGCGGTTTTTGGGTTCGATTTCCGCACCGAGAACACCGTCATATATTGAAAACCGAATGAAACCTCTCAGCTTTTCCAGCTCGCCATTCAGATGGCGAACCGCCCGACAGATCGGTAGATACACCTCATCGGCCTGACATTTCATAAAAGCGGGACCCTCTGCGTATAACTTTCGTATAAAGGCATAAAGATGCAGCTCTTTATCGTCCATACAGGTCAGAAATGCCCGCCGTATAAGTCCGGCAGCTCGCCTTGATATTTTGACCAAGCTCCGGTAAACGCGCTGCGCGTGTTTGCTGCAGGTAATGACAGACCGGACTTCATACAGGGAAAAACATTCCTCATCGCTATAAAAGGCGATGGGGAATTCTTTATATACATAGCTTTCAAATACACAACACAGAAAGCCGTCAAATGTCCCGTCATATTGAAAGATGACATCCTGCATATAATTCACCCCACAGTATCAAAAAGGGACAATTGCTGCATTTCACCGGAAGGCAGTTGTCCACGCTCTACGGCTTCCAACTGCTGTACCAGCGTGGTGTCGGAAAACTGCAGACCGCTGCGCATTTTACCGCAGCAAGTAACAAAATATTGGGCACGCTTAAGAACAACGCCCAGTTTTTTCAGATCCTCATGCCGCAAATGACTAACACGGCGGGCGGAAATAATGCGCCTTGCGCTGATAGGCCCGATTCCGGGGACACGCAGTAGAGTTTCGTAGTCGGCCCGCATAATTTCTACAGGGAAAAATTCTGGATGGTTCAATGCCCAGTGGCATTTCGGATCCAGTAACGGGTTAAAATCCGGATGCCGTTCATCCAGCAGTTCATTGGCGCGAAAACCATAAAAACGAAGCAGCCAATCGGCCTGATAGAGCCGGTGTTCCCGCAGGAGCGGAGGCTTGGTATCTAAAGAGGGAAGCAGTGTATTTTCTACCACCGGCACATAAGCTGAATAAAATACGCGCTTGAGCTGATAGCGGTCATACAGCGATTCTGTCAAATGCAGTATATGCCAATCAGAGTCTGCCGTGGCGCCTACAATCAATTGGGTACTCTGTCCGGCAGGGGCAAAGGATGGGGTATGCTTGTATTTGGTGAGTTCTTCCGTGCTCTGCCGTGTCTGATCTCGAATCTGCCTCATGGGGGCAAAAATTGCCCGTTTGTTTTTATCCGGTGCCAATGTCTGCAATCCCTGTTCAGATGGCAGTTCAATGTTCACACTGAGACGATCCGCCAACAGGCCCAATTGCTGTACCAATTCCGGCGATGTACCGGGAATTGCTTTTGCGTGGATATACCCGTTAAAGCCATATTTCTGCCGCAAAATACGCAGGCAGCAAATCATCTGCTCGGTGGTATAGTCGGGATTGCGCAGCACACCGGAGGACAGAAAAAGTCCTTCAATATAGTTGCGACGATAAAACCCAATTGTCAGGTCGGCCAGTTCCTTTGGCGTAAAGCTTGCACGCCGTGTATCGTTGGAACGGCGATTGACGCAATACTTGCAATCGTAGACGCAGCAATTGGTCAGCAATACCTTCAACAGCGTAATACAACGCCCATCTGCTGAAAAGCTGTGGCAGCATCCGGCAATAGAAGACGTAGTGTTTCCGATCTTACCGGGCTGAAAACCGCGCCGTACGCCACTGGAGGTGCAGGCTGCATCATACTTGGCAGCGTCGGTCAGAACAGCCAGCTTGTCCAGCAACTCCATATCGGGTTACGCTGCGCGGCGCTTGGGTTGGGGGCGATCCAGCCGATCAAACAGACGCATCAGGTTAGCGGACACAGCGCTTGCGCCAAGCAGAATCATGCAAAAGCCAAAAGTAGTCATATCAGTTACCTCCTGTGGAACCTTTGTTCTATGCACATTATAAATCGAACAATTGTTTCTGTCAATAGAAAATCGAACAAAAATTCCATTATTTTTTGAAGGTGGTTGACCGAAAGAAAAATCTGTATTAAAATGGGGGCAAGATTTTTTATTTCGCAGGGAAGAGGACGCTATGAACGATTTGGAAAAACGCTTTATTCAGGCAAGACGCCGGGTAATTGCTGCCGACTACGGCCATCTGAATGCACGGCAGCAGGAGGCGGTTCTATGTACAGAGGGACCGCTTCTATTGCTGGCAGGTGCCGGCTCCGGCAAGACAACGGTTCTGATCAACCGCGTAGCCAATCTGCTGCGCTATGGACGCGGCAGCGACACGGACGAAATTCCCGTTTCCGTTTCTATTGACGAGGTAGAATTTCTGGAACAGTATGTTCAGTATCCGGATCCGGAGCAGAAACCGTTGGCAGAATACCTGTGCGCGGTAGAGCCGGCACGCCCGTGGGAGGTGTTGGCGATTACATTTACCAACAAGGCGGCCAATGAACTAAAAGAGCGTTTGGAGCGGATGTTGGGGCCGGAGGCCGCACGCGATGTATGGGCATCCACATTCCATTCTGCATGCGTTCGGATTCTGCGGCGTGATATTGATAAAATCGGTTTTTCCAGAGACTTTACCATCTATGATACCGATGACAGCAAGCGCGTCATTAAGGATATTCTCAAAGAATTGGGTCTGGAGGAGAAGACATTTCCGGTGCGGGAGATCATTTCCGTTATTTCCCGGGCAAAGGATGATATGCAGTCGCCGGAGGAGTTTACTGCACTCTGGGAAAGGAACGGAGATTGGCGTAAAATCAGAATAGGTAAAGTTTATTCACTTTACAATAAAAAACTGCGTGATGCCAATGCGCTGGACTTCGATGATATCATTTTACATACAGTGGATTTGCTTCAGAGCAGTCAGGAGACCCGGGAATACTATCAGCGAAAGTTTCGCTATGTGTTGATTGACGAGTATCAGGATACGAACCATCTGCAATATCTGTTGGCAAGCCTCTTGGCCGGCGGCCGCAAAAATATCTGCGTGGTAGGCGATGATGATCAGAGTATTTATCGTTTCCGCGGCGCAAATATAGAAAACATTTTGAACTTTGAAAAGCAGTATACCGGGGCGCGAACCATTCGCTTGGAGCAGAATTATCGCTCTACGCAAAACATTTTGGACGCGGCCAATACAGTGATCCGCAACAATCGGGGTCGCAAGGGCAAAACGCTTTGGACGGAGAACGGAAGTGGCGAGAAGGTCACGGTCAAGACCACTTTTAATGAAAGTGATGAGGCCAATTTTGTGGTTGGACAAATCATGATGAACTATCGTCGTGGTGCGAATTGGCGGGATCACGCAATTCTCTATCGCATGAATGCCCAATCCAATGCGTTGGAATATGCCTTTAAGCGCAACGGTGTGCCGTATCGGATCATCGGCGGCATGAAGTTTTTTGACCGTGCCGAAGTGAAGGATATGCTGGCATATCTCTGTGTCATCAATAACCCTACGGATAATCTGCGATTGCGGCGTATTATCAATGTACCGTCGCGGAAGATCGGTGCAGCTACATTGGATAAAGCGCAACAATTGGCAACAGCCAGCGGAAAGACGCTGTATGATATTTGCCGCGAAGCAAATCGCTATATCGAGCTTAAAAACGCATCTGGCAAGCTGAAAACCTTTACAGATATGATCGAAGAATTACGGGCGAAATCCGGCGAAATGGAGCTGGTGGCGTTTTATGAGCTGGTGTGCGAGCGCACCGGTTATGTGGCAATGCTGCAGGAAAAGAACGACATGGAGAGTCGTGGTCGTCTGGAGAATGTGCAGGAGCTGACCTCCAGCATTCTGGCGTTTCTGGAAAACGATCCGGATAACCCCACACTGGCCGGATTTCTGGACGAGATCGCCCTGTATACGGATCTGGACGATGCATCCGATAGTGATAACTGCGTGACTATGATGACGATGCACGCGGCCAAGGGGTTGGAGTTTCCGCAGGTATATGTGGTTGGCATGGAGGATGGCTTGTTTCCCGGCAACCGTGCCATGGGCGATGACGAGGAGATGGAGGAGGAGCGGCGGCTTTGCTATGTTGCCATGACCCGCGCCAAAGAGAAGCTGACCATGACCAATGCCCGACAGCGTATGCTGTTCGGTCGTACCACACCGGCGATGCCATCTCGTTTTCTGGAGGAAATTCCGGAGGGAAATATGGAGTGGCTGGGCAAGCCAGAACCGAAAATACCGGAATCCGAATGGAACGATGGATGGGGAAATGCACCCTCGTACGGCGGTTATGGCAGTCAGGTGCGTGCCGGCTATTCGTCCACTCGTCCGACAGAGAAAAAGAAACCGCTGGCTGCTGCCGGAGGCGTGCGGACATCCACTGCACCGACACAGCTTTTGCATCTGCAGCCCGGTGACAGCGTGCGCCATAAAGCATTCGGACAGGGCATGGTGCTGAGCGTGCGGCCTATGGGCGGCGATGCGCTGATCGAAGTAGCATTTGACCAAGTGGGCACCAAGAAGCTGATGCTGAAGGCGGCAGGTGCGCATTTAACGAAAGAATAAGCGAATACTTCCTACAAAAGAGAGCTGCTTCCGACAAGAAGCAGCTCTTTTCAACATGATAGGGCGATGTAAAAAGCCCTGCTCAATAGAGCAGGGCTTTTGCTTGTCCAAGTTTAGATTGCGCGGGTAACTTTACCGGAACGCAGGCACCGGGTACAAACATATACATGGCGAGGCGTACCATTGATGATTGCCTTCACACGCTTTACATTGGGCTTCCAGGGACGATTGGATCGTCTGTGGGAATGGGAAACCTTGATACCGAAGGTCATGCCCTTGTCGCAGAATTCGCACTTTGCCATCCGTTGCACCTCCTTGCTGTGATAACATACTGCTCACTTTCGCAAGCATCTGATATCATAACAGATATGGAAGGAAAATGCAAGTACAATTTGACAAAAAAATGAAAAAATTGTACGGCGCGGAAAGTATTGCGAAAAGCTAATAAATAAGATATAATAAAGTGTAAAATGTTAGGTGATATGCTGTCTGCAACAGCAGAAGGAGAATATACATGGATCGAGTAAAAATTAACCCCGCAAAGCTCAGCAATCTGGTGGAGGAATTTCATCTGGAGGTTCTGCATAAAGGTCATAATTACGATACCTGTGTCATTACCATTTCAGATGTAAACCGTCCGGCGCTGCAGTTAGTGGGGTTCTATGACTATTTTGAACCAAAGCGCCTGCAGGTGCTGGGGCGGGCCGAGATGATGTATCTGACCACCATGCCATTTGAGCAGCGCCGCCGGGTGTTGGATCATCTGTTGAGTTACGAAATGCCGGCACTGATCATCTCTCGCAAGATCGAGGTATTTCCGGAAATTCTGGAGCTGGCGGAAAAGCACGGACGCACTATTTTGCGCGCTGACTACAAAACGGTGGATCTGACCAGCAAGATTATTGGATACTTAAGCCGAAAGCTGGCGCCGCAGATCAGTCGCCACGGCGTACTGATGAATATTTACGGTCAGGGTGTACTGATTTTGGGCGATTCCGGTGTCGGCAAAAGCGAAACGGCCATTGAGCTTCTGAAGCGCGGCCATCGTCTGGTGGCAGATGATGCGGTGGATATTCGCCAGGTGGCAGGTGCGCTGTATGGTTCCGCGCCGGAGATCATCCGCCATTTCATTGAGATCCGCGGCGTAGGCGTGATCGATGTGCAGAAACTGTTTGGTATGGGTGCCGTGCAGTTTGAAACGCAGATTGATTTGGTGATCCAACTGGAACAATGGCAGGACGGTAAGTTCTATGACCGTCTTGGCTTGGATCATGAAAAATATCGGATTTTTGATATTGCGCTGCCCTATGTAACGATCCCGGTGCGACCCGGTCGAAATCTGGCGGGCATCGTGGAGATTGCCACCATGAAAAATCGCCAGATGATGGGCGGCTACAATCCGGCGGAGGATTTTATCAGCCGCTTTGACCAGCATGTGGATGAACTGGCCGCTATGGGGAGTGATGGAGAACAGGGATGAACTATATCGGAATTGATATCGGCGGCACAAATCTGAAAGCCGGTTTGATTGATGAACAGAGCACGGTACTGGCCACTACAAAAATGAAAATTGCGCAGATTGAAAATCAGGAAGGACTGGTTTCTGCACTGGCACAAATGACGCAGGAGCTTTCTCAGATGGCAGGTATTCCGCTGGATCAGATTGCGTCTGTGGGAATCGGCGTGCCGGGTGTGGTGGAAATTCGCCGCGGCATGATTCTGTATACTTGTAATCTGCCGCTGCGGGATGTGCCGATTCGCCGTCTTTGGCATCAGCAGATGGATATGCCGCTGTATGTGGAAAATGATGCTAACTGTGCCGCGCTGGGCGAATACTATGCCGGTGCCGGTCGGGGAAGCAAACGCTTTGTGACCATTACGCTGGGAACAGGTATTGGCGCCGGAATTATCCACAACGGAAAAATCTATCATGGCGCCAACGGCATGGCCGGAGAGGTGGGACACATGAGCATCGTTTATCACGGTGAGCCATGTCCTTGCGGACGCCGCGGCTGTTGGGAACGGTATGCCTCAGCCAGCGCACTGAAACGCCTGACCGCGCAGGCAATGGAGGAGCATCCTGATAGTATTCTCGGCTGCGTAATCAGGGAACACGACGGCCATGTATCCGGTCAGTCGGCATTTATGGCGGCCAGACGGGGCGATCCTGTGGGACAGCGGGTATGCGATACATACATCGACTATCTGGCCACAGGTATTGTGAATGTAATCAATATTTTTCAACCCGATATGCTGGCTATCGGCGGCGGTGTCAGCAATGAAAAGGATGAGCAACTGTTGTTTCCGCTGCGTGAGATCGTCCAGCGGGAAAGCATTCCGTGCAACCGTGACAAGATGACGCGGATCGTGAGGGCGGAATTGGGAACACAGGCCGGAATGATTGGTGCCGCGTTTCTGGGCAAGAAGCGCCGCATGATCTGACGGAATGAAGTGGAGGAGAAACTTATGCTCTGGTATGAGAGTCTGGATCAGAAGATAGAAGAATACCTGCCGGATCTGACGGTGGAGAAGGATGTGCCAATGGCGCGACACACCTCGTTCCGCATTGGCGGCCCGGCACGGAGAATGGCATTTCCCAAAACGGCAGAGCAGATGGTACTGCTGGTGAATTTCGCAGCAGAATGCTGCGCACGGCCTTTGGTAATCGGCAACGGTACCAATTTGCTGGTCTGCGATGAGGGACTGGATCGTTTGGTGATCAATACCCGCGATATGGCGCGTCTGGAATTGGGTGAGGGTGAAAATGAAATTGTGGCGGATGCCGGCGTATCGTTGGCAAAGCTGGCCAACTTTGCCTGCGCACAGAGCCTGACAGGTCTGGAATTTGCCCATGGTATTCCCGGCAGTGTGGGCGGCGCCGTATGCATGAACGCCGGCGCTTATGGCGGTGAAATGAAACAGGTGGTTACTTCGGTTGCCGTATTGTTTCCCGATGAGGGAATTAAGCGTCTGACCGGTGCGGAGATGGACTTTGGTTACCGTCACAGCTTGCTCAGTGACCATCCTGATGCCGTGGTGCTGTATGCTGTATTCCGCCTGTCACCCGGCGACAGCGCGGAGGTCCGCGCCAAGATGGATGAGCTGATGGCCAGACGAAAGGCTAGTCAGCCGCTGGAGTGGCCCAGTGCCGGCAGCACCTTTAAGCGTCCTACCGGTTACTTTGCCGGTACGCTGATCGATCAGACGGGTCTGAAGGGTCTGACGATAGGCGGCGCACAGGTTTCCGAGAAGCACGCCGGCTTTGTGATTAACCGCGGCGGCGCCACATTTGCCGATGTTACGGCGCTGATCGCCAAGGTACAGCAAGAGGTAATGAAGACACACGGCGTACAATTGGAGCCGGAAGTGAAAATCATTCGGTAAGGTGAGAGGATCTTATGGAAATTCTGATTATTTCCGGACTTTCCGGAGCCGGAAAGAGCAAAGCTGCCTCATTTTTGGAGGATATCGGCTATTATATTGTGGATAATTTGCCGGTGGATATGATGATCAAATTTGCGGATTTCTGTGCCGCCTCCAGCGGACGCTACGATCGTGTGGCACTGGTCTACGATGTTCGCGCCGGCGAGCCGTTTGACAAGCTGATCGGCACGCTGGAGCGCTTGAAGGACAGCGGCGTCAATTGCCGGATGCTGTTTCTGGAGGCATCCACCCAGACCATCATCAACCGCTACAAGGAAACACGGCGGATGCATCCGCTGTCTGCCGGCGGCATGGGGATGGAGCAGGCTGTGCTGAAGGAACGCGAGCTGATGCAGCCGGTGCGTGACCATGCGGACTTTGTGCTGGACAGTACCTCGTTTTCCACTGCCAAGCTGCGCAGCGAGCTGCTGAATTTGTTCGGCAGTATTAGCGACCGGCAGGGACTGAATGTCAATGTGATGTCCTTTGGCTTTAAGCATGGCATTCCCATCGAGGCCGATCTGGTGTTCGATGTGCGCTTTATGCCCAACCCTTACTATGTGGCAGAGCTGAAGCACAAAACCGGTCTGGATCCGGAGGTGCAGGATTTTGTCTTCGGCTTCCAGCAGACCAATGAGTTTATGGATCAGCTGAAAAAGATGCTGTCGTTTCTGCTGCCGCTTTACAGCGAGGAGGGAAAGACCGTGCTGGTCATCGCCGTGGGCTGTACCGGCGGTCATCATCGCAGTGTGGCCGTGGCGCATAAGCTGGCAGAATATATCACGACGGAAGGGTATCAGGTAACGGAGAATCATCGGGATATCTCCCGATAAATGAGGGATATTATGGAACCTTATCTGTATCAAGTTTCGCCCGAGCGCGGCCCGCGCGTCGTTGCCATTGGCGGCGGCACGGGACTTTCCACATTGCTGCGCGGGCTGAAGATGTACACCCGGAATATCACCGCCATTGTTACGGTGGCGGATGATGGCGGCGGCAGCGGCATACTGCGTCAGGATCTGGGTATGCTGCCGCCGGGCGATATTCGCAACTGCCTTGTGGCGCTGGCCAACGCCGAGCCGCTGATGAGTCAGCTGATGCAGTACCGCTTTTCCGATGGTACGCTGGCCGGTCAGAGCTTTGGCAACCTGTTTTTAGCGGCGCTGAACGGCATCCTTCCCAGCTTTGATGCGGCAGTGGAGAGTTTAAGTCAGGTTTTGGCCATTACAGGGCGCGTGCTGCCGGTGACCAATGAGGATATCGCGTTGGAAGCAGAATTTGAAAACGGTGCCCGGGTGATTGGCGAAACACAGATCGCTCAGTGCAAACAGGAGCAGAATTGCCGCATTCGCCGCATCCACCTGCTGCCCAATGCACCGAAGGCGCTGCCTGCGGCGTTGGAGGCCATCCGCGATGCGGAGATGATCGTTCTGGCGCCGGGAAGTCTGTATACCAGCATTATCCCCAACCTGTTGGTGGAGGGGATTGCCGAGGAGATCTGCGCTTCGTCTGCACTGAAGGTCTATGCCTGCAACATCATGACGCAGGAGGGCGAAACGGAGGGCTATACCGTTTCTGACCATGTGAAGGCATTGCTGGATCATGCAGACAGTCGGTTGCTGGATGTCTGCCTGGTGAATTCGGCTCCTATTTCCTGGAATATTGTCCGGCGCTACGCCGAAAAGGGCGCGGAAATCCTGCTTTGCGATCAGGATGCCTGTGAGCGGATGGGCGTGGAGGTGATTAACCGCCCTCTGGCCACTGTGGAGAACGGTCTGGTGCGGCACAATCCCGGGCATCTGGCGCGGGAACTGATTGAACTTCATCTGCAGCGCAATATCCGCGTGGTGGAGCGTTCTCCACGCAGTATCACAAAGAACAGAGTGGAGCGATAGGAGGGAAGCGATATGCAATCGTTTGCCTATAAAGCAAAAAGTGAGTTGTGCCGCACTCCGGTACAGCGCTTGTGCTGTGCCCGGGCAGAGGCCTACGGCGTACTGCTGTACTGTAATACTTTTACGCCCCGTGAAGTGCGTATCATCACGGAAAATCCGGAGTTTGCCGCCCGTTTGCCCCGCCTGTTTCAAAGGGCATTTTCATTGAAATTTGACCGTTTGCCGGAGGAGGACAGCGGAAAGAAGATCTTTCAGATCACTTCGCCGGAAAAGCTGGCAAAAATCATCAATCAGCTGGGCTATGATCCCAGACAGGTCATGGCGTTGCATGTGAACTTCGGCATATTGGAGGACGAGTGCTGCCGCACCTCATTCCTGCGCGGCGTTTTCCTGTCCGGCGGCAGTGTGACCGATCCGGAGAAACGATACCATCTGGAGTTGGTGACCTCCCACGGACAGGCCAGCCGGGAGCTGTCGGCACTGCTGACGGAGATGGGATTTCTGCCCCACAGCGTCATGCGGGGCGGCAACAGCGTGACCTATTTTAAGCAGTCCGAGCATATCGAGGATTTCCTGACCACCATCGGCGCGCCGGCGGCAGCCATGGATATTATGACAGCCAAGGTGGACAAGGAGATCCGCAACGGTGCTAACCGCGCCATGAATTGTGACATCGCCAATGTGAATAAAACGCTGGACGCAGCACAGGAGCAAATGGGCGCTATTGAATCCCTGCGGCACAGCGGACGGCTGGATCTGCTGCCGGAGAAGCTGCGGCAGACGGCATACTTACGGATGGAGCATCCGGAATTATCCCTGCAGCAGTTGGCAGAGCGATGTGATCCGCCGGTGAGCAAGTCCTGTATGAACCATCGAATGAGAAAAATAATGGAGGAAGCAAAAAAATGATGACCAAGAGAGAACGCGTGGAAATCGCCATGCACAGCCATAAAAAGGGAAATAACTGCGGGCAGAGTGTCCTGCTGGCGTTTCAGGATTTGACGGGTCTGACCGAGGAACAGTGCCTTGGCATTGCCACCGGCTTCGGCGGCGGAATGCGCTGCGGCAGTATCTGCGGCGCGCTCAGCGGCGCCATTGCTGTACTGGGCACCCAGTATCCCGCCACGGACGGTGTCAGCAAGAAGCGCAGCGTCGGCCTGACCAAGGGAATGGTGGATCGCTTCCGTGATCAGTTTGGTTATCTCAACTGCCGCGAGCTTTTAGCTGTAAAGGACATTCACGGTACACCCATTGCCGAGGAATTGATGCACGGCGACCATTGCGGCACCATGATCGGCACCGCCGTGGAGCTTTTGTGCGACTATCTTGATGAATTGAAAGAGGCGTAAGCAATGTCGTTTGTCCACCTCCATGTGCATACGGAATATAGTCTCCTGGACGGTGCCTGCCGCATCCGTGACCTGCCCAAGCTGGTGAAGGAGATGGGGCAGAACGCCGTGGCCATCACAGACCACGGCGTCATGTACGGCGTCATCGACTTTTATCGTGCCTGCAAGGCGGAGGGGATTCATCCTGTCATCGGCTGTGAGGTCTATGTGGCGCCGCGCACCCGGTTCGACAAGATTCACGAGCTGGATCGTGAGTCGCGCCATCTGGTGCTGCTGTGCCAAAATGAGACGGGCTACCGCAACCTGAGCTATCTGGTATCGCAGGCCTATGTGGAGGGCTTTTACATCAAGCCCCGCATAGACCTTGATTTGTTGCGCGAACACAACCAGGGGCTCATCGGTTTGAGTGCCTGTCTGGCAGGCGAGATCCCCAAGCGGCTGATGAACGGCGACTATGACGGCGCAAAGGACTATGCGTTGGAGATGCAGAGCATTCTGGGGGAGGGCAACTTCTATCTGGAGCTGCAGGATCACGGCATCCGGGAACAGACGCTGGTGAACCGGGAACTGCTTCGTTTACATAACGAAACGGGTATCCCGCTGGTCTGCACCAACGATGCCCACTATCTGCGCCGTGAGGACGCCGAGAGCCATGATGTCCTTTTGTGCATCCAGACCGGCAAGACGGTGGATGATGAAAACCGAATGCGCTATGAGCCGCAGAACTTCTATCTTCGCTCGACCGAGGAGATGGAGGAGTTGTTTGCGGCCTATCCGGAGGCTATTGAGAACACACAGCGCATTGCCGACCGCTGTCAGCTGGAGTTCACCTTCGGCAAGTACCATCTGCCGGAATTTCAGCTTCCGCCGGGCTATGATTCGCCCACCTATCTCCATAAGCTGTGTGAGGAGGGCTTTGCCGAGCGCTACGGCGCAGAAAAGGAGAGCTACCGTCAACAGCTTACCTATGAATTGAATATGATCGAGAAAATGGGCTTTACGGACTATTTTCTCATTGTTTCCGATTTTGTCCGCTATGCCAAGAGCGTTGGCATCCCCGTGGGGCCGGGACGCGGCAGTGCCGCCGGCTCCATGGTGTCCTATTGCCTGCATATTACGGACATCGACCCCATGGCGTATTCGCTGTACTTTGAGCGTTTTCTGAACCCCGAGCGCGTGTCCATGCCCGATATTGATATGGACTTTGGCGATACCCGCCGCGGCGAGGTGGTGGACTATGTGCGCCGGAAGTACGGGGACGACCATGTGGCGCAGATCGTTACCTTCGGTACCATGGCGGCCAGAGCCGCCATCCGCGATGTGGGACGGGCGTTGAATATGCCCTATGCTGAGGTGGATGCCGTGGCCAAGCTGGTACCCACGGCACTGCACATCACGCTGAATGATGCGCTGAAATTGAGTAAACAGCTCAGCGACCTCTATGAAGCGGATGGGAAGGTCAAAAAGCTCATCGACATGGCAAAAGCATTGGAGGGAATGCCCCGCCATGCCTCCACCCATGCCGCCGGTGTAGTGATCACCAAGCGCCCGGTGTATGAATATGTGCCTCTGGCGCGAAACGATGACTCCATCGTCTGCCAGTATGTGATGACTACGCTGGAGGAATTGGGTCTTTTGAAGATGGACTTCCTGGGGCTGCGCAATCTGACAGTACTGGATGATGCGGTGCAGATGCTGCAAAAGGAGCATCCGGATTTCCGTCTGGAGAATATTCCCATGGACGATCCGGCGGTGTATGAGATGCTGTCGCAAGGTAAAACCTCCGGCGTTTTCCAGATGGAGTCCACCGGCATGACCGGCGTGTGTACCGGCCTTAAGCCCCAGAGCATTGAGGACATCACCGCCATCATCGCCCTGTACCGTCCTGGCCCCATGGAGTCTATCCCCAAGTTTATTGCCAGCAAGCATGACCCCAAGCTGGTGACCTATAAGCATCCGTCCCTGATCCCCATTCTGTCCGGCACCTATGGCTGTATCGTCTATCAGGAGCAGGTCATTAAAATCTTTCAGGAGTTGGCAGGCTATTCATTGGGACAGGCGGATATGGTGCGCCGCGCCATGTCCAAAAAGAAAGTCAAGGATGTTGAGCGCGAGCGGGAGGCCTTTTTGCACGGCGATCCTGCGCGAAATATTGCCGGCTGTGCCGCCAACGGTATTCCGGAGGAAGTGGCGCAATCCATTTTCGATGAGATCTACGATTTCGCCAACTATGCGTTCAACAAGGCGCACGCCGTGTCCTATGCGGTGGTGGCCTATCAGACGGCATATTTCAAGTGTCACTTTACTCGGGAGTACATGGCAGCACTATTGACCAGTGTGCTGGGTAACTCCGACAAGGTGGCCGGCTATATTGCCGAGTGCAAGGAATGCCGGATCGCGTTGCTGCCGCCGGATGTTAATCGTTCCTATGATCGCTTTACAGTAGAGGAGGACGGGATTCGCTTCGGTCTGGTGGCCATTAAGAATATCGGCCGCGGCTTTATTCAGGCGCTGGTTCGTGAACGGGAGAACGGGGGAGAGTTTACCGCATTTCAGGATTTCTGCCAGCGGATGTATGACTGCGCCGATATGAACAAGCGTGCGGTGGAAAATCTGATCCGCAGCGGCGCATTTGACAGTCTGGGCGCCAAACGCTCCCAACTGATAAAGGTCTACGAAAAGGTCCTGGACAGCATTGCTTCCAGCCGCAAGACAAATGTGGAGGGGCAGCTTGACTTTTTCGGTATGGCTGCCGCTGCCGGCAATTCCTCTGGTGCGCAGATTGAGCTGCCGGATATTCCGGAATACTCGGCGGCAGAACGCATGAGCATGGAGAAGGAGACCACCGGCCTGTATTTAAGCGGCCATCCTATGACGGACTATCGCAAGGCCGCCCGTCGGGTTGGCGCCGTTCCCATCAACGCCATTTTGGAGGACTTTGCTGCTGAAAACGGCCCCACTCACTTTGCTGACGGGCAGAATATTACTATCGCCGGTGTGGTAACCTCCAGCAAGACTCGCACCACTAAAAACAACTCTCTTATGGCATATGTGATGGTAGAGGATGAGGTTGCCTCTATGGAGCTTCTCTGCTTCAGCCGCTGCATTGATCAGTGCGGCAGTTATATGCAGGTGAATATGCCGGTGGTGGTGAAGGGCAGACTGTCCGTGCGAGATGAAAAACCACCGCAGATCATGTGCGACAGCATCTATCCTTTGCACCAGCATGAGGTGGGGGAGATTGAAAAGCCGAAAACACCGGAAACCACCATTTATCTGCGCTTTGACAGCGTGGACAGCAAGGCATTTGCTCACATCAAGTTGGTGATGACCATGTTCGAGGGTGAGACCCCGGTAAAGATTCGTATTACAGATACCGGCAAGCTGCTGGGTACCCATTGTCTGAACCATCCTGCTCTGATCCGCGAATGTCAAGAATGGCTGGGAGAGGAAAATGTGGTTGTAAAGGAGAAAAAAACATGATAAAGCCCATTATGCGCGATCCCGTTTTTCTGGCGCAGCCGTCGCTTCCCGCGACAACGGAGGATCTTGACACGGCGCAGGATCTGCTGGATACGCTGATTGCTCACGCCGACGGCTGTGTGGGGATGGCGGCCAATATGATCGGCGTCAGCCGTCGCATCATTGTATTTGACAATGAGGGCAGCTATATGACCATGTTCAACCCCGAAATCATCAAGTGTGCTCAACCCTACGAGGCAGAGGAGGGCTGCCTGTCTCTCAGCGGCAAGCGCAAAACCAAACGCTACCGCAGCATCAAGGTGCGCTATCAGAACGAACAGTTTCAGGTACGCCTGAAAACCTTCCGGGATTGGCCGGCACAGATCATTCAGCACGAGATCGACCACTGCAACGGTATATTGATATAAGAAAAAAGATCATCGACCTTTTGTAAGTCGGTGATCTTTTTTATATCGGGAAAATGGCACTTGCGCCGAAGCTATGACAGGCGTATACTGTGACGGTATGGTCATGAAAACGGCCGAAAAAGGGAGAAGACGAGAGAGATATGGCACGAATTAAGGACTTTATTAAGCGTGAGATCACGCTTTGCATTGCGTTTCTGGCGGCGGTCATCAGCTGCTTTTGGGTGCGTCCGGACAGCGCTTATTGGGGATATATTGATTTTCGCACGCTGGCGCTGCTGTATTGCTTGATCGTTGTGGTAGCCGGTCTGCGTGGCGCCGGAATGTTCAGCGCATTGGCGCACTGGCTGTGCAGCCGTTCGGGGAATGTACGCACCATGGGCGTTGTGCTGGTGGCGTTGTGTTTTGTCAGTGCCATGCTGGTGACCAATGATGTGGCGCTTCTGACCTTTGTTCCGTTCAGCGTGGTGGTGATGGGCCTTGCCAACCAGACCAACGAGCTGGCGTGGGTGGTGGTTTTGCAGACGGTAGCCGCCAATCTGGGCAGTATGCTGACCCCTGTCGGCAATCCGCAAAATCTGTATCTGTACTCTTATTTTAATATGAGCATGGGAACATTCCTGAAAGCCACGGTCCCCATCTGGCTGATTTCCGGGATTTTGATCGGCCTGCTCTGCCTGCGTTTGCCTACTGGGAAAATCTCTGTTTTTCTGGGCGAAAAACCCACGCTGGATCGAAAAGCACTACTGCTCTATCTGCTGCTGTTTGCAGTGTGTATGTTGGTGGTATTGCGTGTCATGGATTGGCCTATTATGCTGGCCATCATTGTGGCGGTGCTGTTGGTCTACGAGCGGCGGATTTTGCTGAAGGGTGACTTTTTACTGCTGCTGACCTTTGTGTGCTTCTTCGTGTTTGCCGGCAATCTGGCGCGCATCGACACAGTCAATCAGCTTCTGCGCCGCTTGCTGTCCGGGCATGAAATGCTGCTGGGAGCAGGTGTTAGCCAGATCATCAGCAATGTGCCGGCGGCAATTTTACTATCCGGCTTTACGGATAACGCCAAGGGGTTGCTGCTGGGTGTGGATATCGGCGGATTGGGTACGCCGGTGGCCAGTCTTGCCAGCTTGATTAGCCTGAAGCTGTATTCCCATGCCGAAAGCGCGGATACCAAGCGCTTTCTTGGGAAGTTTCTGCTGGTGAATTTTTCCCTGCTGGCGGTTTTGCTGACGGTGGGATATTTTCTGTGAGGAACGGTAGTGTTAAATCTATATATATCAATTATTTTAAATATTGTAAAGTAATAATAATTTACAGTATTAGAGAGCATTTATCACACATAATGACCTCCGGCATAGATTGTATTGAAAGAAATCTTCTTTCAGTACTTAACAGGAGGTTATTGAAATGGCTGAAAACAGCGTACCGGGTCCGGTCTGTGATCTGAGCAGCATCCGCGAGTCGGTCTGCATTCATACCAGAAAGATCTTTGACAGCTGCCGGGATAAAGATTGCGTCGAGGATCTGCGGTTTTATCCCACGGCCACGGCACAGGAAACGCTGGCATCCTGCCAGATGATCAAGGGCGGTACCGCAGAGCTTTTGTATGTCTATACCGATGTGGAGCCGGTCACATTCAACAGAGGCTTTTACTCCATTGATATGCGATTTTTCTACCGCGTAACGCTGCAGGTCTGCACGGGAACACCGCGCTATTGCGAGGTGGAGGGACTGTGCGTATTCGATAAGCGCTGCATTCTGTTCGGCAGCGAGGGAAATGCCAAGATCTTCTCCTCGGATACCCGAATCGAGGAACTGGATATTCCCGGACGGATGCGCACCAATCTGCCCACGGCGGTGGTGGAGGCGGTGGACCCCATCGTGCTGGATACCCGCATCGTGGACGATTGCAGAACACCGTGCTGTGACAACTGCCTGACGGAGATTCCGTCCTTTATTGCCGGCAGTTTTTCGCAAAACCTGCTTTTTAACGACGGTGCCCGCCGCTACTATGTCACACTGGGTCAGTTCTCTTTGGTGCGTCTGGAGCGGGAAACACAGCTTTTGATCCCGGTGTATGATTACTGCGTACCGCAGACGGAGTGCTCCGGCGGCGATCAGGAGGATCCTTGCGGTCTGTTTAAGAATGTGGCGTTTCCGGTGAATGAATTCTTTCCGCCCAATACGGTGGAAATGCCAAAGGATTATGTCAGCACCCGCAACTACTGCGCCTGCCACTAAAATTGAAAAAGTCCCACCGATTTGGTGGGACTTTTTTGTTGATTATGAGAGGGCTATTCCACGGTGACATCTGCGTCATTGGCAATCACGCAGACATAGGTGTGCCCCACGCCCAGAGACAGCGGTGTACCGTCGGTGAGATAGTAAGTAAAGGGATCGGACATCTCTGCTTTTTCCCAGTTGATCTCTATGGCCTTGCCGCCGCAGAAGAACATACCGTCGCCGGAGCCCTGCAGATCAATGACCATGTGGCCCTTACTGTCGCCGCTGTCATAAACTGTGGTGCGCAGAACCAGCAGATTGGTCACACCGACCTGATTGCCAGTGTTGCCGTCGATATACTCACTGTCATACTGACCGATCATGTACTTTCCATTTTTGGCGTTATAATCAAATGTGCCGGTTTTGTAGTTGGAAAAACGCACGGCGACATGATTGGCGTCCGTTCCATTGGCAGGGGTACCATCTTCTACATAAGTAATGGGGTACTCGTAATCGGCGTTGTGCTGGAGGCGCCAATCACTGCCGGCAATGTAATTGGCCAGATTTTCACCGGAGGTCATCAGCGTGTGCTCGTAGTCCATGGTTTTGGCACGCTCCGCATCGCGCCAGAACACACCCTCGGTGGCGTTCAGATCATCAATGCCCAGATTATAAATCATATTCAGTGCTTCCTGACTGCCGCCGCAATGTGCATAAAAGGCATCCATACCCAGAACGGTTTCCACGAAGCAGGGACGGGCACTGCGAACGGAGCCGATGGTGCCGACCTTGTCCGGCTCCTGGAAGAAGCCCACCATGCGCGTGATACCGCCCTCTACATTGAACTCAAAAATCATGTCCGCATCGGAAACACCGTGCTGCGGCATGGCGTAGTGGATATTGTTCAGCATAACGGCTACAGGACGGTTATTGACTGCATCCGCATTATTAAGCGGCTCACCGGTCAGGGGATTGGGAACGACGACCGGTTCCGGTTTCGGGGTCGGTATCGCTTTTTCTGCTACGGGCTCCTGAGCGGGTTCTTCCGGCTTTTTTGCACCACAGCCGACACAGCAGGCAAGCAGCATCAGCATTGACATCAGAAGTGCAATCCATTTTTTCATGAGATAATCCTCTCTTTCCGTGAAAGCTTACTTTTTTATCATATCAAAAATTGCCAAAAGCCGCAATGTATTCTTTGGCCATTTTTGCAAAAAGAAGCCTGTACAAAAGAAGAATTTTTCTTTATAATACAAACAGTAAAGGAGGGTAATGATATGGGAAATGGTTTTATCCGGGATGAGTTGGAGATCAAGTTCTTGATTTTGTATATTGCTGCCCGCGTTGCCCAACCACTGCCTTTGGCAGGGATGCAGGATCTGACCATGTGCGATGACGGGATCGACTATTTTGCATTTTCCGTTTGCCTGAACGATCTGGTGAAAACCGAACATCTGCGCATGACAGAAGACGATTGCTACGCCATTACCGCCAAAGGACTGCGCAACAGCGCCATCTGCGAAACCAGTCTGCCGTACTCTGTTCGTATGCGGGCGGACAAAAAGATTGCCGCGTGCAATAAGGAATTGCTGCGTCAGGCGCAGGTGCGTGCCAGAATCAGCCGCCGCGAAAACGGCACCTATACCGTGGAACTGTCGCTCAACGACGATTTGGACAACCTGATGCATCTGGAGCTTATGGTTGCCACAGAGGCAATGGCCAATGATCTGGCAAATCGGTTTCGCAAAAATCCGGAGCAGGTCTATACGGATATGCTGTCCGTGCTGTATGCACCGACAAACAACTGAATGATATCATGCGCAAGACGAGAGGAGAAATCCTCCCGTCTTATTTTTTTATGCATACCGGGGGACAAGGTGCCATATAGTGGACTATCACACTGTGAGAGAGGCGAAAAAAGTGAAGAAATCCTACGCCATCGCCCGCTATGAGCAGGCGGCTGCGCTCCTGCCGCCTGGGCGGCGGAGGGCAGCGATGCAGGTGCCGGATTGGCAAAAGGCCGCGGCAGAGGAATTACGGCTGCGTGTGGGACAGGCAATGACCATTCTGCTGCCGGAGGGGGAAATCATGGCTGAAAGGCACGGGGACGCCGTGACACAGACGGATCTTGAGCAGTTATGCGATGCTGTTACCGGTTATTCCCGCTATGCGTTCAGCGAAACCATCCGCAGGGGTTATCTCTCAGCGGAGGGGGGATTCCGCATCGGCTTATGCGGCACGGCGGTGGTGCGAAATGGGGCCAATACGGAGATGAGGGACTATTCATCAGCAGTCATCCGCATCGGACGGGAGAAAATCGGACTTGCCGACAACCTTGCCGCACAGATATTTGAGGGCGGACACTTTGTCAGCTCACTCATTCTGGCGCCGCCGGGATTGGGGAAAACGACGCTGCTGCGGGATATGGTGCGGCTGCTCTCCGACGGGTCGGAAGATGTGAGCGCCCATCGGGTGGCCTTGGCGGATGAGCGAGGCGAGGTGGCGGCCATGTATCGGGGACAGCCGCAATTATCGGTGGGCTGCCATACCGATGTGCTGGATGCCTGTCCGAAAGCGGTAGCAATTCCGATGCTTCTGCGCGGGGTTAATCCACAAATCATTGCTGTGGATGAGATTACCTCCGGAGAAGATCTGATAGCCATGGAGCAGGCCGCCAACTGCGGCGTGAAGCTGTTGGCCACCATACACGCCGCAGATCGCCGCGAATTGGAGCAAAAGCCGCTATTTCACCGATTACTGGAGATGCGAGTCTTTGAAAAAACGATCACCATTCAGAAATGTGGCGGAGCGCGAACATATCAAACGGAGCGGCTATGAGGGCACTTGGCATTGTGATGATTTTGAGCGGCAGTGTGTGGATCGCGGCGGCAGATGTGCGAAGCAGACGGCGCACATTGCGATTGCTTGGCGAACTGGAAGCGGCACTGCGGGACATGGAGACCGGTATTCGCTGGAAGCGCCAAATGCTGCCGGATATTATTGCCCAACAGGCAAAACGTCCCCTGTGCGGAGCCTATTTTGCGGCAGTTTCCGATGGATTGCGTCTGGAAATTCCGCTGCAGGATGCCTGGCAGTCCGCCTTTGCCGCACTTAAAATGCAGGAGGCGCGGGAGTGCCTGCAAAATACGGAGCTATGCGGCGACGAAAAACGCATCATGGGCAATCTGAATATGGCGGCAGAACATCTGCATAAGCTGCACGAGGAATTGCACGCAAAGCAGCGGCAGGAGGAAAAACTGCACCTGACGGTGGTGTTTTCTGCCGCGGGAATGCTGATCATTCTTCTGATATGACAAGAGAGGAACAACAATGGATGTAGATCTGATTTTCAAAATAGCAGCGATCGGTATTCTGGTGTCGGTGTTAAACCAATTACTGGTACGCAGCGGACGGGAAGAACAGGCTATGATGACAACGCTGGCAGGACTTGTGGTGGTGATGATGATGCTGGTGCAGCAGATCAGCGACCTGTTTGATCTGGTGAAGTCGCTGTTTTCCTTGTGATGGATACGGTCATTCGTATGGCAGCACTGTGTCTTGTTTGCGCGGTGCTGACGGTGCTGGTCAAAAAGAACAACCCGGAAATGGGAATGCTGTTGGCACTTGCGGTCTGCCTCGTGGTACTGGCGGCGCTGATGGGAACGCTGGAGGAAATCAATGCATTTGTGCGGCAGATGATGGATGCAAGCAACTTGCCACCTGATATTTTTGTGCCGCTGATCAAAACGCTGGGTATCGCCGTCATCAGTCGCATCGGAGCAGACCTGTGCCGTGATGCCGGACAAGCTGCCATGGCGAGTCTGATGGAAATGGTGGGATCTTTCGGTGCCGTTCTGGTATCGCTGCCGCTGTTTAATGCCGTATGGGAGATGCTGCAATCAATGCTATGAAATATCAAATGATTATTTTTCTGCTGCTGGCAAGTCTGCTGCCAATGCGAGTCGAAGCCGCTGCCCTGCCGGATGCCATACAGGACGCGCTGCCGCAGCAGGCTCAAGAGCTGCTGGATCACCTGGATACGGATGAGATCAACCACGAAGCGTTGAGTAACGGCGGTGGGTACTTATGGGAAAGGACCTGTGAATGTCTTGGCGGTATTGTCAAAGAGAGCACACGGAGCGCGGTACTGATTTTGTGCGTGGTATTGCTGTGTGCAATTGGGGAGGATTGTTTTCAGGCGGCGGGAAATACCGGGGTGCGCAATACGGTCTCTGTGGTCGGCGTGTTGGCGATTACCCTCATCACGGCGGGGAATATGACATCGCTGATCGGTATGGGTGTGGAAACCATTGATCAGTTGGATGTATTCTCCAAGGCGCTGCTGCCTACATTGGCAGCGGCAGTAGCGGCTGGTGGCGGTATCGTATCTGCCGGCGTGAAGCAGGTGGCAACAGTGTTCTTTTCCGATATTCTGATTACGCTGATCCGCAATATCCTGCTGCCGCTGGTATACTGCTATATTGCGGTTTCTGTGGTGGCGGCCCTGCTTCCGGAGCAGAAACCGGAGCGTATCGCAAAGGGAATCTGTAAGGGGATCACATGGCTTCTGACCGGGTCATTGGTGCTGTTTACCGGTTATCTGACGCTGGCTGGTGCCGTGACCGGCTCGGCCGATGCACTGACCGTGCACATGACCCGTTCGGTCATCGGTGCCGCAGTACCGGTGGTGGGCAATATCATCAGCGATGCTACACTCAGCGTGCTGGCCGGCGCGGAGATGCTGAAAAACAGCATCGGCGTGGTGGGGATGCTGGCGGTGCTGGCAGTATGTCTGCTGCCGTTTCTGCATCTGGGAGTACAGTATCTGCTCTATAAGCTTACAGCTTTTCTGGCCGGTACCATTGGCTCGGAATTACTGACGAAGCTGATTGATGCATTGGGCGGGGCATTTGGCCTGATATTGGGTATGGCGGGAACAAGTGCCTTGCTGCTGTTGATCTCCATCGCATCATTGGTTGCCATCAGCATTTCATGAAGGAGGACAGGTATGGCGTCATTGCGCAGTTGGATCTTGGAATTCATCGCATCGGCGATGCTGTTATCCGTTCTGTATGGATTGCTGCCAAGAGGCATAATGCGTACCGTTGCCGGAATCACCGGGGGACTCATCATGCTGCTGGTCATACTGCGTCCTGTGGCAGGGACAGATTGGGAGCGTCTGTCTGACCGCTACGCCGCGTATCAGATGGATATTCAAGAGAAAATCGAACAATATCAGGAGGACGATGAAAAAGAGATGGAAGAAATCATACAGGAAAAGACTGCCGCATATATATCGGACAAAGCGGTGCAATTGGGATTGGACTGCCGGGCACAGGTCGATACCGAGCTGCGCGACGGCGTGCCGTATCCGATTGCGGTAACGCTGGACATTCCGAAAAATGGAGAACTGTCCGAGATCATCCGGCAGGATCTGGGAATTTCGGCGGATCATCAAAGGTGGGTGGGAGGATGAGTCTGAATCGTGAGACAATCATCGGATTGTGGAAGAAGTACAAATATGCCGTTTTAATCGTGCTGGCCGGCGTGCTGCTGATGCTGCTGCCGACAGGAACAAAAAGTGCGGGAAAGGAGGCATCCTCCACCGAAAACGGAGAAAACTTTTCATTGGAGGAAGTCGAGGAAAAGATGGAAACCATTCTGGGGCAGATCCAGGGAACCGGAAAGCTGCGGATCATGCTGACGCTGCAAAGCGCCTCACAGCTGCAGCTGGCAGAGGATACCGACGAGAGTCTGGAGCAAAGCGGCGACAATAAGAGCCGACACGAGCCGGTGACGATCAATCGAGGGAGCGGTACACAGGAGGTGGTAGTCACCGGACAGATCTATCCCGTGTTTCAGGGTGCGGTGGTAGTATGCGAGGGGGCAGACGACAGTGCCGTGCGATTGGCGATTACCGAGGCGGTGGCGGCGTTGACGGGTCTGCGGACGGACAAAATATCTATTGTTAAGTGGCAATCATAAAAGGAAGGCAGGAGGAAGCGAAATGAAACAGGTATGGAAGAAGCGTGCCGTGGTGGCAACGGTGCTGATTTTTGTCTGCGCCGCGGTATATCTGAATTGGCGCTATGCCGGCGGCGTGGAGGACACATCCAAGGTGTTGGGTCAATCCACACTGGTCAGCGGACAGGAGGAGCAGGCTACGGAAAAAACCGCGGCAGAGCAGACGGCGGATGAGAATGACTACTTCGCCACGGCACGCCTGAGCCGCAAGCAGGCACGGGACAATGCCATCAGTATGCTCAAGGAGGCAGAGGTGGACGAAAACGCCACGGAGGATGTGCTGAACGAAGCATCCGAGTCGCTGCAGGTACTGGCGGCATATACGGTGGCGGAGGCGCAGATCGAAAGTTTGGTCACCGCCAAGGGCTACGCCGATTGCGTGGCCTTTATGGGGGAGGATTCCATCAGCGTGGTGGTGTCCGATGCTGATGGACTGGATACCACAGATGTGGCCCGCATCAAGGATATCGTTGTGAATGAAACGGATTATACGCCACAGCAGATTAAAATTATGGAAGCCACCGCATAACGATGCAGATTCTGTAAATTAGTTGTTGTATTTTTGCCGGGAGAATGGTATACTTACAGGTACGAATGATAATTAAGGAGAATTTAGCTATGGCTGATAATAAGGAATATATGACCCATCAGGAAAATATGGGCACCATTCAGATTTCTGAGGATGTCGTGGCTTCCATTGCTACCTCTGCGGCGCTGGAGGTGGAGGGCGTGAGCGGTCTGCTCAACGCCAATATGACCGACTTTATGGGCGGCAAAAAGATGACAGCGCGTGGTGTCCGCGTGGAGATGGACGATGCCGGTATGCTCGTAAATCTGTTCCTGACCGTTCGCTATGGAAACCCTGTTGCTGAAGTGGCCGATAAGGTACAGAAGGCAGTTTTCGGTGCAATGGAGGGGATGACAGGTTTCCAGGTCAGCGCAGTAAATGTCCATGTGGGCGGCATCAGCTTTGAGTGAAACAAAAGAAAAGGATAGAGAGATATGACACGCAACACGGCAAGAGAGATCGCCACACATCTGGCGTATGAATTGAGCTTTACCGATCTGCCCGTGGAGGCATTTCTGGAGCAGCGGCTTTCTACGGAAAACTTTGCAGATCTGGCACCGGAATGCGGGATTTATGCGGATCTGCCCAATGAAAAGCAGGCACAGTATATTCGCCGTTTGGTTACGGGTGTGGCAGGGCATGCGGCTGAACTGGATCATTACATTGAGACATATGCCAAGGGCTGGCGCTTTGAGCGGATTTCTCTGGTGGCATCGGCCATCATGCGCGTGGCCATGTACGAGATCCTCTATATGCCGGATATCCCCAATGGCGTGGCAATCAACGAGGCAGTGGAGATTGCAAAGAATTATGAGGAGCCCAAGACCGTGCAGTTTATGAACGGTATTCTGGGCAGCTTCCTGCGTGAGGAAGTCAAGGAATAACGAAGCAACAGGCAGAGCCGAAGCGCTCTGCCTGTTTTACCATGGAAAGAAGGTGACTTGATGAGGGAGCCGCAGGTGCTGACAGTCAGCCAGGTCAATCAATATATCAAAAATATCATCGAGGGTGTACCGGCGCTGGGGCATATCCTGATCCGCGGCGAGCTGTCTAACTATAAGATATATCCCTCCGGGCACCACTATTTCACGCTGAAGGACAGCGATGGTGCGCTGCGGTGTGTCATGTTCCGCAGCAGTGCCGGCAAGCTGAAGTTCCGTCCGGAAAATGGGATGAAGGTGATCGCCGCCGGTCGAATCAGCGTATTTCCCCGTGACGGTGCCTATCAGCTTTACTGCACGCAGTTGACGGCTGACGGCATCGGCGATCTCTATGTGGCATTTGAGCAGCTGAAGGAAAAGCTCTTCAATGAAGGTCTATTTGACGCATCACATAAAAAGCCCCTGCCGCGCTATCCGCAGCGCATTGCCATCGTTACCTCCTCCGCCGGAGCGGCGGTGCACGATATGATCCGTATCCTGCGGCATCGCTATCCCATCGCCAAAGTGCTCCTGCTACCGGCGCGGGTGCAGGGTGTCGAGGCACCTCTGGAGATCGTCGGTGCCATCCGCTACGCCAACCGCTGGAAATTAGCAGATGTGCTGATCACCGGACGCGGCGGCGGTTCCATTGAGGATCTGTGGGCATTTAACGATGAGCGGGTGGCCCGCGCCATCTATGCCTCTGAAATTCCGGTGATTTCGGCGGTAGGACATGAGCCGGATGTGACGATTGCTGACTTTGTGGCGGATCGCCGGGCATCCACACCGTCCAATGCGGCGGAGATCGCCGTGCCGGATATGAGTGCCCTGCTGCAGGATCTGCAAAGTACCCAAATCCGGTTGATTCAGGGACAGCTGAACGGCATGGAGCAGCAAAATCAGCGCTTAAAGGGCTTGAGCGAAAGCCGTGCGCTGACCGACCCCATGGCATTCATTCAGGATAAGCGGATGCAGTTGGACTTTGTGCAGCAGAAATTGGCCGGTACGGCAAAAGAACTGCTGCAAAGCAATCAGCAGCGATTTGCCGGATTAACGGCTTCGCTGGATGCCATGAGTCCATTGAAGGTGCTGGGCCGGGGCTACGCCATGGCGCAGGGCGAGGATGGCACCGTATTGAAGAGCAGCGAGCAGGTGAGCGTGGGCAGCTGGGTTCACATTCGATTGGGACAGGGCAGTCTGCACTGTACCGTGGAGGAAAAGGAGTAAGGTATGGCAGAAAAAAAGACCTTTGAGGAAAATATGATGCGTCTGGAGGAAATCGTGGCGCGTTTGGAAAAGGGAGATGCTCAGTTAAGCGATTCTCTGGCATTGTTTGAAGAGGGCACCGCTTTGGTGGCGGCCTGCCGCAAAGAGTTGGATCAGGCGGAGCAAAAGGTGGTCAAGCTGATGAAGGGCCCCGACGGTGCCCCTATTGAAAGCGATTTTTTGACGGAGGAATAACATGAACTATAAAGAGCAGTACGCTGCCTATCAGGCGGCCATTGAAGCATATCTGAACAACCTGTTCATTGGGGACAAGCCGTATAGCAAACTGTATGAGGCCATGCGTTACAGCGTTCTGGCCGGCGGAAAACGAATTCGTCCGGTGCTGACACTGGAGTTTGCCCGTCTGGGCGGCATCGACTGGCATCTGGCACTGCCCTACGCCTGTGCATTGGAGCTGGTGCACAATTACAGCTTGATTCATGATGATCTGCCCTGCATGGACGATGATGATCTGCGCCGCGGGAAACCTACCAACCATAAGGTCTACGGCGAAACGCTGGCTGTGCTGGCCGGTGATGCGCTGCAGCCGGAGGCATTTCGACTGATCGCCACTGCTCCCATGATGTCTGCCGAAAGCCGTGTGGAGGCCATTCAGGTCTTGGCGCGTGCCTGCGGTGCCGATGGCATGGTGGCCGGACAGGTGCTTGATACGGTGTGCGATGTGAGGAATGAAGCCGGCCTGACGGAGCTGAACCGGCTGAAAACCGGTGTGATGATCTCCGGTGCGGTGGAACTTGGCTGCGTGGCCTCTAAAATGAACGGCATCATGCGTGCACAGGCCATTGAATATGCTGATCAGCTTGGTCTGGCGTTCCAGATCCGCGATGATATGCTGGATGTGGTGGGGGATGAAACCGTGTTCGGCAAGCCCATCGGCTCGGATAAAGAGGAAGGTAAGATCACCTTCGTGGATGTAAAGGGACTGGATGGATGCGCAAAGGCGGTGCAGGAGTGCACGGACAGGGCAAAGGCCGCGGTTGGCAACTGGCCGGATCGTGACTTTTTGTGGGAACTCGCTGACCGGATGGTTGGCCGGATTAAGTAAACAAAGGGTCGCTGTTTTTTGGAACAGAGACCCTTTTTTCTGTGCAAAATCGAATATTCATCGAAACAGGTTATAAGCTGTATATACGGAATATCTTGTATATACCGGTTGTAAAACGGGAAAAGATGTGGTAAGATATACAATACTGAACAGCGGCGCAGTATCCTAGTCAGATCTGCCGTCTCCTAAGAGGGGCCTAAAAATCCCTTAAAGGGCACAACTGTGAAACCTCTGGTGCCTGCTTCTTACGCCCAGTTTGGGGTGGGTGCTGGAGGGAGGTGCGGCTTGCCGCACCTGCGAATTCAGGGCGCCTTCCAATGGCATGGAGGACCCGACCCTGCTTTCGTGGAGACCTGCTGTTGTGCATGAGCGTACTCCCTTTGTGGTAAGCGACTCATGTACGAAGCAGATGCTATAAACCTGCATTGCGGTGCTAAAGCGGCTATGCCGCCCTAACGCTGTGTGCAGAGTAGCCTGCCTTGCGTGGGTACGGCGAATAGGGGAGCTGATGCGTGAGGGCCCCGGCCAGGGCCGCAGCGCTATTCCCTTGAAACCGTGGCTGCAAAAGAGGATAAGAGACGGTTTGACTGCAGTGGAAATCACCTAGGCTGTCCTTTTAGGGGCATCGGTGGGATTGCAGTGCGGACTAAGTGGCAGTCGGGTACCATGACAAGGGCAACTCCATGGCATGGCACTGAAAGGGAAACCGCCTGATCGGCAACGAGAGGTGTGTCATGGGGAAATCCAACCCGTACCTAAGCCGTAAGATTTACCTCCGAAGCTGCCCTGTTCAGTATTTTTTTATGAAATAAAGGAGATCCGACCTTGCGCGATAAGGACAAACGAAAGAAAAAGAAAAGCAGTTGGCCGCTGAAGGTATTCGTGTTGGCGGTGGTGCTGTCCGCCGTGTTGAGTTTCTTTTCCTCCACAGCGCTGGAGGGCTCCGGCTGTGTGATCGCCGTCATTGTGCTGGCGGTATTCATCGGCTTGGGTATTGCATTTGATATGGTTGGCGTGGCGGTTACTGCTGCCGATCCGCGGCCATTTCACTCCATGGCGGCACACAAAGAAAAGGGAGGCAGGGAAGCTGTGCACCTTTTGAGCCGTGCCAACGAGGTCAGTTCGTTTTGCAATGATGTGGTGGGGGATATCTGCGGCATCGTCAGCGGTTCTACCGCGGCTGTCATTGTATTGCAGCTGCAGCGCAGCTTTAACACCACCAATATACTGATTTCCATTGGTGTTACCGCTTTGATCTCCGGCCTGACCATCGGCGGCAAAGCGCTTGGCAAAACGGTAGCAATCAACGATTGCACCAATGTGGTGTATCGGGTAGCGCGTATCATGCATACGCTGCACCTTTTCCGCTGAAGAGAGGCGATTATATTTGATACTGGAAAAAATCAACAGTCCCCAGGATGTGAAGGGACTGCGTGAAGATGAAGTACATCAGCTCTGCAACGAGCTGCGGCAGTTCCTTGTGGAGCAGGTATCCAAAACAGGTGGTCATCTGGCATCCAATCTGGGCACTGTTGAATTGACTGTAGCAATCCATCGGGTATTTGACACGGGAAAAGACCGCCTGGTATTCGATGTGGGACACCAATGCTATGTTCACAAAGCACTGACCGGCAGGCGGGAGCTGTTCTCTACCCTGCGTCAGTTTGAAGGCCTGTCCGGTTTTCCGAAACCGTACGAAAGCCAACATGATGCTTTTATCGGCGGCCACGCTTCAAACTCTGTTTCTGTGGCACTTGGTATGGCAAGGGCAAGGACTTTACAGCACAAGGATTATAATGTGTTGGCGTTGATTGGTGATGGCGCAATGGGTGGCGGCCTCAGCTTTGAGGGACTGAACAACGCCGGCGAATCCCAAGAACCGCTGATCGTGATACTGAACGATAACGGGATGTCCATTAATCCCAATGTGGGCGGTATGTCCCGCCATCTGGCACGGCTTCGGGAAAGACCGCGGTATTATCAGTTCAAAAAATGGTATCGGCAGGCATTGGATGGCAGTCGCGTCGGTCAGAAGATCTACGAAACCAGTCATGATATGAAGACCATTTTGAAAAACTCTGTGTTCCCGGATAGCACCATGTTCGAGAGTATGGGTTTTACCTATATGGGTCCTGTTGACGGACACGATGTGGAAAAGCTGACGCAAATGCTGACCTGGGCCAAGGAGCTGCGCTGTCCCGTTGTGATTCATGTGCAGACGATGAAGGGAAAAGGATATCCGTTCGCGGAGGACGAGCCGGGAAGATTTCACGGCATTGCACCGTTTGATCCGGCAACCGGTAAGACGCAGAGCGGTTCCCCATCTTTTTCGCAGGTATTTGGTCAGGAACTGACTCATCTGGCGGAAAGAAGTGACAAGATTTGTGCCATTACAGCGGCCATGGAGGACGGCACAGGATTGACAGGCTTTGCCCGGCAGTTTCCAAAACGCTTTTTCGATGTGGGTATCGCTGAGGGACACGCTGTAGCTATGGCGGCGGGCATGGCAAAACAGGGCATGCTACCTGTTTTTGCGGTGTATTCCAGCTTTCTGCAGCGCGGATTTGACATGATGCTGCACGACGTGGCGTTGGATGGCCTTCATGTGGTTTTGGCGGTGGATCGTTCCGGTTTGGTGGGCGCTGATGGCGAAACTCACCACGGCTGTTTTGATGTGCAGTATCTCTCAACAGTACCGGGAATGACGGTTCTGAGCCCGGCGAGCTTTGAGGAGCTGCGAAAAATGTTGCAATATGCCATACAGGAGGTCACCGGACCGATTGCCGTCCGCTACCCCAGAGGCGGTGAGGGTGCGTATCAGGGCTGCTGCGGCAGAGAAATCTACACCGAGCTGCGGCAGGGCGGCGATTGCACCATCGTTTCATATGGTATCCTGATCAATCAGGCCATAGCGGCGGCGGAACTCCTGTCACAGCGTGGCATTGAGGCGCGTGTGGTAAAACTGAATCAGATTGCACCGCTGTCAGCGGAAGTTGTGTGTCAAATGCTGGAAGATACCGAGATTCTTCTGGTTTTGGAGGATTGTGTGAATACCGGCTGTGTAGGTCAGCGACTCGGTGCTATGTTGGCACAACAGGGAAAAACTGTCCGATTGATTTTGAAGAATACCGGTGACACCTTTACGCATCAGGGCAAGGTGGAGCAATTATATCACGCCATCGGTCTGGATGCTGAGGGCGTGGCCGGTTCCGTGGAGGAGGTATTGCGTGAGCAATAAAACGAGACTGGATGTGCTTTTGGTGGAGCGCGGATTTTTGGAAACGCGCCAGAAAGCACAGGCCGTGATTATGAGCGGCAATGTATTTGTCAAGGGGCAGCGGGTAGACAAGCCCGGTACCGCTATTGCGAATGACGCGGAAATCGAGGTACGCGGTCATGTATTGCGCTATGTGAGTCGCGGCGGGTTGAAGCTGGAAAAGGCTATGCAGACTTGGCCGATCTCGCTCTCAGGCAAGGTTTGTGCCGATATCGGCGCATCTACTGGCGGATTTACCGATTGTATGCTGCAAAACGGCGCTGAAAAGGTATATGCCGTGGATGTGGGGTACGGACAGTTGGACTGGAAGCTGCGCAATGACGCGCGTGTGGTATGTCTGGAACGCACCAATGCCCGCTATCTGACGGAGGAGCAAATTTCGGATGCGCTGGATTTTGCATCCATTGATGTGTCGTTTATCTCCCTGAAATTGATTTTTCCGGCGCTTTACAACCTGCTGAAACCCGGCGGAGAGATTGCCTGCCTGATTAAGCCACAGTTTGAAGCGGGTAAGGAAAAGGTCGGCAAGAAAGGCGTTGTCCGCGATCCCGCCGTCCACTTGGAAGTTCTGGAAAACTTCCTTCACCATGCAAAGGATAATCACTTTACAGTACTTGGCGTTACATATTCTCCGATTCGCGGCCCTGAGGGAAACATCGAATACCTTGGTTATCTGCGCAAATCGGATGAGCCAGATGGTGAGTTGGATCTGCTCGGTGTGGTAGAGGCATCCCACTGCAAATTAGAGAACTGAAAGGGCAAGCGATATGAAGGATATGAAGAAAGTAATCCTCTGTCCCAATCCTTATCGGGACAGCGAACTGACCGTGGCAAAGCGGTCAAAAGAAATTCTGGAGAGCATTGGCTTTCGTACGGTAGTTTGTCTGCCCTTTAACCGGGAAGGCTACGACGATGAGCTTGGTGTGCCCATTCGCCAACTGGCACAGGAGATCAAAAGTGCCGATCTGCTGATTGCGTTTGGCGGAGACGGTACCATTTTGCACCTGGCACGGACGGTGGCATTGCACAGTGTGCCGGTGCTGGGCATTAATCTGGGCAGCCTGGGCTTTATGTCTGAATTGGAGCTCAATGAGCTGGATCGTCTGCGCGATCTTCAAAACTGGGATTTTACCGTGGAATCCCGCATGATGCTGGATGTTAAGGTGATTCGTGACGAGCGAACGGTTTACAGCACCATTGCCCTGAATGACGCGGTCATCTCCAAAGGTTCTATTGCCCGAGTTGTCCGGTTGAATATCTTTACGGAAGAAGGACCACTGACCCGAGTCACCGGTGATGGCATCGTGGTCAGTACGCCCACCGGATCTACCGGCTATTCCATGGCGGCTGGCGGCCCCATTGTGGAGCCGACGGCACAAAACCTGTTGCTGACACCCATCTGTCCGCATTCAACCCGTTCCAGCTGCTATGTGCTTTCCCCAGATCATGTGATCACTGTGGAAACGGCAGACACCAGCCGGAAATTCGTCTATCTGTCCTCGGATGGCGGCAAAGCATTCTCTCTGAAGAATGGGGATCAGGTACGGGTGAAGCATTCGGAATACACCACCAAGCTGGTGCGTCTGTCCAAAAAGAGTTTCTGCGAAATTCTGGATAAAAAAATGGGAATGGAGGCTGCAAAGCATGAAAAATGATCGACAGAGTCAACTGCTGCAGATTATCAGTGAGGAAAACATTGAAACGCAGGAGCAGCTGCTGGATCGACTGATGGCGCGAGGCATCAAGAGCACGCAGGCTACCATTTCCCGGGACATTAAGGAACTGCATCTGATCAAGGAACCGGTCGGTCAGGGACGCTATCGCTACGCTGTCTCCGTGCACAAGGCAAAACTGAACTTTGCCGATCGCTTGCGCACCATTTTCCGTGAGAGTATCCTCCATGTGGACAATGCGCAAAATCTGGTTGTGATCAAGACTATGCCCGGCCTGGCCTCGGCTGCCGCTGCCGCCATCGACAGCATGGAGATTACCTATCTGGTGGGCTCTCTGGCTGGCGACGATACGGTGCTGCTGATCATGCGCGATCTTGAAAGTGCCGCAGATTTCTGTATCGAAGTAAAGGATATGCTGCGTTAAGACAGAACAGGAGGGAGAACACGATGCTGCAGGTGCTGCATATTGAGAATATTGCCATTATCGAGCAGGCGGACATCGAGTTTGAGCCGGGTTTTAATGCCCTGACCGGTGAGACCGGCGCCGGTAAATCCATCGTAATCGATTCCATGAGCGCTGTGCTGGGGCAGCGGACATCCCGCGATTTGATCCGTACCGGAGCGGACAAGGCATTTGTCAGCGCGTGCTTCGTTGGGATTCCTACCGCGCTCGGTGAGGATTTGGGGATAGAAGCATCCGATGAACTGTTGCTGCAGCGTGAAATTCAAGCTGACGGCAAGAATGTATGCCGGGTCAATGGGCGCCCTGTAACGGTGACTCAATTGCGTGCATTGGGCAATCGCCTGCTGCATATCCACGGTCAGCATGATGGACAGCAGCTTTTAGATGAAGAACAGCACGGATATTATCTGGACAGCTTCGGAAAAGTACAAAACCTTCTGGATGATTATGCTGACAAGTATAATCACTTAACAGATATTGATCATAAAATCCGCTCCTTGCAAATGGATGAAGCGGAAAAAGCGCGGCGTGTAGATACGCTGCGCTATCAGATTGAAGAATTGGAGCGCGCAAAGCTGAAGACAGGCGAGGAAGAAGAACTCCTTGGCCGGCGCAATTTGTTGCGCAACAGCGAAAAGTTTATGTCAGCGGTGTCGGAGGCATCCTATTGCCTGGGCGGTGATGACGAAGGTGAGGGGGCTTTGAGTCGTCTGCGCCAGGCGAGGGACGCCATCGGTGCGGTGCGCAATCTGGACGACAGCTTTGCGGTACTTTACGAGCGTCTTTCGGAGTCTTACAGCGAGGTATATGACCTGACGGACACCCTGCGGGATAAGCAAGACGCGTTTGACTTTTCGCCAAATGAGCTGGACGATCTGGAGAGCCGATTGGATCAACTCTACCGCCTGAAAAAGAAATACGGCCCAACCGTGGAGGAGATGTTGGCGTACCTTGAAAAATGCCGCAAGGAGTTGGATGCCATCGAGTACGCGGATGATACGCTGATTCGGCTGGAAAAGCAGCGCGGTGCAGCGGAAAAAGCTGCCGTAGCAGCGGCGAAGAAACTGTCAGAGGCTCGCAAAAATACCGCCGTGGAGCTGGAAAAGCAGATATTAGACGAGCTGTGCCAATTGGACATGGGCAAAATTCGCTTTGCAGTTGATTTTGAGGAAAAGCCGTTGGACGCTAATGGCATGGATCGGGTACGATTTCTGATGTCGGCCAATCTGGGCGAGGAACTTAAGCCGATCCACAAGATTGCCTCCGGCGGTGAGTTGGCCCGCATCATGCTGGCCATGAAAAATGTTTTATCCGAGCAGGATCATGTGAACACCATGGTGTTTGACGAGGTGGACACCGGCGTATCCGGTCGTGCGGCACAGAAAGTGGCCGAGAAGATGGCGCGCATCAGCCGGCATAAGCAGGTGCTGTGCGTGACCCACCTACCACAGTTGGCTGCCATGGCGGACAACCATTTTTCAGTGGAAAAATGCGAGTCCAACGGCCGTACCTATACCCATGTGCAGCGGTTGAGCCGCGAACAGCGACAGCGAGAGTTGGCCCGTCTGACCGGCGGCAGCCATGTGTCTGCTACCATTCTTTCCGGTGCGGAAGAACTGTTGTGCGAAGCGGAGCGTTTCAAAAAAACGCTGGCGTAATTGTTGACAAGCTTTGCCATTGCGATTATAATAACTTTAATTGCATATGATATAGCGTTGAAGGGAATAAGTAGCAGTGTCAGTTTCCTGCAAAGAGAGCCCCCGGTGGGTGTAAGGGGGAGAGGGACGATGGTGCGAATACCTCCCGGAGCTGCCTTCTGAATGTGCCGCAGGGTACTGTGTAGGAATGTGTCGGGTGCGCCCGTTACAGCGATAGGGTATAAATGTACCCGATGAGACCGTTTGCCGTGAGGCAGCGGTGAATATGAGGTGGTACCGCGATATTGTCGCCCTCTGTCTGTTCAGACGGAGGGCGTTTTTTTCGCCCTCAAATAACAAAACCAATGGATATATTGATGAAAGGAATGAACAAAAATGGGTGTTTATGAAGAACTGGTGGCCCGCGGCTTGATTGCCCAGGTGACAAACGAAGAAGAAATCCGCGAGATGGTGAATAACGGTAAGGCCACCTTCTATATCGGCTTTGACCCTACTGCTGACTCTCTGCACGTGGGTCATTTCATGGCTCTGTGTCTGATGAAGCGCCTGCAGATGGCAGGCAACCGCCCCATCGCTCTGATCGGCGGTGGTACTGCGATGATCGGCGACCCCTCCGGCCGTACCGATATGCGCTCCATGATGACCAAGGAGACCATCGATCACAACTGTGAATGCTTCAAAAAGCAGATGTCCCGCTTCATCGAATTTGGCGAGGACAAGGCCATCATGGTCAACAATGCTGACTGGTTGCTAAACCTCAACTATATCGAGTTTATCCGCGACATCGGTGCCTGCTTCAGCGTGAACAATATGCTGCGCGCCGAATGCTTCAAGCAGCGCATGGAAAAGGGCTTAAGCTTCCTGGAGTTCAACTATATGCCCATGCAGAGCTACGACTTCTACTATCTGTATCAGAATTACGGCTGCAATATGCAGTTCGGCGGCAATGACCAGTGGAGCAATATGTTGGGCGGCACGGAGCTGATCCGCCGCAAGCTGGGCAAGGATGCCCACGCCATGACCATCACCCTGCTTCTGAACAGCGAGGGGAAGAAGATGGGCAAGACCGCTTCCGGCGCTGTGTGGCTGGATCCTGAAAAGACCAGCCCCTTCGAGTTCTATCAGTACTGGCGCAATGTGGAGGATGCCGATGTATTGAAGTGCATCCGGATGCTGACCTTCCTGCCTCTGGAGGAGATCGACAAGATGGATGGCTGGGAGGGTGCACAGCTCAACACCGCCAAGGAGATCCTGGCCTACGAGCTGACCAAGCTGGTTCACGGCGAGGAAGAAGCCAAGAAGGCACAGGATGCCGCAAAGGCCCTGTTCGGCGGCAAGGGTGATGCCGAGCATATGCCCACCACGGAACTGCAGAACGATGATTTTGGCGGTGGCACCATCAATGTGATGACACTGTTGGTGAAGTGCGGTCTGTGCGCCAGCAAGAGCGAAGCGCGCCGACTGGTACAGCAGGGCGGTGTGTCTGTCAATGATGCCAAGGTCACAGATATTGACATGGCACTGGGTTGCGAGCAGTTCACCGGCGAGGGCGTGATCATTAAGAAGGGTAAGAAGGTATTCCATCGCGCCGTTTTGGTGTAAGACACCGTTTAAGTGAAATATTACGGGAAAAGCCGCGGTTGCCGCGGCTTTTCTTTCTGCCGGAGCAAACAGAAAAAGGTTGAATGATGCCGCCTGTTACGCTATAATATTTTCGCTATAAATTTGGAAGAAACGAGCGATAATCATGAAAACACACGATTTTTATTTTGACCTGCCGCAGGAACTGATTGCGCAGACACCCATTGAACGGCGCGACGCGTCACGCCTGCTGGTACTGGATAAAGAAAGCGGGGAATGGCAGCACCAGCATTTCTTTGATCTGCCTGCGTTCCTGCATCCCGGCGATTGCCTGATTATGAATGATTCCCGCGTGTTGCCGGCGCGGCTTTTGGGCCATCGTCTGCCCGGCGGCGGTGCCTGCGAGGTGTTGCTGCTGATTGACCGGGGCAACAAGACATGGGAGTGTCTGGTGCGGCCCGGCAAGAAGATGCGCGTGGGCGCCAAGGTCTCCTTCGGTGACGGTCAGTTGACTGCCGAAGTGGTGGAGGAGCTGCCCGGTGGCAACCGACTGGTGAAATTTAACTATGAGGGAATTTTTCTGGAGGTATTGGAACGGCTGGGCAAGATGCCGCTGCCGCCCTATATCAAAGAGGAACTGCAGGACAAAGAACGCTATCAGACAGTATATTCCCGCGTGAATGGCTCTGCTGCTGCGCCTACGGCCGGGCTGCATTTTACCCGTGAGCTGATGGATAAGATCGAGGCAATGGGTGTGAAGATCGGTTATGTAACGCTGCATGTGGGGCTTGGCACCTTCCGTCCGGTGAAAGAGGATGAGATCACCGACCACGAGATGCACAGCGAATACTGCGTCATTCCGCAGGAAACGGCGGATCTTATCAATGAAACCAAGAAAAACGGTGGACGGGTCATCTGCGTCGGCACCACCTCCTGCCGTACATTGGAGAGTTGGGCGGCAGAGGACGGCACCATGAAAGCAAGCGCCGGATGGACCAATATCTATATCTATCCCGGCTATCGGTTCAAGGTGCTGGATGCGCTGATCACCAATTTCCATCTGCCGGAATCCACGCTGATCATGTTGGTGTCGGCATTGGCAGGGCGTGAGCATGTGCTGGCAGCTTACGAGGAAGCGGTGAAGGAAAGGTACCGGTTCTTCTCCTTCGGCGATGCCATGTTTATCCGATAAAGGAGTGCGATATGTTCAAGGTTATCAAAAAAGAGGGGCGTGCCCGCCGCGGTGTATTTCGCTGTGCACATGGCGGAGAAGTACAGACCCCGGTATTTATGAATGTGGGGACTCAGGGCGCTATCAAGGGCGGCGTCAGCGCCTTTGATCTGAAGGAGTTGGGCTGCCAGATTGAGCTGAGCAACACCTACCATCTGCATCTGCGCCCCGGTGACGATGTGGTAAAGACCATGGGCGGCCTGCACAAGTTTATGCGCTGGGATGGTCCCATCCTCACCGACAGCGGCGGATTTCAGGTTTTTTCACTTTCCGGATTGCGAAAGATCAAGGAGGAGGGCGTTACCTTTGCCAGCCATCTGGATGGCCACCGGATCTTTATGGGGCCGGAGGAAAGCATGCAGATCCAGTCCAATCTGGGCAGTGATATTGCCATGGCATTTGATGAGTGCGTGGAAAATCCGGCTACTTACGAATATGCCAAGCAATCCTGCGAGCGCACACTGCGCTGGCTGGAGCGATGCAAGGTGGAGCATGACCGGCTCAACAGTCTGCCGGATACCGTCAATCCGGAGCAGATGCTGTTTGGCATCAATCAGGGCGCGACCTTTGCCGATCTGCGCATCTGGCACATGAAGCAAATTGCCCAAATTGACTGCGACGGCTTTGCCATCGGCGGTCTGGCGGTGGGAGAGCCCACCGAGGTGATGTACGAGATCATCGACGCGGTGGAGCCGTATATGCCTGCTGACAAGCCCCGGTACCTGATGGGTGTGGGCACGCCGTCCAATATTATCGAGGGTGTTGCGCGAGGTGTGGACTTCTTTGACTGCGTGATGCCGGCACGCAACGCAAGACATGGAAAGCTGTTTACCTGGCAAGGTACCATGAATATCAAAAATGCCAAGTATAAGTTGGATGAGCGTCCCATTGATCCGGAGTGCGACTGTCCGGTATGCCGCAATTTCAGCCGCGCCTATATTCGCCATCTGTTTGCGGCGGAAGAAATTCTGGCCATGCGACTTGCTGTGATGCATAACCTGTACTTCTACAACAAGTTGGCACAGAAGATCCGCGACAGCTTGGATTGCGGTGAATTTGAACAGTTCCGCGCAGAATACAGTGAAAAATTAGGACGCCGGATTTAAGGAAAATACTTGCCAAAAGAGGAAGAGTTTTGTATAATATTAAATATCTGTAAAAAAAGGAGCTATAAAATATGTTTGACATCGCTTACGCAACTGCTAATGGTGCTGCCGGCGGAAACGGCGGCGGCATGGGTTCCACGATCATTATGATCGTTGTCATGGTTGCTGTTTTCTATTTCCTGCTGATCCGTCCCGAGAATAAGCGCAAGAAGCAGGCTGATGCCATGCGCAACAGTCTGAAGAAGGGCGATTATCTGACCACCATCGGTGGCGTTTACGGCCGTGTGGTTGCCATCACCGATCGCACCGTGGTTATCGAGACCAGCGAGGATCGTGTTCGCGTGGAATTTGTTAAGTCTGCTATCGGTAATGTCGGTACGCTGGACGAGCAGGCTGCCGCACAGCAGCGTGCCCCCAAGAAGGCAAAGAACGCCGAAGAGGACGCTCCCGCCGCCATCGAGGAAAAGAAAGAGTCCGACGAATAATTTTTCCGAATAAGAAAGCCTCCCCCGAATATGCTGTTAAGAGCATACGGGGGAGGTTTTTATATGTCCAAATGGAAACAGGCGATAGGGAAGAGGATGTGGATCGGCGTGCTTATCGCATTAGCGGTGAGCTTCTTACTTGATAGCGGCGGTGCGGTATTGATGTGCCGCGGGATCATTCCGGAGATGCCAATGTGGGTATACGGCGCCTACTCTGCGGGATCATTCATTGGCGTTCGTGCGGCAGTTCGCAGAGAGAATGGCACCATGCTGCGCGCGGCTGTGATGTGGCTGATTCTGTGCGGTAGTGTTGTCCTTGCCGGAATTGCAGCATACGGAGGAATTACCTTCCGTACACATGGTGTCGGTGTAATGTTGGGACTGTTAAGTGGCTGTCTGTGCGGCGGTTTACTGGGCAGCGGAAGGATAAAACGGCAGACAAACCGCAAAAAGCGCCCCGCTGTCCGGCGGTAACATAAAGTAGATCATGGTAAAAATCACGAATTTGATATTTTATGCAAAAAATGCTTGACTGATTTTCTGCTTGATACAGGAGGCGGATGTATACAGGGATTTTCTCTGTCGTTTCAAGATATAGTGAAGTAAGGTGAAAGGATTTACCACATCTTGCCTTGCTGGCTGAAACTTATTCGCGGCAGTCCCTTTGGTAACTTTAATTTACATAAAATAGTATACATAATATTTTGGAATAACTGACGAAAAAAATTGAATTTGTTGAAAAGACTTGCGAATTGCAGCTATTTGCCCTATATTAATTTATACGCATTTTGACTTCTATCCGGTTGGCTTGTCTCATAGGATTGATTGAGGTGAGCTTACCAATGAAGAGAGCGATTAATTCCCGTTCATTTCGCACGAATGGAAAAAACGGATTGCTGTTGATCTGCGTCTGCTGTGCGGTCGGCATTCTTCTGGGCGGTCTGGCAAATCACATCGTTACGGCGCCCGGTCGCGCGGCACTGGAGGATTATTTGCGGCAATATGCGCAAAATGCTGTACAGAGTTCCGTATCCGGCGCTTCGCTGCTTTCTGTTGCAATCACTTATCTGCGCTATCCGGTTTTGCTGTTTTTTCTGGGAATGATGGCTGCGGGCGTATTTCTGATTCCTCTGATCTGTATGACGCAGAGTTTTTTCCTCTCGTTTGCCGTTTGCGGTTTTGCTTCGGCTCTGGGACGAACCGGAGTGGCGCTGGCATTTGCCGCGTTCGGACTTCGCTGCGTTATAACAATGCCGTGCATCTTGGCAATGTCGATATGGGCCATGGATGCTTCCGATGCGCTGCGCAGGAATGGACTGCGAAAAATGCGGCGCAACACATCGCTCTATGCCATGCGCTTTGGCGTATGTGTGGTGTTTTTATTACTGGGCGCAGTGTCAGACTGCGCCGTTGTACCGCGGCTGATTGCTTCGGTGCTTCATCGTTTGACTTGAAAGGAGATGAGATAATTGATGGATTATGTGACCATGTACCGGGACTATCTGGAGCATGAAAAACACGCATCTGCCAATACGCTCAGCTCCTATATCCGCGACCTGACGCAATTCCAGACATGGCTGCGTATCAACGGTGCTGCAGATTTGCGCAAAGTAAAAAAGGATACGGTCAGTGATTACTTATTGTATTTAACCCATAAAGGGAAGTCTCCCGCCACAGTGACACGCTGTACGGCATCTATTAAGTCGTTTTATCGTTACATGACCATGGCCGGACACATGAAGACCAATCCAGCCAAAAATATTGCCGCCATGAAGGTAGAGCGAAAGTATCCGGAGATTTTGACAGCAAAAGAAGTGGAGCTCTTTCTGGAGCAGCCGAAGTGCGTGGACGAAAAGGGATTTCGTGATCACGCCATGCTGGAGCTTCTCTATGCTACCGGTATTCGTGTGACTGAGTTGATTGACCTGAATGTGGACGATGTCAACCTGTCTACCGGCTTATTGCGCTGCTGCAGTAAGGAGAAGGAGCGCGTTATTCCGTTGTATCCGGGTGCCGTCAAAGCGCTGCAGGACTACATACGCGATATCCGCTCCCGCATTATCGCCGACGAGGACGAGCAGGCGCTGTTTGTGAATATGAACGGTTCCCGCATGAGCCGTCAAGGCTTTTGGAAGATCATTAAGTATTATCAGGAAAAAGCGGAGATCAATAAGGAAATCACGCCGCACACCCTGCGCCATTCCTTTGCCGTGCATCTGCTGGAAAACGGCGCGGATCTGCGCTCCATTCAGGAGATGCTGGGGCATGCGGATATTTCCTCAACACAGATTTATACGCATGTCATTCAAAAGCAGTTGAAGGATGTTTATAACAAGGCGCATCCCCGCGCATAAATGAGCCACTGCCATCCGGCAAAACCGGGTGGCAGTTTTTTGTTGCCTTTTGTTTTCCGGTTTGATATAATAAGATGATTTATCAGCCGGAGGGATACTATGCGTATTTTGGGAATTGATCCCGGCGTTGCCATTGTCGGATTCGGCGTGATTGAGTCTGACCGTGGCTGCCAGCAGATGATACAATACGGTGCAATCACCACCCAGGCCGGTCTGCCTCTGGCAACGCGGCTTGTGCAGATCGGACAGGATCTTGAACAGTTGATTGCGCAGTTTCAGCCGGATGAAATCGCCATTGAGGAACTGTTTTTCAGCAAGAATATCACCACAGGTATCGCCGTGGCACACGGGCGTGGCGTTATTCTGTACACGGCAGAGAAAATGCAGATTCCAATCTATGAATACACGCCCATGCAGGTCAAACAGGCGGTGGTAGGCTATGGTCTGGCGGAAAAGAAACAGGTCATGGACATGACGAAGCGCCTTTTGAAGCTGAAAGCCATTCCACGACCGGATGATGCCGCGGATGCGTTAGCCATTGCCATCTGTCACGCACGCAGCGCAACAAGTCTGTTGCGGCGCAAGGATCCCGATGTGAAGGAAACGGTATAAGGAGCCGGAAATTATGTTTTACTATCTCAACGGTACTGTGGCGGAGATTGACGCCAATCTGGCCGTGATTGATTGCGGCGGCGTGGGCTATGCCTGCGCTACCACCAACTATACACTTTCGCAGTTGAAAAAAGGGGAGCGAGCCAAGCTCTACACCTATATGAATGTGAAGGAAGATGCCGTGGATCTGTTCGGCTTTGCCAGTCAGAGCGAGCTGCATACCTTCAAAATGCTGCTGGGTGTCAGCGGCGTGGGGCCGAAAGCGGCGCTGTCGATCCTGTCCTCCACCACACCGGGCAATTTTGCCATGAGCGTGGTGATGGGCGATGAAAAGGCACTGACAGCCGCCCCCGGTATCGGCAAAAAAATTGCCCAGCGCATTATTCTGGAGCTGAAGGATAAGTTGGCCAAGGAGCAGTCCGGCAGCTCATTCGATGTGGGAGGCGGCACCGCGATCCCCGTAATCACCAACAGCAGCAAGGCGAGCGAGGCATCCGCCGCGCTGGCTGTGCTGGGTTACGGCAGTCAGGAGATCACCGCGGCCCTCAAGGGCATTGACATGGACGGTCTGACTTTGGAGGAGATTATCCGTCAGGCATTGAAGAGAATGATCCGGTAAGGAGGAGTTCGTTTGAGTATCGACTTTGGAACCGACATTTACGAAGAACCTATTGTTGCCAAAACTTTTCTGGCAGAGGACGGCGGCGAAACCTCGCTGCGTCCTCATACACTGAAGGAATACATCGGTCAGGAAAAGGCCAAAAATAATCTGTCCATTTTTATCGAGGCGGCGCGCCGCCGGACGGAATCACTGGATCATGTGCTGCTCCACGGGCCTCCGGGTCTGGGTAAAACCACGCTGGCGGGCATCATCGCACAGGAGATGGGCGTCAATATCCGCATCACCTCCGGACCGGCCATTGAAAAGCCGGGCGATTTGGCGGCGCTGCTGACCAATCTGAATGAGAACGACATCCTGTTCGTGGATGAAATCCACCGCCTGAACCGCTCCGTGGAGGAGATTTTGTATCCCGCCATGGAGGACTACGCCATTGATATCATCATCGGCAAGGGCCCGTCCGCCAACTCCATTCGTTTGGATCTGCCGCATTTTACACTGATCGGTGCCACTACCCGTGCCGGATCGCTGTCGGCACCGCTGCGTGACCGTTTTGGCGTCACGCTGCGTTTGGAGCTTTATACCGCCGAAGAATTGGCGCAGATCGTAACACGCAGCGCGGGTATCCTGAATGTGGAGATCGAGGACACCGGTGCATTGGAGATTGCCCGACGCAGCCGCGGAACACCGCGCATTGCCAACCGGATGCTGCGCCGTGTCCGGGATTTTGCCGAGGTTATGGCGGACGGCATTATTACCCGCCAGGTGGCCGATCAGGCGCTGCAGGCGTTGGAGATCGACTATCTGGGTCTTGACCCCGTTGACCGCAGGATGCTGCGGGCCATTATTGAAAACTACGGTGGCGGCCCGGTGGGTCTGGAAACATTGGCGGCTACCATCGGTGAAGAATCCATAACGCTGGAGGATGTCTACGAGCCGTATCTGATGCAGATTGGTTTCCTGACACGCACACCCCGCGGGCGCTGTGCAACACGAAAGGCATACGAGCATCTGCACATGGATTATCTGGGGCAGGAACAACTGGAATTGTAATATTCGACGATAGGAGATATAGATTATGGGTAAATTATTTGGTACGGACGGTATCCGTGGTATTGTCGGAAAAACACTAACTGCTGAAATGGCCTATCGCGTTGGTCAGGCCGTCGCTACCGTTCTGGCAGAGGAGAAGGGAAGACGCCCGGTGATCACCATCGGCAAGGATACCCGTATTTCCTCCGATATGCTGGAATCCGCGCTCATGGCAGGTATTTGCTCCGTGGGCGGCGATGTGAAGCCCTTTGGCACTATGCCTACCCCCGCCGTGGCCTATCTGACAATTCAGGAAAAAGCAGATGCCGGCATCGTGATTTCCGCATCGCACAATCCGTATGAACACAACGGAATCAAGATATTTAATGCCAACGGTTACAAGCTGCCGGATGAGATGGAGGAACGGATCGAAGAGCTGATTCTCAACGAACAGCCTATGTCCGTTAAGACCCACGGTGAGATCGGTATGCGCTACCACGGTATGCGGCAGATGAAGAAGGATTATATCCATCACCTGTATTCCACCGTGGATTGCGACCTGACCGGCCTGCGGGTTCTGGTGGATTGCGCCAACGGTGCAGCTTCCGCTACGGCTCCGCAGCTGTTCGGTATGTTGCCGCTGATGGCGGACTTTATCCATGTAACCCCTGACGGCGTGAATATCAACAACGAATGTGGCTCCACCCATCTGGAGTCTTTGGCGCAGGGCGTGGTAATTGGTGGTTACGATCTGGGTATCGCCTTCGACGGTGATGCCGATCGCTGCCTGCTGGTGGATGAAAAGGGCAGCACCATTGATGGCGATAAGATATTGGCGATTTGCGCCACTGCCCTGAAGCGTGCCGGCAAACTCAGCGGCAACGCCATTGTAGCGACCGTCATGTCCAATCTGGGTCTGCACGAATTCTGCCGCAACAACGGATTGGATCTGATCTGCACGGCAGTGGGTGACCGCCATGTGCTGGAAAAGATGCTGGAATACGGCTATTGTCTGGGCGGTGAGCAGTCCGGCCACACGATCTTCCGCGAGTATGCCACCACCGGCGATGGCGAACTGACCGCGCTGCAGTTCTTGCAGGCGTTGGCGCAGGCTGATATGCCAGCCTCTCAGCTGGTATCCTGCTGTGCTCAGTATCCACAGGTGCTGATCAATGTGGAGGTGCCGCACACCGCAGGAGCCAAGGAGCGTATCATGGAGAGTCCCGAGCTTTGGGAGCGCGTGAAGGAGAAGGAGACCGAGCTGTCTGATGCCGGTCGCATCCTGATTCGTCCCTCCGGTACCGAGGCGTTGATTCGCGTGATGGTGGAAGCGAAAACCACAGAGCACGCGGAAGAGGTTGCATCTGATTTGGCTGATTACATAAAAAATATGTAAATTAGATGGCAAAATTGACAATCTTTGCCGGAGCGCTTGACAAATTATTTAGTTAATAGGTATAATGCTTTTATGATATGTGAAAGTGGGGCATCCTATGCCCAATTGGAAGCAATGACCGATGAGGCACTCTGTGCATTGGCTCAACAGGAAGATCGCATGGCTGCGGAAATCCTGGCTGCACGCTTTCATCGGCTGGTTCGTTGCTGTGCGCGTCCCTATTTTCTGGCCGGCGGTGACAATGAAGATCTCCAGCAGGAGGGGATGTTCGGTCTGATCAAAGCGATGCGCGAATATGATACGCAGCATGATGCGTCGTTTCGTACCTTTGCCGAGACCTGCATCCGTAACCGGTTATACACGGTTCTGCGCGCTTCTGTAAACGGAAAGAATTTACCGTTAAATCAATCCGTTCCGTTAAATCCCTCCTTCTTTGAATCCAGTTTTTCTTTTGCCCAGCCCGACCCCGAGGTCCTGCTGATCGACAGAGAAAAAACAGCAGGCTTGTTGGAGGACGCCCGCAAACAGCTCTCGCCTTTTGAACGAACGGTGCTGGAGTATTATCTGGATGGGCTGACATACTGCGAAATCGCAAAAGCTGTGGGTAAGCCACCCAAGTCGGTGGATAACGCCGTGCAGCGCATACGCCGCAAAGTGGCGCGGCAACTATTTCCCGGCGAATTCAGTGACAACTGAACGCAATATATTTTCTCAAAGAGAGGGTAAAATCATGTACGAAGATAAGACTTTAGTTTGCAAAGAATGCGGTAAGGAATTTGTGTTCACCGCCGGTGAGCAGGAGTTCTATGCTGAGCGCGGCTTCCAGAATGAGCCCCAGCGCTGCAAGCCCTGCCGTGATGCTCGCAAGAACGCTGCACGCGGTCCCCGTGAGTACTTCACCGCTGTTTGCGCTGCCTGCGGCGGCGAGGCAAAGGTTCCATTTGAGCCCAAGAGCGATCGTCCTGTATACTGCAGCGATTGCTTTGCCAAGATGCGTGAGAACGGTTGATTAACTTCTTTGCAAACCTGATTGAATATGAAAAGGGCATCGTGCTTCAAAAGCGCGATGCCTTTTTGTAGCGTCGGTAAAAACTTTTTGTTGAAACCCATTGCAATTTGGGGTATACTATGAAAGCAAATATCAATGGAGGTACTTTCTATGATCGAGATTACCAAGGACACCATCATTGGTGATATTCTGGACATCGCTCCTCAGACCGCTCCCATCTTCCTGTCCATCGGCATGCATTGCCTGGGCTGTCCTTCTTCCCGCGGCGAAACCGTGGAAGAAGCATGTGCCGTTCATGGCATTGATGTGGACAAGCTGCTGCAGGTCGTCAATGAAGAGGCCAACAAGCCCAACGACTGATGATGACATCTGATCAAACGCATACGGCTTGTGCCGTATGCGTTTGATTCTGTCAGGCGAGATTTACGCCATACCGCTCTGTATAGATCAGCTTTCCCTGTATGCGCCGAGATTCCATCAGACTGACGCGGGTAATGCGGCATTCTGCGCCGTTCAGTGCCGCCTGTGCCGCCCGGAGGTCACAATCCACATAGGGGCGAAAGCGGCGGCACAGCGTCAGATGCGGACGAAAAGTACGCTTTTCCAGAGAAAAGCCCTCAGCCTCCAGCGCCCGACTTACTCGCTTCTGTAACGCAGACAGGGCGGCATTATTTCCTGTTCCGGCCCAATAGAGGTCACCGAAATGCCCCATTTCGCTCACTTTTACTGTAAAGGAACTTGCCTTTATAGTATTGATGGCACGGATCGCAGCGTCAAGCTGATTGGTTTCGCCGATAAACGCCAGTGTAAGATGGAGATTTTCGGGTTGGGTAAAATTCCCGCTGCCTTGTCGGCGCAGAATATTCTGCGCCCGGAGCAGTGCCGCATTGACCTGCGGCGAAAAACGGATGGCTACAAACAATCGCATATTGCGACCCCCTTTGCGACTATTTCAGTATACCACAAAATATTGCACGGCGAAAGGATAGAATCATGGAACAGAAGCTTCTGCAATTACAGCCGCGGCTGCAACTGTTGGCCGATCTGATACCCGTTGGGTCACATTTGGCTGATATTGGCACCGATCACGGATACCTGCCGGTCTGGCTGCGTCAGCACGGAAAAATCACAACCGCGATTGCCTCTGATGTGGGGGAGGAGCCCCTGCAGCACGCACGCCGCACCGCAGAGGAATATCAGGTGGACGGGATCGATTTTCGTCTTTGCGACGGTTTGAATGGAATTGAGGCGCAGGAAGCAGATACCGTGGTCATTGCCGGTATGGGCGGCGAGACCATTATCCACATCCTGTCTGATGTTTCCTGGACAAAGGACGGCTGTTTGCTCCTGCTGCAGCCCATGACCAAGCCGGAGCTGCTGCGCGTATGGCTGACAGAAAACGGATATCGCATTAACTGCGAGCATCTGGTTCGGGACAAGGATTATCTGTACCCTATATTTAAAGTTTACGGCGGACAGCAGCAATTGACATTGGCCGAGGAATACGGCGGTGTTGGACTTGACTGCGATCCACTGTATGAAACCTATCTGGAGCAGCGCATTGGACGGCTGACACACGCAATTGACGGCTTAAAGCGCGGCAATCGCGAGCAGAATCGCGCCAAAATCGGCCGATTGGAAGAAATTTGCAACGCATTGAAAGAAAAGAAAGGAGCGCTTTGATGACCACCGTAAAGGATATCGAGAAAAAGCTGTTTGATTGGGCGCCCCGGGACTATGCCGAGAGCTGGGACAATGTGGGGCTGCTCTGTGGCAGAGAAAATCAGGAGGTACGCCGGATTTTGGTAGCATTAGATCCGTTTCTCCATGTATGTCAGGAGGCGCTTGCGGTACAGGCAGATCTGATTGTTACCCATCATCCGCTGATTTTCACACCAGCCAAATCTGTCACAGACCGCGATGCAGTGGGTCAGAGTATTCTGTTTTTGGCGCAGCACGGTATTTCGGCCATCAATGCCCACACCAATCTGGATCAGACAGTAGGCGGTGTCAATGACCAACTGGTTGCCGTGCTGGGTTTGCAGGAGGTCGAAGTGATTCGACCCTGCGGTACGGATGAAATGGGAAGGCCTTGGGGTTTACTCCGCGCCGGCACGATAGAAGAAACAGATCTGCCCGCCTTTGCCGCCATGGTGAAGGAAAGACTGAACTGTCCGGGTCTTCGGTATATTAGCGGCGGCAGATCGGTACATCGCGTGGCGGTAGGCGGCGGTGCTTGCGGCGATGAGATGCGCGAAGTGGTGGAGGCTGGCTGCGATACCTTTGTGACCGCCGACATCAAATATAATCAGTTCTGGTCAGCTCGTGACTTGGGATTGAACCTGATCGATGCAGGTCACTTTGAAACGGAAAATCCCATCTGCCGGGTGCTGGTGGATTATCTGCGGAAATCTTTTCCGGAGATCGAGGTTATTCTGTCGAAAAAACATGGTGATCCCGTTCAATTCCTGTAAAAACAGGTTGTTTTTGCTACGGCATTATGCTATAATAAATTGATTTTAATTTGTAACTATACCAATATAGAAGGGAAGAAATATCATGTCCGGACATTCCAAGTGGCACAATATTCAGAAGACCAAGGGTGCGGCTGACGCCAAGCGCAGCGCTGCATTCACCAAGATCGCCAAGGAGATCATTGTGGCGGTCAAGCAGGGCGGCAGCGGTGATCCTGCCTATAACTCCAGTCTGGCCACCGTCGTTGCCAAGGCCAAGGCAAACAATATGCCCAACGATAACATCAAGCGCACCATCGAAAAGGCTCTGGGCGCCGGCAACACCGACAACTACGAGGCTGTTACTTATGAAGGCTACGGCCCCTCCGGCGTGGCTGTGATCGTGGAAGCTCTGACCGATAACCGTCAGCGTACTGCTCCGGAAATCCGTCATTATTTTGATAAGTACGGCAAGGGCATGGGTGCACAGGGCTGCGTGAGCTGGTCTTTCGACCGCAAGGGCGTGATCGTGATCAATAACGAGGACGAGGAGCTGGACGAGGACACCGTGATGATGGATGCTCTGGATGCTGGTGCCGAGGACTTTGCTCCCGATGGGGCTGTGTTTGAAGTGACCACCGATCCCGATAGCTTTAACGCTGTTGTCGCTGCGCTGCAGGAAAAGGGCTATGCCTTTGTTTCTGCTGAAATTGAGATGGTTCCCCAGAACTATGTCACCATGACCGGCGAGGACGATGTGAAGAATATGAACAAGCTGCTGGAGATGCTGGAAGAGAACGAAGATGTCCAGAATGTGTGGCATAACTGGCAGCAGGACTGATTTCATGATTTACTATTAAATGTGTCAACCGAAAAGGAGAACACCAGATATCTGGCGTTCTCCTTTTTCCAATGAAGATGAATGCGATTTCTTTTAAAAGTTTTCTCCGGAGGCGATATACATGAAGAGGTTTGTACTGAATTTGCTGCTGGCGTTGGCAATGCTCCTGTCGGCTATCCCCGGCATAGTATTCGCAGCAGAGGCATCAAATAGCTGCGATGAGTCCACGGCACAGGTAGAAGGAAACCACGATATGCCGATCACAAAAAGCAGCGAAGCAGGCGAAGATTTTTTTGATGATGTATGTGTGCATCACTGGGTCAGTGAGGTCATGCAGACCGCTAGTTGTACGGTTGATGGCGTGATGACTTATACCTGCAGCGTTTGTGGTGAAACCTATACCGGCTCAATTCCCGCCACAGGGCACAGGGAAGAAGTCATTTCGGGAAAAGCTGCTACCTGTACGGAAAACGGTTTAACTGACGGCATAAAATGTGCAGACTGTGATGCCATTTTGGTTGAGCAGGACACGATCCCCGCAACGGGGCATCACTATGAAAAGGAAGTCACTGCGCCTACCCGTACGGCACGGGGATACACCACCTATACCTGTACGATCTGTGGAGAGCAGTATGTGGACGACTATGTAAATGCGTTGAAATCAACATCTACATTGATGACAACCGGTTCCGGTTCATTGACTGCTCCTGTGCTCAGCAGCATCAAAAACAGTGCGGATGGTGTGACCGTCAGTTGGGATGCCGTGTCCGGTGCCGCGCAGTATCGGGTATTCTATCGGCTCAGCAGCGACAGTACATGGAAAACCGCCGGCACAACAAATTCCACCAGCTATACCGTTACAGACTTGAAATCCGGCAGCAAGTACAGCTTCTCGGTGCGCTGCGTCAATAATGACGGCGACAAATATACCAGCCCTTACGCTACTGCCAAAAGCATCACTCGTATTGCACAGCCGAAGCTCACATCGCTCACCAACTGCAAAAACGGTGTCATGGTAAAGTGGTCCACCGTCCGCGGTGCAGAACAGTACCGTGTGCTCCGTAAGGAAGGTAATAGCACCGCGTGGGTGAAAATCGGTGATTTTACATCTTACAACACACTTTTAGATCAAACCGCAAAAAGCGGCGTGAAATATACCTATACCGTTCGCTGTGTCAACAGCGCCGGAACCAAGTATACCAGCTCCTTCGATACCATCGGTGAGAGCATTACCTATAACTCCGCCATAACGAAAAAAAGAATTTATTTGTCACCTTCCGATCAAACAGAGAACGCGTATGCTTCCGGTAATACCACCGAGGCCGTCCAGTGCCGCCGCATTGCCGATGCGCTGAAAAGTGCTTTGACGCGCTGCGGCTTTTCTGTAATCAACAATAAATATGACACCATGGAGGATCGCGTTGAGGAGTCCAATAACTGGGGCGCAGATCTCCATGTGCCGCTGCACACCAATGCCTTTAACGGTGAGGTAAGCGGTACACGGATCTTCTCATACGACACCGGCGGAAACGCCTATCAATGTGCAAAAAAGATATATCACTATCTCGCACCCCTGACACCCGGCGACAGTGATAATATATCGACCTATCCGACGCTTTACGAAGTTCGAAATAGCGTAGCTCCCTGTGTCTATATTGAAAGTGAATTTCACGATGTCCCTGATGTCGCCAAATGGATTATTTCCCATACAGAACATATCGGTGAAGCCATTTGCCACGGCATTTGCGACTATTTCGGCACAGCGTATATTGAGAATTGGGTTGTGATTACAGATGTCAGCAACAGCGCCAAGGGCGTGACCGTCAAATGGAAGCCTATTGACGGCGCTGAAAAGTACCGTGTGATGTATAAGAAATCGTCCGATGACAGTTGGATGGAAGCAGAAAGCACCACCGGTACCAGCTATACCGTTACCAATCTTTCCTCTGGTACGGATTATACATTTACCGTTCGCTGCGTCAACAGTGACGGGAATTATATCGGTTCTTATGATACCATCGGTAAAAGCATTACCTATATCGCACCTCCCGCTGTTACCAGTGTGAAAAACAGTGGCAAAGGCGTAACGGTCAAGTGGAATCCCGTAGACGGCGCTGATCGATATCTTGTATGGTATAAAGAAAGTTCCGCCAACAGGTGGACAAAAGCAGCAAGCACCACTACCGGTACCGGCTATACTGTTACGGGACTCGCATCCGGTATCAAATACACTTTTACCGTTCGCTGTGTCAACAGCGCTGGAACAAAATATATCAGTTCTTATGACGCTGCGGGTTTGGAAAAGATCTATATCGCGCAACCAAAGCTGACAGTTCTGAGAAAGGGTGACAATGGGATAACCGTCAAGTGGGGTGCTGTGGCTGGCGCAAAGCAGTACCGTATATTCCGAAAGACCGGCTCTACCGGCTCCTGGACCGCTTTGGGCAGCACTTCCGATACCGTCTTTTTGGACAAAACTGCGAAACTCAACACGCGATACAGCTACACCGTCCGCTGCATGAACAGTGCCGGCACATACTATACCAGCTCTTATGACACCGTCGGCAGAAGCATCACCTGCGTTGCCCGACCTGTATTGTCTTCACTCCGCAATATGTGCAATGGTATTGCGCTAAAATGGAATGCGGTGGCTGGCGCAGAACAATACCGCGTATATTACAGGATCGGAAATGGAAGCTGGATCAAAGCAGGGAACACCACTATCACCAGCTATACAGTTACCGGCTTGACCTCCGGTAAAACTTATACATTCATTGTCCGCTGTATGAACAGCAGCGGAACGAGCTTTACCAGCACTGCCTCGATCGGAAAGAGCATTAAACGCCTGTCTATGCCGACACTCAAGAGTGCTGTTTCCTCAGGCAAGGGCATCCCCGTAACATGGGGAAAGGTGACCGGTGCAGATGGCTACTATGTTTATCGCAAATCGGCTGATGGCAATTGGAGCAAAATTGCATCCATTCGTTCCGGCAATACAGTTTCCTTTACAGATACCAAGGCATCCAAGGGTGTGACCTACTATTACAGTGTGCGCGCCTATTCGGGCACCTACACCAGCTGCTGCAGTTCCTCCGGAATTTCCTGCAAACGATAAATAGAACCCTGTAATCTTTGTGGGTTACAGGGTTCTATTTTTGACTGGTTTATTCTAAAACGCCAACGCCGCTCATAATAATTGCGCCGGCCAGATTTGCCATTTCTTCGGGGGACTCCTTTGCACCGTTTTGCAGCCAGGTCAATGCCAGATTCAGATTACCGGCCACAATGAACGAACAGAAGTAGTTCAGCCGCGTTTCATCGTTTGGGTAGAACATGGAGAGAAAATCATAGAGGAAGTAGTCACGCAGAATGCCGCAGATGCGTTCCGTGTATGCATGGTCACCGTTGCTGCCCAACAAAACCTTGCACAAATCCGCATTTTCCAAAATGAAATCATACAGATCCCGCAGATAGGGGAAGCTGGCATGAAGCTTTGTATCCTGTATTGCATGGCGCTTGCAAACCTGAATCAGCCGATTGGCCATCTCATCCTCAAGTTGCAGCAGCAAATCGTTGACATCCTTGTAGTGAATATAAAATGTTCCGCGGTTGATATCTGCGCGCTCAGCCAACTCACGAACGGAAATGGAAGTAACACTCTTTTCGCACATCAGATCCATCAGTGCCAAACGCAGCTGCCGCTTCGTTTTTCTGACACGGCGATCCATATTTTTTTCCTCCATGCAGGCTCCCTCCTTTGCTTATGGTAAAATTATAGCACAACTTAATATACTAATCAATGGATAAGTGTATATAAATAGATAAATAGTTTAATTTTGTACAGAAATACATAACTGAGGTAAAAAAACTTATGCCAAGTTCCGTCTATTTCAAAGTTTACTCTCATATGGTAAAAACAGTAAGCTAAAAGAAGCGGGAGGAATGATATTCATGATGCAATCTGCGTCAATCTATCAGGATATGGCAGAAAGAACCGGGAGCAGTATTTATATCGGCGTTGTAGGGCCGGTGCGAACGGGGAAATCTACATTCATTAAGCGGTTTATGGAAACACAGGTCATCCCGCATATTGACAATGTGTATCGCAGAGATCGCGCCAAAGATGAACTGCCACAAAGCGGCTCCGGCCGCACGATTATGACTGCGGAGCCGAAATTCGTGCCGGAGGAGGCTGTGGAAGTCAGCATGGATGATGGCACCAGCTTTTCTGCGCGTCTGATCGACTGTGTCGGCTATATGGTGCCGGGAGCGGTAGGACAGTTTGAAGATCTGGCGCCACGAATGGTTATGACGCCATGGTACGACTATGAGATTCCAATGACCGAAGCAGCCGAAATCGGCACCAGAAAGGTAGTCACAGATCACTCCACCGTCGGAATCGTGGTCACAACTGACGGGACGGTAACTGATATCCCTCGTGAGGACTATGTGGAAGCAGAGGAGCGGGTCATCCGTGAACTGCAAGAGATTGGTAAGCCATTTGTCGTGCTGGTCAATTCCAACGATCCGAAAGGAGAACAGGCGCAATCCATTGCCGAGGAAATCCGAAAAAAATATGATGTTTCCTGCATGACGGTGAATTGTCTGGAATTGGAGGATATGGAAATTCGGGCAATTCTTACTGAGCTGCTGTATGAATTTCCTCTGCGGGAGTTAGATCTGTTTCTGCCGGCATGGGTAGATGCGCTGCCGATGGAGCATCCTGTTAAGAGTGGATTGTATCAGACCATTCTTCGACAGGGTGAGCAATTGAAGCATATTCGCGATCTGGAGCGTTGTCTGCAGAATATTCAGAGCAGCGATCTGGTGGAATCCACCACCACGCAAGGCACCAATCTGGGCGTGGGGAGCGCACAGGCAAAAATCCATCTGCCACGAGAGATGTTCTACGATGCGTTGAGCGAACAATCCGGCGTAAAAATCACCGATGACGGAGATCTGATGAACCAACTGACAGCATTAGCGGCTGCTAAAGTCGAATACGATCAGGTGGCAGACGCGCTGCAATCGGCGCGCGAAACCGGATACGGCATTGTTATGCCGCGGGTAGAGGAACTCAACCTGGAGGATCCGGAAATCGTCAAGCAGGGGGGACGCTACGGTCTGCGCATGAAGGCCAGCGCGCCATCCATTCATCTGATCCGGGCGGATATTGAAACCACCGTTTCCCCCATTGTCGGAAATGAAAAGCAGTCCGAGGACATGGTTAACTATCTGCTTCAGGAGTTTGAGGGTGACACCAGCAAAATCTGGCAATCCAATCTGTTTGGCCGCAGTTTCCATGAAATTGTCGGCGAAGATCTGCAGGCAAAAGTAAAGCGAATGCCGGAGGATTCACGCAAAAAACTACGGGAAGCATTGGAACGAATTATCAACGAGGGCGGCGGAGGGTTGATTTGTATTATACTGTAAAGCGATAATGCATTACACTAAATTTACGGGAGTAATTCTGCCTGTCATCTCTTTTTGCCTTGCCACGCAGAAAGATGCGTGATAGAATAGACAGAAAGGAGGATGATTTTATGCTTTTGGCTATTGATATCGGTAATTCCAATATTTCGGTAGGACTCTTCGATCAAAATCGGGAGTTGAAGTTTTTGTCCTCCATTGATACAGACAGCCGGAAAACGGCGGATCAGATCAGCATCGACCTGATGAATATTTTTTCCCTGTATCACTACGACTTGACGGATGTAACAGGTGCTATATTCTCCAGCGTTGTGCCGCCCATGAACTTTATGATGGAGAAGGCACTGACTCGGCTGTTGGGCAAAATGCCTATGATGGTCGGCCCCGGCGTGAAAACCGGCCTGAATATTCGAATGGAGGTACACAATCAGTTGGGCGCGGATCTGGTATCCAACGCGGTGGCGGCTCTTGATAAGTATCCGGCCCCTATTATCATGATTGATATGGGTACTGCTACCACAGTTTCTTACATCTCTGCCAAGCGCAGCTACGAAGGTGGTCTGATGTTTCCCGGCGTATATCTGTCGCTGAATGCACTGTCCGATCATACGGCGCAACTGCCGGACATCTCCTTACAGCAGCCCAAAAATCTGATTGGTAAGAATACCGAGGATTGTATGCGCAACGGCATTGTCTATGGCACCGCGGGTATGTTGGACGGCATCATTGATCGGATTCGTGATATGATCCCCGATGAAGAACCCACCATCATCGCCACCGGCACGCCAGCGCCGGTCATTGTGCGACATTGCCGCAACAAGGTGATTTATGACAAATATCTGCTGATGGAGGGCCTGTGGACCATTTACCAGAAAAATAAGTAGTAGAAAACCGTCCGACATATTGTCGGACGGTTTATATTTTGCAGATGTACTTATTCTGCCAAAATCTTTTTCAGCTTGGCAAAGCGGGGCATAGAGTCCACCTTAGGAAGATCCGGCTCACCTTGGATCAAGGGCAGAGCATAGTCGATGAACTGATGGGTCACGCCGTTGCCGGCTTCATTGATCCATTCCCGGGGAACTTTCTTCTCGACATTCGCAACATCCATCAGGGGAATCAGCTTCAGCTTACAGACATATTTTCCATCTTGGACGCTGCGCTCAAAGCCGATCATACGGCCGTTGATGCCTCTGATAGCATTATCCACGGCTGCTTTGCCGGCCATAAAGGATTCCTCAATATCGGTCTTTGATGCCAGATGAGCGCCGCAGCGCTGCAGAAGATTCAGCTCAATACCACGAACCTTTGCGCCTGTTTCTTCCTTCAACACCTCAGCCAGAATGGTTGCCAGACCACCCAATTGGGCATGTCCAAAACCATCGTTGGCTGCGGTCTTTGCCTCGGAAACAAATCCGCCGTCTTTATAGTGAATGCCCTCCGATACGGCAATAATGCAGCCGCCGGTCTCCTCGTAGATTCGCTTTACATCTTTAATGAAAGCGGGCATACTAAAATCAGTTTCCGGCAGATAAATCAGATCGGGACCTGCACCGTATTCACCGGCCAATGCAGCAGCAGCAGTCAGCCAACCGGCATGACGCCCCATAATTTCCATTACCACGATAACACCGGTATCATAAACATGGGCGTCCTGATAGACCTCCATCAGAGAAGTAGCGATATACTTGGCAGCGGAGGCATAGCCGGGGCAGTGGTCGGTGCCGTACAGGTCATTATCAATGGTCTTGGGTACGCCCATTACACGGCATTGATAGCCCACAGAGCGCATATAATTATTAATCTTATTGCAGGTATCCATCGAATCGTTGCCGCCGTTATAGAAGAAATAGCGGACATTGTGCTTCTTGAATACCTCTAAAATCCGCTTATAATCCGTATCATCCAACTCGGGATCTGCCATCTTATAGCGGCAGGAGCCCAAAGCAGAGGAGGGAGTATACTTCAGCAAACGCAGTTCTTCCGGATCCTCCAGCCCCATATCAAACAAGCGATCCGCCAACACGCCCTTGATGCCGTATTCTGCACCAAGCACCTGTGTAATGACACCGGACTTAAGAGCCGTGTCGATCACACCGTAAGCACTGGCATTGATCACAGAAGTGGGGCCGCCGGATTGACCGATGATGCAGGCACCTTTTAATTCTTTCATGGATTGCTACCTCCAATTTATTCGATTTCCTAAAAAGAAACAGGATGTATTGTATTTACAAGTTTTATTTTATCATGTAAAATAATAAATGTAAACTCTTTACTGGTTGCAAAACCAAAAGACTGCAGCGCAATATTGAGAATGATCAATCATTCCATAGCACTGTGTAATGTAATTTTATGATAAGGAGACGATACTATGCCACTGGTAACTTCTGCTGAAATGTTCAAGAAGGCATACGAGGGCGGTTATGCCATCGGAGCTTTCAATGTCAACAATATGGAGATTATTCAGGGAATCACTGAGGCGGCCAAAGAGTGCAACGCCCCCATTATCCTGCAGGTCAGCAAGGGTGCTCGCGCCTACGCCAATCGTACCTATCTGATGAAGCTGGTGGAAGCCGCGGAGATCGAAACCGGCCTGCCCATCTGCCTGCATCTGGATCATGGTGACAGCTTCGAGACCTGCAAGTCCTGCATTGATGATGGCTTCACCTCCGTTATGATTGATGCCAGCTCCAAGCCTTTTGAGGAGAACATTGCCATCACCCGCAAGGTAGTGGAGTATGCGCACGCTCGCGGCGTCGTCGTGGAAGCCGAACTGGGTACGCTGGCCGGCGTAGAGGATGAAGTGAGCGTCAGCGCCGAGGATTCCAGCTACACCCGTCCCGAGGATGTGCAGGAATTCGTAGAGCGCACCGGCTGCGACAGTTTGGCCATTGCCATCGGCACCAGCCACGGCGCATTTAAGTTCAAGCCCGATCAGTGTACCCGCAACGAGGAGGGTATTCTGGTGCCGCCTCCGCTGCGTTTCGACATTCTGGAAGAAGTCTCCCGCCGCCTGCCCGGTTTCCCCATTGTGCTGCACGGTTCCTCCTCCGTTCCGCAGGAGTATGTGAAGATGATCAATACCAACGGCGGCAATATGCCCGATGCCGTTGGTGTGCCTGAAGCGCAGCTGCGCAAGGCCGCATCCATGGCCGTCTGCAAGATCAATATCGACTCTGACCTGCGTCTGGCTATGACCGGTACCGTTCGTCAGTACCTCAATGAGCATCCTGCCGACTTCGATCCCCGTCAGTATCTGAAGCCCGCACGAAACAACATCAAGGAGCTTGTCAAGCACAAGATCATTGATGTACTGGGCTGCGACGGCAAGGCCGAGTAAGCATCCTTCATCAGCAAAAAAAATCCCCGGTTCATTGAACCGGGGATTTTTCAGCAACTAAATCAGATTTTACAGGGTCTCCTTGATCTTGGCAGCGATCTGATCAGCGGTCAAGCCATACTCGCGCAGTACATCGGCAGCCTTGCCAGACTGGCCGAATTCATCGTTGACACCAATCTTCTTGAACTTGCAGCAGACCTTACCCATCAGGACAGAGGCCACAGCGTCGCCCAAGCCGCCGATGATGCTGTGCTCTTCCACAGTTACCACATTGCCGCATTTTTCGGCATACTCGGTAACGCACGCAGCATCAATAGGCTTGATGGTATGCATATTGATCACGCTGATCTCAATCCCCTCGGCAGAAAGCAGCTTGGCTGCCTCCAGCGCCTCGTTGACCATCAGACCGCAGGCAAATACAGCAGCGTCCTTGCCTTCGCGCAGCACATTGGCCTTGCCGATCTCAAAGGGATAATCTTCCTCAAACACAGGCGTTGCCAGACGGGCCAGACGCATATAGGCGGGGCCCTGGAACTCTGCCAGTGCAAAGGTGGCCTTGCGGGCTTCCTTGGCATCGGCGGGAACGATCACGGTCATACCGGGGATCATACGCATCAGCGCGATGTCCTCGATGGCCTGATGGCTGCCGCCATCCTCGCCAACAGATACGCCGGCATGGGAGCAGCAGATCTTTACATTGAACTTGGGATAGGCAATGGAGTTGCGGATCTGCTCATAGGCACGACCTGCGCCAAACATGGCAAAGGTGGAGCAGAAGGGAACCAGACCCATGGTGCTCAAACCGGCACCGATATTCATCATATTGCCCTCGGCAATACCACAGTCGAAGAAACGCTCGGGGCACGCAGCCTTGAAGTGCTTGGTCATGGTTGCGCCGGCCAAATCGGCATCCAGCACCACGATTTTTTCATTGGAGGCAGCCAGCTCTACCAGAGCCTTACCATAGGCCTCACGGGTTGCAATCTTTTCACTCATGATTTAGTCCTCCAATTCCTTCAATGCCTGTTCACGCTGCTCTGCATTGGGTGCCTTGCCGTGCCAGCCCACCTGATTTTCCATAAAGGACACGCCCTTGCCCTTGACGGTGTGCGCCAAAATGCACTTGGGTTTGCCGGAAACAACAGGCGCATTGAGTGCGGCCTCAATGGCATCCAGATCGTGACCGTCCACCTCGTGCAGGTCAAAGCCGAATGCACGCAGCTTGGCGGGCAAATCGCCCAGGGACATGACCTCGTCATTGGTACCGTCGATCTGCAGACCGTTGTTGTCGATGATCACGGTGAGGTTGTCCAGCTTAAAGTGGGCAGCAGCCATAAAGGACTCCCAAATCTGGCCTTCCTGACATTCGCCGTCACCCAGAATGGTGTAGACCTTGATGTCCTGTCCCTGATGCTTGGCACCCAGTGCCATACCCACGGCAATGGAGCAGCCCTGACCCAGAGAGCCGGTGGATGCATCCACGCCGGGAATCTTTTTGTAGTCGGGATGACCCTGCAGGATGCTGTGCAGCTGACGGAAATTGGCAAACTCGGCCTTATCAATAAAGCCCAGCTCTGCCAGAACTGCATAGTAGCAGGGAGCGGCATGACCCTTGCTCAGCACAAAGCGATCGCGATCGGCCTTGCGAGGATCCTTGGGATCAATGCGCATGTGGTTGCAGAAAACACTGGCCATCAGCTCAACAGCAGACAGGGAACCGCCGGGATGGCCGGAGCCTGCATTTGCCGTCATGTTGATGATGTCACGGCGCATTTCTTTACAAATGTGGGAAAGTTCTGCCGTATTCATGAGAAACCTCCATCATATAATAAATATCTCTTATTAGAGTAAATCATTTGCAACATATTGTCAATGAACAGCACGAAAAAGAATTGGCAAATTAACAATTTTCTCTTGACATTTTTGCCAAACTGTTGTTATATATGAGTGGATATTCATATGAATACTTGCTCATATATTTAGGGGGGTGTCAGGATGGAACGCGATGTTTGCCAGTGCAATGTCATTCACGGGGATGTGGTACAGCGGGTACAGAAGCAAATGCCGGATGAATTGCCCATCTACGATGTTTCGGAACTATTCCGGGTATTTGGCGACTCCACCCGTGCGCGAATGATTTGTGCGCTGCGGATCGAGGAAATGTGCGTATGCGACCTGTCTGCGCTGCTGCATATGACGCAATCCGCCATTTCCCATCAACTGCGGATTCTACGAAGTGCCCGGTTGGTAAAAGCGCGAAAGCAGGGGAGAGAGGTGTATTACTCTCTGGATGACGCACACATCGGAGAAATTTTCTCCATAGCGTTTGATCATGTCACGGAAGAACGGAAAGGAGAAAGCAATGTCCTGTCATTGTCATGAACACAACCAGCATGAGCACGGCGGAGAAGCCGTCAGCCGCTTGGCTCTTTTCTGCATGGCGGTTTCGGCAGTGCTGCTCCTGCTCTCCATTTTTCTGCTCCAAGGCAAGGCGCAGCTTGCATCATGCATCATCGCCTATTTGCTGACAGGATGGAAGGTACTGAAAGAAGCTGCGGAAAATATGCTCCGCGGTGAGCTCTTTGATGAAAACTTTCTGATGGCCGTGGCGTCCATCGGCGCTTTCTGCATCGGCGAATATCCGGAGGCAGTGGCCGTTATGCTGCTGTATTCCATCGGCGAACTACTGCAGGACAGGGCGGTGGATTCCTCGCGAGATGCCATTTCCGCGCTGATCAATGTACGGCCCGATCACGCAAATCTGATAACGGAGAACGGCACTGTACAGGTCGAAGCGGCATCCGTTCGTGTTGGCGCACACATTCTGGTGTGTCCCGGTGAGCGTATTCCGCTGGACGGTCTGATCTGCAGCGGCAGCGGATCGGTGGATACCTCTGCGCTGACCGGCGAATCTCTGCCGCAGCAATGGAGTGCCGGAGACATGGCGTTAGCGGGATGCATCAACCGTGACGGCGTTCTTGAAATCGAAGTTACCAAACCGTTTGAGCAATCCAGCGTCAGCCGCATTCTGGCGCTGGTAGAGGAGGCGCAGGAGAACAAAGCGCAGCCGGAACGGTTTATTACGCGCTTTGCCAAGGTTTACACACCCTTCGTCTGCGCCATTGCCGCCGCAGTAGCGGTAATACCACCTCTCATGGGGTGGGGCGCCTGGACGATATTTATTCACAAGGCGCTGACATTTCTGGTGGTCTCCTGCCCATGCGCGTTGGTCATTTCCGTGCCGCTGAGCTTGTTTTCCGGCATCGGCTGCGCCAGCCACAACGGCATTTTGTTCAAGGGCGGCAATGATCTGGAGCTGCTATCCAAGGCGGAAATTGCAGCGTTCGATAAAACCGGTACACTGACGGAGGGAAAGTTCCGGATCAGCTGCCTGCTTCCTGCAGAAAATGTGTCGCCGCAGCAGCTTCTGGAAGTGGCGGCACACTGCGAAAGTCAATCTGGCCATCCGTTGGCAAAGGCAATTTGTCAGGCCTACGGCGGCACCGTGGATGAAAAGCGCATCTGTGAAATTCGTGAGGAAGCCGGATATGGAATTCGCGCTCTGTTTGACGGTAAGTCGGCGCTGGTTGGCAAGAGAGAAATGCTCTGTGATCTTGTAGGAGATCCCGCTGCGGACAGCGATACGGCTGTTTATGCGGCGCTGGACGGAAAGTATCTGGGCAGAATTGTCCTGCGCGACGAAGCAAAAAAAGATGCCGCAGAGAGTCTTTCGGCCCTGCGCAAATTGGGATTTCACAATCTGACCATGCTTTCAGGCGACCGACAATCTGCGGCGCAGCGCATCGGGCAGACACTTGGAATGGATCAGATTTTCGGGCAATTGCTGCCGGAGGATAAGGTTGCACAGTTAAAAAAGCTGAAAGGGCAGGGGACCCTCCTGTATGTCGGTGACGGCATCAACGATGCGCCGGTGTTGGCCGCGGCGGATGTCGGTATTGCCATGGGTGGTCTGGGCAGCGACGCAGCCATTGAGAGTGCCGATGTGGTCATCATGAGTGACACGCTGTCGAAAATTCCACTCGCTGTCCGAATTGCCCGAAAAACGATGCGAATAGCGAAAGAAAACATTGTGTTTTCAATAGCTGTAAAGGTGATTATCCTTGCACTTAGTCTGGTAACTTCCGTAGGACTCTGGCTGGCTGTTTTTGCCGATGTAGGCGTTTGTATGCTGGCAATTCTCAACTCGCTGCGCGCATTACGCATTTGACGGAACCGCCCTGTCATAGAATGAAGCAGGGAGGAGATATCCATGATCTTGCATCCATATAGGCGGCAGCTTGCAGTAGAATATGCCCATCGCTGGGCATATGGGCGCAATCCGACATTCTACGATTATGAAAACATAGGAGGGGATTGCACCAATTTTGCCTCGCAATGTGTTTATGCCGGAACCGGCGTGATGAATTACACACCAACCTTCGGCTGGTACTATCGCAGTGCCAACGATAAGGCACCGGCGTGGACCGGCGTTACCTATTTCCGCAATTTTCTGGTGCGCCCACAGCATTCACCGGGGCCTGTCGCTGAGGAACTATTTGATCTGCAGCGCGTGGAGCCGGGCGATGTTATTCAGTTATCGTTTGATGGAGAAGCCTTTCAGCATTCTCCGGTAGTCGTACAGGTCGACCATACCGGTGATCCGTCTCATATTTTTATCGCAGCGCACAGTTATGACGCCGATAATCGGCCGTTAAGCACCTATGAATATCGCTCGCTGCGCCTGCTGCACATTCTCGGCTATTATCAATAATCTAAAACGAGTCAGGATACATATCCTGACTCGTTTCTATTCATCATCTTCAATTTTTCCTGTCATTTTCATATGTGACAAGGGATTTGCCTTTGCAGCTATACGCAGGGAATCGTTGTCAATATGCGTATATATTTCCGTGGTGTTCAGATGCTCATGGCCCAAAACTTCCTGAACGGCTTTCACATCCACGCCATTTTGCAGCATCAGTGTAGCTGCTGTATGGCGCAGCTTATGTGCCGAGTATTGGGCACTGTCCAGACCCGCCACGGACAGATGTTTTTTCACCAGCGTATGCACCATAGACCGACTAATCCGCTTGTTTTGGGCTGACAGGAACAGTGCATCCCGATCCGCACCGGAAATGGGGCGCCGCACCGCCATATACTGCGCAATCGCGTCCTTGCAGGCGTCATTCAGATAGACCACGCGTACCTTGTTTCCCTTACCGAGAATGCGAACGGCATCATCCTGAATATCACTGATATTTAACCCAATCAGCTCCGAAATACGCAAACCGCAATTCAAAAACAGCGTTAAAATGCAGTAATCACGCTCACGGTTTTTCCCGTCCACGGCATTCAGCAGGGAAACGGATTCGTCCAGCGTCAAATAACGCGGCAGCGACTTTTTCAATTTCGGTGTATCCACATCCTTGCAGGGATTTTCTTCCAAAAGATGCCGTTTATTGCAAATATAGTTGAAAAACGAACGAATTGTAGCTAATTTCCGCGCACGAGATGAGGCATTTAAACCTTTGTCAGAAATTTCACTATGTTGATGCTGTACACGCTCACGGCTCAGATATGTCATATAACCGTAAATATCGGTCAGCGTGACAGACGCAATCAGCGGCAAACCCACATCCTTGATAGAAATTTCCTCCATAGGAAGATCCCGCAGCGTTAAATCGCGTGTTTGTTTCAGATAACGGAAAAAATTTCGCATATCCAGAAAATACTCATCAACTGTGCGCTGCGAATGCGCCTTGATGGTTTCATGATAGGACAGAAAGTCAGCCAAAATTGGCGGAGATTCTAAACGATAATCAATTGCCATAATTTATCACCCGGGAAAGCCATTTTTACCGCCGTGGAAAGCAATTAAAATACGATATGGTAGTCAAAATCATTTGCTGCAACATAATAATGAACATTTTGCAGTTTGCAGTTAAGAAGCCATGATTTGACGGCCAAATCTTATATTTTTCTAATACTCCTCCATCAGATTGAACAAAATTTTTATTTTGTTCAATTAGATATATTCCCGCAGAACCTCCTTCCTGTTGAACCGCATATATTTTAGCATATCCGGCGGCTGTGTGCAAGAAAACTAAAACTTCGTCATAGAAAGAATTGCCCTGCTTCTTGGAGATTCGGCGCTCATGATATATCTCTGAAAACCAGGACAATGATTAATTCATTTTTTTTAATTGTTCTTCTATATCGTCGAGTTCTTTTTTTATGTCTGCGCCTTTATACATACTATTGCGATTATCAGCCAAGGCATTTTACTTCCTCCCTTTTCAAAAAACGCCTGCCGGAAAGTCTTGCTTTCCGGCAGGCACATATCAATATTAAATGATAGATTACTTGTTCAGGCAGCGCAGGACAGCCAGCAGGATGGAATAATACTTGCTGTCGGGGGTGTCAGCACGGCTGGTGATAACCACGGGACAGGTAGCGCCGCAGATGGAGGAAGCCATGGTCTTGCCGGCGATGTAGGTAACGGACTTGTACAGAGAGTTACCGATCTCGATGAAGGGCACCAGCAGGATGTCGGCCTGACCGGCGACAGGATCCTTGATGGACTTATGCTTCACAGACTCCATGGAGATTGCACCATCCAGAGCCAGAGGGCCGGACACAACGCAGCCGGGAATGCCACGCTTGGTGATCTCGGTAGCAGAGACGGTGCTGGGCATCTTCTCGTTGTAAACCTCAACGGCAGACAGAATAGCAACCTTGGGGCACTCGTTACCCAGAGCCTTAGCCACGGGCAGAGCATTCTCAACGATACCAATTTGGGTGTCAACATCGGGAGCAATGTTGATAGCAGCATCGGTGATCATCAGGAAACGATCCTCATACTCGAAGATACCCACCTGGCTGACCAGACGGCGGCCACCTTCGGGAATCAGACCGGTCTCGCGGTTCAGAATTGCCTTGGCAAAGTTGGAGGTCTGCAGAATACCCTTCATGGGGATATCAGCCTTGCCCTCGCGAACCAGCTTGATGGTCAGCTTGGCAGCGTCCAGCTCTTCACCGTCGAAATCGACGATCTCGTAATCCTTCTCATCTTCGCCCATCTCATGGAGCATATCGATGATCATATCAGCCTTACCAACCAGAGTACCCTCAACGATACCCTTGCGCTTGGCGTTAACAACAGCACTCAGAGCGGGCTCGTCGTGAGCATTGGCCAGTGCGATGCGCTTTTTGATGCCCTGGGACAGGACATAGGCTTCCATGTCTTTAAAATTGGTGAACATTGATCTTATACCTCCGAAAGTAATATTTCATTCATTCACAAAAAATGTATCGGATTTTGTCCGTACAAAATTATTATACACGCACTTTTTAAGAAAAACAACATTTTTTTCCTGCAAACAGAATTTTATTTACTTCTTTCTTTTTACAAATCTCTTGCCTTGCGGAATTTTTTCCTGTATACTATTTTTATGAAAACGCAGGAGGCACATTATGTCTATTATTGGTAGTATTTTCTTTTATGGCATTATCATTATCGGTGCCATTACCATCATCGGTCTGACAATATACCGCATTGATTGGGCCAGACACCCGGAAAAGTATCAGAAGCTTGTGGAAGAAACTGAAAAAGAGGAATACTGGAAGAAAAAACGCGCTGAGCAGAGAGCTGCTTTGAAGCGTGCCGAGGAAAAAGAAAAGGCACGCCAAAAGGAAGCCAAGAAGCAAAAACGCAGCGCAAAGATCAACCAGTTGACCGGTAAAAAGAAGAAATAATCATTCATAACTGACAAGAGGGATAAGCCAAACAGCTTATCCCTCTTTCCTGCTCTTTATAGACTGCCCTGCACCAGCAGCCGCAGTGCCTGCGCAATGCTCTGCACCGGGAGAAGCTCCAGATGCGGCATCGGTCTGAGTTCTTTTATGCCGTGGGCCGGCACCATACATTTGGTAAAGCCCAGACGCTGTACCTCGGACAGGCGCTGTTCCAGATGGCTGATACTGCGGATCTCACCGGAAAGGCCCACCTCTCCCATGGCGGTCATATCATTGGGCACCGGCTTGTCCAGATAACTGGAGGCTAATGCCACCACAGCCGCCAAATCGGCTGCCGGCTCATCCAATGTCAAGCCGCCGATGATGTTCATATAGGCGTCACACTGGCTGATTTTCAGTCCCCCACGCTTTTCCAGCACGGCCAGCAGCATAGCAGCCCGGTTATAATCAAAACCATTGCTGGAGCGCAGCGGTTTGCCTCCACTGGGCGGTGCCACCAGTGCCTGGATTTCCGCCAGCACGGGACGCGCTCCCTCCATGACGCAGGTCACACAGGTGCCAGGCGCGTCCTTCGGCCGACCGGACAACAACATTTCAGAGGGGTTTTCCACTTCCATCAGACCGCGATCTGTCATTTCGAATACGCCAATTTCATTGGTGGCACCAAAACGGTTTTTTGCCGCACGCAGAATGCGGTAGCTCATGTGCTGATCGCCCTCAAAATACAGCACACAATCCACCATGTGCTCCAATACTTTGGGGCCGGCTATGGAGCCCTCCTTATTCACATGACCGATGACAAATACGGTAATTCCCTGCCCTTTTGCCAGCTGCATCAATGCCATGGTGCAGTCCTTCACCTGCCCTACGCCGCCTGCGGGAGAATCCAGTTCTTCATTGTATAGCGTCTGGATCGAGTCCACGATCAGTACATCGGGATTTTCCTGATCCACGCAGGACAAAATATTTCCCAGACAGGTCTCCGACAAGACAAATAGATTTTCACTTTCCACCTGCAGCCGTTTGGCACGCAGCTTTATCTGACGGGTGGATTCTTCGCCGGAAACATACAGCACCTTGGCAAATTCACCGAGCTTCTGACAGATTTGCAGCAGCAGCGTAGATTTTCCGATACCGGGCGCACCGCCCACCAATACCAGTGATCCGCGCACGGTACCACCGCCGAGTACCCGATCCAATTCTCCCATTCCGGTGGGAAAACGGGTTTCGTCCGAGGTGTCAATATCTGCAATGGAAGTTACCTTTACAGGTTTTGCAGCAGAAGATTTTTTCCCATTCTTTCCGACTCTGTCTACTGCCTGCTCCACCATGGAATTCCACGCACCGCAGGCGCTGCAGCGTCCGGCCCATTTGGGACTTTCGTTGCCGCATTCCGTGCAAAAAAATAAGGTTTTTGCCTTCATGGAGTCTCCCTCCTCTTATCCTTTGTTGGTTTCGTATTCTAGATATCCGCTGACAATCGCCAGCGCCAGCTTACTCTGATAATCGTCCGATTGCAACTGTTGCGTTTCCTTTTGGTTGGACAGAAATCCACATTCCACCAGAATACCCGGACGGGTAATCTCTTTCATTAGATAGATCGTACCGTCGATTGCCTTGGCGGCCTTGTCATTTCCGGGATTGATCAGGCCATTCAATGTGGACTGTATCGTCTGCGCCATCTGATCTGCCGGCAGGATGGTATTATAAAACACCTGCGCCCCGTGCACAGCCGGATGTACCGGCAGACTGTTCTGATGTACGCTGATCAGCACGGCATCCTCAGCCGCATTCACCATCGCAACACGATTTTTCAGATCGGACACTTTCTTTTCCCGAAGCGTCTTTGCTTCCGGTGAATAGACGGCATCTTCTCCGCTTCGGGTCAACAGCGTGTCGCGTCCCAAAAATGTCAGCAGCAAGTCCGTTTTTTGCACGATCTTCAAGTTGATTTGGCTTTCGGCTACGCCGTCTGCCGATACAGCGCCGCCATCCTCCCCACCATGACCGGCATCCAGAATGACCACCGGTCTGCGCGTATCCGACAATGCAGAAAACGCCTCTTTTGACGGTACATTTCTCACACACAGCAGCGTCACCGCTGCAAGCACTACGGCGGTACCTGCAATCAGCCACCGCCGTTTGATTAGTAAAATCATGCCATTCCCCTCCTACTGCCGAGAATATGCAGAAGTGGAGCCGGAAATGCCTGATTTTTGTATTGTACCATGCACGGCGCAAAAAAGAAATCCTGTGTTTCCATTTTCTCCGTCAATACATAAGATGAAATAGCCTTAACCGGCTATCAAACCTGAAGGAGGAACTTCCATTGTATACGGAAAAATCGAATACGGCGAATGCACAGACTACGGAGACCGCAGACTGCCGTGACACGGACGGCAGTCTGCCCGGAAAATGTGCGTCGCTTGCCTTTCCTTTCGTTTCCATGCAGCAGAATGATCCCAAGCGCTACGGACAGAAGGAGGCACTCCAGCAGGGCACACTGTTTCCCGGTCTGGACCTGCCGTTCCATAAGGAGCTGAAAAGTCGTTTTCCTGCCGCTAACACACCGCTTTCGGAGCTGATGGCGCTGGATTTTGCCATTGATGAACTCGGTTTATATCTGGTTACGCACGCCGATGATGAAGAAGCGCTGAATCTGTACTGGTCGTATATCAAGCTGGCCAACGAGGGACGGAAAAAGTATCAGGAGACCTACGGCCCCCTGCTGCAGACCGATCTCACACCGGGCAGTTTCAAGTGGCTCAATGATCCGTGGCCTTGGGATGAAGGAGGCAGTAACTGATGTTTATTTACGAGAAAAAATTGCAGTATCCGGTGCGCATCACCAATACAAACCCCAAGCTGGCTGCCGTAATCATATCGCAGTACGGCGGGCCAGATGGCAAAAAGATATAAGGAGTCGTGCAAACGCACGACTCCTTTCTTCATTTTCGATTTTACTTGACTCATACTTGACTGTCAAGCTATTTCATCAGCTGTGCCCAGGTCTTGCTCCCCACAATGCCGTCTGCCTCCAGACCGCGGTCACGCTGATAGGCTCTGACCGCCGCCTCGGTTTTTTCGCCGAAAGCACCATCCTCCACAAGGCC